>JAYOEE010000011.1:9571-58021 GCA_038106565.1 Halieaceae bacterium
TTTGTCACCGGCTCTTACACGAATACGGGGGTGGGTAATGGGGCGCAGAACCCGTTTCAGACGATTCAACGCCAGAGCGTTGGCATCACACTGAAAGTCACCCCACAAGTCAATGAAGGCGACTCGGTAGTACTCGATATTACGCAGGAGGTGTCGAGCATCTCGGCTCAAATTCTGGCCGCCTCAGACGTGATTACCAATGAGCGCAAGATCGAAACCAAAGTGCTTGCCAATGACAGCGACATCGTCGTGTTGGGCGGGCTAGTGAAGGACGACGTGCAGGACTCGACGCAAGGGGTTCCGCTCTTGTCAGACATCCCGTTGCTCGGACGCCTGTTCCGGAACGATGTGGTGACTGTCACCAAATCTAATCTCCTGGTATTTATCCGTCCTACGATCATCCGAGACGATGAGGATCTTGCGGGAGCTACGGCGGAAAAATATCGTTTTATCCGTGAGCAGCAAGTAGAGCGCCGAGAGCGCGGGCTGATGTTCTTGGACGACGGCAATCTGCCGGTTCTGCCAACATGGCAGGAGCAGATTCAACAGCTGCCCGAGGTTCCCTCAGACGCTGCTGGTGATGAGTGAGTTGTCATGGATGAGCCGATACGGGAGACATCAGGCGCGGTTGATGGGGCAAGCCCCTATCTAGCCTCCGGCATTCCATTCACTTTTGCCCAAAGTCGAGGGGTTTTACTGGAACGATCCGCATCGGCTTTAACACTCTATTACCTGCCGCCACTCGCTACAGATGTATTGCTGGAGGTGCGCAGATTTGTTGGCGAGGCATTTACTCTTGAAGCGCTGTCTGAAGAAACGTTCAGGCAGCGGTTGACGCTAGCCTACCAACGCACCCAGAACGAAGCGGCACAAATGGTGGAGGATTTGTCATCCGATGTTGATTTATCCCGGATGATAGATGAGCTCCCCGACGTCGGAGATCTGATGGATGCGGAGGATGACGCGCCGATTATCCGGCTGATCAATGCCATCCTCTCACAGGCAGTCAAAGAGAAGGCCTCAGATATTCATATTGAAACTTTCGAGGAGCGCTTGAGTGTGCGCTATCGGGTGGACGGGGTGCTGAATGAAGTCTTGTCTCCCAAACGCATGCTGGCCCCGCTATTGGTTTCCCGTCTGAAAGTTATGGCTAAACTCGATATTGCGGAGAAGCGGATCCCGCAGGATGGTCGGATATCGGTTCGCATTGCGGGCCACGGCATTGACATAAGAATGTCGACGATACCGTCGGCATATGGCGAGCGGGTTGTGCTCAGGCTGCTGGACAAGCAAGCAGGTCAACTCAACTTGAGCGAACTCCGCATGAACGACAGGGTAGAGACGGCCTATAGAGGCGCACTCGCCAGCCCGCACGGCATTATTTTGGTTACCGGCCCCACGGGTTCGGGTAAAACGACCACATTGTATGCGGGACTGTCCAGCATCAATGAAAGTTCAAGAAATATTCTTACTATTGAGGACCCCGTGGAGTACATGTTGCCCGGGGTGGGTCAAACCCAAGTTAACCCAAAGGTCGATATGACTTTTGCCCGAGGTCTTCGCGCTATTTTGCGGCAGGATCCCGACGTGGTCATGGTGGGTGAAATACGCGATCTCGAGACGGCGGAGATCGCGGTGCAGGCCTCCCTGACGGGCCATCTGGTGCTCTCTACACTCCACACGAACACGGCGATTGGCGCAGTGACGCGCCTTCAGGATATGGGTGTAGAACCTTTTCTACTTTCTTCGAGTCTGTTGGCTGTCATGGCACAGCGCTTGGTGCGCCTGTTGTGCGTTGAGTGTCGAGAGTCTTATGAGCCAAGTGACGCGGAACGACTGCGTCTGGATCTGAGTGACGAAGCAGTGCGACTCTATCGCGCTCACGGCTGTGAGCACTGCAATATGACCGGTTATCGCGGAAGAACCGGTATTTATGAGTTGATTGAGATAGGGGATGCATTGCGAGACGCGATTCACGAGGGGCAGGGAGAGCAGGCTCTGCTGAGGATTGCCCGGGAGGAAAGCCCGGGGATTGATGCGGATGGCCGTCGTCGGATTGTCAGTGGTGAGACCAGTCTGGACGAGGTCCTGCGAGTGACAGCCGTAAACTGAATAATGACGGCATTCCATTACAAGGCCCTCAACGATCAAGGCAAGCTCGTCAAAGGCGTGCTGGAGGGGGACTCGGACCGTCAGGTCCGGGGGACCCTGCGTCAACGGCATCTGCGGCCTGTCGAGGTGGTGGTGGCTACCGACACCGCTCGTTTAAACCGGCCGGCTCGGCTCAGCATATTAAGCAGAAGGTTAGGAGCGGGTGACCTGGCACTGATCACCCGTCAAATGGCAACGCTCGTTGCGTCAGCATTACCGCTCGATGAATGCCTGCAAGCCGTTGCGGATCAGAGCCGCAAGCCTGTGATCAAGTCGATGATGCTGCAGGTGCGATCCAAGGTGGCGGAAGGGCACACACTGGCTTACGCCCTGAATCAATTTCCGCAGGCATTCGGTGAAATGTATCGCGCGATGGTGAATGCGGGCGAAGAGGCGGGGCAACTTGCGCCAGTCCTGGAGCAGTTAGCGCATTACACCGAGACGCGCCAGCATACCGCGCAAAAACTTCAGATGGCATTGATTTACCCCTTTGTCCTGATTGCGGTGGCGGTGGCAGTGGTCTCAGCTCTGATGATTTTTGTCGTACCTGAATTGGTGGGCATTTTTGCGCATACCAAAAAAAGCTTGCCGCCCCTCACTGTCGGACTGATCTGGGTCAGCGATTTTATGAGGGACTATGCGCTGGTCTGCATTGCATTGTTCTTAGGCGTAATGTGGATGTTTCGCCGGGCGCTGCGTCATCCGGGGAGGCGACGGCGGTGGCATCAGGCGTTACTGCGTGTACCTGGTTTGCGGACGGTGCTGACCGCATTGGATAGCGCGCGTTTCGCGTCGACTTTGAGTATCCTGATGGCTTCGGGTGTCCCCTTGATCCACGCTCTGAGTATTGCCGGATCCGTGATGACCAATCTGGTATTACGAGAGGCCAGCAAGGCAGTATCAATCGCAGTGCAGGAGGGTGCCAGCCTCAGTCGCGCTTTGTCACAGCAGGCGTTTTTCCCGCCAATGATGATTCACATGGTTGCCTCCGGCGAAGCCAGTGGCGATCTGGAAATCATGCTGGAACGATCGGCGACCAATCAGGAACGCGAGCTGGAATTGACGCTGGGAGCGATTATGGGCCTGTTTGAACCCGCGATGGTGGTATTGATGGGAGGGCTTGTGCTGACGATAGTATTGGCGATCCTGTTGCCGATTTTCGACTTGAATACGATGGTGAGGTAGCTGAGGGTGAACAAACAAAAGGGATTTTCCCTAATCGAGATTTTGGTGGTTTTGGTCATCATGGGGTTGCTGATTAGCGTTGTGGCCCCGACGGTGCTCAATAGTGCCGACGACGCGCGGGTCCAAAAAGTTCAGGCAGACTTTAAATCCATTGAGACTGCACTGAAGATCTATCGCCTTGATAATTACCAGTATCCCACCACGGAGCAGGGTCTTGAGGCATTGGTGAGGCCGAGCACGTTGGAACCCGAACCAAGGAACTTCAAGCGAGGCGGATATCTTTCAGAGCTACCCGTAGATCCGTGGGGACGGCCTTATTTTTATTTGTCTCCCGGTGAGTATGGAGAGGTTGATATCTATTCGCTGGGAGCGGATGGACTGACGGGTGGCGATGATCAAAATGCGGACATTGGCAACTGGAATGAGGCGGATCCCTGATCTCCACCGCTCGATGATGATGCCTCAGGTCAAGCGCGTCCTCTCAAAGCAGCTAGGTTTCAGCCTCGTTGAATTATTGGTGGCGGTATTTGTCATCGTGTTGCTGACTGGCTTGGTGAGCCTGAATGTCGGGCGCGGCGGTGCGGATTTGGCGCTCGAAGGAGAAGTGAGACATCTCGCGGGGCTACTGGGCTACGCCAGTTCAGAGGCCGGTCTTTCGGCAGTTGATCACGGACTTTTTCTCGGGAGATCTGTAGCTGCCGAATCATCAGGTTACAGAGGCATATGGCTTAGGCGTTTTGATCAGGGCTGGGCTGCGCCGCGCTCCAGCGCGGAAGCACTCGCGCCGATCACATTGGCCGAGGACTATGAACTGAGGTTAGCGCTGGATGGGCAGCCCGACGTTGACATATTGCCTTATGACCCTGATCTGAATCCGACGCCACAGATCGTAGCGTGGTCTGGAGGCGAGATGACCCCTGGTTCAATAGAGTGGTGGGACGTTCGCACTGGCGAAATCTTATATCGACTCGAGTGGGATCTCCTAGGTCGCACAACCCTGATGCCGAGGGGCCTTGCAGATGAGCAGTGATCCATCCTTGGTAGGAGAATCACAGAGCCGGCATCAAGGATTTACTTTAGTCGAGGTCATGGTTGCTCTTGCAGTCGTTGCCGTCGCACTGCCTGCGCTATTACTGACGTTGTCCCAGCAGATTGATGGATTGCGTTATTTGCAAGATCGCACCCACGCACAATGGATTGCGGCGAATCGCTTGGCGGAGCTGCGACTCGTATTGGCAGCTAAAGGCTCGCTGCAAACTCGATTGGCTTCAGGTAGCGAGGAACTTGCGGGCCGGAGTTGGTATTGGTGGAGCGAGGGCAAGGAGACGCCCGTCCCCGGATTTTTTCACTATGAGATTGTCGTCTCTGATCAAGAGGCGGGGCGTGAGTCCCCGCTGCATGTCCTTGACGGCTATCTCGCTCAGGGGCCATCTGGCGATGACCGCTAATCAATCAGCGGGCGGTTTTACACTGGTTGAAGTGTTAATCGCCATGGCGATTACCGCCTTGGTGGCCGTTGTCGCATACAGTGGGTTATCCGCGGCGCTTTCCGGGGCAGAGAGTCTTCGCGATGCTTCGATAAGAACCCATGCTATTCATCAGACATTGGGGCTCATGTCGAGGGATCTGCGCCAGGTTGTAAATCGGCCGGTGATCGATGAGTTTGGACAGACAGTACCCGCCCTCAGTGGCGGAGAGTTGGCAAGAGACATGCTCTCAATGACCCGTGCCGGGTGGCATAACTCCACTGCAGCACCTCGCGGCACGCTGCAGCGGGTTCAGTGGTGGCTGGAAGGTGAGCAGCTATGGCGAAGTTATTTTCCAGTGCTTGACAGAACCGAGGGTTCGGAGCCAATTGAAACACCGGTTTTGGATCGCGTCGCTCGATTTGAAGTGCGTTTTCTACCCAATGTGGCGATGATTGAAAGCGATCGGGATGACGTGATCGATCGTCGCAACTGGCAGGACAACTGGATTGCCGATCTCTCACAGCCGGGTCCGGTTCCCGCGCCACCCGCTGCAGTAGAGGTGATGCTAGACGTAGTCGGTTTGGGTGAAGTGAGAAGGCTTTATGTCTTGCCCGTCCAATAATCTGCGGCCAGTGCAGCGCGGCGCGGCGCTTGTTGTCGCGATGCTTGTATTTGCCCTGGTGGCAGCCTTGATGGTGGGTTTACAACGGGATTTCACATTGACTCTGCAACGCGGCACGCAGCACCTATTCTCAGAGCAGGCCTGGGCCTACATGATGGGAGCAGAGTATCTGGCGCAACTCGCGCTTCGGGAAGACAGCCTGATCGATGCGCGGGCTGATTCGCCATCAGATCACCTTGGCGAGCTTTGGGCACAACCCCCCACGCCTTATCCGCTAGAAGCCGGTGGTTGGATGCGTGGGCGTATTGAGGATTTGCAGGGTCGCTTCAATCTCAATTGGTTGCCTGAACCCACAGCTGTAGGCAGTTCAAATACCAGTGCCGGTGAGTCCGGTGGTGACGGGTTGGCAGATAACGCCAGGGCTCCCTCGGCAGTCAATGAGTCACCTGAGCGGTGGACTCCGGGGCAAAAGTTCCTGATTCGTTTGCTTCAGACGTTCGGAGAAGACGCCATGGATCTGGAGCAAGCAATGGCGCTAACGGAAGCGATTACGGACTTTATAGACCGCGATGCGGAAAGACGGCAGCGAGGCGCCGAAAGTGACGAATATCGTTACTCTGACTTTCCCTATCTGCCCGCAAACCGGCCGCTCGCGAGCATCTCTGAATTGAGGGCTGTCCAAGGCATGACTGCACCGGTATACGAAGCACTCGCTCCGTTGGTCACCGTTTGGCCCGACACGCCCAGTCGCATTAACATTCTGACGTGCCCGCTACCTGTATTGCGTAGCCTCAACGGTGACGATCAACTTGCGCCGCTTCCAGAAATTGAGGGGCAGCGATTAGAGGCGCTTCGTCGAGAGGGCGAGATTTCAGAAGTTGAGGATCTACTTAAGGATCCAGCTTTCGGCGGACAAGATCTCGCTGAGCTAGAACCTATGCTGGGTGTAAAGAGTGACTGGTTTCTGCTCGACGCGACGGTCGAGCTCGTCGAGAACGAGCGTCATTTGTTCAGTGTTTTGCATCGCAGGAGTCAAGGAGCTGTTGCTGTTTTTCGCTCAGAGGGCGAGCTATGATGAGCGGTCTTTTCAAGAACCGGCCGACGCTGACCTTGCGCAGTCTCCCCTGATGACTATAGAGAATCTCAATGTGGTGCGCTGGCAGCAGGGGCAGGGGCTTTTGGTGCGAGCAGGATGTGCGCCAGAAAGTATCGACCTGACGCGGATGCAATTACCCGACCACTGCTATGTGGCGCTTCCCTCGGATGCCGTGCGGAGTATTGCGGTGCCCGTGGCCTCGGAAGAAGTCAAGCACCTCAATCAGGCGTTGCCCTTCATGCTTGAGGAGTCGCTGCTGGAAGATGTGGATGAGCTTCATTTCGCTCATACCCCCATGCGGGACGGGTCCCATGCGGTGGCTGTGGTCAAGCGCGCCAACATGGTCCAATGGGCTGAAGAGCTACCTGAAGCGCTCGGTGAGATCCCCTGGGTGAGTGAGGCTTTGTGCCTTCCATGGTCGGCAGGGCAGTTGACGCTGGTCTTCGAAAACGACTGGGTGCTGGTTCGGTGGGGCGAAGCTCAGGGAGCTCGAATCGAGTTTGCGTTGCTATCGGTTCTCTTAAACAGTCTTGGTGGCGAGTGCCAGGTTATCGTGGCTTATGGGAAGGACCAGCAAACGGCGTTGGCCGCTATACCTGAGCAGCTTTACGATCGCGTTCAATGGCGTCAGGGCGGGTTGTCGGAGGCATTGTTGCTGTCGGATGACAGGCCGGCAGGGCCGGATCTGCGGCAGGGGCCGTTTATGCCGCGTCTGCCATTGCAGCGGTGGTGGAATGTCTGGCGACGTGTAGCGATTGCGCTGGGAGCGGCGCTAATGCTTAAGACAGGGCTTTCTTTGGCTGATTACCAAATGCTCAAGACCGAGAATGTGCAGCTTCGCCAGGCGATTCAAACAAGTTACAGGCGGGTCAATCCAAAGGGCGCGGTGGTCGATGTTGAGAAGCAACTCGATCGACAATTGGCTGAATTTGGCGCCGGAACGCAGACTCGTGCCTTCACGCCCGTGCTAGTGGACATGCTGGGCGCTATGGCTTTGATCGAGGGAATCACCTTGATGTCGGTGAATTACAGCGGTGGTCGCGATTTACGGATCAATCTGTCCGCGCCCGATTTCCAGTCAGTCGAGCAGGTTCGTGAGCAGCTTGGAAAACGATCGTTGCGAGCGGAACTTGAGAATTCCAGCGCTCGTAACAACCGTGTGGCGGCTCGACTGAGAGTGGAGATTTAGCGTGCGCTCGTGGTTTGAATCACTCACCCGCCGAGATCAAATGGCGGTGCTCGGTCTGGTGGCGGCGCTGGGATTGTGGGCTTTTGTACAACTGATTTTTATCGAGCTGGATGGGCGGCGGGCCCACCTTTTAGAACGCAACGACGCGCTCGCGCTTCAGCTCAATCGGATCGACGTCAAAGTAGAGCAACTGGCGGCGCTGCGCGAAGGCGGCAGTGCCAAGGTGAATCTTACCCGCACATTAAATCAAGCGAGTGAGGCAAGTGGCCTGGCGGTAAAGCGTTTGCAGCCTAATTCACGGGGCGAGGTACAAATTCGCTTTGAAGGGGCTGATTTTGACGCGCTGCTCAGATTTCTTGAGCAGGTAGAGGGAGTATCGGGACTCACGGTATTGGACGCCTCCATCAGCAGCGCGGGTGACCGTGGTGGCGTGAATGCCACGCTCCGTATCTCAGGAGCCTGATTGATGCATTGGTTGGCTCGGCGATACCGTGGTGTTTCGATAGCACTATTTTTGCTCCTGTTGATATATCAGGTTCCTGCCCGAACGCTCGCATGGCTTGCTCCGGAGAATCTGACCGTTTCAGGGCTCACGGGCACCGTTTGGGCGGGTGAGGCAGCCCGGGCTTGGGTAACGATCGATGGCAAGCCATTGATGTTGGGCCGTCTGGATTGGCAGATTCGGCCCTGGCGACTCTTTTGGAGTACTCCCGTTTTCCTCTCGGCAACATGGGCAGAGCAAAAGCTGAAAACTCGATTGGGCCCGACGGCCACAGGAAAGTGGATGCTGCGCGATACTCAAGTGAGCATCGATGCGGAGATTTTTCGTCTGTTTTTTCCATTATATCTGGGCGGGACGGCATCGGGTAATTTTGCTCATTTGGAGGTTGCCAATGCGCGTGTTGTTAGCGTGTTGGGCGCCGCATTCCTGAGCGATGCCGTGTGGACCGCTCGCGGTGGCAACCTCCCGTTGGGTACCTATCACATCAGCTTGGACTCGGACAAAGCGGGTTCGGGTATAAGGGGTGAGGTAACAACGTCCGAAGGCGCGCTGGTGCTGGAGGGTACAGTGATGCTGTCCCCCGATTCATATCAGGTGGCGCTGCGTGCCACGGGGCCTGTGGCCCGGGATGAATCTTTTCGCCGCGCGGTGACGATGCTGGCCAGTCCCACGGCGGATGGATTCGAGATCTTCTTGCAGGGTCAGCTGTGAGATTGCCATAGGATTGGGCGTTACGTAGTGTGGGGGTGTCGAGGAAGTGCCCTGAATGTATCGGGGTTCCTCCTCGGGAATGATCTGATCAGGAGGTCGGTAAATGGTTGCTTCGGGAAATGCAGTCTGGTCGAGCCGCTTCGCTTTTGTGATGGCGTCAGTGGGTTTTGCAGTGGGACTTGGCAATATTTGGCGGTTTCCCTACGTGACCGGCGAGAATGGCGGCAGTGCCTTCGTTGTGATCTACCTTTTGTGTGCGATCGGGATTGGCATTCCCTGTCTGATGGCAGAATTTTTGGTCGGTAGGCGCGGCGGCGCAAGCCCGCCCACTTCTATGGCAGCCGTAGCGCGGGAGTCTGGGCTCAGCGAACGATGGAAGGTTGTGGGTGGGCTGGGTGTGCTGACCGCTTATACGATTGCCATTACTTATGCGGTAGTGGTGGGTTGGGTGCTGTGGTACCTGGCACGTGCCGTGTTTACGAGCTTTTCTGGCTTTGATGCTGTCGTAGCAGAGACCACTTTTTCGGGACTTCTGGCCGATAATCAGGCCATGGTCATCTGGACCGTGGTTGGCAATCTGCTCGTGGGCGGCATTATTTTTGCTGGGGTGACATCGGGTATTGAGCGGGCCGTCACCATCATGATGCCGCTGATGTTCTCACTGCTTGTGGGCCTGAGTATCTATAACTTTTTCGCGGGTGGTTTCTTTGAAACCCTAGAGTGGCTGTTCACCCCCGATTTCAGCAAAGTGAACGGCGCCACGTTTCTTGCTGCGGTGGGTCAGGCTTTCTTTTCCATTGGCGTGGGAATGGGCGGCATGATGACCTATGGCGCTTATTTGCCAAAGGATTTTTCTATCGCCCGCGGCGCGGGAACTATCGTTCTTGCGGATACACTGATTGCGCTTCTCGCTGGTTTTGTTGTCTTTCCAGCTGTCTTCCACTTTGGGCTCGACATGGCATCCGGTCCCGGCCTTATTTTTCAGACTCTGCCTGTTGCTTTCGCACAAATGCCTGGCGGTGATGTCTTTGCGATTCTGTTTTTTGTGATGCTGACTGTTGCAGGTGTGACTTCGATGGTTGGCTTGTTAGAGAGCGTCACAAGCTGGACCAAAGAGAAGCTCAATGTTTCGCGTCAAATGAGCACGATATTGGTGGTCGGCTCAGTCACCAGTCTCAGCGTGATATCTGTGCTGAGCTATAACGTATGGGAGGACTACCGGTTGCTTGGTATGAACTTCAACGAGCTGACCGAGGCGCTTTATGACAAGCTATTTTTGCCCTTGGCCGGATTGCTGGTTGCGCTTTTCACCGGCTGGTTCATGCACAAAGATCACAGCGCTGACGAGCTTGTCGACGATGCGCGTTGGTATGGGCTCTGGCGAGTGCTCACCCGCTTCATCGTTGTGCCCGCCGTTGCAGTGATCTTGATTACCGGTCTGGTGTAAAGCGGTGTTACTGACCATTACCGACTGGCTCTGGTCGTACGTACTGATCGCCGCACTCCTGATTGTAGGAGCGCGGTATACCGTGGGTTCCAAAGGGGTGCAGATAAGGCTATTTCGGCGAGCGTTATCTGTTCTCTCGCATATCGAGTGGCGGAGCTCTGAAAAGGGTATCTCTAGTTTCCAAGCGTTGGCGGTGAGTGTTGCCGGTCGCGTGGGCGGAGGCAATATCGCTGGAGTAGCCGTGGCCATCACCCTCGGTGGCCCCGGTGCATTGTTTTGGATGTGGCTGATCGCCTTGCTGGGTATGGCCACCAGTTTGTTTGAATGTGCGCTGGCGCAACTCTACAAACGCCGTCATGGACGAGAGGTTTTCCGTGGGGGACCTGCCTATGTCATGCGATATGGGCTGGGCTGGCGAACGCTGCCAGTAATCTACAGCGTTCTATTGTTGGTCACCATTGGTTTTGGTTTTAACGCGGTGCAGTCTTATGTGGTGACGGCATCGATCGAGTCAGCATTCGACATCCCTCCGATGATCAGTGGGATCGTGATGACTGCTGTTATGGCCTTCATTCTTTTCGGGGGCATGCGGCGCCTAGCGCTGGTTTCAGAAATCATTGTGCCACTGATGGTCGTTGGCTACCTGCTCCTTACGCTTGTTGTCCTCTCGATGAACTTCGCAGATATCCCGGATGCTCTACATCTTATCTTTGCCTCCGCGTTTGGTCTCGAGCAGGCGGTTGGAGGGGGCATCGCCGCAGCGATTGCGCAAGGGGCGCGGCGAGGCTTGTTCTCAAATGAGGCGGGGCTGGGAACGGTTCCCAATGTCGCGGCTGCGGCGGATGTGCCGCATCCGATATCTCAGGGCCTGGTGCAGTCTCTGAGTGTGTTCATTGATACTATTATTTTGTGTACCGCTACGGCGCTCATGATATTGATGTCGTCGGTGTATGGCGCGCCAGGTCAGGAAGTGCCGGGCGTGGCACTCACTCAAATGGCAGTTGCGGAGCACCTTGGCCCATTCGGCGAGACGATGGTCAGTGTGGCGCTGGTGCTATTTGCCACCACGACCATTGCCTATAACAGCTTCCTCGGAGAGAACAGCATCGCCTACTTCGAGCGGCTCGGCCCCCGTGCTGTTTTTTTCTTTAGAGTCAGTGTGCTGGCGATGATTGCCTGGGCTTCGGTTCAGGATTTGGGAACCGTATTTGGTTTCGCCGATCTGACGATGGCACTCCTTGCGCTGACCAACCTGCTGGCACTGTGGGCGTTGTATCCCGTTGGGATGGCGCTGCTGGAGCATTTCGAGCAACAACTGCACCTTGGCGATGCGCCGGCTTTCAGTCGAGATCTGTTGCCGGAAGCAGATCTGGACCCGGAAAGTTGGCCTCAGACCGCCCAGAAATAGACTGGACTACTGGGTTTCAGAGAGCTCGACCGTAAAGCGTTTCTCCTCGCCGTCGCGAGTCGTGACGATGTCGATCGTGTCTCCCACCTGATGTTTCTCCATCGCAGAAAGGAACTCGTCGTTGTTGGCGACTCGCTCACCGTCTATTTGGGTGATGACGTCACCCAAAATGATCTCACCTCTCGCCCCGCGACGCGCTCCCACCATGCCTGCATTCTCAGCGGGGAATCCTCGGTATGTTCTGACTATGGGGACTCCCTCAACGCGATAGCGTCGCAGCCAGCGGTCGGATGCTAATTCCACACCCAGTACAGGCCGCATGATTTTCCCAAATGCGATCAGCTGCGGGACCACTTCGGTCACAGTGTTCACGGGAATCGCAAAGCCAATACCGGCACTGCCACCACTCGGAGAGTAGATCGCAGTGTTGACTCCCACCAGTTGTCCCAGCGAGTTCAGCAGGGGGCCACCAGAATTACCCGGGTTAATAGCGGCATCAGTCTGGATAACACCTCTGATAGTTCTGTTACTCGGCGACTGAATTTCACGATCCAGCGCACTGACTACGCCCACTGTTAAAGTCGTATCTAGGCCGAAAGGGTTCCCTATGGCCATTACCTTTCGGCCCACTGATAACTCAGACGAATTGCCTATGGGCAATTCTGTTAAATCTCGCGGCGGATCAATCATTCTGAGTACGGCTAGATCTCTTTCAGGAGCCAAACCGACTACTTCTGCTTGGAAAGATTGCTCGTCCTCGAGCGTTATGGCGAGCCTGTCGGCGCCAGCCACCACGTGGAAATTGGTGACGACTAATCCTGACTCCGCATCCCAGATAAACCCTGAACCCGCACCGCGTGGGATTTCCATGACGTTGCGGGTAAAACGCTGACGGCGGAGTTCGCTCGAGGTTACAAAGACGACCGCTGGACTAGCTCTCTGAAACACTTCGGTAGTGTTGGCTTCATCTTCTGTGGAGAAGCTCAGATAGTCAGGGGTATTGGTAGCGGCGAGGCATACGCTGCTGACCTGCAGCCAAAGCGCTACTGAAAAAACGCCCCAATACTTGTGCCGCATCATGGGTTTTGGAGCGCCATAATACGGTCGTCAAGTGGGGGATGCGAACGTAGCAGATTCGCGAGGCCGGATCCGGCGCCCGCGCGAATGCCAAAGGCGGTCAACTCTCCCGGCAGATCCGTGGGAAGACCCTGCTCTGCTTTCAAACGTTGCAACGCCGCAATCATGCTCGCGCTCCCCGCTAGCTGTGCTCCAGCGGCGTCAGCTCGGTATTCTCTATAGCGTGAGAACCACATCACAACCATGCTTGCCAGAATGCCCAGCAATATTTCGGCAACAATGGTGACGATGTAATAACCGATACCATATCCCCGCTCAGTCTTGAAAACGACGCGATCAACGGTGTGGCCAATGATTCGAGCAAAAAACATGACGAAAGTGTTCACCACACCCTGCACCAGAGTCAGTGTAATCATATCGCCGTTCGCTACATGGCCTATTTCATGAGCGAGCACCGCCCGGACTTCTCGTTCATCGAAGCGCCTCATCAGCCCCGTGCTGACGGCCACTAGCGCGTTATTGCGATTCCAGCCGGTGGCAAAAGCGTTGGCAGCCTCCGATGGGAAGACGCCCACCTCGGGCATACCAATACCTGCGTCGTCAGCCAAAGCGCGAACTGTATCGAGCAGCCACTGTTCGTCGCGATTTCGCGGATTCTCGATGATTTGGGTGCCCGTGCCACGCTTTGCCATGAACTTGGAGATCAGCAGTGAGATGAAGGATCCACTCATACCGAACAGACCACAGAAGACCAGCAGGCTACCTAAATTGAGATCGACTCCGTTGCTGGCCAGAATGCCTTGGAGACCAAGCAGATTGAAAATCACGCTCACCAACAGGAGCACGGCCAAGTTAGTTGCCAAGAACAAGAGAATTCTCATTGCGGGTGCTCCCAATGTAAGCATGTAGACTGTCTAATGTGTGGGGTCATCTTGATCAGTTTCAAGTGCAGGCTCCTCCGCTATTTCAGGCACCGGGTGTTCGCTGATCTCAAGATGCTTGAGTTGCGTGCCTTCGCTTTGTGCCACGACGACTTCGCCACGTAAATCTGTGTCTTTAGAGCCTAATTCGAACAGTGTGTTCACCGCCTCATCGCGATGTTCCCAGCAGGCGACCAGTGCTGCGCGACTGCCGGAAACCCAGCTCCCGGATTTACTCCAGTAATGGCCCAGCTGGTTACGGACCACAAACATACCGCTCATATTTGTTGAATCTCCCTGTGATGTGCACGGTGGCGCGGGCGCTTGTAGCGACCCGGAAAAATTACTCGCTTGTACTGAGCAAATAGTCCTTGGCTTCGTTGATTTTTGCAGCCAGATAATCGTTGCCGCCCCGGTCAGGATGTAATTTCTGGATCAGCGTGCGATGAGCCGAGATGATCTCGTTGCGATCAGCTTGGTCATTAAGTCCCAGTATCGCGAGCGCTTCTGTTCGGCTGAGGCCAGCCGAGGGTTGGCCAGACCGTTGCCCCGCCTGACCCGTCTGATCGGTTTCATCGGGGAAACGCTGTTCCAAGTAACTGGCTAACAGCTGAACCGAATCAGCGTCCTCTCTCTGGCAATGCGCCATCAGTTCTTCCAATTGCTCGCGGTTGAGCTCATCCAGCAACCAATCCTTGTAGGGCCCCTCCAGCACAACGCCGCTTAGCCTACCGGTGTCGTGGTCCAGAGACATTTTCAGGATCTGTGAGCAGACTTCGGATTGCTTGCCTTGGGCACTGGTGCTTTGACCGCGGAGGCTACCCAGAACCGGGAGTAGACGGATGAGCAGTGGCAAGGTTTGCCTTGCCAACACCAGTAAGCCGGTCAGTGCGGCACCGATCCAGTGCATTTTGCCCATGAGTGTCAAAATGATTACGCCGACCACGGCAGAGCCAAGGATGATTTGCAGGTAAGCTCCACGTCGCTTATGCGGCGGAAGCCCTTGGGCCCGTCGTACCAGCACCGCGAGCGTGATGGCTATGGCAATGAGCACAATCATTCTGGGCACGGTAGCTACGACTCCTGTGATGAATTTCTGAGGCCGTTTATGATATCGCTTTTGTCAGCGACCTATGGCCCCTTTTCAAGTTGCGCGAGTAATAATCGATCGCCCGTTTTGCCAGACTGTTGTAACGCCCTGATTCCGCCTCTGGCGAAGCGAGCGACAGCGCCTAACAGCTGGCGCAATGTCTGGGCACTGGTGGCATCGAACGGGATGCTGGCGCCACCACTGAGTTGCGCCATACGCATAAAGACTGCGCGAGTATTGTGATCGTTGCCCTCTTGAAAGAGGAATAGCGGGATCTTCTTCAGGCCACATTGACCCGCCAGCGACAAAAGGGTGTCTGTCGATTCCTCACAAGCATCCCCCACAAATACCAGCGCCCTGATCGGGTGCGAAGGCGAGCCGGCCCCAAGCGCATGGCTGATAACGCGACCAATCTGCGTAGTGCCCGCTTCACAGCTAACGCCACTCATTCGGTCCAGTAAGGCCGCAGGCGCTGTCAGCCATTCCGAAGTTCTGAAATCCCCCAAGCCGCGGTAATAACACAACTGGACTGCCAATGAGGTTGCGTCCGCTGCCGCACTGAAGAGCTCTTGATGTAATGATCGCGCCCGCTCCCAAGTGGGTTCTCTACTGGCGGTAGCGTCTAACGCGAAAATCAGTCTCGCTTGGCGTTGGGTGACAGTTTGGATAGCCCGCGCTGTCTGAAGGAATGAGGCGACATTGCCCGAGCGAGGGCGGTCGAGATCGCGTGGAATTGGAGCAGCCTAGGACGCGCGGGGCGCGAGTAAACCGCGGTCGCGCAACTCTCGAAGGTAGTGCCTTCTGCTTGCGAGTTCGGAGACCACCGCGTCAAGGGCCTCCTGATCAAGAGTGAGCCTGCTACCGTCTTGCTCGCTCGTTACGATGTCCATCAATTTGCGGCTTGAAAAATCGCCTGCGTTAAAAGTAGCACGTTTATTCTGGTTCATTTTTCCTCCCCCGCCATCTGCTCAAGCAGATTCTCTTCTTGGGCGGTTGCTGTTGGCGCAACCTCATGTCCCCGGCGGCTTTTACTGTCAGTCATCAAAATAGCCGCGTATTATGGCAAAAAGGCGAAACTTTGACAAAAACGCGCGGTGACGCGTCAAATTGCCCATTTTTGGAGGGAGTTACGATGAATTGGACGGAAGGCCGTCGGTACCAGCCAATCCCCGACGCGGCTACCGCGCTCCCGGGTCGGAGCGAGCCCATGCTGATCGCTGGTCGGCACGCGGTTTTGGATACCCCCCTCGCGCCGCCCTATGCTGAAAACCTGCGGGAGGGGCTGTTCGGCATGGGGTGTTTCTGGGGGGTCGAGCGACTTTTCTGGCAGTTACCCGGCGTGACAACGACGGCGGTAGGGTATGCCGCCGGCCTGACTCCGAATCCAACATATCAAGAGGTTTGTACTGGTCTGACGGGCCACAACGAGGTGGTCAGGGTGGTTTACGACCCGGCCACGCTTGATTACGAAACCCTGCTAAAGACGTTTTGGGAAAATCATGATCCGACGCAGGGGATGAGGCAGGGCAACGATATGGGTACGCAGTATCGCTCTGGCATTTACTACTACGACGAGGCTCAGCGCATGGCTGCTGAGTCCAGCCTGAAGGATTTTCAGCTCCGTCTCTCGGATGCTGGATACGGCGCCATCACTACCGAAATATTACCCGCCCCGGAATTCTATTTTGCCGAGGACTATCACCAGCAATACCTTCATAAAAACCCGGCGGGTTATTGTGGTATGGGAGGCACAGGTGTGTCCTGTTCGCTGGGAACAGGGGCTTAGTTAGTTTGCTTCATACGCAGCCGTCTGACTCAATGCGCAGGTCACTGCCGTATCGACGCTTAAGGTCCGCTCGCCCAAATTGACGGGTAGTGCCCCCACTGAACGGGCGAGCTCGACCTCAAACGGTATGAATCCGCCCTCTGGACCCAACATCACCATTCCGATTCCACGCTGTGCGGACAAGCTCGCAGCCGCGCCTGGGTGCGCAATCCAGCAGGGGCGCTTGTTCATTAGTGCGGGTAACTGATCCTCGACAAACGGCCGAAATCGTTTGTGAAGATGGACGCTTGGTGGATGGGTGTCGCCAGCCCGCTCGAGGCCCGCACACAGACTTGCGTTGATTTGGTCGGGCGCCAGCAGCGGACTCTGCCAAAAGCTCTTTTCGACGCGCGCGCTGTGAATCAAATGAAGCTCAGCGACACCCATTTCTGCCGCGGTGCGAAGGATGCGTCGTAGCATTTTGGGACGCGGGAGCGACAGCACAATATTGCATGGATGGCGCTCAGGTGCTGGCTGGTCTAGCGTGACGCGCAAATGTGCCTCGCGCTCATCCATGCTAAGCACCTCGCCTCGACCCCGCATACCATGTAATGCACCAACGCGCAGAAAATCGCCGGGCTGCGCCTTCAGCACCTGAGTCAGATGCCGCAGTCGTCGGTCAGTCAGTCTGACGATCTCTTTATCCAGCCAGTCGCTCGATTCGAGGAGGATAATGTTCATCGCCTTGCGATGAGCCTCATGACACCCAGAGGTCGTAGTCGTCGGCCGATGTGATTTCTGCCTCGACCAGATCGCCAGGTCGGAATTCGGTGATACCTGGCAAGTGGACCACACCGTCTATTTCTGGCGCATCTGCGCGGGTCCTGCCAATCGAGCCATCCTCTGTCACTGTATCGATGAGGATGCTCTGAGTAGTGCCCACTTTCTGCCGTAACTTGCGGGCGCTTATTTCCTGCTGCAGCGCCATAAACTGCTCCCAGCGCGCCTGCTTGATTGCCTCGGGAACCGGGTTGGGCAGCTCATTGGCCGCCGCTCCCTCTACCGCCGAGTACTGAAAGCAGCCCACGCGGTCGAGCTGCGCTGCGTCGATAAAACCCAGCAGCGCTTCGAATTCTGCTTCGGTTTCGCCAGGGTAGCCCACGATGAAAGTGGAACGGATGGTTAATTCAGGGCATTGGTCTCGCCATTGGGCAATTCGATCGAGCGTTTTTTCCGTGGCGGCGGGTCTTTTCATGCGCGCCAGAACACTGGGCGCACCGTGTTGGAGGGGCATGTCGATATATGGGAGGAGTTTTCCCGCTGCCATCATGGGAATAAGCGTATCGACATGTGGGTAGGGGTAAACATAGTGCAAACGAATCCAGATTCCTAACTCCCCCAGCGCGGATGCCAGATTTTCCAAATTACTCTTGAGAGGCCGCCCTTGCCAGAAGTCTGTTCGATACTTCAGATCCACGCCATAGGCGCTCGTGTCTTGGGAAACCACCAAAAGTTCTCTCACGCCAGCTCGGGCAAGACCTTCAGCTTCCTCCATGATCTCGCCGATGGGACGACTCACTAGATCGCCACGAATGCTGGGGATGATGCAAAAGCGACAGCGATGGTTGCAGCCCTCGCTGATCTTGAGATAGGCGTAATGTCGAGGGGTGAGCTTGATGCCCTGAGCGGGGACTAAATCCACAAGTGGATTGGGTATGTGCCGCAACGGTAACACCTCGCGGACAGTGCCCAGCACTTCTTCATAGGCTGCAGGCCCACTGATCCCCAGTACCTTCGGGTGACGGGCTCGAATGCGTTCCGCGTCTTCACCCCGCCCCATGCATCCGGTGACCAGTACTCGACCGTTCTCTCTGATCGCCTCGCCAATTGCCTCGAGGCTCTCCTCCTTGGCGGCGTCTATGAAGCCACAGGTGTTCACGATGACGACGCCCGCGTCTTCATAATGAGGGGTGATCTGATAGCCCTCGATACGTAACTGAGTCAGTATGCGCTCAGAATCCACCAGGGCTTTTGGGCACCCCAGTGAAATAAATCCTACTTTCTCGCCATCCGTGGCAAGTGTCTCTTGACGTGTCATGGTGTCAGGCCTGTAGTGAAGAGTCGCGACTGTGTGTGCCAATACGCAACTCTTGGCGCAGCAGACTCAGCAATTCGAGGGTTTCCTCCCGGTTGAGGAAGTCGCCAATGCGCGTTTCCGAAAGTCTATCGTGCACAGACAGCTCCGGCCCCTGCCAGTGATGACTTTCCGGGATCACACGGAGTGCGGACTCATTGCGACTGAAGCGCCAGCGCCGTTTCGGCACAAAATAACCTTTATCGACCGTAATGAGTTCATCAGTAAATCGAATCACATGCCGATACTCTAACTTCCAGTTGACCCAGTACAGTGCGCTACCCAGCGCCGCTAGTTCAAGCCCGGCCAAAGGCAGGATAGGCCAGGCGCCAAGCAGCGCAAAACCGACTCCTGCTCCCAGAGAGGGAATAGCCAATGCCACCAGTAGCCACAGGTTTTGATGCCATGTCGCGGAATGGTTTGGCTTGGCTACGATGACCTTTTCCAGGCCCGCCTGATCAAGAGAAACCACGCTGTGCTCCGTACAACAACAGCGCGCATGGTAATGCATCGAAGCAAAGGGACGGAATAGCCGCTCAACGGTAGTCGAAGACTGCGGGTGGTGAAGAGTAAGCGGTGAGATAGTGCCCCGAGATAGGATGTCTGAAACGGATTTGTACAGCGTGTAGCAGCAGCCTTGGGGCGGCATTCAGAACGGAGAGGGGTGCGTAGAAGTCGCAACCGAGAATGGGATGCCCCATTTCCTTCATATGAATCCGCAACTGATGCGAGCGCCCGGTTATCGGACGCAGTTGCAGCAAAGAGCTTTGGCTGTCCCTGCTGAGCACTTGCCATCTGGTGAGCGCAGGCTTGCCCGAATCCAGGCAGACTTTCTGCTTCGGTCGATTGGGCCAATCGGCCGTGAGAGGCAAATCAACTTCACCCCGGTCATCGGAGACGCAGCCCGCCACCCGCGCAACGTATACCTTATCGATCTGTCTAGATTGAAATTGGCGTGCAAGGCTAGACAACGCGTGTCGGCACCTGGGGACAACCATCACGCCGGAGGTATCAAGATCCAACCGATGTACAGCGTTCACGCCAGGGTATTGGTGGTTCAGTCGAGCGAGGAGACAATCACGATTCTTTGGGTGACGCCCTGGCACACTCAGCAATAGCGTAGGTTTGTCGACGATGAGCAGTTGGCTGTCCCGATAGAGCAGCTTGATCGGTTCTTGCGAATGCGGAACAAGGTAGGGTGGTAACTCTCCCGTTTCGAGGCCCACCTCGTCTTCTTTGTGCGCCATCTCAAAGTGAGCTGAGTGCTTCGACATATCTTCGGGTGGCGTCGTGAATGCCGTAGCGTAGCGCGTCGATAGTGAACGCATGGCCTATGGACACCTCCAACAGATCAGGGATGTTGAAGTCTTTCAGGTTTTCGAGATTCAGGTCGTGTCCGGCATTGACGCCGAGACCTATGTCGCGTGCTACAGCCGCGGCTTCTTGAAATTGTGCTAACACCGAGCCGTAATCACCATCGGCGTGCGCTTTAGCGTAGGTCTCGGTATACAGTTCAATGCGGTCCGCTCCCAGCCCCGCGAGACGCTCGATCTGTGAGGGCAGGGGATCCATAAACAGGCTGACCCGACAGCCCCAACCCTTAATTTCCTCAATGATCGGTAGTAGGCGATCTCCTTCCTGTTCAATATCAAAGCCGTGGTCAGAAGTGAGTTGATCCGCGCTATCGGGAACTAGGGTGACCTGCGCAGGACGAATCGCCTCCACCAGAGACATAAAGCCCGGATAGTCACCGACTCCTTGCCGACCTGACGATTCGCGCCCTGCAAAAGGGTTGCCTTCAATATTCAGTTCAATGGGGTTTTTACCCCCCGACTGGAGGGTGCCTATGTCACTCAGTCGATAGCAGTCTTCAGCCCTGATATGCCGCTGGTCGGGGCGCGGATGCACTGTAATACCCGCGGCCCCGGCATGCAGCACCTCCAAAGCAAACTCGCAGGGATCCGGGTGTCGGGTATCCCTGGAATTTCGGATGAGCGCAATCTTGTTCAGATTGACACTGAGCTGCGTCACGGCGACAGGCGACTCACAGAAAGAATGACCACCGGTTTGACGGGCACATCTTGAAAAACGGCTGGCCCACGCGTGGTTAGCGCCTGCGCCGAACCGGTATCAGATAGAGCAATAATATCTACGACTTGCATCCCATCAATCACCTCGCCAAACACTGCGTAACCGTCTTTTCCCGGCGACCAGTCCAGTCGAAGGTTGCTTCGTTGATTGATGAAGAACTGCGCCGTTGCTGAGTCGGGATCGCTGGTCCTGGCCATTGCCAGCGTCCCGCGAGTGTTGTGCAGCTTATTGCGCGATTCATTGATGATGGGTTCCCGGGTGGGTTTTTCTTCGAGCGCCGCGGTGAAGCCTCCCCCCTGAATCATAAAGTTACTGATAACGCGATGAAAAACCGTACCGTCGTAATAGCCGTCTTCTGCGTATTGCAGAAAGTTTTGAACAGTGACAGGGGCCTTGTCTGCGAAAAGTTCTATGGTGATGTCGCCGTCACTGGTCTTCATCAGGACGCGAGGGTTTGGAGCCTGCTCCTCTGCTGCCCCTGCTGTCAGCACACTCAGCATGAGAGCCAGAGCCATCATCATCGTAAAGTAAGCCCCTTGCCTGGAATGGGTCCCCTGTCTGCAATTGGGAAGCGCCATATCAACATTCTCCTTCCTTATGTTCACGTCCAACCGTCCGATCGTTTTTTGGACGGCCACAGGCGCGGTGCAATGAGTGCCAAGAGCACGCCAAGCAGCACGGCCAGCGCACCATCCAGAATTTGATTGTTTGCGATTCGTTCGCGCAAGCGGACATTTTCCAGGCGCAACAAGTCAGATTCAGAGCGTTCCGATTCAAGCTCTGCGACTAACTGTTGGTTCATCAGGTCCAGTTCTATGGTCGCTGAAGAGACGCGCTTGATTTCGGTCAGTTCTGCACGCGTGCTCTCTATCACTGCGTTGAGTTCTGAGATAGTCCCGTCCGCTTCATCAGCTTCGGATGATCGGGCATTCAGTTGGTTAAGCAGTCGGTCGCGCTCGGCCTGAACTTGCGCCAGTTCAACCTGAATATCGGTCATCAGCAGTGCCGCCGGGGGATCTATTTGCAGATATTTCGAGCGAATCCAGCCGCGGGTACCTGCCCGGGTTTCTATCTCCGTCCACTCGCCATCTTCGGATTGCTGAAACACGAGCACCAAAGTGCCTGAGGGCAAACCTCGATTAATGATGATTTCATCAGGACCTGCGCCCTCGCGCACCGGCACCAATATTGTATCGCTGATGTACTGCGTTTCCTGCGTCAAGCCCTCGGGGACATTAAGAGACAGCAACGCAACCAATGTGTTTGTCAGCACCCATTGTGCACAGTGACTTGGCCGCTTCACAATTCACCCCGCATCGGGTCTTCTGTGTCACTGTTTGGGATCTGATTCTTTAGGTGGGGAAACAGCAACAGCACCGTCAACGCCATGAGGGCAATGGTGAACCCTAGGCTGGAGTAAAGTTTATAGGACACCCAGAAAGCCTCCTCGTAACGATAGGCCACGAAAAGATTCAAAGCGCCTACCACACTAAAATGTGCAACATACAGGAGATTGAGCCGACCCCAGACTGCTCTTGGCAAGACAAGTTGCTGACCCAGAAACCGCTGCAAAAGGTTTTTGTCGCCAACAAACTGAGAAGCAAGAAAAACGAGGGCCAACACCCAATTAAACACGGTGGGTTTCCACTGTATAAACCGCTGGTCGCGAAAAATCAGAGTTGCTGCGCCGAACACCAAGATGGCGACGGTCATCCACATCAGACGCTTGTCGAGCCGCCTCTCCAATACAAACGCGACGAACAGCACTGCAACGCTGCTGAACATCAAAACGGCGGTCGCACTGTAGATTCCATCAAATGCGTAGAGCCATTCCCCCACTGAAATGGTCTCGCCGTTCATCTGGTACGCGCCAAAAAACAGCACCAGAGGGAGAAATTCAAGGAATTGCTTCATGAAGTTTCAGCTTCCCGTTCGCCTGCGCTCGCTATCGTCATCGCTATGGTAGACAATCTGCGCCTTGACTGGACCCATGCGCTAGGTGCCCCACCTGACCCGCGCCTAGTGTAGAGATTGCCTTGATTGACTTCCACATACATAGCAACGCCTCCGATGGCGCGCTCAGTGCGTCCGAGGTGCTGGCCCGGGCGGCACAGCAGGGACTTCGCTGTTTGGCCTTGACCGACCATGACACCATGGCCGGTTACCTGAGCGTGAAAGACGTTGAGTATCCAGGATTACAGCTCATCAGCGGAGTGGAATTATCGAGTCAGTGGGGCCGCGTGGGAATTCATGTCGTGGGGCTTAACCTGGACGTCACAGCCCCGGCGATCGAAGAGCATCTGCACCGATTAAATGAGGCGAGAGCGGAGCGGGCGAATCGAATCGCCCAGAAGTTGGAGCGTGCGGGTATGGCAAACGCGTTGAGCGGTGCGCGGGCGGTTGCGGAAGGCGCGCAAATAGGCCGCCCCCATTTTGCTCGGTGGATGGTGTTGGCTGGCCATGTAGACAGCGAAGCCGAAGCGTTCAAGCGCTATCTTGGCAGGGGCAAGCCCGGCGATATATCGGTGTTATGGCCGTCTCTCGATGAGACCGTCGCGGCGATCACCGGGGCGGGGGGAGTCGCGGTGCTGGCGCATCCGATGCATTACAAGATGACGGCGACCCGTTTGCGCGCGCTGTGCCGCGACTTCGGCGAGGCTGGCGGGACGGCTCTTGAAGTGATTAATGGACGCCCTCAGGCGGCAGAACTGAAGCAATTATGGCGCCTGGTTGAGGAGCATGATTTTCAGATTTCCGTGGGCTCGGATTTTCACCGCGATTCGCCTCACGGGCCGGCTTTGGGAATTGATATACGGCATATTCCTGCCGGGTGCGGGGTGTGGGAGGCATGGTGCTGAATACGGTGATGATGAGGCTCGATCAAAAGCGATCTGTCGCACAGGCGCGCTGGGATGCGTGCGAGCGGCCGGTCATCGAGGGGTGCAAAATACCGTGAGCCAATTTTTTGCAGTGCACCCCGAGAATCCGCAATCACGGTTGATTCAACAGGCGGTAGCGATCATTCAGCGTGGCGGCGTAGTGGCGTATCCCACTGACTCAGCTTACGCATTGGGTTGCCAGCTCGGTGAAAAGAAGGCCGTCGAGCGGATCAGGAGAATTCGTCAGTTGCGTGATGATCACAACTTCACACTCATGTGCCGTGATCTCTCTGAACTGGGTAACTATGCCAGAGTCGATAATCCGGTATATCGACTGCTCAGGCACAATACTCCCGGTCCATTTACTTTCATACTTGAGGCAACCCGCGACGTGCCTCGTCGATTGGTGCAGCCCAAGCGAAAGACGATTGGTTTGCGTGTGCCCAATCATGCAGTGCCGCTCGCCCTGCTGAACGCTTTAGACGAGCCGCTCATGAGCGTGACGTTGCAGATGCCCGGAGACGAATTTCCACTGACTGATCCCTATGACATTCGCGAGTACCTGGAACACGAAGTGGATTTGGTAATCGACGGGGGCTTCTGCGGCCTGGAACCGACATCGGTCGTTGATTTGACCGGATCGGAACCCGTGGTTTTGAGGCGCGGCCTGGGTGATCTGAGCGACTTTGAGGCAGGCTGAGGGTATACTTTGGCGGTGAATCAGTCCCCTGAAAATTCGACCACCCTGATCGAGGGAAATCCGCAGGGACCCACTCTAGTCAACCCTGACTCCGCCTCTCCGCATCCGGAACAAGCCGAAATGCCATTCGCGATGGTTCGCGGTGAGGCGGTGACCGAGTTGCCGAAGGATCTCTATATTCCCCCTCAGGCCCTCGAGGTGTTTCTCGAAGCCTTTGAAGGACCTTTGGACCTGCTTTTGTATCTTATTCGGCGCCAAAACCTCGATATTCTGGATATTGATGTCGCGCAAATCACCGAGCAATACATGCGTTATGTAGAGCTTATGGATGCGATGCAGTTTGAGTTGGCGGCCGAGTATCTCCTCATGGCGGCAATGCTCGCTGAGATTAAATCGAGAATGCTGTTACCCCGATCCAGCGAGAATGAAGAAGAGGAGGAGGACCCCCGCGCGAACTTGGTTCGCCGATTGCAGGAATACGAACGGTTCAAAAAGGCGGCCGAGGATCTCGAGACCTTGCCGAGGTTGGAGAGGGAGCTATGGCAGGCTTCTGCTGCCCCTCCCGATTTGCACTTGGAGCGACCTTTACCGGAGGTCGATATGAGAGAGATATTGATGGCGCTGGGAGAAGTCCTCAGGCGCGCGGAGATGTACACCAGCCATCAGATCCAGATGGAATCGCTCTCCACGAGGGAGCGGATGTCTCAGGTGCTCGAGACGCTCAAAGCGGGTGGATTTGTGCCCTTCATCTCATTGTTTCGCCCGGAGGAAGGACGCCTTGGGGTCGTCGTGACGTTTTTGGCCCTGATGGAGTTAATGAAAGAGTCGCTGGTCGAATTGGTGCAAACAGAAGCTTTCGGCCCGATTCATATCAAGGCAAAGACAGAATGAGTGGAGTCAACATGGACGCGGAATTGGTGCAGATCCTTGAGGGTGCATTGTTCGCAGCGGGAGAGCCTTTATCGGTTCAGAGGATGTCGTTGCTCTTTGAGGAAAACGAGCGACCCTCCAATGAAGAGTTGCGAGAAGCGCTGAAGCGCGTTGGGGAGCGTTGCGAGGGCCGGGGTTACGAGTTGGTTCAAGTCGCATCGGGTTATCGGTTTCAGGTGCGTCAGCATCTCTCCACCTGGGTAGGGAAGTTGTGGCAGGAGCGGCCGGCTCGATACTCGCGCGCGCTGATGGAGACGTTGTCTTTGATTGCGTACAGACAGCCCATCACTCGGGGGGAGATAGAAGAGATTCGCGGGGTTGCTGTCAGCACCAACATCGTGAAGACCTTGCTTGAGCGTGAGTGGGTGCGGGTTGTCGGACATCGCGATGTGCCGGGTAGGCCTGCGATGTACGCCACAACACGGCAGTTTCTCGATTATTTCAATCTCAAATCTCTCGATCAGTTGCCGCCTCTCGCGGAAATTAAGGAGTTGGACAACCTCTCGGGTGAGCTGGCGCTTGAGCTACCGGATGCGAGCGTTCCCGAGTCGGAAAACGCTGCGGATCAGGAGCGTGGAGCGGAGCCGGGCGAGGGGACGGGTTCAGAGAATGCGGTTGAATCAGAAGAGCTGAATGATGGCGAAACGAGTCAGCGAGCGGGCTGAGACGGAATTGAGCCCCGCAGAACCTGCTGGAGAGAAAATCCACAAGGCGCTGGCCAATGTTGGCTTGGGTTCACGGCGCGAAATCGAACGGTGGATTCAGCAGGGCCGGATTACTGTCGACGGCGTTCCAGCAAGGGTTGGGGATCGCGTTCAGACCGGTCAAGCGGTTCGCGTGGACGATAAAGCCGTGGCGCTGGCCAACCTGTCCGGCGTGCGTGTATTGCTGTATCACAAGCCGGTCAGAGAGGTTTGCTCGCGGAGTGATCCGGAGGGGCGCAAAACGGTTTTTGAGCGCCTGCCTAAACTGCGACAGGGCCGGTGGATATCGGTAGGGCGCCTCGACTTTAATACCTCTGGCGTATTGCTCTTTACTACGGATGGGGCCCTTGCGAATGCACTGATGCATCCATCTCACGCTGTCGAGAGAGAGTATCTCGTGCGTGTTATGGGGCGAGTTGATGAAGCCATGATCGAACGGCTCAAAGCGGGTGTGCAGTTGGACGATGGTCCAGCGCGCTTCTCGGATGTACAGGAAGGCGGTGGCGATGGCATTAACCGCTTTTTCTATGTGGTGCTGATGGAAGGCAGGAACCGAGAGGTCAGACGACTCTGGGAATCTCAGGGGGTAACGGTTTCCCGGCTCAAGAGAGTGCGATACGGAGAGGTATTTCTGCCCTCAAAGTTGAAAAAAGGCCAGTGGCTGGAGCTGTCGCAACGCGACGTCGATGTGGTGTATCAGATGGCTGGCTTGCCTCCCAAGGAGGCGGCTTCGGTGACCAAAAAAGAGCAAGAGAGACGTGAGCGGCTCTCCAATAAGGGTCAACCCAAAGGGTCCAGAAAATCGCGCCGCTGAGCATTACTGAGCACTGAGCGCCTCGCCGTTTATGCCCTCGCTGGCGTCACTTAAAAGAAAAACCCACTGATTTACCAAAGCCTCCGGCAGCGGGTTGGCATCTGGCGACTCTCCGGGATAAGCGGCGCGGCGCATTTTTGTGTTCACGGCTCCCGGGTTCAGGCTGTTGACTCGGATTCGGCTGGTAGCTGCGAGTTCATCTGCCAGCACCTCCATAAAACCTTCCGTCGCGAATTTGGATACGGCGTAGGCTCCCCAATAAGCCTTGCCGCGACGACCCACCCCCGAGCTCGTAAGCACGACGGACGATGAAGGCGCAGCCTCAAGCAGTGGCATGACTGAACGGGTCATCAAGAAGGTTGCCGTAATGTTGACCTGCATCACCTCCTGCCAGCTTTCGAGGGAGGTTTGAGCCAGCGCACGGCGCTCGCCCAGCACGCTGGCATTGTGGAGCAAGCCATCGAGTGTGACGCCACCCTCCGTCAGCGCGTTCGCCAAAGCGTCGTATGCGTCAACCGACGTTTGGCGCAAATCAAAGGGGATTAATCCAGGAGTGGGCAGTTTTTCAGATACGATGGTGTCATAGACTGTCTCCAGCGCTGCCTCGTCCCTGCCCAGCAACAACACCTCTGCGCCGACTCTGGCACAAGCTATCGCAACAGCCCGGCCAATACCGTCGTTTGCTCCAGTGATGAGGATGGTTTTCCCCGACAGTTCGTCGTCCGCGGGCTGCCACCCCGCTGGCGCTATTGCCATGCCAGAAGCTCCTCGATGTAATGCACCAGCTCGACGCTGTTGTTGACCACGTGATCGGCACCCCATTCAGATGCGGATTCACCTATTGCCAAGTATCCATAGGCAGCCGCGACCGTGGTACAGCCGGCCGCCCGACCCGCCTCGATGTCGCGCGAGTGATCGCCCACATAAATCGTCCGTGCGGGATGACACTGTAGCCGCTCGCACGCGAGCAGTATCGCTTCTGGATGAGGTTTTGGTTGATCGACATCATCGGGTGTGACGATAACGCTGGCTTGGGGCTTGAAGGACATTCGCGCCATTAAGGGGCGAGCAAAGCGAGCCAGCTTGTTGGTGACGACCCCCCACTGCAGGTTGTGGCGCTGAAACTCTGCGATGAGATCAACGAGACCCGGATAGGGTTGACTGAGGTTACCCAAGCCCGCTTCGTAATGCGTCAGAAAGCGATTTCGCCAATGCTCAATTTCTGGACTGTCGATCGGCAGACCCATTGCGACCTGAACCATGCCAACCGCACCGTTGGATACGCTGTGCCAGATAAGTGTCTCGTCAATGGGTTGTAGTCCCGCCTCTTCGCGCAGACGCATACTAATGTCAATGAATTCTGGGGCGGTATCAATCAGGGTCCCATCCAGATCAAACAGCACCGCCTGGGGGTGCAGAGAGGTCACGGTTTGCGAGCCCTCACCATATAGTTAACGGATACGTCATCTGCAGTGAGCCGGTATCGTTTGGTGAGGGGGTTATAGGTCATGCCGCTCATTTCCACCATTTCCAGTCCCGCGCTGCGAATCCATCGCGCGAGTTCGGAGGGCTTGATCAGTTTTGCATACTCGTGGGTGCCTCGAGGCAGGAGGTTGAGCACATATTCAGCCCCGACGATCGCGAACAGAAATGATTTGGGGTTGCGGTTAATCGTCGAAAAGAAGAGGTCTCCACCGGGCCGACACAGATCTGCACAAGCCTGAATCACGTGGGAAGGATCTGGCACGTGCTCAAGCATTTCCAGGCATGTCACGACGTCAAAGGAGCCCGCTCGCTCCTCCGCCAGTGATTCCGCAGTGCTCTGAAAATAGTCCACTTCAACGCCGCTCTCGAGCTGGTGCAGGCGGGCGACAGACAAGGGTGCTTCCCCCATATCAATGCCCGTGACCCGAGCACCCCGGTGCGCCAACGCTTCACACAACAGTCCGCCACCGCAGCCGACGTCGAGTACGGTTTTGCCACTGACAGCTGCACGGTCATCAATCCAGTCGGCGCGAAGCGGGTTGATATCGTGAAGCGGTTTGAATTCGCTATTGGGGTCCCACCAACGCGACGCGAGCTTCTCGAACTTCGCGATTTCCTCTGGATCCACATTAGTTTGCACAGCCATATTTCTACTGCTCCAATGTTGCACGGAATGACGACAGTTGCTCGGACCACTTGGCAACCCGCTCGGACATGCCAGTGTAGTCGACTGTTTGCAGTTGTCCGTCGCGAACAACACAATCACCCCCGATCCAGCTCCATCTCACCTCGCTGCCGCTTGCGCCGTAGACAACGCTGGAGGCTAAATCGTATTGGGGTAAGTGCTGTAAACCCGAAAGATCCACAGCGATAAGATCTGCCAACTTGCCAGCCTCGATACTACCGAGGCGGTGTTCCTTACCGAGTGCCCGGGCGCCATTGAGCGTCGCCATTTCGAGACTCGTCCAGGCATCCACTGCTTTGGGGTCGCCTTGAGCGGTCTTGCCAATCAGCGCCGCTGTCTGCAACTCGCCCAGCATACTAAGTCGATTGTTGCTGGCTGCACCGTCTGTTCCCAGCGCTACGTTGATTCCCCGGTCGAGCAGTTTTTGCACAGAACAAATTCCCGAACCCAGTTTCAGATTGGATCGCGGGCAGTGCACGACGTGAGCGCCATGTGTGGCGATGGTGTCCATATCCTGCTCGCCTAATGCCGTCATATGAACGCATTGTGTGCGCGGCCCCAATACGCCTAATTTTTCCAGAAGGTCTATCGGTCTCATGCCCGATTGCTCGACAACGCTCAGCACTTCTTCTTGTGTTTCGTGAAGGTGAATTTGGATTGGCGCATCCAGCTCCTCTGCCAGCATGGCGACCTTTGACAAGGTGCCCTCACTGACCTGGTAAGTCGAATGTGGGCCGAAACCGATCTCTATGAGGTCGTGATTGCGGTACTGATCGCGCAGGGCCAATCCGTTCCTGATGCATTCAGCGGCGTCGCGCGCCCACGCGGTTTCCACTTCGATAACAGGAAATGTCAGTAGCGCTCGCAAGCCAGCTCGTTCGCAGATTTCAGCGGTGACTTCAGGAAAAAAATACTGGTCTGCGAGCGTGGTTGTGCCACCCAGCAGCAGATCGGCAATAGCAAGCTCGGATCCTGTGCGAACGAAATCAGGGCTAATGAAGCGAGTTTCGGTTGGCCAAATATAACGCTGCAACCATGTCATCAGTGGCAGATCATCGGCGTAGCCGCGCAGTAATGACATGGCGGCATGGCAATGCAGGTTGATCAACCCGGGCATCAGCGCGCAGCCCGCGAGCTCGATGTGCTCTGATGCCTCCAGAGCGAGAGCCTCAGAACGCGGCATCACAGAGGCAATGGTTCCCCCTTTAATGCCGACGCTGTGTGCCGACAGCACTTGTCTATGCGGGACGATCGGCACCACAAAGTCGGGGTGCAAGAGAGTGTCAAACTGTTCCATTGGCGCTCCTTTCGCGCCCCCGAGTATACCCTGCCAGCGCCTCGGGAGTTGGGTCTGGCGACGATCAAAAACTCGCTTGAGTTGGCGTTATTTGGTAGACTTCAGCATTACGGATTTGGGCAGTGTTCTGCCCAAACGGCAGCTCGAGTCAAGTAACCCGAATGGCAGAAAATCCTCAAGAAATGGCGCCGGAAATTCTTCCGGTCAACATCGAAGATGAACTGAAACAGTCCTATATGGACTACGCGATGAGCGTCATCGTGGGCCGGGCACTGCCTGATGTTCGCGATGGTTTAAAGCCCGTTCATCGCCGCGTTTTGTTCGCGATGAACGAGCTCAATAACGATTGGAACAAGGCGTATAAGAAGTCGGCTCGCGTCGTCGGTGATGTGATAGGTAAATATCATCCGCACGGCGACTCGGCCGTTTATGACACGATCGTCCGTATGGCGCAGAGTTTCTCGCTGCGCTACACGCTGGTTGATGGTCAAGGCAATTTTGGCTCCATTGACGGTGACTCCGCTGCTGCAATGCGCTACACGGAAATACGCATGGCCAAGATTGCTCACGCCATGCTTGCGGATCTCGACAAAGAGACAGTCGATTTTGTCGACAACTATGACGGGACCGAGCAGATTCCTGCGGTTTTGCCCACTCGCGTGCCCAACCTGCTGGTGAATGGTTCGTCCGGTATCGCGGTTGGCATGGCAACAAACATTCCTCCGCATAACCTGCGAGAGGTGGTGGCGGGGTGTTTGGCCTGTCTGCAGAACCCGGACATCTCAGTCGATGAGTTGATGCAGTACATACCGGGTCCGGATTTCCCTACGGGCGCGCAAATTAATGGACGCGCAGGCATTGTTCAGGCTTATAGAACCGGCCGAGGCCGCATCTACGTGCGCGCAAAGGCCGAGGTCATTACGGAAGAGTCTAAGAGCAAAGACACTATCATCATTCACGAGATTCCTTATCAGTTGAACAAGGCGAGGTTGATTGAGCGCATCGCCGAGTTGGTCAAGGAAAAGAAGATAGAAGGTATCACCGAGCTCAGGGATGAGTCGGACAAGGACGGCTTGCGAGTTGTCATTGAGTTGCGGCGCGGTGAAGTGGGTGATGTGGTGCTGAACAATCTCTATGCCCAGACCCAGCTTCAGTCGGTGGTTGGCATCAACATGGTCGCCCTCGTGGATGGCGAGCCGAAGGTGCTCAACCTGAAGCAGATGATAGAAGCCTTTGTTCGGCATCGCCGTGAGATTGTCACGCGCAGAACGGTATATCTACTGCGCAAAGCGCGCGAGCGCGGGCATGTGCTCGAGGGGCTCGCGATCGCATTGGCCAACATCGATGAGGTGATCGAATTGATCAAATCCTCGCCAACGGCTCCCGACGCGCGAGAAGCACTGATGCAAAGGGCTTGGGAGCCCGGCGATGTGATGACGATGCTCGAGCGAGCGGGTGCCGACGCGTGCAGGCCGGATGAACTTGCAGAGCAATATGGCCTCGTGAGTGGTCAATACCATCTCTCGCCTGCACAGGCGCAAGCGATACTGGACTTGCGTTTGCACCGGCTTACAGGCCTGGAGCACGAAAAGCTCCTGCAGGAGTATGCAGATAAAATTGCGGAGATAGCCGATTACCTAGACATCCTTGGGGACCCCGATCGCCTGAAGCAAGTGATCCGGGAAGAGCTTGAAGACTTGGTGGAGGAATTTGGCGATGAGCGTAAAACTCAAATTTCCGATTCCGCCCATGACCTCACGGTCGAGGATCTGATCACCGAAGAGGATAGGGTGGTGACCATTTCCCACGGAGGCTATGCCAAGACCCAATCATTGACTGACTATCAAGCCCAGCGACGGGGCGGAACAGGCAAGAGCGCTACAGCGGTTAAGGATGAGGATTTCATTGAGCATCTGTTGATTGCCAGTACGCACGCCACCATTCTGTGTTTTTCCAATTTGGGCAAAGTGTATTGGCTCAAAGTATTTCATATTCCACTTGCCAGTCGCTCAGCTCGCGGGCGCCCGATGGTGAACCTGTTGCCGCTCGATGACGGCGAACGCATCACCTCGATTCTGCCCATTGAAGGCTACGAAACGGACCATTTCATCTTCATGGCGACAGCCAACGGCACCGTTAAAAAGACCGACATGAGCTTGTTTTCTCGCCAGAGAAGCGTCGGGTTGCGCGCCATCGAATTGGAGGAGGGGGATGTACTGATCGGTACCGCGGTTACCGACGGGACTCAGGACATCATGTTGTTTTCAAGCGAGGGTAAGGTGGTCCGCTTTGCTGAATCTACCGTGCGAGCCATGGGCCGCACCGCGCGTGGCGTTCGCGGCATCAGGCTGCCCGATACCCATCGCTTGATTTCATTGGTCGTTCCGAAGCCCGGCAGCAAAATCCTTACTGTCAGTGAAAATGGATACGGTAAGCGTTCCGAAACCAGCGATTTCCCTGTGAAAGGTCGTGGCACCAAAGGAGTCATCGGAATGACCATGTCGGAACGCAATGGTTCATTGGTTGGCGCAGAGCAGGTATGGGACGGTGACGAGATGATGCTGATTTCGAATCAGGGCACCGCAGTCCGTACCCGAGTGGATGAGGTGAGTGTGCAGGGCCGTAATACGCAGGGTGTGCGCGTTATTCGGACCCGAGAGGGTGAGGCACTCGTGAGCGTCAGCCGAATCGCGGAGGATGACGTGGACGCCGCCGATCTTAATCCCTCCGACGGTGATGTTGTCGCGCTACCAGTTGACTCGGAAGGAGCAGAGGGAAGCAGCGAGTGAGCCGAGCTCACAATTTTTGCGCGGGGCCTGCGGCCCTGCCTCTGCCGGTGTTGCATCGCGCCAAAGAAGAGTTACTCGATTGGGCTGATGTGGGTGCGTCGGTGATGGAGGTCAGTCACCGCAGCCCGGAATTTGTAGCAGTGGCCGAGCGCGCAGAGGCGTGCTTGCGACGGTTAATGGGTATCTCGGAGGACTACGTGGTCCTCTTTCTTCAGGGTGGGGCATCGATGCAGTTCTCTGCAGTGCCGCTCAACCTTGCCGAGGCTGCGCGCGAGGCGGACTACGTGGTGACGGGCCAATGGTCCAAAAAAGCTTTGGCAGAGGGCCAGAGATTTGTGGTGGCCAACACAGTCGCAACTTCAGCTGAAGGTGGGTTCATGCGTGTGCCCCCTCAGAGTGCATGGGAACTGAGCCGCAATCCGGCGTACCTCCACTACTGCCCGAACGAGACTATAGGAGGGGTGGAATTCCCGTTTATCCCCGAGACTTCCGTGCCGTTGGTGGCCGACATGTCGTCTACGATTTTATCAAGGCCGATTGATGTCAGCCGCTTTGGTGTCATTTATGCGGGGGCGCAGAAAAACATTGGCCCAGCCGGGTTGTGCATTGCCATTGTGCGTAAGGACTTGTTGGGACGCGCCCGTGCAGAGACGCCCGCGATGCTTAACTGGCAGGTGGCTGCGGAACATGACTCCATGTACAACACGCCGCCGAGCTTTGCCATTTACCTATCGGGACTCGTTTTTGAATGGTTGGAGGCTCTGGGTGGTTTGGAGGCGATGGCCGACATGAACCGACGCAAGGCCGGCACGCTTTACGCGTTGATCGATCAATCCGATTTTTACCAGAACCCGGTTGAGCCTGGCAGCCGTTCCTTAATGAACGTGCCCTTCACACTTGCAGATCCCCAATTGGATGCGGCATTTCTGCAGGAGGCGGAGCGGGCCAATTTGTTGAATCTCAAGGGCCACAGATCAGTCGGCGGAATGCGCGCGAGCCTATATAATGCGGTCGAACAGACGTCAGTTGATGCGCTGTGTGATTTTATGAAGGACTTTGAACGACGCAACGGTTAGCCGGCTTGGCAAGGGCATTCTCGATGGACCCTGAAGAACAACTCAGTCAGATTCGCGATCGCATCGATGCGATCGACACCCAACTGCTGGAACTGATCAGTGATCGTGCACGCTGCGCTCAAGCGGTGGCCGAGGTCAAACTGGCGGCAGCGACTTCTTCTGAGGAGCCGCCGGTTTTCTATCGCCCTGAACGAGAGGCTCAGGTCCTCAGAGCGATAAAGGAGCGCAACCCCGGTCCGCTCGCGGGAGATCAGGTGGCCTCGATATTCCGCGAAGTGATGTCGAGTTGCCTCGCGCTTGAGCAGCCCTTGTCAGTGGCGTTTCTGGGGCCAGAGGGCACGTACTCACAAGCTGCAGCGTTAAAACATTTTGGTCAATCTGCTGTGCCCTTGGGTCAGGCAAGTATCCCCAACGTCTTCCGTCATGTTGAGACGCGTCTTTGTGACTACGGCGTTGTTCCAGTAGAGAACTCCACGGAAGGAATGGTGGGACAGACGCTGGATTGCTTCCTTGAATCGCCGCTGCAGATAACCGGTGAGATTGAACTGCCAGTCGTCCACCACTTGCTAGCTGGTGAGGGCGCCGAGATCGACAATATTACGCTCGTTATCGGGCATGAGCAGGCCCTTGGACAATGCCGGCAGTGGTTGGACAGCTACTTGCCGAACGTTCCCAGAGAGGCGGTAGCAAGCAATGGCGAAGCGGCTCGAAAGGCGAGTATGGAGCCAGGTATCGCGGCGATTGCTGGTGATATGGCGGCGAAACTGTACGGACTCTCATCCGTTGCCAATGCGATTCAAGATAGCTCCAACAACACCACCCGTTTTCTGGTACTCGGTCGTGAGAGCGTTCCGCCGAGTGGTTTTGATAAAACTTCGCTATTGGTGTCAGCGCGCAACCGGCCGGGCGCCTTACTGGGTTTATTGCGCCCCTTTGAGGAAAATGGCATCAGCTTGACCCGAATTGATTCGCGCCCGTCCAAGACCGAGAAATGGACTTACGTTTTTTACATCGAGTGCGAGGGGCATTTGGGAGATCCGATAATGGGTGAGGTGATCAACCAAATTGAAGAGCACTCCATTATGCTCAAAAAACTGGGGTCGTATCCCCGAGCTCCGATTTGAGCTCGTCCATTCACAATTCTCCGACTGTCGCTTTTCTGGGTCTGGGCCTGATCTCGGGGTCTCTGGCAGGAGCGTTGAAGCACGCGGGCTGGGATGGAGACCTTATCGCTTGGGGCCCTCGCTTGCCGTCACTTGAGAAAGGCAGGGATCTCGGGCTGGTGGATGTCATTTCATTGGACCTTGATGAGGTGTTGTCGCGTGCCGATGTTGTTGTGATCGGTGCACCCCCTGTTGCGACGGCAGCACTCTTGTCAGAAGTGTTGAGCAAGGCGCCACAATGCGGTGAACCCGTAGTCACCGATATGGCGAGTATTAAAGGCTTTATCGTGGACGCGGCTTACCCGAGCTACCGTAAGTTTGTGCCCGGGCACCCCATCGCGGGTAGCGAGAACAGCGGCGTGGAATCCTCACGTCCGGACTTGTTTGTGGGGCGTGAGGTCATTTTAACCCCCGTCTCCGATACAGACCCTGAGGCAGTGAGAATTGTCGAGGGTCTATGGTCCGCCGCCGGAGCCAGACTTACTTGCATGTCTATCGATGATCATGATGCCGCGTTGGCTGCCAGTAGTCATGTGCCCCACATGGTCGCCTATGCACTGACGGCGATGTTGGGGTCGCATCCTTTATCGCCGATGAAACACGGCGGCGGTGCGTTGCGAGACATGACCCGAATAGCGGGTTCCGACCCGACAATGTGGCGTGACATTGCGCTCACCAACCGCGAGGCAGTTCTGGAGGCCATGGATGCGTTCTCAGCAGAGCACGAGAAATTGCGTGCGTTGATTGCTGAGGGTGACGGCGACGGGTTGGAGCGGTTGTTTGCTGAATGTCGAGTCCTGCGTCGCGAGCACGACGCTATTCTGAATCCCATGCTCGACGAAAATGGTGTGAGTCCCTGATGCATTTTTACATGGAGCCTGGTGGCAAGCTAACGGGTCGCATCAGAGTGCCCGGCGATAAATCCATGTCACACAGAGCCATCATGTTGGGCTCGATCGCGGAGGGGCGCACCAACGTTAGCGGCTTTCTTGAGGGTGAGGATGCGCTCGCCACACTGGCTGCATTTCGCGAGATGGGAGTGGAGATCAGTGATCCGCTGGCCGGCGAGGTGGTGATTGAAGGAGTGGGCTTGCGCGGTTTGCGTCCGCCAACGCGCGTGATGGATGTAGGCAACTCGGGCACGAGTATTAGGCTGATGGCGGGCCTTCTCGCGGGTCAGCCCTTCGACAGCATTGTTACCGGGGATGCCTCGCTATTGCGCCGGCCCATGGCGCGAGTCATCACCCCGTTATCTCAAATGGGGGCGTTGATCAGGTCGCGCGAGGGGTGTCCCCCACTTGAAATTGAGGGGGGTAGGGCGCTTTCAGGCATCCATTATGACCTCCCGGTCGCGAGTGCGCAGGTGAAGTCATGTCTGCTCTTGGCGGGGCTTTTTGCCGAGGGTCGCACCAGTGTGACTGAGCCAGCACCTACCCGAGATCATACCGAGCGGATGTTGCAGGGGTTTGGTTATGAGGTCGAGCGTGATGGCAAGATTATTGGTCTTGAAGGGGGTGGAACCCTGCGCGGAGCGAACATCGATATCCCCGCAGATATCTCGTCCGCCACATTTTTTATGGTGGGCGCGTCCATCGCCCCGGGCTCCGATTTAGTGCTGGAGCATGTGGGCATGAATCCAACGCGCGACGGCGTTGTGAGAATTCTCAGGGCAATGGGCGCCAACATTGAACTCATTAACGAACGCAACGTGGGGGGGGAGCCGGTCGCAGACGTGCGAGTGAGATCCGCGAACCTCAAAGGTATCGAGATTCCCGAGGCGGAGGTGCCACTCGCTATTGATGAATTGCCAGCAGTTCTCATCGCCGCGGCGTGCGCCGAAGGGGAGACGGTGCTGAGCGGTGCCGAGGAGCTAAGGGTAAAGGAAAGTGATCGCATTGCGAGTATGGCGGATGGGCTGACTCAGTTGGGTATTACCAATTCCGTGCTGCCCGATGGCATCAGGGTGGTGGGCGGAGAACTCCGTGGGGGTGTGATCAGCACGCACCAGGATCATCGAATCGCTATGAGCTTCGCGATGGCGGCATTGCGCGCCTCCGATCGGATCAAGGTCAGCGATTGCGCCCATGTCTCGACTTCTTTTCCTGGATTCGCCGAGTTGGCCGTTGAAGTGGGGTTGCGCTTACAAGTGGCAGAAGAATGACCCCTAAAGCGCCAGTTATCTGCGTCGATGGCCCCAGTGGCGCCGGCAAAGGTACGTTGAGTAAGCGACTGGCAGACCACTTGGGATGGCATCTTTTGGACAGTGGGGCGCTCTATCGCGTTGTTGGACTTGCGTGTCAACAGGCGCAAGTATGTTTGGATGATGACGCGGGCGTCACGCTCATTGCCAGGCAACTCGATGTGTCATTCAAATCCGAATCCGAGGGCGTATCGGTGTGGCTGGCCGGCGAGGATGTTTCTGCGGCTGTTCGCTCCGAGCAAGGCGGTCGGGACGCGTCCCGGGTGGCGGCCTTGCCGGAGGTCCGGGCGGCCTTGCTCTATCGTCAGCAAGAGTTGGCGGTACCGCCGGGCCTGGTGGCGGATGGCCGTGATATGGGGACCGTGGTGTTCCCGGACGCACCCCTCAAAATTTTTCTGACAGCCAGCGCTGATGCGCGGGCTCAGCGGCGATTTGAGCAGTTGCAGGCCCGCGGGGAGAGTGTTAGTCTCGCGCGCCTTCTGACTGACATCAAAGAGCGGGACGCTCGGGATCAAGCTCGATCGGTTTCGCCGCTGCTGCCAGCTTCAGACGCTGTTGTGATAGACAGCACCCAGATCTCCGCTGATGACGTACTGCACGAAGTGGTGCAGCTCCTGGTAGCGAAAGGACTGGACAGTGGGATTGAGGAGTCACGGCTGGACCCCGCCTGAATCTCAAGATAACTAGCCCGGCTGGGTCTGGAAGCCGGTGGGGTGGGAACACCCCGAATGTCAGGATATTTATCATGAGCGAATCCTTCGCCGAATTATTTGAAGAAAGCCTCCAAACCGTTGACATGGAACCCGGATCTATTGTGACCGGAGTTGTCATTGATATTGATAACGAGTGGGTAACGGTTCACGCCGGCCTTAAGTCAGAGGGTGTCATCCCCCTCGATCAATTCACCAATGCCAATGGGGAGTGTAGCCTCAGCATAGGCGATGAGGTTCAGGTTGCACTTGAGACCGTAGAGGATGGTTTCGGTGAAACCAAGCTATCTCGAGAAAAAGCCAAGCGCGCGGAAGCCTGGAAGGGCCTCGAGGCTGCGCATGTGGCTGATGAAGTCGTGATGGGTGTGATCAACGGTAAGGTGAAGGGTGGTTTCACCGTCGACATCGAATCTATCCGTGCGTTTCTTCCCGGGTCGTTGATCGACGTTCGACCGATTCGCGAAACGACCCACCTTGAAGGAAAAGAACTCGAGTTTAAAGTGATTAAACTCGATCAGAAACGCAATAACGTCGTAGTTTCCCGGCGAGCGGTTATGGAGTCTGCCAATAGCGCTGAGCGTGAGGAGTTGCTTCAGAACCTTCAGGAAGGTCAGTCTGTTAAAGGTGTTGTGAAGAACCTGACTGATTACGGCGCGTTCGTCGATCTGGGCGGTGTTGATGGCCTTCTCCACATCACTGATATGGCCTGGAAGCGAATCAAGCACCCCAGTGAGATCGTAGAGGTCGGGCAGGAGATGGATGTCAAGATCCTGAAGTTTGACCGTGAACGAAACAGGGTATCCCTGGGCCTGAAACAGTTGGGTGAGGATCCCTGGGTGCAGATTACCGGCCGTTATCCAGAGGGCAGCCGTGTCGTTGCCAAGGTCACCAACCTGACTGATTACGGGTGCTTCGCCGAGATTGAGGAAGGTGTCGAGGGATTGGTGCACGTCTCCGAGATGGACTGGACCAATAAGAATGTACACCCGTCTAAAATCGTGCAGCTAGGCGACGAAGTTGAGGTGATGGTTCTGGATATTGATGAGGAGCGTCGCCGTATTTCACTTGGCATCAAACAGTGCACCCAGAACCCTTGGGATGCGTTTGCCGCTGATCACGCTAAGGGAGACAAGATCTCTGGCAGTATCAAGTCGATCACTGACTTCGGCATCTTCATCGGCCTAGACGGCAATATCGATGGTCTCGTCCACCTGAGCGATATCAGTTGGAACGAAACCGGCGAGGAAGCGGTGCGCAACTACAAAAAGGGTGACGAGATTGAGACGGTGATCTTGTCGATTGATCCTGAGCGCGAGCGGATTTCATTGGGCATCAAGCAACTCGAGGAAGATGCTTTTTCACTTTATGTGAGTGATAACGACCGCGGCAGCATTGTCACGGGCACCGTGACAGAGGTTGATGCCAAAGGCGCAACGATCAAGCTATCTGATGAGGTAGACGGTTATTTGAAAGCCGCCGATATCAGTTTTGAGCGCGTTGAGGACGCGCGCTCGGCCCTGAGCGTGGGTGATTCCGTCGAAGCAAAGGTGGTCAACGTAGATCGGAAAAACCGCGGGCTGGGGCTATCCATCAAAGCCAAAGACATCGATGACGAGAAAGAAGCCGTGGCGTCTCTCAAGGAGCAGGAAGAAGCCTCCTCACCGGGTACCATTGGCGACTTGATCAAAGCCAAGATGGACGGGCAGTAAGCTTACTCACCGTTTATACAAAGCCGGCGTTAGCCGGCTTTTTTATGCCTGGAGCATCGCCTCGATCGCGAACTTAAAAAGCGTTTGAAAATGAATGACTTGCCAATGAATGGGGGGTCGGTGAAAATAAATCCCGTTAGCTTAGGGAGCGAGTGAATGACGCGTAGCGAGTTGATTGAGTTGATGGCGGATGGGCAGCACCAATTGAGCGTCAAAGACGTAGAGTTGGCTGTCAAATTATTGATCGACCACATGGCTGAGACGCTTTCGAGTGGGCAGCGGATTGAAATTCGTGGATTTGGGAGCTTTTCACTCCATTATCGCGAGCCCCGTCAGGGGCGCAATCCCAGAACGGGCGATGCCGTAGCATTGAGAGGCAAGCACGTTCCACACTTCAAACCCGGCAAGGAGCTCCGCGACAGAGTCAATCGGTCTATCAAGTCTGGTTTTTAAAGGTGCAATTTCTGCGCAAGAGCCTGATGTTGCTGCTTTGCGTATCAGCAATAGCGGCGGGCGGCTTATTTGCGCTTCAGAATCCCCAGCCTGTCCCGCTGGATCTATTGATTTTCAAGCTGCCTGAGCAGCCTATCGCCATTTGGGTGCTGTCGGCGCTGGGTGTCGGCGTTGTGCTCGGGTTGGCCAGCGGCTTGTTGCTGACGATTCGCCGCGCGGCAACTATCCGTAGTTTGCGCAAAGAACGGGACAGACTGTCCGCAGCGGTGTCAAAGGGCCAATCGGATGATATTGAATAACGCCCTGTTACTGGTGCTGCTGGTGCTCGCTGTCGCTTCGGGCTGGACCTTGGGCCGTGGCGGCTTACGAATCAGCGGCACTGATCGCTCTCAGTTGCCCTCACAATATTATCGAGGGTTTAATTTTTTGCTCGATGGTGAAGAAGAGGGCGCGGTTGACGCGTTTACCGAGGCGCTGGCTGTCAATGAGGAGACGCTTGATACGCACATAGCGCTGGGCAGCTTGTTGCGCAAGCGCGGGGAGGTTGAGCGGGCCATTCGAATCCACCAGAGCCTGTTGACGCGCCCGCATCTCACGCGGGTGCAACTGCATCAGTCGCACCTCGAGTTGGCAAGGGATTTTATTGCCGCAGGGATTTATGACCGCGCGGAGCAATTACTACTGGATTTGATTTCTCAGTCGCCGGAGTTCAGTGCGACTGCGCAACGTCATCTATTGGAGGTCTATGAGGCTCAGAGAGACTGGCCGGCAGCCGTTGCGACCGCAGAAGCATTGGTTGCTGTTGTTGAAAGAGACGGACCGGCAGCGGCCGGACACGGGCAGTCCGTCTACCAACTTCGTTGCCAGTATTTGTGCGAGCAGGCCGAGGGAGCGATTGAGCGGGGCGATGTTGAGCAGGCGACCGAGCACTATGAGCTTGCTCTCAGAGATAACGAGGGGGATTTGAGAGCGCGAATCGGGTTGTCGCGGCTGTCGCTCTTAAATGACGACCCCATTGGGGCGCTGGATCACTTTGAATTCATCATGTCGAGCGCTCGAACCTGCACGCCCGAACTGCTTACGCTGTTGGCGGACATTTGCTCCAAAGGGGGTAAACCGGAATTGCACCTGGACTTGTTACGACGTTACTACGTGCAACAACCTTCCTCTCTGCTGGCCTTGGAGTTGGCGTCCGCTTTGGAGGCTGCGGAAGGACAAGATCAAGCCCGCGAATTTTTGCGCGAGACGCTCCGCGATCAGTCTTCAGTATCCGTCGCAGCCAGCCTGTTGATACGGGACGACCTTCGGGATAGCGAATCCTCACCAGAGTTCGACGTACTTCGGCGCTTAGTCGATGCAGACAGTGGGTATCGCTGCGGTCACTGCGGGTTTACTGGAGCGCAGCGGCACTGGAGATGTCCGGGCTGTCGACATTGGGATTCAAATCATTATCTCGGCAATGCGGGGGACGCGGCTGGTGTCTGATCAGGGTAGCAAACTCATCGTCGCGCTCGACTATTCGTCGACTGAGCGCGCCGTTGACTTGGCCAGGAAATTGAACCCACAACAGGTTCGACTCAAAGTGGGGAAGCAACTGTTTACGCACGCGGGGCCCGATGTGGTGCGCGCGTTGCGTGATCTTGGCTTTGACATCTTTCTTGATCTCAAATTTCATGACATCCCCAACACTGTCGCGCAGGCCGTAGCGGCGGCCGCCGATTTGCAGGTCTGGATGGTCAATGTTCATGCATTGGGTGGCTCGCGCATGATGACTGCGGCCAAGCAGGCGTTATCAGCTTACGCCAACCCGCCGCTACTGGTAGCAGTCACCGTGTTGACCAGCATGGGTCGCGAAGATTTGGCCGAGTTGGCCTGGGATGAAGAACCTATCGCATGCGTATCCCGTCTTGCGTCGCTCGCGGAGTCAGCAGGGTTGGATGGCGTGGTATGTTCCGCTGCCGAGGCTGCTGTGCTGTCTCAACGTCAGCGAGCGGGATTTCTTCTGGTGACCCCCGGGATCAGACAGGCGGGGGATGCGCTGGGCGATCAGAAGCGTGTGGTCACACCCTCGGACGCGCTGTCTGCGGGTGCCACGCATCTGGTAATGGGGCGATCCATTACCGATTCGCCCGATCCAGCTGCTACGGTCGCCACGATTCTCTCTTCAACGAAAGGCCTTGCGGGTCATTAGAGATCTGATGTAACCCATGGTCTGTTGGTGCTGCCGATCTATCTCCACTCTGACTTCTGGCCCCGAATAGGGGGTCGAGTTGTCATCAATTCATTGGAGATTTATATGAACCAACATATTGCAGTGTTAAAACCAAACTACCGCGTTGGTGCCTCTAGTCCCTCGAGAGAGCAGTCAGATCTGCGCCATTTTCTGAGGGCGGGTATCATGAGCCTGTGGTTCCTTATTTTAGGTATCAACTCGCAGGTTTTGGCGGCAAGCGAGCCCGTTAACATTAATTCCGCCAATGCAGAAATACTCGCTGAAGCACTTCATGGTGTGGGTTTGACTAAAGCGCATCGCATTGTGGAGTATCGAGAAGCACATGGCCCTTTTGAGCAGGTTGATGAACTCGCTGCTGTTCAGGGCATTGGCTTGGAGACGATCGAGCGAAACCGTGACGTTATTCGATTGCAGTAATCGCGTGGGAGCCAAGGCGCCTTGTTGCTAGTCACAGGCGCCAATGGTTACGTGGGTCGATCACTCTGTTCGGCATTGGTTCGGCAAGGTAAAGCGGTCCGGTATCTTGGTCGTAGCGCGCCCATCACTCCTCATCTGGAGTGGATTCGATTTGATCTTGCCGATCCGATTGCCCCAGAGCAGGAGGTTTTCGATAACGTTACCGAGGTGATTCATTGCGCTGGCTTGTCCCATCGCCAAGCGTCCAAAGATGAATACGATGCTGTCAATGTTTCGGCGTCTCTTCGTTTGGCCAAATCTGCGGCGCGTGCGGGTGTGGAGCATTTTATCTATCTCAGTTCTCTGAATGTCGTGGCTCCATCAATCGACGATCCCGAACTGCCAGCGTATCTTCTCTCTGAGCCTGAGGAGGCCTACGCCCGCTCCAAATGGCGGGCTGAGCGGGTGCTTGCGGAGGCGTGTGCCGACCAAGGCATGGAACTGACCATCGTGCGCGCGGCGCTGATCTACGACGTCGAGTTGACTGCAAATCTGGCAGTTTTTGCGCGAATCATGCGATGGTGGCCGATGCTTTTTCCCCGGGTAGGGCGCCGATGCCTAATCGGGCGACCCGATGTCACTCGGTTGCTTGTAGCCTGTTCAGATCACGCCGCTGGAGTAAAAGTTGGTCAGCCAGTCGTCGTTGCCACAGACGGTCATTGCTACGACGCCCTAACCATTTCTCAAGCTTTTGCGGGGCGCTATCGTCTTGGCACTGGCCGAGGATGTGTGACACCAACTTGGCTGTGCCGTATCGGAGGCCGGATTTTGGACTGGCGAGCCGGGAAGCCCGCGGGCACCTCATGGGGCGCGATGTCGGCGGCGCACTGGTGCGGCGTGACGCCGCATGTGACGGGTTGGCAACCAGAACTCGTTCTCAAAGAAAGCGCTCAGAACAGGGCCGCGCAATGAATTTCCTGTTACTTCTCGCGCTGATCTCTGCTTTTGGTTTATGGGCTTATGGGCGTATCGCCCCGCATTGGGGGCTGGTGGATAGGCCGAATGCGCGCAGCCTTCATGAGCAGCCTACCGTCGTAGGCGGCGGAATCGTTCCCGTGACGTTAATCGTCTTTTACCTCGCCACCGCTGCGTTGCCCGAACTTTCTGGCTCGGTGCCGCTGCTGATAGGGGGCCTGATGCTGTTGGGGCTGGCCGATGATAAATGGGGGGTGCCCTCGGGCATCAGGCTGGCATGTTACCTGGCGGCTGGGCTAGCCTTAATGCTCATCGTAATGCCTCCCGAAAAGGCGCTCAGTCCAACGAGCCTGATCATCACCGTGGCAGGCGCCGTCGTCGTGACTTGGTGCACCAACCTCTTTAATTTCATGGACGGAGCCGACGGTCTCGCCATCGTGCAATTCCTTTGTGTGGCTGTGGGCTTGGGCCTGGTGAGTCTGTTTGGCGCATTCGACGCGCACGATTTGGTGATGCTGTGTGCGTTACTGTTCGCATGCTGTTTTCCGTTCCTGTGGTTTAACTGGCCCCCCGCAAAAATGTTCATGGGCGATGCGGGCGCGATTCCTATGGGCTTTTCTTTGGCCCTGCTCGGTTTGTGCGCTTTTAAATCGGCGTCGATATTGGCCTGTGTGTGGCTGATATTGATGATGCCGTTTTTAATTGATACGGGCTTGACGCTGTGTATCCGGACGTTGCGCGGGCAGGCGCCTCATGTGGCGCACCGTGACCACGCCTACCAGCGTCTAGCGATCAAAATGGGGGGGGCTTTACCCGTGACCCTGGGGCTTTTGGGCTTGCAGGTGGTATGGCAATTTCCGCTGGCGGTGACGGCCGTCAGTGGTCAGGTATTCCCGCCGCTTCTGGTAGTTTTATCAGCTATTCCCTCCCTATTTGTGGTGGTGTATGCGAGAGCTAGGGCTTAAACTCAACCTTCGTTTCTGAGCGGTTCCGACACGGTTTGTCCGGGTCCTGTGGTGAAGGTGCGTATGGTCAAAAAGTGGGTTTCGCGTCTCCGTGCGATCAGTTCCTACTCTGTGTCGGCGTTTGTCTGGATGTTGGCGAGACGTAGTCAAACTCCGACTTTCCGCCTCTCTGGTTGGTTGCTATTGGATTTGTCGCTGGTGGTGGGTGCACTCTTTGGCGCCGCCTCCATTGGCTCTGGTAGTGAAGAACCGCGCCTGAGTCAGCTGTCCCCTCTCGTGGTGGCGCTATTGTTGGTGGCGACAGCGGTGATCTTTACTGCGCAAGGGCTTTATCGCTCGGTGATTCGGTACATGGGTCAGCAGGCGGTTTGGGACCTGGTTAAAGCCGTTAGCTTATCCACAGTTGCGCTCTGGGCGGCGCTTCTGGTGACAGATGCGGGTATGCCCGCAACCGCCCCCCTTGTCTATTGGCTATTGCTTTTTGTTGGCGTGGGCGGATCCCGCCTCGTGTCAAGAGCGTTGCACCAGATTAGCTCCCAATCGGAAGTGCGTAGCGTGATTATCTATGGCGCGGGCGATACGGGTAGACAGCTGCTCAATGCGCTTAACCATGGGTCGGATTATCGGGTGGCGGCTTTCGTTGATGACAATCCCAAACTCCATGACAGCGTGATTAATGGTCGCCCAGTTTGGGGTGTAGACGAGCTGGCTGATCTCGTTGCTGAACATGGCGTGCGACAGGTGTTGCTGGCAATTCCTTCAGCCTCTCAGGAGCGCCGTCGCGCTATCATTAATTCGTTGGTTGGGTTGCCCGTGCGGGTGCGCACCATTCCTAAGATATCTGAGTTGATCTCCGGTAACGCGATCGTGAACCAAATTCAGGATGTCGACCTCGACGACCTGCTGGGGCGTGAGCCCGTGCCGCCGCATCCTGAACTGATCGATCGATGCATTACAGACAAAGTCGTCATGGTGACCGGCGCGGGAGGCAGTATTGGCTCCGAGTTATGCCGTCAGATATTGGCTTCGTCTCCCAAAGAACTGATTTTGCTCGATATTTCTGAATTCGCGCTGTATAGCATCGATCGGGAAATAAAGGGTCTGTGCCAAAAGCATGGTCTGAGGTTTCCCGTCTCGACCCTTCTGGGCAGCGTCAGGGATGAGCAGCGTCTGGAGTCTATCTTCAGGACTTTCGAGGTAGAGACGGTATACCATGCCGCGGCATACAAGCACGTCCCGATGGTTGAGTACAACGTTTCCGAAGGCGTAGCTAACAACGTGCACGGTACATGGAGTGCCGCGTGGGCTGCGCATCGGGCCGGTGTAGATACATTTGTCTTGGTGTCTACAGACAAGGCCGTCAGGCCTACCAATGTAATGGGAGCCTCCAAGCGATTTGCCGAGTTAATTCTTCAGGGTCTCTCACAAATAGAAACCGACACGCGATTCTGTATCGTTCGCTTTGGAAATGTTCTGGGCTCCTCGGGCTCTGTGGTACCACTCTTCAGAGAGCAGATTAGCAGCGGTGGTCCGGTCACCGTGACCCATCCGGAGGTGTCGCGCTACTTCATGAGTATTCGAGAGGCGTCGCAGCTGGTGCTACAGGCAGGCGCACTCGGCACGGGTGGCGACGTCTTCGTGCTGGATATGGGGGAACCGGTCCGGATCGTGGATCTGGCTGAGAGAATGATCCGTTTGAGCGGGTACGATATCGAACGGGATAATATATTTGGCGAGCATATTGACCTCGAGTACATAGGACTGCGTCCGGGAGAAAAGCTACACGAAGAATTGCTTCTGGGTACGTCTGTCACGGGTACTGGCCACCCGATGATCATGCGTGCGGAAGAGGAGTCTTTCGACTTCGATCAGATAGAGGATGCGGCTCATCGCCTTTTGCGCGCCTGTGCTGAAATGGATCTAAACGATGTGACGTCGATTCTTACGGATCACGTGATGGGCTTTTCGGGCCACGAGCCCCGCCATGATTATGTGTGGGTTAAACAGGGCAGAGTTGGCAAGCGGATACGCAAGCACATCGAAGCAGAGAACGTCACGCCGATCCGCCCCGAGCTTGTTGGGCCCAATCAACATTTGACGGGCCAGGCCGACTGACCACGCACAGCGCTTGTGCCAGCTGATTCACATCAGCATTGCCGACTTCTGAGCTTGTTGCCTCTGATATAGGTTAGCCGTAGTCCAAATCTCGACTCCCCAAGTGAGGCTTGCTCAGCGCCCTGACCTTCAGTAACGTCCCAGTAACCTCCCCGACAGCAATCAGTGAGTGGCCTATGTCCATGATCGTCAATCGACGTGACGTCGATTTTTATCTCGATGAAATGTTTGATCTGGGATCGTTGCTTGAGGCCAAGCGCTACAGTGAGCACGATAGAGAGAGCGTCACGGCCGTCCTCGACTTGTGCCAGAGTATGGCGGAGGAGGAGTTTCTGCCCTGCGCTGCAGAGCTCGATGAGAACGAGCCAGTATTCAAAGATGGTCAGGCGATTACTCCCAATGTGTTGAAGGACTGCCTAAAGACCTTTGTTGAGGCGGGCCTGCCCACAGCGACTTTCGATCACGATCAGGGCGGCATGCAATTGCCTGTGATAGTGGCCAATTTTATGCAGGGTATGTTTCAGGCAGCCAACGCGCCTGCCGTAGGATATGTCTTTCTCACCTCTTCCAACGCGCACATGCTGCAAGCCTGCGGCAGCGACGCATTACGCGAGCGCTTTTTGCCGCCGCTCATTGAGGGCCGCTGGTTTGGAACCATGTGTCTGTCCGAGCCCCACGCAGGATCGTCGCTCTCAGACATTCGTTGTATGGCAGAGCCTGCAGGCGATGGGAGTTATCGGCTTACCGGCACCAAAATGTGGATCTCCGGCGGTGAGCAAGATATTTCCGAGAACATCGTGCATATGGTGCTGGCTCGGACGCCCGATGCGCCTCCGGGCGTGAAGGGTATCTCGCTTTTTCTCGTACCTAAGATCCGCGTCGAGGAGGATGGTTCGCTGGGTGCGTCCAACAATATCGCTCTGGCGGGCCTGAATCACAAGATGGGGCAGCGCGGCACCACTAACACGCTGCTCAATTTCGGCGAAGGCGGTGACTGTCTTGGCTACCTTGTCGGAGAGGAAAACGAGGGCCTCAAGAACATGTTCCATATGATGAATGAGGCCCGGATTGGTGTGGGCATGCTGGCCACCATGTCGGGTCTGGCGGGCTATCTCTATTCCTTGGATTACGCGCGCAACCGACCACAGGGCCGTCACCCGGGCGACAAAGACCCTTTGAGTCCCATGCTTCCAATCATCGAGCATGCCGATATTCGAAGGCTTTTGATGGAGCAGAAGGTGACAGTGGAGGGCAGTATTGCGCTGCTCACCTATTGCTCACAGCTGGTGGATCAGCAACTCATCTCAGATGATCC
>JAYOEE010000062.1:0-13454 GCA_038106565.1 Halieaceae bacterium
CGAAAAGATGCTTTACAACCTGTGTATCCCGGATTTTAGCGTCGAGCAATACACCGCCAATCTGGCACGTTGGTTTGGACTCTCGAATTCGCTGGCCGCAGAGGTGTTCCCTAACCTACACCGTTTTGACGACGTCGACTTCGGCTTGCTCTGAACCTTTATACCCGGCCGCGCAACAGAAGCGCGGCTATGGCTGCCCCCTAAAACGTTGCACGGAGTTGCGCAGCCTCTCAAAAGTCTTCTCCGGCGTTGCCGGCTCGGCAGCCTCAAGATATTCTGCGAGCAGAGAGAACTCTGTCGAACTTGGGTCCAGCACAGTGCCGCCCCCATGATTGATGCCTTGAACTTTATTCAACACGCGCTCTGAACCCTTTTTCGCCACAAAGTAATCTAACCGTTGCCTGTCGACTACCGTATCACCGGTGAATAATAGTTGCGCCGGCGGCTGGGCGAAGGCGGCAACCCCTCCATTGCGGTGACATGTGATGCATATAGACGAAACGGTATTTGCGACATGACTGTCATAAAGGCTTTGCACGTCGACACCCGCCATGGCTAAAACGATTGGCGCGGTGTCTCTGGCGGCCGCTGAGTGCGCCCAAGAGGTCGCAAAGCAACAGCAGAGGAAGAGCCAAAGCCCTTTTGCGCAATGCTTCGTTAGCTTTTCTAACTGACGCAGCGCCATCTATGTGTACCTCCCATCAGCAGCAAAAACACTATCGGTTGATATGAACTTGACCTCACCGAACTTGCCACACTTTAAAAAATCGCCTCTTGGGATGACAAGCAAGTGCCGCCCATACGCCGGAGAACATTGAACTCTGCGCCACTGAGGTCACGCTTCTGGAGCGAATCACGGCGCCAAATTACCCTCTACGGCATCGCAGAATAGCGCTGAATACTGCTCGGCGGAAAAGTTCACCGGGTTAGTCGCCGCGGGCGGATCCACTACAGCGAGCTCGCCGATAAGCGCTGATTCAGTAGCATCGATACCGATATCGTTGAGGCGCTTGGGAATCTCAATCTGTTCGCGCAACGCCATGACGCGCTCGAAAAAAGCATCGAAGCCCGGGTTGGCAATATCCAAGGCTCTGGCCAGATCAGTCAGCTTGCCGGCAATGGCTGATCGGTTTGCCTGCAAAACGTAGGGCATCAAAATGGCGTTGAGCAACCCATGATGGGCGTTATAGCGCGCGCCCAGAGGATGGGCCAACGCATGCATTGCCCCCAGGCCTTTTTGAAAGGCCGTTGCCCCCATCGTGGATGCCACCAGCAGTTGGGTCCGTGCTTTCAGGTCATTGCCATCTGCCACGGCGCGCGGCAGGTATTGCACAATCCGCCTAATGCCCTCTTGCGCGATGCCGTCAGCCATGGGGTGAAATCGCGGCGAGCAGTAGGCCTCCAGATTGTGAGAGAGGGCATCCATCCCCGTCGCGGCGGTTAAATGCGCGGGCAAAGTCAGCGTCAGCTCCGCGTCGAGAATAACGAACGATGGCAAGATGCGAGGATGGAAAATTAATCGCTTGCGCTTTTCGGCCGTATCGGTGATCACCGACACCCGACCCACCTCGGATCCCGTGCCTGCGGTGGTGGGTATCGCGATAATAGGCGCTATGCCATCTTCTCGGGCCCGGCTCCAGTTATCATCCAGATCTTCAAAGTCCCACAGCGACCGTTGCTGACCCGACAGAAAGGCGATCGCCTTACCCGCATCCAATGCCGAGCCACCACCCATCGCGATCACCCCATCGTGCTGGCCCGCAGTGAAGATTTCGACACCGTCCTCGACGTTTTGACGGGTGGGATTACCCTGCACGTCGCTGAAGCTCTCGATCCTCAAACCCGCCTCAGCGCACCGTGCCTTAACGTCAGATATGAATGGCAACGCGGCAAGGCCTGGATCGGTGACCAACAAAGGCGCCCGTATACCCAACTGATGGCAACCGTCCGCTAACTCACGTATCCGCCCCGCACCCACCGCAATTCGCGTGGGGTAGCTCCAGTCCGCTATTTCACTGGTCTCTTCGGTCATCCTGCTTGGCCCCGTTTTTCACGCCTGCACAGCGCCCATTCAGGCACAGTGCATTCACTAGATAATCTCGAAATAACGTGCCAGCTCCCAATCCGTTACGTGCTTTCTGGCCTCCGCGGCCTCCCACATCCGGCTGGCCGCGAAATGCTCCACAAATTCGGAGCCAAACAGTTCCCGGGTCACCGTGGATTGTCTGAATCGATCCGCCGCAGCCGCTAGAGACGAGGGCAAGGCCAGCGCTTCGGGCTGCGCCTGTGCGTAAGCGTTACCTTCGACCATGGGCTCCGGTTCAATCTGATGGGCAATACCGTACAACCCCGACGCCAAGGCCGCAGTGAGTGCCAGATAGGGATTGGCATCTGCGGGGCCCACGCGGTATTCGACTCTCTGGGATGCCTCACTTCCCGAGATCACGCGCAGCGCTGTGGTGCGGTTCTCGCAGCCCCAAGTCGCATGAGTTGGCGCCCAGAACCCCGGCACCAGCCGTGTATAAGCATTAACCGTAGAGGCCACCATGGCGAGCATCTCGGGCATCAGTCGCTGCTGGCCACCCATAAAATAGCGCTGGGTATCGCTCATATTGAATGGCTTGTTCGGGTCATAGAACACTGACTGACTATCGCCATGGCGCTGCAGTGACAAATGAATGTGCCCCGACTGACCGGGATAATCATTCGACCACTTGGCCATAAAGGTGGCCATCATGTCGCGGCGCTGAGCCCAGACCTTGGTGAAGGTCTTGAATAAAGCAGCTTTATCTGCGGCTCCCTCGGCAGCGTCCACCACCAGCGCCGCCTCAATCACGCCCGGCCCGGTCTCTGTATGCAGCCCTTCGATGGGAAAGTCCATCGCCTCGCCGAGATCCAACAGCTCCTGATACAGCTCTGCGTGCACAGAGTTACGCAGTACGGAGTAGCCAAAAAATCCGGGGGTAATCGGGTTCAAATCTCGATAGTTCTTTTGGCGCACCGAGTCGGGCGTTTCGTCAAAAAGAAAAAACTCGTACTCGAAGGCTGCCCGCGCCGTAAAGCCCATTTCTGCGGCCCAGTTCAATGTGCGCGCCAGCAGATTGCGCGGGCAAAGTGCGGCGGCGGCGCCGTCAAATTGGCAAAGAAAAAGCAACATTCCGGGTTCAAATGGAATATCACGGCAGGATTCGGGCACAACACGCACGGGCGCGTCGGGATAACCCGTATGCCAGCCCGTGAACTCCACGCCCACACCCTCATAAAGCTGGTCGCTGGAATCCCAGCCCAGCACCACGTCACAAAAAGCGAGGCCTTTATCGAGCGCAGCAAAAAACTTTTCCTTGCGCAGGTATTTGCCTCGCATAACGCCGTCGACATCAAATAAACCAATCTTCACGTGGGTGAGATTGCGCTCCTCGACGATGCGTTTTGCGTCCTCCGCAGTGCGAACTTGCTTGGATTCCAGCACGGCATACCTCGCTCTTTAACAGTTAATGCAAGCAAGCGCTTGGTTGGAAAACTATACCGTGACCGCGCCGGTTTGGGACAGCAAAGCGCCAGCTCTAATAATGGCTTGCGCGAACCGGATGAGACGTTTGCTCAGCGAAGTTCAGCCTCGGCCGCAGCCAGCGCCTCAAACTCCTCCTCCGGCGCCTGAGCCACAAGATGGCGCCGGCTGTACAACGCAAAATAAGCCACCAGCACGCCATAAAATACAGCAGACCACAGCGCAGCCTCCTGGCTGACCACAAAGGTACTGGCAAAGGCCACTATCGACAGAATCAGGGCAATACCTGACGTGGCAACACCCCCCGGCGTGCGGTAGGGGCGGCTCAGCTCAGGCTCTCGAAGACGCAGCAGAATATGGGAAGCCATCATCAGTGCATATGACAACGTGGCGCCAAATACCGCCATGGTGATCATCAAATCACCGGCGCCGGTCAATGAGAGACCAAAACCGAATATGCCCGGCACGATCAGCGCCAAGGTGGGCACCTTGCGCGAGCTGGTGATGGAGAGCCATCTGGGAAGATAACCTGCCCTCGACAAGGCAAATACTTGTCTGGAGTAAGCAAAAATTATCGAGAAAAAACTGGCAATCAAGCCGGCCAACCCAACCAGATTCACCAGCGTTGCGAGCATCGAGTCCTCGCCGTAAACCGCTTGCAATGCGCCCACCAGCGGCGCCGCATGATCAGCCATATAGGCAGCACCGGCGCCCCCCGGTGCGAGAAATAGCACCAGGCCACCCAGCAACAACAATATGAGCATGGCAGTGATGATGCCTCGGGGCATATCGCGGGCGGGATCCTTGCTCTCCTCTGCCGCAAGCGGCACACCCTCGACCGCCAGAAACAGCCAAATGGCGAAGGGAATCGCCCCCCAGATACCCCAGTATCCCTGAGGCAACCAGACACTCGCCCCCCATGCGGCAGCATTCACCGGGATATCCATCAAATTATCCCAGGCGAAGTGAGGCAGCATGCCCACGACAAAAAGAATCAACGCCAAAACCGCCACGGCAGTGATGGCCAGCATGATCTTCAACGCTTCACCCGTGCCCCATAGATGAATACCGATAAACACGGCGTAAAAAGCGGCGTATACCGCCGGACCATCGACACCCAAAAGCTCACCGGTATAACCACCAATGAATACGGCAATCGCCGCGGGGGCAATGGCATATTCGAGCAGAATCGCGGTGCCCGTCAAAAAGCCCCCCACGGGCCCCATAGCCCGCCGGGCAAAGCCATATCCGCCGCCGGCAGTGGGAATCATTGCCGAGAGCTCGGCAAGTCCGAACACCATGCAGGTGTACATCAGCGCAATGAGTGAGGTGGCAATCAGCATGCCACCAAACCCGCCTTGTGCGAGACCAAAATTCCAGCCCGCAAAGTCGCCCGAAATCACGTAAGACACACCCAGACCAGCGAGCAAAATCCAACCGGCCGCTCCCTGCTTGAGCTGCCTTTTTTCGAGATATTGTCCATCAACGCTGTCGTAACCCACCGTACCTGAGCTGAAAAGCGTTGGGGATGTGTTGTTATCCTGTTCGGTCATCGGGACGGGCTGCTCCTGAGGGCTGTGAATATCCGATGGTGCATTGTCCGCCGAACAGCATGGCACCTGCACCACTCATCGCCGCTCTCCGCCATCAATAAGCGGTAAGCGGCAGATTGAATCGTCTTTTTACTACGGTGAGCGCGGTCTGTGCCACTCCCGGCGGATAAACTCATCTGGCTCAGTCTCAACACAGGGATTTACTGTGCAGACGCGCGCTGTAAGTGATGATGATGCAGAAATGCCCGGAGGGGACCTCCGGGCTGATAGATGACTTAGTTGCCCGAGGGCATGGCAGAGTCTTTGACCGCCAGAAGGAAGTTAGCGACAACCACTCCCGCGAGCATTACGGCGATATTGTCGATGATCGCGTTCAGATATCCGCCAACCCCGGGAATGGCATCCAATGAGTTGGCCACAACCGGCATGGCCACCGCAGCCACGGTATAAGCCATCCTGCCAGTCATATCCGCAATTGGACTCGCGAACCCGCTCACCAACCCGAGCAAAACCAGAATAAGCCCGGAGTACGCCGCGAAGTCGGCCTGAAACACCGACACGATCGCTACAAATAAACCCACCACAGTTAAGATTTTATTAAAACTCATAGCGTTATCCTTATTGTTAGAGAGAGTTTGCTGTAACCCCGACACCCCCGAGTCGAAGTAACGCTTTTCGCCCACTATCTGGGATGACAGCAGTCATAGACTACTCGCGAGTCCTGCCTGTTGGAAAGCTAAATGAGTATTTTGAGAAGATTGTGGTGGAGCTAGGCGGGATCGAACCGCCGACCTCAACACTGCCAGTGTTGCGCTCTCCCAGCTGAGCTATAGCCCCACATCAGTTCTCGACGAACGTCGAGGGGCGCAACAGTACGGATACTGCAGAACAGTGTCAAGCGAAGCGGACCCCATGCCAAACCGGCCAACCGACACACCTAAATCATGCGTTCGGTAGTAAACTCCTCGGTAAGTCATCAGGAGGGCTCTGCCATGATTGCCAAAGGGGTTCTGCTCATCCCGGGAGCGCTTTTTATCGTCTACGGGGCGATGTGCTGGTACAACCCCGAGACCCCCGCCGAGTATGCGGGCCTGTGGGTCGCGCATCAGGATGGGCTCGCAGAACTCGCGGCAATGTACGGCGGTCTGCAGCTGTGTTTGGGATCGATCATTTTTCTGTCTGGCGTGCTCAAAGGCTATTTGCGACCGGGTTTGTGGCTCACCATGATGTGTCTGGGCGGACTCGCCGCGGCGCGCGGCAGCGTCGCTTTCGGCGATTTCGAAATGACGGTGCAGGCAGCGCAGGGCGCTACCGATGTCGCGATGAGCTCAGACTTCAGCTCTTACACCTGGTACGCGCTGTTATTCGAAGCGAGTTTTGCACTACTCGCCGGCCTCTGCCTGCTCAATAAAGAGAATCGCAATTAAAGCGCGCTAGAGGCTGAGCGCTGCGTAGTCCTTTTCCAGCCTTTTCGCCGCTTTCTTCGACACGCCGCCGCAGGCCTCAATCGCGTGTCGCAGCCGTGCCCGGGTCATATCTGGCCCGAGTATGGCCATCGAATCGGGTATCGAGTAGGCCACCTTCTCCCCCGATAACGCCACAAACAAGGGTTCAAACAGCGCTTTGGGTTTTAGATCCATCGCCTCGGCTAGGCCTTTGAGCGCGGCAAATAGCGCGTCCCGACTCCAGTCCTGCTGTGCTTCCAGGCGCCACAGCGCGAACTGCATGCGCATAACGGCTTCCTCGCGCTCTGCGTCTGATTCACCAAAGGCCTCAGGCTTTAGCGCCAGCTCACCAGCTAGCAGATACGCCGCCTGAGGAATCAGATCGGAGAGCACCTCGATTCTGCCCTGCGCCTGCGGCAGGATCTTCTCGAGCATCGCGCGATTTAACGCCCAATCACGCAGGCGACGAATCAAATCGTCCATGCTCAATGACTCGCGGATCCACAATCCGTTCAACCACTTGAGCTTTTCAACATCAAATACGGGTCCACCCAGCGACACGCGGGTAATGTCAAAGGCGGCCTGCATCTCATCCAGCGTGAACTTTTCTGCCTCATCAGGCATCGACCAACCCATGCGACCGAGATAATTCACCACAGCCTCGGGCAAGAACCCCATACGTTGGTAGTACAGAATGCTGGTCGGATTTTTCCGCTTGCTCAGTTTCGATTTGTCGGGATTGCGTAACAGGGGAAGATGACACAACACCGGCATCTCCCAGCCAAAGTACTCATAAAGTAATTGATGCTTTGGCGCGGAATTGATCCACTCTTCGCCACGGATCACATGTGTGATCTCCATCAGGTGGTCGTCCACCACATTGGCGAGGTGGTATGTCGGCAGGCCATCCGACTTGAGCAGAATCTGAGCGTCCACCATGCCCCATTCAAGCTCGATGGTACCGCGTAACATGTCATCGATCGCACAGGTTCCCTCCGCTTCGGGCACCATCATGCGAATGACAAAAGGATCACCAGCTGCTTTTCTCGCCGCTTGCTCGTCTTCAGACAGCAGCAAGTCGGAGGGCTTGAGTGCGGTGGTTTGTCCCGCCTCGCGGCGCGCTTCGCGGAGCGAATCGAGCTCCTCAGGAGTGCGGTAGCAGACAAAGGCATGCCCCTTCTCCACTAGTTCCCAGGCGTAGCCACTGTAAATATCGGCACGCTCGCTCTGCCGGTACGGTCCTTTGGGACCTCCCACATCGGGGCCCTCGTCCCAATCCAACCCCAGCCAGCGCAGGGATTCAAAAATCTTAGCCTCGGCCTCGGGCGTACTGCGCGCCTGATCGGTATCCTCAATGCGCAGGATAAACTGCCCCCCCTGAGCATGGGCAAAGCAGCGATTAAACAGCGCCATGTAGGCAGTTCCCACATGGGGATCACCAGTAGGCGAAGGCGCAACGCGGGTTCTGACCGTCATGAAGTGTCACTGTAAAGCAAGATGAGGCTTGCAGTTTATCAAACACGCACTGGCGCGTTGGTGGGGATTGCACACAATATTGCGCGTCTTACAGGACTCTCATATCCCAGCAAACTCCGGTAGCATATGGGTGTTCTGTGGGCAGGTAGTCAATTTTGAATCAAGCTATTTGGAGCGCTTTTTGGGGGCTTTGGCGCGCTATCGCGCATCACTTCCTCCGCGCTACCCCATTCAGTGTACGACCCTTAGCCATTTCGCTGGCGCTGGTAGCGCTCCTGTCGGCTTGCGGCGCTGGCGAGAGCAACGTCGTTAGCGGTAACCGGGACGGCGTACTGCATTACGGTAACGGCGCAGAGCCGCAAGGCCTCGATCCTCAAGTCGTCACAGGCGTTCCCGAAAACCACATCATTCGAGCACTGTTTGAGGGGCTGGCAGTCAAAAATCCGATTACGCTGGAACCGGAACCCGGCGTTGCCGAGCGATGGGAATTCAGCGACGAAGGGCGGGTGATTACTTTTTATCTTAATCCCGAGGCCAAGTGGTCAAACGGCGAGCAGGTCACCGCCAGCGACTACGTGTGGAGCTGGCACCGGGCCCTCCACCCCATGACGGGTAACGAGTACTCCTACATGCTCTTTCCCGTTGTGAATGCCGAGGCCTATCTCAAGGGCCAGATCACCGACTTCAACGAAGTGGGTGTGAAAGCGCTCGACGACACCACCCTCGAAGTCACGCTCAATGCGCCAACACCCTACTTCATCCAGTTGATGGATCACTACAGCACTTTTGCAGTGCACCCGGAAACCCTGCTGCAGTTTGGCGAAATGACCGATCGCTACACCCCGTGGACCCGGGTCGGCAACATCGTCAGCAACGGGGCCTTCACACTCACGGAGTGGTCGCTCAATCGACGCATCATTGTGGAAAAGAGCGACCTCTACTGGGACCGCGACAATGTGTCACTCAACAAAGTGATCTTTTATCCCACCGAAAACGTGGTCAGTGAGGAGCGCATGTTCCGCGCAGAGCAATTGCACTACACGCAGGTCGCGCCGCTGGACAAAATTCCCATCTATCGCGAGATGCCCGACAGCCCCTATGTGCAGGCGCCCTATCTCGGTACCTATTACTACCTGCTCAACACCAAACGACCGCCGGTTGATGACGTGCGCGTTCGCAAGGCGCTCTCTATGGCTGTCGATCGCGACAAGCTGGTGCGCACGGTACTGCAACAAACTGCGGTGCCCGCCTACTCCATAACCCCTCCCGACACGCTGGGGTACTACCCACCAAAGTTATTTGATTACGATCCCGAGGAGGCGCGACGTCTGCTGGCGGAGGCTGGCTACCCCAATGGCGAGGGCTGGCCCGGCATCGAGATCCTTTACAACACGCAGGAAGCGCATCGCAAGATCGCGGTGGCAATCCAGCAAATGTGGAAATCAGAACTGGGAATCGACGTCACCATCTCCAACCAGGAGTGGAAGGTCTACCTCGATGCTGTGACGCAAATCGACTTTCAGGTCGCACGGCGCGGCTGGATCGGCGACTATGTGGATGCCAACAACTTTCTGGACCTGTTCATCACCGACGGGGGTAACAACAACACACACTATAGCGATCCGGTGTATGACGACCTGATTTTGTATAAGGCGCCGAAAGCACCCACTCGAGAAGCACGCTATGCGCTCTTTACCGAGGCCGAGACCATGCTCATGGAGCAGATGCCCATCATTCCGCTCTACACCTATACCAGTAAGCATCTGATTCACCCCAGTGTTGAGGGCATGCACGCCAATCTGATGGATTCACTGAACCTGAAGTACATTACGCTCGTGCCGGGCAGAACCCTCCCTGAGGCGCTCCGCTGATGCTGCGATTTATGCTGATTCGCATTCTGCAGGCACTGCCGGTGATCTTTGTGGTCATTACGGCGACTTTTTTTCTGGTGCGCTCCGCACCCGGCGGCCCCTTTGATCAGGAAAAGGTGGTCATTCCGGAGGTCAAGAAGGCGCTCGAGGCGCAGTATCGGTTGGACTTGCCACTACACGAGCAATACTTCGCCTACCTCGGTGATCTGGCGCAAGGAGACCTTGGCCCCTCCTTTAAATATCCGGGGCGCAGCGTCAATGAGATTCTGTTCTCCGGGCTGCCCGTCACGGCAGAGCTGGGTCTGTACGCGCTGATGATTGCGCTGGTGATTGGTGTCACCGCAGGGGTGTTTGCCTCGCTCAAACCCAATACCGCGCAGGACTACGTGCCGATGAGTCTTGCCATGGTCGGCATCTGCATGCCGTCTTTCCTGCTGGGGCCATTGCTTGTGTTGATTTTTGGCATCTGGCTCGACTGGCTGCCCATCACAGGCTGGGGGGATATACCCGGCGACAAGATACTGCCAGCTATCACCCTGGGTTCGGCCTACGCCGCCTATATTGCGCGCCTCAGTCGTGCCGGCATGCTCGAAATTCTCTCTCAGGATTACATCCGCACCGCCCGCGCCAAAGGGCTCCCCGAGTGGCGCGTGGTTACCCAGCATGCCCTTCGCGGCGGCTTAATTCCGGTAATCGCCTTTTTGGGGCCAGCGTTTGCCGGACTGCTTGCGGGCTCCTTTGTGGTCGAAACCATCTTCCAGATACCCGGCCTCGGCAGGTTCTACGTGCAGGCCGCCTTTAACCGCGACTACACCATGATCCTCGGCACCACCGTGTTCCTCTCTTCGCTAATCGTGTTCTTTAATCTGGTCAGCGACATCGTAGCGGCCTGGCTCAACCCTCGCCTGCGGCACCAGTTTCAGGGAGGCGGCTCGTGAACACAGAGGCGCTCGCTTTTGAGTCTGCGGAGGAAGGCTCCTCGCTTTGGCACGACGCGTGGCTGCGACTTCGCAAGAACAGGTTGGCGATTTTCGGGGGCAGCGTGTTGCTGTTCATGATCGTGGTGGCACTGTTGACCCCGTGGATCGCTCCCTACAGCTACGAAGCGCAAAATCTGGATCTGGGCGCAACGCCGCCATCTGCCGAGCATTGGTTGGGGACCGACATCTTCGGTCGCGATGTGCTCACACAGATTATGTATGGCGGGCGCATATCCCTTGCTGTCGGGTTTATCGCGACCGCCGTAGCGCTCCTGATTGGTGTCACCTGGGGCGCCATCGCAGGCTATGTCGGTGGCAAGGTCGATGCCGTCATGATGCGCCTCGTCGACATCCTCTACGCCCTGCCCTTCATGATTTTCATCGTGCTCCTGATGGTGGTGTTTGGCCGCAACATACTGCTGTTGTTCCTCGCCATCGGCGCCGTGGAGTGGTTGACGATGGCGCGCATCATGCGCTCTCAGGTGCAGTCCCTGCGGCAACAGGAGTTTGTTGAGGCCGCAGTCTCGGTGGGGCTGTCCCCGGCTGCCATTATTCGAAAGCACGTTGTTCCCAACGCACTGGGCCCGATCATCGTCTACACCACGCTCACCATTCCCAGCGTGATGCTCCTCGAGGCCTTTTTGAGTTTTCTGGGCCTGGGTATTCAACCCCCCGCTACCTCATGGGGGCTTCTGATCAGCTACGGCGCCGAGACCATGGAAGAGTACCCCTGGCTACTGATCTTCCCGGGCTGTGCGCTCACGCTCACCCTCTTTTCACTTAATTTTCTGGGCGACGGTCTACGTGATGCACTGGACGTTCGCGGCTCCAAGGACTGACCGGTGGCCTTACTCGACGTCAATAATCTTTCAGTGAGTTTTGTGACTCGCAACGGCACCAATAAGGCCGTGGATGACGTGAGCTTCTCGGTGCAAGCCCGCCAGATCACCGCCATCATTGGCGAAAGCGGGTCGGGTAAATCGGTGTCGTGCTATGCCATGCTCGGTTTGGTGCCGAGCCCGCCCGGACAAATCGACAGCGGGACAGCGCAGTTCCAGGGCCAAGACCTGCTCTCGCTCTCCGAGGCGGAACTCCGCGCGATTCGCGGTCGTGACATTGCCATGATTTTTCAGGACCCGATGACCTGCCTGAACCCCTTTATGAAGATCGGGGATCAGCTCATTGAGCCGCTCACCTTACACAGAGACTTAGCGAAAGGGCCCGCTCGCGAGCGAGCGATCGAACTGCTGGACGAAGTCGGCATTCGCGACCCACTAGCGGCCATGAGTGCCTTCCCCCACGAGTTTTCGGGGGGCATGAGGCAACGGGTGATGATCGCCATGGCGCTCATTAACGAACCCAAATTATTGATTGCAGACGAGCCCACCACCGCGCTGGACGTAACCATTCAGGCACAAATCCTGAAACTGATCGCCGAACTGCAAACCAAGCGTGACATTGGCGTGTTGTTTATTAGCCACGATCTGGCGGTCGTCTCTGACATTGCCGATCACATTGTGGTGATGGAAAAAGGCTTAGTGGTTGAACAGGGCAGCCCCGCCGAGATTTTTGAGCGTGCGCAACACCCCTACACCCAAAAGCTGCTAGCGGCGATTCCCACAGGGCAAAAAACCAGCGAATCCCTCTCGGCGGAACCGCTGATCCGTATCGACCATTTGCGAACCTGGTTCAGCCCCACCACCGGCGCCGAGCCCGTGAAAGCGGTGGATGACGTGTCGCTGGAGATTCACCGCGGCGAGGTACTGGGCCTTGTTGGCGAGTCAGGCAGCGGTAAATCAACGCTGGGAAGATCAATCCTCAGACTCGTGCCCATCACTGATGGTCACATTACGTTTGAGGGTACCGAGCTCTCTGCTCTGGAAGGTCGATCGCTTAAACAGTTCCGCCACCGCATGCAGATGATCTTTCAGGACCCGTACGCGTCATTGAATCCGCGCATGACAGTCTACGATACCCTCGCTGAGCCGCTGCTGCTGCATGGATTAGTCAACCGCTCGAATCTGGATCAAGCCATTCGCGAGCTGATGGATAACGTGGGGCTGGCGCGCGCCTTTGTACGCAAGTACCCCCACGAGTTTTCCGGCGGGCAACGCCAGCGCATTGCAATCGGCCGGGCGCTGGCCACCAGACCGGAATTCATTGTCGCGGACGAGCCTGTATCGGCGCTGGACGTCACCATTCAGGCCCAGATTCTCGATTTACTCGCCGATCTCACCAAAGAATACGGACTGACCATGCTGTTCATCTCCCATGATCTGGCAGTGATCCGGCAAATCGCGGACCGCATTGCGGTGATGTATCACGGAAAATTGGTCGAAGAGGGATCGACGCAGCAGGTGTTCGACTCGCCGCAACAGGACTACACTCGTTCGCTACTTGCAGCGATTCCCGGAGTCAATGCTGCCTGACAATCTGCAGACGCAGACCACGATCCTCAAGTGAGTAGGTGAGAAAAGCGCTCGCGCGAGCGCTCGGAACACACTATCTATCTAACCCAACAGCCACCAGTATCCGACTGCACCCAGCACCACACCCTTGGCCCAGGCCCACCAGAGCGCTTGGTAAGGGGTAATACCCAATCGCTCGATCCATTGCTCTGT
>JAYOEE010000063.1:0-3138 GCA_038106565.1 Halieaceae bacterium
CAAAATCCCCGCGTTATCGGCGGCCTGCTCGTTGCAACTGGCGCGGTATTGCTGGCCGCGAAAGGCCTTTTCGCCAAAGCCCTATACAGCCTGGGGCTAAGCTTCCACGATGTCGCGGCCATTCGTTCCGTCCTCGCGGTGCCCGGTTTCGCCTTACTGGCTTGGTTGTATCGAGGCAATCATGCCAAGGAGGATGCACTCGCTTCCCGAAGAAACGATATCTTGCTTGCCATCTTTGCGGGTGTGCTCTGCTATTACCTGGGGGCGCTGGCAAATTTTTACGCGCTGACCATCATCGACGCCAGCGTTGAGCGACCGCTTCTCTTTGCCTATCCGATCTTTGTCGTACTGATCACCACCGCCATCACCCGCAAACCGCCCTCGCCCAGAGTGCTTTTGGCGCTTTTGATGACCACGCTCGGCGTGACGCTGGTCACGGGCGCATTGAGCACTGAGCTGACTGCTAGCCAATGGTCAGGCATGGCATGGGTGATGTTCTGCTCACTGAGCATTGCCATTTATTTTCTGATCAGCGGCAGACTCACTCAACGTCTGGGAAGCGGTATGTTTACCCTGATTGCGATGAGCGCAGCGGCCATTGGCATGGCCATCCATTATCAAATTGTGCTGGGATGGGAGAACGTTGCTATGTCGGCAACCGCATGGTGGACACTGATTGCCCTGGTGATCTTCTCCACTGTGCTGCCTCTTTTTCTCATGGCCGAGGGCGTGCGGCGCGTGGGCGCTTCTCAGGCGTCTCTCATCAGCACTTTGGGCCCACCAGCCACAGCAATCATGGCTTATGAGCTCACCGGAGAAATGCTCTCCTCCACCCAACTCATTGGCATCGCATTGGTGCTGGTGGGCGTATTAGCGCTGGAGCTGGGGAGCGCGCGCAGCGCTTAAGCGTTGTTGCTGCGGCTCGCAGTTGGCCTCAGCCTCAAATGTCCGTACAATTGCCAAATTCCGCACTTGGAACATTGCTCATGTACGTAACCCGCCCCCTCAGCAAAAGCTTCGGCGCTGAAGTGCTTGGCTTTCAGCTTTCTGGAACACCCTCTGGCGAGGACATTATTGCGATTCGCAAACTGTGGGCCGAGCACAAACTGCTGCTCTTCAGAGGGCAGTCTTTCGACGAGGCAGCGTTAGTTGCGTTCAGCCGGCAATTTGGCGATCTTGAGATACATGTGCGTGAGGAATACTTGTCGCCCGAGCATCCCGAGGTGCTTTATGTGTCCAATATCGAGCGGGACGGACGTCGCATTGGCATCCTGTCCGACAACGAGGTGGGCTGGCACTACGACCAAATCTATTTACCCAAACCGGCAGTGGGCTCATTGCTGATGGCAGACACTCTGCCGCCAGAAGGCGGTAATACCGAATTCGCAGACATGTGCGCGGCTTGGGAAGCACTCCCCACGGGTACCCGAGCAAAACTCGACGGGTGTCTCGCGAATCAATCCTACGAAGCGTTTAATAGCGCCTACAGCGTGCCCACTAATAACACGCAGAAAGCGCGATCCCCCGACATCCATCACCCTATTGTCCGAACGCACCCCGTGACCAATAGAAAAGCACTCTATCTGTGCCCCGGCATGACAACTGAAATCGTTGGCTGGGATGCCACGGAGAGTTCAGAGATGCTGGAATTTCTGTTTGAGTGGACTACGCGCCCGGAATTTGTCTATTCGCACCAGTGGCAACCGGGTGATGCGGTGATGTGGGATAACGCCTGCACAATGCATCGACGCGACCCTTTTGACCCGCAACATGAGCGGCTCATGAAACGCACGACCATATTGCCGCCACCAGACCTCGCGGTGCCTTTTTAGTTTTGCTACACCTTTGGTTTTGCTAAGCCGCGTGCTTTGCTGGGCGGAAAAGCCAAAGTCGCGTCACGGCTTCATGCCTCGGCTTAAGCGCGGAGCAAAGGGCATCCCAGCTGAGAATAAAGCCGAGCGATAAAGGTGTTTTAAGAGGGCGCCTGCGCCATGCGCCCCAGCGATTTTCCGTCGCCCAGAACTCTGCCAACGAAGCCCTTCACGACGCCAAACAATCCTTTATTGAGCTTGGAAACCACAGAGTAAGCAGCATCGCCATCAATACTCCAGGCGTTGACCGAGGAAACTACATCTACCGCATCGTCGAGTTGCACGCCCGACAGTACCTCTGCCAAGCCGATCACGGCACCCTCACCCAGCGAGCACTGGACCGAGCCCCGCCGCAGTTCCAGCTTGCCCGAACTGACGATAATCGCCCTACCGGCCAAAATGTGGTTCTGTATTGCAGCGCCGTCAGAAAAATAAACAGAGTTGAGCGTGGAACCGCGAGCAAAGGTTGACCACGCGTACTCCGAGGCCCCGCCGGGCTCTATGGCAAAGGTCCCGGAAGCAGCGCCGCTGTTTGCGACAGAGGCAATATAGTTTCGCTGTAGTAACTGTAAGGTCAGTGCGGAGAAAACATTTTTCAGTAGCGGTGCGGCACTGGCGATTTGTCTGCCCAACCAATCGGCGGGAATTTCCAGACACACCGCGTCTGTCTTGGCAGAGGCCGTCGCCATGCGGTATTTGGTACCCACCACCGCCTGCTCACCAAAGCTACTGCCTTTCTCCAGAGTCGCCAGCACATGGGCTCCCTGATTGATGGCTATGTCGATCTCACCCTGCTGAATGATGTACATCGCGTCAGCACGATCGCCTTCGTTAAATAGCACGGTACCGGCTGAAATAAGGACTTCGGATAATTTGGGGTTCGCCTGAGAGGGCCTTCGTTCTATACCGCTCATTGTTTCCACAACCTAAATCGATTCATCGGAGTAGGAGGGAAACCCTCCTCAATTATCTTTGCTTAATTCCTCTTCCAAGGCTACAAAATTAGCCTCTTTTTTTGCAGCAAACAGCCGCTTGCCGGCGGGACTTTGCCAATCGTGGCGCTGCATCAGCGCCCGCGTCATCGGCAACATGCTCGCAATGTCTATCTCAAGTTCTTTTGCAAGCAGGCGCGTCTGATCCCAAAAATCGTCTCTCCCTAGATTCGCCAGGTCAGCATCCAACAACCAGGGAGACAATCGGGAATTGGAGATCTGCGCAGGACCTTCCATCACCAGTTGGGTATCCAGAATCATCTGCTCAACCAGAT
>JAYOEE010000063.1:3238-9524 GCA_038106565.1 Halieaceae bacterium
TGCGCAGGACCTTCCATCACCAGTTGGGTATCCAGAATCATCTGCTCAACCAGATTCTGCTCGACCTGACTAAATCGCCCCGAGGCAGACATTGCCTGCACCGCCATCTGCGCGCCTATAGGTTCGTTCTTGGGGCGCTGCTCTAGAAAACCTGCGTCGTGAAAGGCCGCAGCGATCGCCAGCAGCAATACATCACGAGAATCCAGCGCGTCCTCTTCCGCCAACTCCATGGTTTGCCGCAGCACGTCTTTGGTGTGGTCGGGAGAGTGGTAATAGAGGGTGGGGTCCAAAGTAGACGCAAGATGCTCCACCGTCTCGATTACGAGCGGTTCCGCTTTTATCTCTGTTCTCAGATTCTCCATAAACCACCCTGTCGGAGACTCGTCACGGCACCCTGCCTTGCCACAGCAGGATTCACTACCTTATTTTGTCGCGAAGATATCAAATCGAAGATACGAGCGCACCAGCGTCGTGCAAAGTGCCAAAAGAGAAAATTCAGGGTTTCAAGCGCTTAACAGGAAGGTTTCCATCGGACCCTTGCCTTTGATCTCCATGATCCCCCGGCTCTCGATGGCAAATCGATCTTTGATGATATGGGCAGTATCCGCACTCATGTGAATTTTATTGGGGATACCGTGGGATTCCATTCGAGCCGCAGTATTAACAGCATCGCCCCACAAATCATAAATGAATTTGCGCTTACCGATTACGCCCGCAACCAGCGGACCTGAATGGATGCCGATTCTCATAGCAGGAATATGGCCCTCGACAGGATCCATCTCTTGAATATAACGCACCATTCTCTGACCCATTTCAGCAATCTTGTATGGATGTTCTGGGTCAAAATGGGGCACCCCGCAAGCAACCATGTAGTTATCACCGATTGTCTTGATCTTCTCCAGACCCAACTCGTCACTGAAATCATCGAACCTGGTGAATACTTCGTCCAGAAACTCCACCAACCTCTCTGCGCCAAGGTCTTTCGAGAGTTGAGTAAAGCCCACAATATCGCCAAACAGAATGCTGCAGGATTCGTGCGCATCAGCAATGACCTTTTCATCCGCGAGTTTTCTGTCCGCAATGGATTTAGGAAGAATATTAAGAAGCAGCTCCTCATTGCGGTCCAAGGCGGACTTGATCTCACCGGTACGCGCCTCAATCAATGCGACCACCTCATCAGACATCCGTGAGACCGCGATAGACATGAGCTCGGCCGATGCCTCCTCAGCCTGCTCAAAATCTTCTGTCTCGGTGAGGCTCTTCATTCGTTCAATATCTGCCTCGAGAAGTTTTTTAGCATCTCCCTGTAGCTGACTCGACAGCGAGGCCATCTTGTCCAAAACGACTTTGTCACGCTGCTGCCGCTTTTGGGACTGCGTCGCTCTGATCGACTCCATTTCCAGCAAGTGCCCTCGGTAGCCCTCCAGAGACGTATTGAGTTGGCCAACCTCATCTGTTTCAGAATGCATAAATCCAGGCTTGGGCATGGCCACATCGAGCTCACCGCGGGTCAGGGCAGACAAAACATCAATCGCTTTACTGATGCCGCCAAAGGAATAGCTGGTTAGCCAGGTAATGGCACCCAAAATGAGGAGAAATACTGCAGCAAAGACGCCGAAGGCATACTTGTCCGCGGCGAGCTGTTTGGATACGGATTCTTGCTTATTGGCGACTACCACCAACTTGGCATCCTCAATTTTGGCAAAATCGCTGAGCGCGATCGCCACGTAGGAGACGCCCAGGTCACGGTTTAACTCCCCCCAGAACCCCCGCTCCTGCATGGATACAAGATTTTCGTCAAGTAGTGCTCCAACCGGATCAACGACAGGCCCCACTTCGCCTAACTCGGCATAATCCTCCGCCTCAAAATAATCATTAAGGTCAACTGTGCCCTCTCGCGAACCCAGAATGGCTTTGACGGAAAAGTCGTATTCAAAAATCTCTATCGCCTCAGCGAGGTTCTTACCCAGTAATACTGCGCCCACCTTCTTTTGAGCATTATTCAGGTCAATCAACAAGGTTTGGTAAAACCCTGAGGCCAATTCCTCGGTATCGTCCCGGATAGTGCTGACACTCCTGACCGCCCCTAAAGAGAACTCATCGGATCGCCCTGCCTTGAGGCGGCCAGTAGACGAGGAAATGAAATCAGGCCGGGCATTCTCCTCGCAGGGGTCCACGCCGTAACCCTCTTCTGCAGTCCCGCAATAGAGGCTGTTGCCCTTTTCGTCGAAAACCATCGCAAAGCTGATCTCGCCCCAGACGAATGCGTCTTCAAAAAAGAGGTCCAAGGCATCCCAGATCATCTCTCGATCAGGCGTATTGCCAACGGCCGCGGTCAGATCGAACGCTTCACCCTCTATGTCGATTGCCTCGACCCATATTGCGGTTTTGTCCGGCTCACCAGATTGGGGATGAAACAACCCCAGAGAGGAAGCAAAGGTATCGTTTAGGACTGTGCGCCACGCTTGCCCGTACACGGTGGCGCTGGACTCAATAGAGGAGGCTTCTTTTTGCTCGTCCTGGTACTCGTACAGCACAAAGAAAATGGCGCCAATAACAACGTTGCCAAAAAGCGAAAGCAGGATTATTCGGGCTTTGATCGACATTAGCGCTGGCCACCTACTCTAGTCACTTAAATTCACCCGCATCACCGCCTGTTTGGATCAAAAACGAGTTTGATCGCTACTTCGTCTACATGAGTTGGCGCTCCATCCAGGACTGGGGGCTGGTATTGATAAGACTTAATATGCTGTAAGGCTGCTCGTTCAAACACACCAGGTGGCTCACTCGCAACCACATAGGGGTCAGTGACGTTGCCTTTTGGATCCACCCCAAACTTGACAATGACTTGCCCGATATACTTGTAGCGCTTCGCTTTGGGGGGATAACGTAATGGCCCTGCCCCGATCAGATGGCATGGTACCTGTGCAACTCCTGCCGCCGTTTGCACGACACCTTGGTTAGTTGCCAAAACATCCTGCGCTGCTACGAACGGCGTATTCATCAGCAAAAAAATTGCAGCGCAAATCACGCCCTTTGCGATGGACGCCGGCTCTCGACCAATCAGCTTCATTTCGTTGATGTCTTTACCTACGCGCAACACACCCCAGTTACAGAGCGTATTTCAACCTAGCATAAACAGTTCTACCAAATACATCGTAAACGTTAGGAAACGTATTGGCCTCCCACGAGTTCCAACCCCACTGGGGTGGCTCTTTGTCAAACAGGTTCTTGGCACCCACCATTACCTGAACGTGATCGCCAATATCAGCGCTAAATGACAACTCAAAGTAATCGTAGTTACCTATGTATTCGCGGTAATAGTCGGTGTTGTCGTCGCCATCCTCGATCTCCGACAAGTGCCTCCACGTCAGCTGGGTCGAAAACCAATCTTTTTTCCAGCCAGCTGTCGCGCGACTTTTGAGCTTCATGACAGGTCGGCTACACGCCTCTCCGCCAATCGGGACATTCGCCTTACCCACACAATCCACATATTGAGACGTACCGGCCACACCATAGGATTTCTCCTCCATGTAGCTCGCGACGTAATTGAGGTCCAACATTCCCCCAAACAAACTCATTTGGTGGCTGATAGAAACGTCAACTCCCTCAACCTTGTGTACCGCCAGATTCTGCAACCCAGCATTGATTGAGGTGAGCACACCATCAGCGCCGCGCTCGATACCCTTGCAGTACGCTGAGCTCAAACTCTCTTCACCAAACTCACCAAAACAACCATAAATGGGATTGCCGCTGAGGCGATCTATGTAGTCTTCTACTTCAATTGAGAAGTAATCCACGCTGGCGGAAAAGCCCTCGAATGCGTAAGGAGTCCACACAAACCCGATGGTGAAGGTCTCTGCCGTCTCGGCATCAAGCTCAGTGCTCCCACCGTAATAAACGGGAATGGGAGGATTATTTCGAATATTGAGCGCCTCGGAATACAAAGCACTCTCGGGCACGCCCTGAGCCATACATTCCTCTGGTGTGCCAACCGGCCAGCCACCACCCAGATAGCCTATCTGGTTGTAAAGAATGGCATCTGCAGAACAGGGGTCCGCATCCCACTGAGGAGAGAGCGCATCTTCGCCGAAATCACCGTACATCTCTTCAATGCTGGGAGCCCGCATCGATTCATTAAAACTGGCCCTCAACTGCAAATCGTCAGTGATATACCAGGACAGAGCAGCCTTGTAGGAGCTGGTGTTGCCGATCGTGCTGTGCTCGGTGAATCGTCCTGCGAGCTCCAGCTCCATAAAAGAGATGCCGGGGAGCCCCTCAAGCAACGGGAAGAGCAACTCGAAATACACCGATGTTCGATCAATAGTGACCTCATCCAGGGGCGCATTGTCACCCCAGGAGTAGAGCTGCACTTCGCCGTTGGCGACTCTCTCGTCAGTGTCATAAGAACTGGTCCGCTCAAGGTATTCTATGCCCAGCGCAACACCGACAGCGCCAACGTCGCCAGGCATGTTAAAAAAGTCTCCCGTATTCCCCGCCAGAACGAGGCTTGCCACGGAGAGCTCTGATCTGTTTTTGCGGTAAACATCTGTGCTGATAAAGTCCAGTGCTTCTTGCGAGGAGCGCCCGAACCCAAATAGGTTATATGGCGCACATCCGTTGCTTGGATCCCAGCAGGAACTGCCCGTCGGATCAAACGGGTTCACCATGATCGCCTGCTCAAGATTGGCAACCACCACGCCCGGACCGATTTCCGCATCGTAGTCCACAGAGCCATGACTAAAGCGCCCTTCGATACCCCAACTGGCGTTTAAATCTGCAGAAAAGCCCAGATTCACCTGCAGCATCTCGTTCTCAATCTGCCATTTCGTCTCGCCAAGGTCTAAAAACCACCTTCCAATTCCCACCGGACCTATATTCGCTATCCCGTCGCCGTCAAAATCCTGGCCCCAATACTGTGGACCAGGCATGGTTCCTATCACCATCTGGTCTTGAGGAGAGAGGAAAGGGTTACCCTGAATAGGCATAAAAAACATGTTAAAAATAGGGGGCGGCGGCATTGGGCGCGTCGAATCGACTCTTGATGCATGAACTTGGCCAAACACCTCAAAAGAGTCGGCTGACCACTTTGCCTTGGAGAATAGGATCTGCCGATTCTGGGGTACCTGAAGATCAAAATGGTTAGGGGTGACAAAGCCATAGGTTTGGGCGTCCAAGGGCTGCAGTGCTCCATCAGCGTTAAAGTGCCCATACCAGTTAATAAATGGGTCAGCGATCGCAGAGTTCACTGAGCCAATGTTGTACCAGGGTTCATACCCTATAGGTTTTCCGTTCTCGTCGTAGACATCGTTGTTCCAGAAACGGGCGAACTCCCGGTCCGGATACCTCACCTCTTCTCGTTCGGTGAAGTCACCATGAATCATAAAGTGGCCACGCCCGTCGCCGAACTCGAAACCGAAAGTCGCTGCCACGTTACCTATTGCCGCATCGTCAAATTCTGTGGTTTGCTCTCCTGCGGCGGTGAGCTCAAAACCTACAAAGTTTTCTTTGGTAATAATGTTAATCACGCCGGCCATCGCATCAGACCCGTAAGTGGTCGATGCACCACCTGTGAGGATCTCTACCCGCTCTACAAGACCAGGCGGGATCAAATTAAGATCAACCGTTCCACCGTCAGCAAAGGTTGGCACCAAGCGGTTTCCATCCATCAGAGTGAGCGTTCTGTTGGTTCCCAGACCGCGAAGATCTGCAGTCGCCCAACCCAGCCCGAATGTGCTTGTTCTGTCTGCGCCAGTCAGAATCTGGGGCATCGTGTTAAGTAACTGCTCGATGTTGATTGCATTAGAAATTTCAAACTGATCAGAGGTAATCGTTGTGATCGGCGCATTACTTTCGAAATTCCCTTTGGGAAGAAGAGAGCCGGTAATAAAAACTTCCTCGATCGTTGCCTGAGCCTCAAGACCATCATTGGCGACGGGAACAGCTGTATCGGCTCCTTCTGGCATCACCATCTCTTGCTGCATGGGTTCGGTGGAATCAGGTTGCGCCGAAACTCGGAAGGGCATCACGAGTTGCATACATAACAAAATCAAAAGCAGTGCGCTAAACGATCGGTTAGCGAAACGCACCAACACACCGTCATAAAAATGATTGGCAGTATTCATCTTAAGCTCCCCTGGGTGGCTAAGCGGAGTTGCCCGTTGCCGCCTTATTTGCTTCCTTTCTACAGCAAGGAGATTTAAGTTCAAGCAATTTGCGAGAAAATGTCGCCAGCGCAAGACGAAACTGCACGCAGAGATGCATCCTTGCAACGCACAGTAGCGTG
>JAYOEE010000063.1:9624-13437 GCA_038106565.1 Halieaceae bacterium
TTGCAACGCACAGTAGCGTGGATGCGTTTGAGCGAGACGCGCGACTAGTCTTCTTGTGCTGCCGGGGGCTGACAGCCAGTCGCGCAACACTGACCGGGTTGTTTTTGTCGGTTCGGCGCGCCTGAGGAACCTGTTTCTGCGACACCTCGGTCCAGCAGGCGTTCAACCAGCGAGCGCCGCTCTTCGATCGGATAACGTCGATAGATCTCGCGTTTCATCGCCTGCGGCGAACCGCCACCATGTAGGCTGATTACCGAGTACCAACCACCTGTTGAAGACGCGCTGATATCGCCGAGGAATCTGGCAACTTGTGCCCGCTGCTCGTAGGGGATGTCGGGGCGCCCCGCCAGCACGGAAGCCAGATCACCAGATGTGGCTGGATTGTGGTCTTCCTCCGGACTCGGTAGTGCCACGATCAATCCACCCGATACCTCGTGGGCGATGCGATGCATATCGTAAATCTGCGTAGCCAACAGCAGCTTACCGACATTGGAGAAAACGGGCTCGGGCATCCAAGACCCGCAGGGGTCCTCCACACCATAAACCGAAGCCGCTACGCCACAGGCAAAGAACCCCTCCACCAATTTGATGAGCTCCGCCATGCTGTCACGCAAATGCGGCACTGTGTCCATATCGAGGCCGTTGGCCTCGGTCATCAGCGCTCCCGCACCAATGAGCAGATCGCCAAAGCCCGCACGCGCGCCGATGCAGCTATGGCGATGATGATTGGCGTACGACGTCACAAGGTGCTCGGTATATTCGGATTCGCCGGCAAAAAACACCTGATCCCAAGGGACTAAAACCTCATCAAAATGACAGACCGCGACACTCTGACCATATTTGGCGCTGAACTGGGCCTCGGCCTCTCCCGGGCGCCCGGCCGGCCGCGAAATAATTGTGAGCCCTTTGGCATCGATGGGTACGGAACAACACACGGCAAAATCGGCATCCTCCTTGCGCATCGTGCGGCAAGGCATCACCAACAGCTCGTGCATGTAAGGCCCTCCGGTGACAATGGCCTTGGCACCCGAAATCACAATGCCTTGAGCACTGCGCTTTGTGATGTGCACATAACTGTCGGCAACGGCCTGATCACCTGGACGCTTGCTGCGGTCACCTTTGCCATCGGTCATGGCTACCCCCAGGGTGAGGTCCTCGTCCTGAATGCGATGCAGGTAAGACAAAAATCGCTCATGTTGTTCGCCGCTGGTGTCCTCCGACATTTGCCAGGTGGCTTGATAGATCGCATTCAGCGCGTCGTGCGTGAGATAACGCTGGGCGCAGCCGCTTTCCCGGCACACCAGGCGCACCGCCTCTAACTTGGACAGCAAATCTTCGGAGTGTCGGTTAATGTGCAACATCCGGTTGACCGTTTTCCCGGAAGTAGCCTGCTCGGCCAGCATGAGCCCGCCATATTCGGGTTTATTGGCAAATTCATAGGTAATGCCAACCGCCCTGATACCCGGCTGTAGACGGGGATCATCCACGACTGAATCAATCCGTTCGCCCTCGACATAGACAGTGGGACTGTATTCACGGAGGCTTTCCGCATACTCGGCTGCGTTCATGATTTTGCCGCCCGCTTTCATCAACATGGGTTGCTCCCCGGGCCCTTAATGTGGCCCATCAGTTTCGGTGCGTAACAGCGCCATCAGGGCTGTCACATTATCCAGCTGGTCAAGCCCAATCAGGCGTTGCCACAACGCCTCAGCTCGCTCCTGAGCGATCTGCAAGGTGCAGTTCGCCATAAATTTAGCGTAAACCTGATCGGCGTTCAGAAGTTGGCCCGCCGCACCGCGATTTACGGTTTCGAAGTGCTCCAACACTGTGCCATCTTGCAGGGTTATCTTAACCCCACCTGAAAACGCGTCGGGATAAACAGACCGGTCGTCATGCTCACAGCTGATTCGCTGAGCGAGAGTGAGTACTTGTGCATCAAGGCGGGCTTCATCTTCAAGCTCCGCAAGGCCGAAACGACCTTTACACAGGGCTGTTGCAACGGCATAAGGCACGCTGAACTTGGCGTCGTATTCACTTTGCGGCTCGCGCTTACTCGCTATTGGGTCTACCACCACACCGAACTGCCTCTGATCAAGCAATATCGTCACCTCCCTGATCGCCTCGGGTTCCAGGGAATGCTGGGCCCTCAAAGACAATGCCGAGTCGACAGGCGCGTGGTTAAAATGGCAAATAGGATAGGGCTTGATAGCCACCGTCCGGAGTGACCACTCGTTAAACAGCTGCTCCGAAATGGCATCAGTGTCGACCGCGGTCCCGGGAGCGTAGAGCGCATAAAACCCGAATCGTCCTCCATAGGCTTCGCCTGGCCCCTCAAATCCAGATACACCCAATGACGCTGCCTGCAATGCCGCAGAGGCCGCCCAACCAGGATGCAAGCGCTTGGTCCAGCTGCCATCATCGAGAAAAGCCATGCTGCCGCTGCTCATACTCAGGGCAACACCCTGTGCCCTTACCAACGCTTCACGATCCCCACCCATCGCGTGAGTCGCCGCCACGGTGGCGCCGAAGATACCGACCACCCCGGTGGGATGAAAACCGACCTGCTGAAACACGCCCCCAGCCTGCGTCCCGAGCATGGCATCGATTTCAATGGCCATCAGTGTCGACAGGAGTAGCGCCTCACCGCTCTGCCCGCGGGCTTCCGCCAGAGCGAGCGCGGCGGGTAACGCGCTGGCGGTGCAGTGCACTACCGAAGCCAGATGGGTATCGTCGTAATCCAATCCATGAATTAACAGCCCGTTGATCAAGGCCGCGTCGCGCAGCGCCACCTTCTCTGTTTGCCCGATGATGGTCGAGCCACCCTCGCTACGCAGCAGTTCTAAAGAATCCAGCGCCATCGAAGAAAACGAATAGCGTCGGGAAGCGAATGCAATGCCTATGGCGTCCGCGATGCATAATTTGAGATAGTCCCGCACATCCTCGGGCACTGCCTCCCAGCGGAGCGTCAACGCCCGATCAGCAATCGCGCGGCTAAGCGGGGCGGTCTGGTTTGATAAAGGGGAGGCTTGCATCAGGGGCTCCGGAAATGTCCGGACATGATACACGAACCGGTTTCCGATGCCGACTCGGCTACCACGGGCTAGCAACGGGCCAATTTGTGCTGATCAGCCGGCTTGATGCCTCTCGATACTCATCAGCCCGGAGCCCTTAATCCTGAGCCCCTCAACTGGGAGCCCCTTAAAGAGCGCGATGTCGGAGCCCTCCAGAGACCAGGCCGGGGCACCCCTGATGCGTCAGGACGATAATTTGTCCGCCAGCGCCAAAATGCGTTGGCTTTTATAAACAATGGGGTAATCAATGAAATAGCCATCGAGTTGAATCGACGCAGAGCCCTCGGCCTCCGCCGTCTCAAACGCGGCAACCACTGCCCGAGCATGGGCGACTTCTTCCTCAGAGGGGGTAAAAATTTGATGCGTGAGGGCTACCTGGCTCGGATGAATACAGAGCTTTCCGCCAAAGCCAAACTGCTTGCCCTGCCGGGCGGACTGCAGAAATCGCTCATCATCCTTGATCTGCAACACCACGGTGTCGATAGGTGGCTCCAGTCCGCCCAGTCGCGCCGCATGCGAGAGCTTCGCTCTGGCGTAGGCCAATACAGTCTCGTCGGCGTTCCACTCGTAGTTCAAATCGAGCGTATAGTCGCCGCCGCCGAAAGCCATCCTCCGGACTCGACTATCGGCGGTGGCAATTTTTTTCGCTGCTTCCACCCCCGCCGCCGTCTCAATGATGGGCATTACATCCAGCGATCCCACCGCCATGCCTTGCTCAGCCTCAGCCGCGGCTAACAACCGC
>JAYOEE010000064.1:0-13417 GCA_038106565.1 Halieaceae bacterium
TCAGTTGACGACAAGGCCGGGCGTTTATCAGATGTTTGATGAGGGCGGCGCGCTCCTCTACGTTGGCAAAGCCAAAAATCTAAAAAATCGGGTTACGAGCTACTTTCGAGCCTCGGGATTGTCAGCCAAGACCATGGCGCTGGTAGCTCGCATCGATAACATTGAGGTGACTGTAACAACTACCGAGCGCGACGCCTTATTGCTTGAGCATAATCTCATCAAGCAGTACCGGCCTCCGTATAACATTTTGCTCAAGGACGATAAGTCCTATCCCTATATTTACTTGTCGTCAGAGGATCGGTGGCCGCGGCTCAGCTTTCATCGCGGAACAAAGCGAAGAAAAGGGGCTTACTTTGGCCCTTACCCCAGCTCCGGTGCGGTCCGATCGACCCTGCATTTGATGCAGAAGATATTTAAAGTCAGGCAATGCCGCGACAGTTATTTCCGAAATCGGTCCAGACCCTGTCTGCAGTATCAGATTGGTCGATGTTCTGGCCCATGCGTTGGCCTGGTATCTGACGAGGATTATCAGGCGCAGGTAGAGAAGTCAGTGCTCTTTCTGAACGGGCAATCAACCGATCTCTTGAGTCGACTGGCCGATGAGATGGAGGCGGCTGCGGCTGAACTCGCGTACGAGAAAGCGGCTGAAATAAGAGATCAAATTACGCAGCTTCAGGATATTCAGGCCACACAACATATCGAGGGCGCTCGGGGTGATCTCGACTTGATGGCGGTCTTTACCGAACACGGGCACGCCTGCGTACAAGTGTTGTTCGTACGCGAAGCCAGAATCTTGGGAAGCCGCAGTTACTATCCTCAAATCCGGCTGGACGAGTCTCCCGAAGCCATTTTGGAGGCCTTTGTCCCCCAGTTTTATCTCTCGGGGCAGCAGCAGATTCCCCAGGAAATCGTAGTGAGTCATCCGTTGAGCGATGGCGCCCTGCTTGAGGAAGCGCTGGCGGCGGAAGCCAGCCGTAAAGTCGTCATCAAGGACCGGGTAAGGGACACGCGGGCGCGCTGGTTGCAAATGGCGGAGCAGAATGCACAAAGCAACCTGCGCTCGTTTCTGGCCGGCAAGCAAACGATGGCGGGTCGACTGGAGTCTCTCCGCCGCGCGCTGGATTTGGAGCAGCTGCCAACCCGCATGGAATGTTTCGATATCAGTCACAGCTCGGGCGAGGCGACGGTAGCCTCATGCGTGGTATTCGACGCCAATGGTGCGCGCAAAACCGATTATCGAAAGTTCAATATCAATGGTATCGAGGCAGGCGATGACTATGCTGCCATGCAGCAGGCGCTGGAGCGGCGTTACAAGCGACTTGCCAGCGGTGAAGGCCAGCTACCTGATATTTTGTTTATCGACGGTGGAAAAGGTCAGGTTTCACAGGCGCGTCAGGTCTTGGCGACCTATGACATTACGAGCGTGAAAGTGGTCGGTGTGGCAAAGGGCACGACCCGCAAGGCGGGCTTCGAGACGCTGGTGGACGCCGATACGAGTAGCGAAATGCGCTTGCGAGGGGATCATCCAGGGCTCCATCTGATACAGCAGATTCGAGATGAAGCACACCGTTTCGCGATCAGTGGTCATCGAGGCCAGCGAGCGAAAGCGCGCAAACAGTCGTTACTGGAGAGTATCCCCGGTGTTGGCGCCAAGCGGCGACGTGAGTTGTTGCGCCACTTTGGGAGTGCAAAAGGTGTGGAAAACGCCAGCGTTGAAGAGTTGGCGAAAATCAAGGGGATCAGCGCGTCCGTGGCCCGGACGATTTATGATCACCTTCATTCCGTTCATGATTGAGCCCACTTGGCTTGTGGCTTGTGTCAGAATCACAGGCTGATCTCTGGGGATCTTGCTTTGCCTGTCAATCTACCCAATCTGCTAACAGCGCTTAGAGTCCTGGCCATTCCGCTTATGGTGCTCTGCTATTACCTTCCTCAGCCGATTTCCACGGTAGGGGCGGCTATGGTTTTTATCGTCGCTGCGGTGACGGACTGGTTCGATGGCTGGGTAGCACGACGGATGGAGCAGACCTCTCAATTTGGCGCCTTTCTTGATCCGGTTGCAGACAAGTTACTGGTGACAGTGGCCTTGATTCTTTTGCTTCACCGCATGGACAACCTGTTTATCACGCTGGCTGCCATGGTGGTAATCGGTCGCGAAATTGTTATCAGTGCGCTGCGGGAGTGGATGGCGCAGTTGGGTCAGCGGGCTTCCGTGGCCGTGACTGGTATCGCCAAAGTGAAGACGGGCGTACAGATGACGGCGATCCCTATTTTGCTGTGGTATCCATCGGAGCCTGCGGGCGAAACTTTGCGATTGTTGGGATTGTTCCTGCTGGCGCTCGCGGTCGTGCTAACGCTGTGGTCGATGGTGCTTTATTTTCGTGCCTTCCTCGCGACCCTCGAGGCCGAAAGCGGGAACGCTGAGAGTTGACGTTGACTCGGGCACGTCTACAATCGGGGTTGCTACGCGGGAATAGCTCAGTTGGTAGAGCGCAACCTTGCCAAGGTTGAGGTCGCGAGTTCGAACCTCGTTTCCCGCTCCAATTCTTGTTCCGTGACGCTAGGTGAGGCAGAGCTCCGTGGAGTATTTGATCTCCTCCATGGAGAGTAGCGCGGTGACTTTGAATATTTTTACTTCTTCTATCAGGCTCTGATAAAACTTGTCGTAGGCTTTAGCGTCGGCAACCCGCACCTTCAGTAAGTAGTCGACCTCGCCTGCTAATCGGTGCGCTTCCATCACCTCGGGCCGCACGCGCACGGCATCCAAAAATGTTTTCTGCCACATCGCATCGTGTTCGCTGGTCTGAACCAGAATAAAAAAGCAGGCATCCAGCCCCAAGGCCTCGGGGTCACATAGCGCGACCTCTTTTTTGATCACCCCGCTTTGTTTGAGTTTTTTAATGCGGTTCCAGATAGGGGTTTTTGTGGAGCCGGTGCGCGCCGCAAGTTCATCCAGAGACAGGGAACTGTCCTGCTGAAGCAGGCCAATCAAGGTTTTGTCGATGAAATCCACAGAGTTTCCTCTTGAGAGCCACTATTTGGAATTAAATTTCAATATATAGAAAAATTATAGAAATAAAATCTAATTAATTGGTTATATAAACAGAAAATAAGAATATTATTTTTTATGGCCGATCGACTGTAGAGTCCCGCGCCATGGACTATCTACCGATTTTTATCACCGCCCGAGATCAGCGCATTCTGGTTGTGGGGGAGGGCCAGCTTGCCGAAGCGAAGTGTCGAGCGGTGCTGAAATCAACGGCTCAGGTGACACTGGTCAGCGAAGCACCGACCGAGACGATGTTAAGTTGGGCGGATCAAGGCTTGCTGGTGTTGCATCAACGGCCATGCTGTCGCGAAGATCTGAGCGGGGTTCGCTTGGCTTATGCCGCTTCTGAGAGCACAGCCGTTAACGATGAGGTGGCGAATTGGGCGCGCCAGATGGGGGTGTGGATCAATGTGTTGGATCGGCCAGAGGCGTGCGATTTTATTACCCCGGCCATCGTTGATAGAGACCCGGTTGTCGTGGCAATCGGAACGGAAGGCACCGCACCGGTTCTGGCGAGGCAAATCAAGGCGGACATAGAGGCCTTGTTGCCCAGCCAACTCGGTCGGCTTGCCAAGGCCGCGAGTACTTTTCGCGGGCGGGTGAGCGATTTATTAGCCCCGGGTCGCCCGCGGCGTGCGTTTTGGGCCGAATTTTTCAATCGCACTACGGTCGATACTGGCTGCTCTGACGGTGCGTTGGAGGACTCCCTGGCGGCGCTTCTCACCCAGCATGTGCGGCGTGCGCAACCGGAGGGTAGGGTGGCGTTTGTTGGTGCCGGCCCAGGTGATCCGGAACTGCTGACTGTCAGGGCCCGCCGTCTGATCCACGAGGCGGACGTGCTCGTGTATGACCGATTGGTGAGTTCGGAGGTGTTGGATCTCGCCCGCAAGGAAGCCAAGTTTATCTGTGTGGGTAAGAAGGGATTCGGGCCGTCTGTTAGTCAGCAAGAAATTAACGCGCACTTAGTACGAGAGGCTTCTAGAGGCCTCTTTGTTGTGCGCCTGAAAGGGGGGGATCCCGGCATTTTCGGGCGGCTCGACGAGGAGTTGGAGTCTGTGTCGGAGGCGGGCATTGCGACTGAGGTGGTCCCGGGTGTGACGGCAGCGTCGGCTGCAGCCGCGGCGCTGCAAGTTTCATTAACGCGCCGCAACCGAAATTCCAGCGTCAGCTTCTTGACCGCGCATGATGCTCGGGGATTTGCAGAGCATGATTGGCAGCAGTTGGTGAGATCGCGACAAACACTCGCTATTTATATGGGACGAAAAACGGCAACGTTTCTACAGGGACGGCTACTCATGCATGGTGCTGACAGAGAGTTGCCAGTCACATGCATCGAAAACATTTCTTTGCCGCAGCAGCGTGCTTTTGTCAGCGACCTGGGTCATTTCGTAAAGGGCCTTGACGACGAGGGGTTTAACGGCCCCTTGATGATATTGATTGGCATTACCGGGCCGGCAGCCATGCGAGCGGGACAATCTGCGGCGCGTGCTTTGGCGCAGGAGCCAGTGTTAGACGAGGTGGCACATGGCTCGGCTTGAGGCGCCATTGGTGGTCAGCGCAAATTGCCTGCGAAGCGGCGGAGTACGCTATCTCGATACGAATGGGGCCTGGGTGCGCAACATAGAGGCCGCACAAGTGTTCGGATCACTCGAGGACGGTGCCGAGGTATTGGCTAGTGCTGATGACGAGGCGGTGGTCGTTGCGGCTGCGCTCGTGGCCGTACGACTGGAAAAGGGTCTGCCGGTGGCGAGCCATTACCGCGAGGCAATTCGGGCAAATGGGCCGGGAGCGTATGCCTGTTCAAAAGCCCCGGGAGCGCGAAATGTATCGTTATAACGAGTTTGATAAAGCGTTCGTTCAAGCTCGTGTGGCGCAGTATCGCGATCAGGTGGAACGGCGTCTCTCCGGCGCGCTCACTGAGGAGGAGTTCAAGCCTCTTAGGCTCATGAACGGGGTGTACTTGCAGTTGCATGCTTATATGCTGCGCGTGGCGATACCCTATGGCACGCTGTCAGCAAAACAGATGGCTGGGCTCGCTGATATTGCGGAGCGCTGGGACAGGGGATATGGCCACTTCACGACTCGCCAAAACATTCAGTTCAATTGGCCCAGACTGGTAGATACCCCCGACATACTCCAGGCGCTCGCCGATCTGGATATGCATGCTATTCAAACGAGTGGCAATACCATTCGGAACGTGACCACTGACCACCTGGCGGGCGCAGCGTTTGATGAGGTTGCCGACCCGAGACCCTACGCAGAATGGATTCGGCAATGGTCTACGGATCACCCCGAATTCCAGTTTTTGCCTCGTAAATTTAAGATCGCCATCAGCGCCGGGGCTACCGATAGAGCGGTGATTCGCGCGCACGACATTGGCCTTCGTTTGGTGCCGGGTTTGGAGGGTGTTGCGTTCGATATTTATGTGGGAGGCGGTTTAGGGCGCACCCCGGTAGTGGGTACGAGGCTATTTGAGCAGGTCCCGGTCGATGCGCTACTGCCTCACCTTGAGGCGATTGTGGCGGTCTATAACCTCGCGGGGCGGCGCGACAACAAATACAAATCTCGTATCAAAATTCTGTTGCAATCTATCGGTGAAAGTGAATATATAAATAGCGTTAAAGAATATTTAAAACATAATACTGATGCGTTTGATCAGGCCCAAACGGCAGCTCTCGAGGGAATTATCGAGGCATTTAGCCGACCAGCACTCCCTCAAAAGGAGGCCGACCTTTACTTTGATGCGCTCGATTCGCGTCCTGATTTTCGAGCTTGGGTAGAGCGGAATGTGACGCCTCATCACCGGGACGGGTATGCCTCAGTCACTGTGAGCCTAAAGGCTCATGGCAGGGCTCCTGGGGATGCAACGGCGGCGCAGATGCGGGCCCTTGCCGCGCTCGCTGAGCAGGTGGGCTTTTGTGAGCTACGTGTCAGTCACGAGCAGAATATCGTCTTGCCGCATGTTGCGCAGGCTGACTTGCTATTTGTTTATGAGCATTTGCGCGCTGCAGGCTTGGCCACAGCCAATATTGGATTAATTTCCGACCTGATTGCATGCCCCGGCATGGACTATTGTGCCCTCGCTACAGCGCGATCCATTCCCATTGGGCAGTCCATTGCCATGCGGTTTAAGGATATCGAGGGTCGGCTGGGACCCGTCAAAATCAAAATTTCGGGTTGCATCAACGCCTGTGGGCACCATCACGTCGGCGATATCGGTATTTTGGGCTTGGATAAGGGCGGGGTTGAGAATTACCAGGTCACGCTGGGTGGTCGGGCAGGGCTGGATACGGCACTGGGCGTGAAGATGGGGCCCGGGTTCAGTGAACCTGAACTCATGCTGGCACTGGACCGCCTGTTTGACGCTTATTTTGATCTGAGGGAATCGCCCCTGGAACACTTTGCCGACGCTGTGGGTAGATTGGGTGTTGAGCCTTTTCGGACCGCTCTCTATGGGATCGCTCATGCAGCATGATGCGCAGTCGGGCACTTCGCCAACTGATCTTGAGGAGTATCGTGACGCGCTGGCGTGCTTGGACACCCGGTCATTCCTGCACAACATACTTGACACCGGGTCGCCGTTCGGTGAGCTGTCTGTTGTTTCCAGTTTCGGCGCCGACAGCGGTGTGTTGCTGCATTTGATCGCAGAGATTGCGCCGGATATCGCCATCATTTTTATCGATACGGGGTTTCATTTTGGCGAAACGCTCGTCTATCGGGATCAGCTTGTGGCGCACCTTGGACTGAGCAGGCTCCATGTGGTGCAGGTGGATCCGCTGTCTCAAAAGCGTTTGGATGCGCGAGGCACGCTACATCTGCATGACCCCAATCAATGCTGCGATCTACGCAAAGTGCAGGTGTTGAACCGCGCCCTGCGGCCCTTTTCGGGCTGGATATCGGGACAAAAGCGTTTTCAGACGGGCGAGCGCGCGGGTGTCGATCGCTTGGAATGGGACGCCACGAGGAAGAAGTGGAAGTTCAATCCGTTGGCAGATTGGAGCCAAGAGGATTTGCGAGGCTACCAGGCAAAGCATCAGATCCCTGCGCATCCGCTTGTTAGCATGGGTTACACCTCGGTGGGATGCGCTCCCTGTACCACGCCGGTCTCGCTCGGGGAGGACACTCGTGCCGGCCGGTGGCGCGGCTCGGCCAAACTCGAGTGTGGCCTGCATGCTCGACCCGACCTGATCGCGGTATCAGCGGCATGACGGACTTGATACGGGTGAACCGAGAAGGCTCTTTTTCGGACTGTTGTGATCTGCAGGCGGACTCTCTAGTGGACGTCGGGGATATAAAAGCGTTTCACGAGCTGGACGCCCTGCTTACGCAAGAAGTTGTCTGCTTTTCGGTAGCCAGTTTTGCTGATGGACGAGCCTTTAGTCTGGCGCGCCAACTCAGGGTTCGCGGATTCGCCGGGATCGTGACGCTAAAGGGCGATCTGCTGCCGGACCAGTTGCCGATGGCACTTGCTTCGGGTGTCGATTCGATATTGATAAGCGCTGACCATGCGACTCGTTGCACTGAGGACCAGTGGCAACGGCAGGCGAGCCTCGAGCGGTTCGGGTACCAGCGGGGATTGGGAAGGGCTGTCTCGGCTTAGGTGTATGGAGGTACTAACGCAATCCGGCGTTAATACTGTCCAGAAACCGAGACCCGGGACACAGCTCGCGTTGCGTCATGGTATTGAGTGGTTTGGTTGCTGTTTGCAACACGTCGTGCAGTTCCTCGCTGTCGCGTTTGATATATAACAGTCCGGTGAGAATGCGATCTTCCTTGGCGTGGTGTGCAATTGCCTCCAGTGCCGATTGCGGGTCCCCGATATCGTATTCCTCATTCACTTTTTGCAGGCGCAGTACGGAGCCATCGTGCATGCAGACTTCGTGGACAACGCCCGCATCGTAGCTGGTGGTAATGGCCTCACGGCGAGGGACAAAGTCCACCGGCATGGCATCCACGTGCTCTCTGAAACTGGCGTAGCTTTTAGTAGACCCCTGATGGTTGTTGAAGGTCACGCAGGGTGAAATCACATCGAGTAGGGCGAAGCCGCGATGACTGATGGCCGCCTTAATGAGGGGCACCAATTGTGTTTTGTCGCCAGAAAAGCTTCTCCCCACGAAGGTGGCGCCGACTTCAATGCCGACTCGCACCAGATCAATCGGCATATAGGGATTGATATCGCCTTTTTTGCTCACCGACTCGGTGTCCATAGTGGCCGAGTCTTGACCTTTGGTCAGTCCGTAGCATCCATTGTTCTCAACGATATAAGTCATGTTGAGGTTACGTCGCATGACGTGCGCAAACTGGCCCATGCCGATCGATGCGGTGTCGCCGTCTCCCGACACGCCGATATATATCAGGTCGCGATTGGCGAGATTAGCGCCGGTTGCGACCGAGGGCATGCGACCATGCACGCTATTAAAGCTGTGGGAACCACTCAGAAAATAAGCTGGCGTTTTGGAGGAGCAGCCAATGCCCGATAGCTTGGCGACGCGATGGGGCTCTATGGAGAGTTCATAGCAGGCATCGATGATTGCGGCGCTAATAGAATCGTGGCCGCAGCCGGCACACAGCGTGGACAGGCCACCCTCGTAATCTCTGCGGGTACAACCTACGTCATTGGTTTTGGCATCTGGATGGCGAAAGGCGGGTTTGGCGTACGTCATCAGGCGAGTTCCTTTTCCTTGGGCACCAGTGGTGTCACATTGTTAATGCCCAAATGGCTACGGATGACACTGGCGATTTTGCGCGCAGTCACCGGCAAGCCATCGTATTCCACGACAGAAATGAGCTTGGCATTGGCTTCGACATTGGTTTCATTCAGCAACAGCCTGCGCATCTGGCCGTCGCGATTTTGTTCGATCACAAAAATGCGATCGTGCTCTTCGATAAAGTCTTCGACTTCTTGCGTGAACGGAAAAGAGCGTAGCCTTAGGGTGTCGAGATGAATGCCTTCTTTTTCGAGCGTCTCGAGCGCCTCGTAGGCGGGCGAGGCCGTGGTACCAAAAAAGAGCAGCGCGTCCTTGGTGGGCTTGGCGGCAGGCTTGATTTTGGCTTCTGGTACGAGCGATTTTGCCGTCTCAAACTTTCTCAGAAGCCGATCCATATTCCGGACATAGACATCGCCATCCTCGGTGTAGGCTGCATATTCATCTCGTGAGCTACCGCGCGTGAAATAAGCGCCTTTGGTTGGATGAGCGCCGGGATAGGTACGATAGGGAATACCGTCGCCGTCGACATCAAGATAGCGCCCGAAGCGCTCTGTCATGGCTTCAAGGTCTTCGCCGCTCAGCACTTTGCCGCGGTCATAGCGATAGCTGTCGTCAAATTCCAGCGGCGGTGACATCCACTCATTCATGCCCAGATCAAGATCGCTCATGATAATGACAGGGGTTTGCAGGCGTTCAGCGAGATCAAAGGCTTCGACAGTCATGCTGAAGCATTCCGCAGGCGTGGCAGGGAAAAACAGTACGTGCTTGGTATCGCCATGCGAGGCATAAGCGGCGGCGAGGATATCGGATTGCTGGGTGCGGGTGGGCATGCCCGTCGAGGGGCCTGCTCGCTGCACATCAACCAAAACCGCAGGGACCTCTGCGAAATAGGCCAGACCAAGAAATTCGCTCATCAGCGAGACGCCCGGACCACTGGTTGCGGTAAAAGCGCGTGCGCCATTCCAGTTGGCGCCAATGACCATGCCCATGGCTGATAACTCATCTTCTGCCTGAACGATCGCGTAATTTTTCTTCCCCGTACCAGGATCTATGCGCAGGCGCCTGCAATATTTTTCAAAGGCATCGACAACGGACGTGCTAGGGGTAATGGGGTACCAAGCAGCCACGGTAGCGCCTGCGTAGACCGCACCCAAAGCGGCAGCTGTATTGCCGTCCATGAGAATATGATCAAACTCCTTGATATGTTGCGGCACTTGCTCACCGGCTTTCAGGTGAATGCCGAGGGGGCATTCAAAGTTGTTGGTGGCAAACTGATGGCCCATTTCCAGAGCATGGATGTTCGGGGTGATTAATTTTTCCTTGCCCTTGAACTGTTCCCCGACCAGATCCTTGAGGATGGCGAAATCGATGTTCAGCAAAGCGGCCAGCGCGCCGACATAGATGACGTTTTTAAAAAGCTGACGCTGTCTGGAATCGGTGTATTCGCGCAGGCACATTTCCGTTAGTGGTATGCCGAGGTAATGAATGTCTCGTCTGACATGGCGCAGATCCAATGGCTTCGTGGAGTCATACAGCATGTATCCGCCGGGCTCTACCTCTGAAACGTCCTTGGCAAAGCTCTGCGGGTTCACGCTGACCATCATATCGATACCGCCGCGCCGGCCGAGATAGCCATCTCGGCTGATTCTTACTTCGTACCAAGTTGGCAGGCCCTGAATATTGGAAGGGAAGATGTTCCGCGGACTGACCGGAATGCCCATGCGAAAAATCGCTTTGGCAAACATGCCGTTAGCACTAGCGGAGCCCGTGCCGTTTACGTTGGCAAATTTGATGACGAAGTCGTTGATCGATTTTTTAGGTTGCATGGTTAGCCGGCCTTGGTCACCGAATAAAGGAATCGCTGCATATCCCAGGCGCCAGTCGGGCACCGTTCTGCGCATAATCCGCAGTGCAGACAGACGTTCTCGTCTTTCACCATGACGCGCTGGGTTTGCACCAGCCGGTCTGAGATATACAAGTCCTGAGTCTCGTCATTTGCTGGTGCCCGGAGGGATCTTCGCAAGACAGGCTCTTCCGCATTATCGACAAAGTTAATGCAGTCAGTAGGGCAGATGTCGGTGCAACCATCGCATTCGATGCACTTTGCGCCGTCAAAAACAGTTTGTACGTCGCAATTCAGACAGCGCTCTGCCTCTCGGTAGGCTGTCTCGATATCAAAACCCAGTTCCACCTCGACCTTGCGGTCTTTTAGGGCAATGGCCTTGTCTACGTGGGGCACCTTTTGACGCAGGTCAATAGTGACCAGGTTGTCGTAGCTCCACTCGTGCACCCCCATTTTTTGACTGACCAGGTTAACGCCGGGGGCAGGCCGCTGTTCGACCGATTTTCCTGAGAGAAACAGATCGATGGAGACTGCTGCCTGATGCCCATGCGCTACAGCCGTAATAATGTTTTCTGGACCAAAGGCCGCGTCGCCCCCAAAAAACACCCTGGGATTGGTCGACTGGAAGGTGGTCTCATCGACTCGAGGCATGTCCCATTTGCCAAATTCAATACCCAGATCGCGCTCGATCCAGGGGAAGGCATTATCTTGTCCAATTGCTATGAGCACTTCGTCGGCTTCGAAAAAGACCTCATCGCCTGTGGGGATCAGACTGCGCTTACCCGACTGGTCGTATACCACTTCGACCTGATCGAATTTCATGCCCAGTAATTTGCCGTTCTCGTGCACAAATTCCTTGGGAACATGGTTATTGATAATGGGGATGTCCTCGGCTTGGGCGTCTTCGATCTCCCATGGGGAGGCCTTCATTTTCGAAAATTCGGAGCGCACCACGACTTTGACGTCTTCTCCCCCGAGCCGGCGGGCCGTTCTACAGCAGTCCATGGCGGTATTGCCGCCACCCAATACGATCACCCGTTTTCCCGTTTTGTGAATGTGGTCGAAGGCAACTGATCCGAGCCATTCGATACCCACATGGATGCTCTTGTCACATTCTTCACGTCCCGGAATGTCCAGGTCACTCCCTCTCGGCGCACCTGTACCCACGAATACCGCGTCATAGCCCTTGCCGAGTACGCTTTTGAGGCTGTCGACATAGGTTTCAAAGTGGGTATGGATACCCATATCGAGAATGTAGTCGACCTCCTCGTCCAGCACCGTGGGTGGCAGACGGAATGAGGGGATCTGGCTGCGCATGAATCCGCCGCCAGCGGGCTGGTCATCGTATAGGTCGAGCTGATAGCCCAGAGGCGCAAGATCACGCGCCACGGTAAGGGAGGCGGGGCCGCCGCCAATCAACGCTACTTTTTTGCCATTTTTGCGCGCCGGGATCTTTGGCAGGCGGTCCAAAATAGACGCTTTGTTGTCTGCCGCAACCCGTTTGAGTCGGCAAATGGCTACGGGTTCTTCTTCTACTCTGCCGCGGCGACACGCGGGCTCGCAGGGACGGTCGCAGGTACGCCCAAGAATCCCGGGAAACACGTTGGATTCCCAATTCACCATATAGGCATCGTCATATCGCTCTTGGGCGATGAGGCGAATATATTCAGGGACGGGAGTGTGCGCTGGGCACGCGTACTGGCAGTCGACGACCTTGTGGAAATATTCCGGGTCTCGGATATCAGTTGGCTTCACTTCGTTCACTTCGCACGGTCATCGACCGAGCCCCCCAAGTGATGAATGATGTGTGTTCTATATTTGTCGCTATTGTGTCACCGATTGACGCCAACCGGTAGGTTTACTGCGTAAATTTGACCGATCTATCTCGCGCACTTTTGGTCAGATATATCTCGCTCTACGGTGCGGTCCGAGGCTGAGTCAGGTCCATTTAAATCGCCCTCGCCCTACTCATGCGAGTGAGCAGGCGAATCCAGATTACTCTTCACCTTGCGGTATTGCGCATCAAGGGTTGTACCAAATGGGTGAAGAATAAGCACGGTCCTGAACCGTGCGCGGTGCGTCTTTAAAGTCGAGGCCAAAATATTTGCGGTCGTACTCGCTCCATCTGGGGCGGGGTATCTCGATGGCCCGCGCGTAGTAAAAGGCGGCATGGCCCGCATCGAATTCTGGATCGGTCCACTGAGCGCTCAACTGAACGGCGCCGATGGTATTGGTGAACGTGACGTTTTCCAGATCTACAGTGCTGCCGACGGGTTCGGGCTGACCACTATCGGGGTCAATACTGCGATCGTCCGAGAGCGCCACGTAATAGATCTTCTCGTGCGTGATGCCCTGATCATCTATCCAGCCTTTGATGATTTGCAGTTGATCAAGATTCGCTGAGTCCGGGTCTTTCATCGCTTGCACCATAAAAGTAGGTGCCTCGTTGTCTCGTGCCGGCAGCTCGCCACCCATGGGTACGCCGTCACGGTAACCAATCGTTTCGAAGTAGGGGCTGTGAATGCTGTCAGCCTCATACGACCAGCCACCAAAAAAGCGCAGCACAATGCGGGACCCGGTGGTCGCGTAGACCTCGCGCCGTTTCATGCTGGCAAAGAGATCGCCTCGTGTGTTCTCCGGCGCCCAAACTGCGGCGAGGCCCGATGCGCCGAGCTCCCAATCGGCATTGAGGCCGGCCATACGCGATTCAGGCGTGCGGATGCCTGGCTCGGAGTTGGCGAATTTGCCGAAGAAGTTATCTTCCTCAGCGGTAGCCAGCGAGGTGTGGTCGTCGGTGCTGCCAATCATGCCAAAGGC
>JAYOEE010000065.1:0-12740 GCA_038106565.1 Halieaceae bacterium
GCCATAGAGGGCGCCCAACCAGCCGGCAATTACCGCACCCTCAGCGGCGTTACCCAATCTGCTGATCGAAAACCAAGCGCCACTGCCGCAAAGGGCAAATGGTATGGCGCCACCCAACACGATGAGTATTGACGCGGTATCAATGTAGATTGATAAGTCCTCTGATACCGCCATGTAGTTAATGAGCAGAAATAACGAAAACGCGAGCAACCAGCTTAACTTCATGAACCTGACTCCAATGGAATTTGTGAGAGTTTCAGGCTACCCGTTGCAGGTTCACTTTTTCAACTGGCCACCCTACGACCGGACCGCATCAACGCGTAGAGGTTAGACGTCCACACTCTCGGAGGCCAACAAAAACGGTTAATCGAATCACCCAACATAAAAAAGGCATGTCACCGAACCATATCATCGCGTTGTCACCACGTGCACAGCGGGAGGTTCACATGATCCACAAAAGCAAGGACTGATTGGGCATTAAAAGCGCCCTGAAGGAAATGGCGGAGCGGACGGGACTCGAACCCGCGACCCCCGGCGTGACAGGCCGGTATTCTAACCAACTGAACTACCGCTCCAGGTAGACAATGCAGAGGCTGCATCGGTTGTGGCTTGGAATCCTCTCAAGCGAGAGGATGGTGGGTGATGACGGGATCGAACCGCCGACCCTCTGCTTGTAAGGCAGATGCTCTCCCAGCTGAGCTAATCACCCCAAACCAGAGCGACGCATTATAGGGATCGCGCCCTCACTGTCAATGCGCTTTCAGGGCATAAGCGGGTCGCTACAGGGCATCTCCCACGCTGCCAAACCGTGTAAACTCGCGGCCTTGTTTGCTGGCGTCAATGGCGGAAGTGTGCAATGGAGCTATATAAGGATTTTCAGTTCGAGGCAGCGCATCTGCTTCCCAACGTACCCGAGGGGCACAAATGCGCGCGCCTGCACGGCCATTCGTTTTGGGTGCGCATCACAATCACTGGTGAAATGGATCCTGACACCGGCTGGATTATGGACTTTGACGACATCAAGCAAGCGTTTGCCCCGCTACTTGAGCAGCTCGACCACCACTATCTAAACGACATTGCCGGCCTTGAGAACCCAACCAGCGAACATTTGGCACGCTGGATTTGGGCGCGTCTCAAACCCGCCCTGCCGGAGCTTTCTGAGGTAGAAATCAAGGAGACTTGCAATACCGGATGCCGTTATCAGGGCGACTAAACGAGACCGGCGAGCAGAAATTGAAAAAAATTCTGCGTTTAGGGTTGCGCAACCTTCCTCATCTGTAGTAGCCACTCCAACCGGTTATGCACAAACCGGGCAGAGATGACATTTTCGTGGCATTTATATTAACAACCGCAGATCTATTCTTACGCTATTGTCATAAAATATTGTTTTTTATAATAAATTACGCGTTGATCAAAAAATGATCAATTTGCTGCCAGAACCGGTTTTGAGGGCCTTGAAGGCAAATTGAACAAATTACCCTCAGAGTTATCCACAGTTTCTGTGGACATTTTTGATGCCTAATCGGGCTGCTGAACGCCTGGGAAGCCACGCAAATGCGAACGGACGATCTCAAAAAACTGCTCCGGCTGGTCTATGTGCACCCAGTGCCCAGCGCCGTCGATAGTCTTCACATGACTGTGGGGAAACCTGCGGGCGATTTCGGGTTCGTGCCCTGCCTGGATATAGGGTGAGTCACCCCCCTTCACGAACAGCGTTGCACCAGAAAATGCCGTTTCACCCGATGGCGCCTCACGCAGTCGCTCATAGCCCGCCGTCAACCCAGCCAAGTTTAACTTCCACTCATACACATCGTTCACGCGGGCCAAACTCATCAGCAAGTATCCAACGACTCCGGGATCGTCAATGGCCTGCGCCAAGACCGACTCTGCCTCCCGTCGCGTCTGACATCGTCGCGCAGCGACAGTTGCCATTGCCGCCAGTATTTCCTGGTGGTCCCCGGTATAGGGAACTGGCGCGATGTCGACCACTACCAGTGTGGAGACCCGGTCCCCGTGATTGAGAGCAAGCTGCATCGCAACCTTGCCACCGAGGGAGTGCCCCAATACATGTGCCGATTCCAATCCCTGCTGCACCATCCACTGCTCTACCGCGTTGGCGTAGCCCTCCAGCGACGCTTGCTCAAGCCAGCAAGATCTGCCGTGGTCAGGCAGATCCACGCAATGTACGCGAAACTCACTCTGCAGGGCTCTTGCCACCCCCTTCAAATTGCCGCCCTGCCCGAATAGACCATGGAGCAATATCACATCGCGCCCCTCTCCGGCGCTTATTGAGTGAAGCGTGCCATTCACAATGCGGCCTCCTTTGGTAGCATACGGGCTCACCTAAACAGGAATGTGATCATGTCTGGGCCCTACCCGCTCGTCGCGTTCGCAGCAATGCTGCGCCGTGCCCCGCTCAAAGTGCAAGCCATTGTACTGACCTTTCTCGTATCGGCAGGTCTCTCCGCGTGCGGGTCCTCGACAGTGGGCGGGGGCTATAACCCCACCACCCCGACAAACGTATTTGAACAAAGTCTGTTCGAGCGCCTCGACAGCAACATTGTCGTTGTTGCCAACGTGAATCTCGGAGCCCCCTCGCGGAACTATCTGGAAAAGCGCGAGCCATTTATCGACTCTCGCGTCACAGAGTACTTGGAAGACGCTGGATACGAAGTACGCCCGCAACGGGAATTCGCACAGCGTTGGAATAACGCGGTTCTGATCTACGGCGACCCGGTTGATCCCACCACCGGGCGGGTGAATCAAAAATCTTTTATCCAGATTGTGCAGGCTGTGCGCGACCAGCTCCGGGAGCAAACCGACATTGGCAGCATCGTCTTCACGGACATTATTGAGAAAGATGTCTACTACGAACAGGGTCTCAACCGCGTTACACGGTTTGACGGTGTGACGCGCAAACCCGCAGTACAAGGCGCGGGGAGTGGCGTGACCACGGAATTCGACTGGTCCCGAGCAGTTGCCGCAGCCTCGCTAAGGATCGCGTGGTTCAACATGGACCTGGAGCGGATCTACTCCGGGGAGGGAGGCATGGAGGTAACCGATGCTGTCGATACCCGCAGTGGCACCGCTTTTGTCCGGAGGCGCGATGTGCTGGAGAGCGAAGCTCACATCGATGAGGGGATTGCCATTGCCTTTCACCCCATCATTCCCATGAAAAACTGGCCGGGCAATCCCTGATCAGAACAGCACGTCGAGTCCGCGCTCGACGCACCACATCGCAGATAAGCCGCCCAGCACATACACAGGCATCGGACGTAATCGGCTGGCCAGTTGACCCGCCAGCCTGTTCCCCAAGAACGCGATGACAACCAGCAGAGCGATAAATGCCAGTTGCCCCATCTCTATACCCACATTAAAGAACAACAGCGCAAGGGGGACGTTAGACTGCGGAAGCCCGGTCTCTGCAAGTGCTCCTGCAAAGCCCATGCCATGCAATAGCCCGAAAGCGCCTGCCAACCACCAGGGCTTGCGCCAGAGCGCGCCCCCACCGTCTGCACGCGCCAATTCGACAGCCAACACGTAGATCGAGACCGCGATGAGGAACTCAACCAACGAAACCGGGTAATCGAACACCCCTAGAGTGACCATTGCCAGAGTCACGCTGTGGCCGACAGTGAAAGCCGTTACCGTGAACACGAGACGGCGGCCCCAACCCACTAGCAGCAACAGGCCCATGACAAAGAGGAGGTGATCCGGTCCGGCCCAGATATGTTCTGCACCCAGCCAGCTGTAATCTAGCGCCACTGCTCCCGGCGATCCCTCCTCTGGAATGACAAATTGTGGCTCGGCGGCAGTAAAGACCGCCTGATGGAAAATCTCCTCGGCGAGATGGACTCGAAGCAGCGCCGACGACTGGTTTTCACCCAAACCGGATACCGCTAGCGCATGACCCACCAATCCGCCCGGGCATTCGAGTTGCAGTTGCATCAGCAACCCGGTGCCCTCCTGCACCCATGGCGAGGTCGAGAGCACGTTGCAATGATCTGGAAAGCGCGGCTCGATTGGCGTAGCCGAGACTTTCTGCGCAGGCGTTTTCCAGGTCGCGCTAAAACGCTCTGCAGAGAGTTGCTTGACCTCCAAGAGTGATGGCGCGAAACGGTGTGCCGACGCATCAAGTGTCGTCAGCAAGCACAACAGCAGAAGCAGCACCCTCACGATCGGCGCACCTCGTAACCTGTCATCGCCCGCTCGACCCAATCGGCTACCAATTGCTCTTCTGCCTCTCTAACAAGATCACGCTCGATTCGAAGGCTCACTTCTTCCAAAGCGAGCATCCGGGCAGGCTCCACCGCATCAATAAATACGTAATGCACACCAAATACCGAATCAATAGGCCCTACCCATCGCTGCGGTGCGTTGTCTTGCGCGGTGAGTTGCTCGGCAAATATCGCCCCAAATGTGCGAGCCATCTGCTCCGGGCTTTGCTTGGTGAAGGCATAGCCAGACAAAAAAGGAGCGCCCAGCAGGCGAGCCTCATCAGGCCCAAGCTTCGCTGAGCTCACTCGCTCCATCACGTCCGGCATTTCGTTGCGCCGCTCCTCAGACAGAAATACATGCCTGAAGGTATACCGGGGAGGTTCCTGCCAGTTCGCACTGTCACGCTCGTACCGGACGCGGATTTCCTCGGCCGAAGGCGGAGGGACGGGCGAAGAGGCGACAATGAGACGCTCCATAATCTGAACCATCCGTCTGCGAATCACCTCGTCAGTCAGATGCAGACGCAGCGCATAGCCCTGCTCAATCAACAGGGCATCGCTTGCAGTAGTAGCCGAATCCAAAAATCGCATGTTGCGGATGATGCGCTGCTCAACCGCCATGTCGCGGTACTGCAAGTCCCGCTTGATGGCCTCACGAAACAGCAATTCGTCCCGCAACTCGACATCCACAAAGTTTGCGAGCACCGCCTCGCCAACCGCGCCCCGTGAAAAGCGCGCATAGTTTTCAACCATGGCACTGATACGCTCAGGACTCGGCGGACCCAGAATCGGTTTCGGCTCCGGGAAAGCCCATTGCTTGGCAATGAACAGGAACACACCCAGCAGCAGAAACTGCACCCATGCTCTGCGAAACATCATCCTCTAACGACCACTCTCGTTAATGCTTGCCATTCAAAAGTAGCTCACCATGGATTCAACCGATTCGTCTGGAAGAGGCTTGCTGGGGCCCTCTCGGGTACCGATATATAAAAATCCCACTACCTGATCACCCGGGGCACCGCCCAGCGACTCGACGATATAGGGGTCGGTCGCGTACCCACCGGTCCGCCAAATGCAGCCGAAGCCCAGGGACTCGGCTGCGATTTGGGCCCCATGCAGTGCAGCGGCTACGGCATGGCCCTGCTCCTCCCGCGAGACCTTCTCATGAGGCACCGCATGCAGGAGCCCTGCGATAATGAGCGGGGCTCGAAGGGGGGCCTGCGCCGCCTTCTCGAGCCGCGCCGGATCCGATATACCGTTTAAAGAGAGGCTCTTTGCAAAACATTGCCCGAGATCCCGTCGGCGCTCCCCCGCCACCACCACGAATCGCCAAGGCCGAAGCCTACCGTGATCGGGTGCCCTCGCCGCGGCGCGCAGAATCAGGGAAAGCGCTTCATCGTCCGGGCCGGGTTCAACCAGCCGTGCGTGTGAGTTGCGCTGCAGTAGCGCGTCAATAGTAGCCATGCTTGGGCATTCCCAAAAAAAAGAACCGCTAGATTAGCAAATCCAATTGGCTGTCAGTCTACCCGCCAACTGTCTGGTACGTCGGTGCGCAATGCCACGGCCCGCTCACCAAAATGTAACGTGTCATCAGAAAAAGACACGTCTTCATCGGTCAACACGCCACCGTCAAAATGGTAAGCAGGCGACCAGTTTCCACTCAGCCGCTGTTGCTCAATATCCAAACGCGAGCTTTGCAGCGACTCGTGGCGACCACGCCAGCTGTTCATCGCCGTCTTCCCGTGATGCTGAGTCAGCATCTGCTCGGTCATTCCCGGACTCAGTAGCGCGGCCGTCGCGTTATTTCCACCAAAACCCTTGCTGTTAATCAGCGCGTAGTCCAAATCCGCACTGTCACGCTCCTCAAGTGCAAAGGCGAGGCGCTCTGTTCTCACGTCATCCGCCAGATGAGCTATCGTTTGAATACGGGGGATAACGCCGTGGCCCCAAATCCCCAGCATTGCCGTTAACTGATCGCCCGCAGCGGCCCCCAGAGAATGGCCGACATAACTCTTGATCGCGGCAACCGGCCACTCCGTGACGTCAAAAGCCGCCGCGACTTTGCTGAGCAGTGTGGATTCAGTCACGCGATTTTGTGGTGTTCCCGTGCCATGGGCCTGCACCATTCCCCGGCTCTGAAGGCGCTTTGCTCCAATCAGCTCACGCATCGTCTTGGTCGCCTCGGCCATCGTGAGATAATTTCCGGCACCGGGCCCAGAGATGGACTTTTTGGGCCCATCGGCCCGCACGCTCACGAACGGTGCCCCTGCCAGAATGGGCGCGCCAAGGTCCAACGCCAGCGCGTCATCCATCAGGATCACTACTTGCGCAGACTCAGCCATGGTGAAACCACAGTTGTTCCCAAAAGGTCGGCATGCCATGCGGTGATCCGGGTCCATATCGTCGGAGAGCCCATCGAGTTGCCGCAGTCCCTTGTCGGTAGCAAGCGCTCCCATCGCAACATACCCATCCATCACCTCGACGTTAACCGGGGCCTCTGCGGCACCGACTATTGCGATGCGAGATCGCCCAGTGCGAATGTCCTCGATACCTAAACGCAAGTTGTAAAGAAACGTCGCGCACGCCCCTAAAGCCGGTCCGGTGGCGCTAAAGCTCCCCAACACGTAGGCGCTGATGAAATCACCCGGCATTTCGGCAAAAGCAAACGGGCACTGCTTTGATGTGACGCGTCGACCCTGTAGGCGTGATCGCAACATGCCACCTGCACCGGCCTCATCCAACTGCCCCATAGCGCTCGACACGTACACACTGATGGCGTCACCGGGTACCTTTTCTGCAAGTTCGCTCCACTCAAGTCCAAGGTCCGCCAGCGCATCGGAAATCGCAAACACTGTCATTTGCAGCGCGCGAGGATGGTTTCGGGAGGCATACAATGCACCGGGATCGAATCCGCTCGGCAACTGGCCCGCACAACTCACATCAAATCGGCGCGTGCTCGGCAGCAGCACCTCTGCCTCTGGAGGAAGCGTGGCCCTTACCGTTTGTCCATCTTGTGCGTGCAGCTGCGCACCGGGAATCACGCCCTCAGTGATGCCACCGGGCTTATAGTCGAACACGGCTCCATCCGCGCCAGTACGAGCCCGGCGGTGCCAGGCCACCGCTCTGTAATCGAACCAGTCCGGTTCGATCTCCCTCACCAGCGTATGCGAGGCAATGCGCTGTGAATCGGATATCCCCATCATCTCCGCCAGCGCAGCTTCAGTCCCTGCGCGCTCCTCATGCGGCAACGTCTCCCAAACCATGCGGCGATAGGCGTGACGGTGCGACGTGCGTCCGGCGCTATTAACCCCTCCTGCGGCGACCATAACGGGAAGTCTGAGCATGGTGTCTCCTGAATGTTCACAGCCCCTTCGCCATGGGCCCTAGGCGGCAAGGGAAACGAGAAAGGGGGCAAGTCTACGCTCGACAAGGGGTTTTTCTATGCGTATAACGCCATTAATTATGAATATAACGTCAAATAACCCGGCCGATTTCCGAGTCGCGGCGCTCGCGCACGAAGACATATTGGCGTCCTCAATCACATTGCCGCTGGAGATACTGACAGGGGCCGCTCAGGCCTTGGGCAGGAGCGGCCCCAGAACACTGGAAACGCAGTGTTTCAGCAGAGACGGTGGCGCTCTTGGGCTACCCAGCGGTCTATCGATTGATACGAAACCGCTCGCTACGTTAGAGCAAGTCGATTTGCTCATTGTCCCCGCAATGTGGCGCCAGCCGCTGCGTGGACTCCGCCGCCATCCAGAGCAACTGGAAGTCATTCACCACCACATTGCGGCAGGAGGATTGACTGTCAGCGTGGGCTCAGCCAGTTTCCTGCTTGCGGAAACGGGCATCATGAACGGACGATCGATGACTACCCACTGGCAGTGGTTCGACTTGTTCGCTGATCGCTACCCTCAAGTCAAACTTGAACGACGACAGCTGATCACCCAGTCAGACTCGGTGTTCTGTGTCAGTAGCGTCAACTCGGTGGCCGACTTAATGGTGTATCTGTGCGGAGAGCTGTTTTCGCCACGCGCCGCGCGGCACATCGAAAACCAGTTCTCGCCCGAAATTCGACAACGATTCTCACCCTCTCGTATGGGGACACCGAGTGACCTGCATCACGACGAGCTCATTGCAGACGCTCAGATGGAATTGATGCGCGACCTGCGATCAGCACCTGCCATCACGACACTTGCTTCGAGATTGGGTGTCAGTGCGCGCACGCTCACGCGACGCTTCAGATCAGCAACAGGTGTATCTTTTAGCGACTACCTTCAGCAACGGCGTCTGGACGAAGCGCAGTCTCTGTTGCGCCGAACCAATCTCTCGATTACCGAAGTGGGTAGCACTGTCGGATTCAATGACCCCTCTCACTTTGCCCGAACCTTTAGAGAGCATATTGGGGTCACCCCGAGTGGGTTTCGCGTAGCCGTTCGTAAAAAAGCGTTCAGCGCTGACCCTTAATCCGGACTGAGCTTGCAGGCCTGCCGCACTTGGGGCTAAATGCCCGCCCCTATGATATTTGCGAGTCACACTATGACTGACGTAATGATTATCGACGGCGCCAGAACTCCCATGGGCGGATTGCTGGGCGATCTCGCCGACGCGACCGCCAACGAGTTGGGCACCACCGCTATCGCAGCCACGCTGGAGCGCTCCGGGGCCCAGGCAGAAGCCATTGATGAGGTCTTTATGGGATGCGTACTCCCTGCCGGACTCAAACAATGCCCCGCCCGTCAGGCAATGCTAGGAGCCGGCATCCCCAACACCACCGGCGCAGTCACCATTAACAAAGCCTGCGGAAGCGGCATGCAGGCGGCTATTTTTGGCGCCGACAGCATCACGGCTGGCACCAATGATCTGGTCATCTGCGGGGGACTGGAAAGCATGTCGAATGCACCCCAAATCCTGATGACTGGGCGCAAGGGGCAGCGCTTGGGCCACTCTAAGCTTTATGACCACATGTTCCTCGATGGATTAGAGGATGCCTATACGGGAGCGGCCATGGGCACCTTTGCGCAAAAGACCGCGGATGCGCACGGTCTGACCCGGGAGGAGATGGACGCTTTCGCTATTGAGAGCCTGACCCGAGCGCAACGGGCCATCGACGAGGGCTTGAACAGCAAGGAAATCGCGCCAGTGACAATTAAAAGTCGCAGAGGCGAGCATATCGTTAGCGTAGACGAGCAGCCCCACAAGGCAAATCTTGAGAAGATCCCTCAGCTGCGCCCGGCTTTTGCAGAGGGCGGAACTATCACGCCCGCTAATTCCAGCTCTATATCTGACGGCGCGAGTGCGCTGCTGCTTGCAAGCGAAAAGGCTACCTCAGCACACGGCCTGAAACCGCGAGCGCGTATTATTGCGCACGCCCGTAACAGCCTTGCACCCGAATCCTTTACCCTTGCACCGATCGGCGCGGCAGAACAAGTGCTGGCCAAAGCAGGCTGGTCCGCCTCGGACGTGGATTTATGGGAAATCAATGAGGCGTTTGCCATGGTCACGATGCTGACCATGCGCGCTCTGGACCTTGACCCCGCCCGTGTCAATATTCACGGTGGTGCTTGCGCGCAAGGCCATCCAGTTGGGTCAACCGGATCCCGAATCATCGTCACGCTGATGCATGCGCTAGAGTACTACGGCAAAAAACGGGGTGTGGCCGCGCTCTGCATCGGCGGGGGTGAAGCCACCGCCATGGCCATTGAGCTGATTTGACCCCGAGACGGATCACCAATATATGTTAAGCGACATCCCCACGCTCCTCGACGACATCAGTGCCGGCCGCATGGTCATCCTGATGGATGACGAGGATCGAGAAAATGAGGGTGACCTGATCATCGCGGCTGAAAAAGTCACGCCAGAAATTATTAATTTTTTTGCGACCGAGGCCTGCGGCCTGATTTGCATGCCCATCACTCCGGAGCGAGCAAGGCAGCTTAATCTGCCCCTGATGGTGCGCGACAATCGCTCGCAACACGAAACCAACTTCACCGTATCGATCGATGCAACCGAGCAGATTGGGCCGGGCGTCAGTGCCGCGCAACGCGCACACACCATTCTGCAGGCTGTTTCACCGACTGCCTCGCCAAAGGATATTCGCCAGCCCGGTCATATCTTTCCACTAGTCGCCAAACCGGGCGGCGTGCTCAAGCGTGCTGGCCATACCGAGGCCGGTGTTGATCTGGCGCGCATGGCGGGCCTGTCTGCCGCTGCAGTGATTGTCGAGATCATGAACCCCGATGGCACCATGGCGCGGCGACCAGAGCTCGAGATTTTTGCAAAGGAACACGGCCTTAACATGGGCACGATCGCCGATCTCATCGAATATCGGTCGCTGCATGAGCAATCTATCGAGCTGCACAGTGCTGAGCCCGTGCACACCGAGTGGGGTCAATGCACCCTGCATACCTTTCGGGATCTGATCGACGACACCCTGCACTTCGCCATGAGCGTAGGGGATCTTAGCGCGCCCGGTTCTGTCCCAGTGCGCGTGCAACCGATGAATACACTGAGAGACTTTCTCGGCACGCGACTGGATGACAGTGGCGTGCCGGGGTGGTCTTATCGCGCCGCGATGAAACACATTGCGGACGAAGGGCGCGGCGTCGTAGTACTGCTTGGCGGTACCGAGACACCCCACACAATCCTCGAGGATTTGGATCAGCTGCTGCACGCAGAGCAACGACCTGCGCCGCCGCAGAACTATCGACTGATCGGAACCGGTGCACAAATGCTGAGACAGCTAGGCTTAACCGATTTGCAGCTGATGTCGGCTCCCCTTCACTTCAACGCCCTGTCAGGCTTCAACCTCAACATCACCGATTTTCTGGCTGCACCGGGTCCCTGACGCCGAGAACTGTCGCCCCGCTGTTGCCAAGTTAAAGGCATTAGGCCGCCAAGACTGATTGCTCAAGGCCCTAGCCCAGACAACTGTCGCAGCGCTGACCTTGGCTTTCCTCCTCTTCTGCCCTCAGTGTGGGCGCGAGCATCAAAGCCGGTATCCACCGACACACATCGAGATGGGGTCAGTGATGGAAAGTGACGACGTCCTGTAATGCGGCTCGCTCTGTTCGCACTTCATTGACCGCGGTTTCGGTGGGATACCCAAACGACATCCCAAACATCAGCTGCTCGTGATCACCCAGATTGAGCGCGGGTCGAATGACATTGGCGAGGAAAGCGAGCGCGGTTTGGGGGCAAGATCCCAACCCGTGAGCGGTAAGGCCTAGCATCACCGTTTGGGCAAACATGCCCAAATCGCAAGCCTCACGTAAACCAAATCCAGTGGGCAATGTAAAAAACGCTGCGGCGGGTGCGTCAAAGAAACTGAAGTTACGCATAAACCAGGCATTGCGCTCGGCCTTTTGTTCGCGGGCGATACCCAGAGAATCGTAAAGCGCTGCCGCTGACGCGAACTGACGCTCCTTATACACACCGTCGTATTGGCCGTCGTAGGGAAAATCCAGAGCAATCTCTCCCGCTGCAAACTTTGCCGGCAACTCGGCGCGCAGTTGCTCAAGCGCGTCACCCGTCACGACGTGCACAAACCAGGGCTGAGTATTGCAGTTACTCGGGGCGCGCTGCGCGCTGCTGAAAACGGCCTCAATGATTTCCTGCGGTACAGGATCGGGCTTGAAATCCCGCATCGAGCGGCGCTCGCTTACAATCTTCCTGAAAACATCACTCGTTGTGGGTTCTGTCATCTCATTGCTCTCATCTACCACCTGATTGATATTAGGCCCTGTCACTTTCACCCGTCATGACCCAAACCGGGCCAATCAGAAGCGCCCTAGAACACGCGGGGCCATCCAGCGGTGAAACCCGCAGCCTGTTGCCGCATGCTTCCAGTGTCCAAACTATGCGGCGTATCAACGCTGGCAATACTTCCTCGATGTCGCTGTCTGTCGATGCGAGCTCGACGTGACACCGCGGCGCGCGTTGCGACTGTAACATTCTGGCAACCCATTTCGACGACTGTCGAGACAGATTGTGCTGAGCTTCCGGATGTGGCACTTTCGCGATCCGAGAAAATACCGGAGATGCAAACATGCTTAATCATTACGGCCCGGCGCTTTTATTGGGTGTCCTGATTGGCGGCGCGATCTTGTTGGATGATGTCATTACGCCAACGCGAAAGGGCCATCCCCCGCGCGTGGCGATGTTCCACCACGGAGAGGCTGGCGGCGAGCTCAAAGCCCTGGCACCGCAGGCGGGCCACAACGTCTGGGTCGTCAAAGGAGACGACGATGCCCAAACGGAGATTCACAAGGAAATGCGAATAGAGCTGTCGTCCGAAGACGCTGATAGCGCAGATGAGACGCAGCAACTCATGATTTCCGTGAGCATCGACGCCGAAGACGAGCCGACCGGTGATCTGGCAGCCGCTATCGGTGCAGTCATTGACGCGGCAAAAGCCGAAGGACGAGAACCGACGAGGGAAGAAATTGAGGCGGCGGTCACTGCAATCGCTGGAGACGCCCGATCCATCGATGTCGAGGTGCTGTCGAGTAAGGACTGAGCCAC
>JAYOEE010000066.1:0-5585 GCA_038106565.1 Halieaceae bacterium
GCAGGTACCCAGCCCTCTTCTTGAAAGGTATTGCGGACTGCCAAGGCGCGTGGGCTGGGCTCCGTCGCATCGGTGAGATACGCGGTTTCATTCGTGAAATGTTCCGTATCGGTCAGCACCTGGCGTACATCATCGAATCGAGTGATGACATACATCCCTGTCGCCGGGCACTGGTATACGGGCGCCTCATCACGCAGGGTTTTATAGGCACCATAGGGGCACCGTTGCGTCTCAAGGTCGAAAAGATTGACGTTGCTTGCGGGCGAATCGCTCATCACACAGTACCCTGCCGCTAATTCAGAGCTTACGACTATAGTGCCACGCCAGACCCTTGAGAAGCGGGTTCACCTTGCCCCTGAAGCCTAGTCTTGTTCGGGTTACACTCTCAGCCCGCACCTCAGTCAAAAAAGGCACGTCGTGAGCGCTTACCAAATCCCCTGTACCCACACTGGCAGCCTGCCAAGACCCGATCACCTGATACAACTGATGTTTGCGGTGTCAGACGGTATACCCGTTGACGAGCAGGCAATGCATGCTGCTGTAGAGGAGTCTATATCCGAGGTTGTGCAGCGGCAGATCGATGCCGGGGTCACCGTAATCAATGATGGCGAGATGTCAAAGCCCTCCTACGCGACGTATGTTCAGGATCGGCTGTCGGGCTTTGAGGGGGAAACTGTTCAGAACTATTTTTTTGAAGACTTGCAGGATTTCCCGCGCAGCGCCGAGATGGTTGCCGGGAATCCCGGGCGCCGCAAGCGCAAGGCTCCGAGCTGTACCGCGCCGATCACCGTGACAAATGGTCAGGCAGCTATTGACGATATGGTTGCGCTCTCTGCGGCTGCCAAGGCGAGGGGCCACGAACAGATCTTTTCCAGTGCCGCGTCGCCAGGGGTTATCTCGCTCTTTTTTAATAACGATTTTTACGCGTCACACGAAGAGTATGTGTTTGCGATAGCGGAAGCCATGCGCCATGAGTATGAGGCCATCGCTGATGCAGGTGCGGTCGTGCAACTGGATTGCCCTGACCTGGCGATGGGCCGGCATTCAGCCTATGCCGATCAGGATTTGGAAACATTTCGCAGGACCATTGCCGTTAATATCGAGGCGCTCAATCATGCCGTGAGGAATATCCCCGAAGAGCAGTTACGTATGCACTTATGTTGGGGTAATTACCCGGGTCCCCATCACCACGACGTCCCCGTCGCCGACATTATCGATATTGTCTGGACGGCCAAGCCGCAAACGGTGCTGGTAGAAGGAGCCAATTCGCGGCATGCCCACGAGTGGGCGGTTCTCAAGGAGCTCGGTGTGCCCGCGCATAAAAAGCTCTGTCCTGGCTTGATTGAGCCTCAGTCAAATTACATCGAGCATCCGGAACTGGTGTCCCAGCGTCTGCAGCGTTGGGCGGAGGTGGTGGACCCCGAGCGATTGATGGCAGGCGTAGATTGTGGCTTCTCGGTGCATGTTGGTAGCACCAGCATCGATCCCGACGTCGCGTTTGCCAAGCTAGGCGCCCTTGCGGAGGGCTGCGAAATCGCCTCCCGACGCCTTTTTGCCTAGGATATCGGCATCAGTCACCAGCGCCGTTGACAATCTGCAACGCCTACCGGAGATAACATGGCAACGCCTTTGCCCAATCATCCTCAGCTTCGGGGAAATTATGCGCCGATTAATTTCGAAGCAGATTGTCATGATCTGGTTGTAGAAGGGCGCGTGCCCGAGGATTTGGCGGGCTCCCTCTATCGCATCGGACCCAACCCCAAATTTGTGCCGAATGAGGGTTATCACTGGTTTTTCGGCGCTGGCATGGTGCACGCTTTCCATTTCGCGGGCGGGCGCGTCGATTACCTGAATCGCTGGGCACGCACCCCAAAGTTCGATGCCGAGCAGGCTGCGGGCAGGCCCCTGCCAATGAGCTTTGTTAGCGATCCCGTAACAGGTGCGATTCAGTCTGATCGACGCAATGGACTGGCGAATACTCATATTGTCTGGCACGGCAATCAGTTGCTGGCACTCGAAGAGGGAAGTCACCCGTTTTCCATGACGCCGGACACGCTGGAGTCTGTCGGATATGGCCACTACGCGTCGGATCTTCAGGACGCCATGACCGCGCATCCCAAAATTGACCCGCTCACTGGGGACCTGCACGGTTTTGGCTACATGTCAGGCGCGATTGGGAGCAACAAGATGACGTATCACGTCGTTTCTCCCAACGGTGTGGTCAGGCGATCTGATAGTTTTGAGGCGCCATACGCGGCGATGGTGCATGACTTTGTGGTGACACGGGACTACGTACTGTTTCCGCTTTTTCCGCTCACCTTTGATCTCGATCGGATGAGTAGCTTGGGTTCTCCCTTTGCTTTTGACGCAGAGGCTGGTGCTTTTATTGGTATTTTGGAGCGCGACGCGCCTGTCAGTGAAATTCGTTGGATTGAGGCGCCAGTGTGTTTTGTTTTTCATTACCTCAATGCTTGGAATGACGGCACACAGATTACCTTCGACGCGATCGATTTCCAGGTTGCCCCCAATTTTCCGGACCCCAAAGGCAACCTGCCCGGTCACGCAGAAGCGCAGGGCAAGCTCACGAGGTGGCGAGTGCACGTGGGTACGGGAGAGATTGATCGCGAGTCGATCATCGAGAACTCGGCCGAATTTCCGAGAATCGATGATCGGTTTGCAATGGATCGACACCGCCACGGGTTCCTCGCCACCGCGTCGCAGCGCCAGCGCGGGGACGGTGGTCTGTTTCATGAAATCACGCATATCGATCTCGACACGGGCCAGCAACAAGTCTGGGACGCTGGCTTCGGGGCGGGAGTTTCCGAGCCAGTTTTCGTTCCTCAGCCCGAGCGTAAAGACGAGGGTGATGGTTGGTTGTTGGCAACCGTTTATGAACCCGAGCGCCGGACCTCGTCACTGATTATTTTGGATGCCCGAGCGGTAGCCGAAGGACCGGTTGCCACCGCGCGGCTCGATCACCGTGTTCCATTTGGATTCCACGGTAGCTGGCGTCCCGCGCGCTAGGATCGCCCGCTAATGGGATCCGGGCGACTCGTGGGGCAGTTTTTGACTGTCGCTCGCGGTGCGACCCATTGGATGCCGTTGTGCCTCATATTCCTGGCGGCCTTTTACGCCTTGCCAAGCCGCGGCCAATCGGCTTCGGTGCCCGGGTATGTTTTTCAGGATTGCCCCACTTGCCCGTCGATGGTGGTGGTGCCGTCGGGCCAGTTTGTAATGGGTGAAGATCGCGTTTCACGGATGCGGGATGACAGCCTGCGACCCCATGGCCCCGCACGCCGGATTAACATACCGCAAGCGTTTGCGGTGGCGCGCTTTGAAGTCAGCGAGGCTGAATTTGCAGATTTCGTGACCGACTCGGGTCACCGCATGGAATCTGATTGCGAGCTGTCAGATGAGGAAGTTGCAGACAGTGTTGTCCGCGCTCCTGGCGCGCTTCCCGTAGTGTGCGTGAGTTGGCGCGACGCAACAGCCTACGTCGAGTGGCTTGCATACAGCACTGGCCAGCCGTATCGCTTGCTGACCGAAGCGGAGTGGGAGTACGTTGCGCGCGCAGGATCACACGAGGAGTGGCCTTGGGGTGCGACAACTCAAGATATCTGCCGGTACGCCAATGTGCTCGATGAGTCAGCAATGCGAGTGCTGAGTGATCATCCTGTGAGTCGCGTGCCGGAGGCCGCGGCGAACTGCAGTGATGGCGCAGCCACCCGCTCTCCCAAGGGCCGTTATGTGGCAAACAGCTTTGGCGTTTACGATATGGTTGGGAATGTCTGGGAATGGGTCGCGGACTGCTCAGTATTGCCGTACCCCGATCGCCCGACAGACGGGTCGGCGGTATTGCTTGAAGCGGATCAGTGCACGCATCGTGCGATACGTGGTGGGAGCTGGCGGAGCCGCTTGGAGCGTCAGAGGGTGACGTTTCGCGGCCGTGATCCTGAGGACACTCGCAGTGATATCTTTGGTTTTAGGGTGGCAAGAAGCCTGTCCGACTGAGCTTTACTGGCGGGATGCTGAGGAGGGCCTGTGGGCAGGTTGTCTGCATCTGTCCGTTATCGAAAGGTAGATGATCTGGGTAGAGAATGAGCCGGGAAAGGTTGGTTTAATCTTGTGTGACAGGAGAACTCGAGTTTGCAGCGGGTAGGTAGGCGATGGGTGCTGCAAAAAGCGCTGACGGGGGCGGCGGGTCTGTGCCTTGGCCTGCGAGCTCAGTCTGCCCTTGAGCAATCGGCGACAGCGTCAGGCCCGCCGGTCGCGCTCTCCGATGCTCGGTTTTCCGAGATTCTTCGAATCACCCCAGACGATAGAATCATATTGGTGCCTCCAGTCGCTGAGATGGGGCAGAACGTGATCACCACACTTGCTGCGCTGGTTGCGGAGGAGCTGGACGTCGACTGGTCACGGGTGGAAGTGGAGGTTGCGCCGCACCACCGGGATTTCTACAACACTCGCGGTCAGGCAGCGGGTAACAGTCGCGCAGTTCGTATTTGGTATGAGCCGCTGAGACAATTGGGAGCGGGAGCGCGTATGGCCTTGACCGAGGCAGCCGCTCAGCGCTGGAAGGCGCCCGCTGGAAGACTTCGGGCGGCGGCCGGGCGGATTGTTGATCCTGTTACGGGCATTAGCGCGACGTATGGCGAGCTGTGTCAGCAGGCCGCGGCCTTGCCGCTTCCCCCTTCGCCAACGCTCCGCGCGCGCCTTGAGTGGCAATTGCTGGGTAAAACCCAATTGCGCAAAGATGGCGTGGCAAAGGTGACAGGCGCAGCGCAATTCGGTGCCGATGTCCGGCTACCCGGCATGGTGTATGCCGCGGTGAAAATGGCGGCGGATCCCGGCGGCTCGCTCACCCTTGAGCCGACAACTGAACTGTCCTCGGATGTGTTGACCGTCACGAAGCTCGATAATGCTATCGCCGTGGTGGCGACCTCCTGGTGGCGCGCCCACAAGGTGCTGAGATCGCTTTCTGTTGTGCATCACGAGGGGGAGTTTGCCAGAGCGGGTCAAGCCGCGATTGACGAGGCATTGCAAGCGGCGCTCTCTGATGGGAGAGGCACAGTCGCAATGAGTACACAGCAGGCGCTGAGTAATGAGGCGACTGGCTGGATCGAAGCACAGTATACCCAGCCCTATTTAGCCCATGCCTGCATGGAGCCTATGACCGCGACAGTCTCTGTCGAGGCGGAGCGGGTGCTCGTTTATGCCCCCACCCAATCTCCCAAGCGCAGCGCCGAAAAAGTGGCGGCGCTCCTGGGGCGACCCGTTACCGATATTCAGATGTTCAATACGTATCTGGGCGGCGGCTTTGGTCGTAAAGGGCTTGATTTTGGCGCGACCCTCCAGGCGGCCGCGCTCTCCAAACAGATTGGGTGCCCGGTACAGGTTATCTGGGATCGAGAAACCGACACCGAGCAGGATCAATTTCGTCCTGCTGCTGCATACCGGTGCAGAGCGCGATTGGATGAGGTAGGGATGCCGACCGACCTGGAGTTGCGGATCGCCACCCAGTCCCTGAGGAAAGCGCTATTTCCAGAGCGATATCATGCTGGTGTGGTAGAGGTGTCGCCCACACC
>JAYOEE010000066.1:5685-10271 GCA_038106565.1 Halieaceae bacterium
GAGCGCATCTGGGTCGCGGCAGATTGCGGTGTGCTGCTGTGTCCCGGTACGGTGGAGGCCCAATTGCAAGGCGCTGTCGCAGATGTGCTGGGCATGGTGTTGGGGGGAGGTATGTCCTTCACTCGAGGCGCTGCCTCACAAAATAACTTTCATAGCTACCCCGTCATGAGATTGCCGCAGATGCCAGAGGTCGAGGTATCTTTGATGGACTCTCAGGAACCACCAGGAGGCGTTGGCGAATTGGGTGTTCCCTGTGTGGCAGCTGCGGTGGCCAATGCAGTGTTTGCCGCAAACGGGCAACGCGTGGCCGACATGCCCCTACGGCTGCGTCTAAACTGAGCAACTCACCAGCTTCTGCCGTTTCTCCTTCGTAAACGGTATCAACTTCACCCCAGTTTCATCACTCACCCCTCGTATCGTGACGAGGCATTCCCGGAAAACCGCTTGCAATTAAATCAAAAAAGAATAAGGTTATTCCTGAAAGTGTTGAGGCGTTTTTTTACCTCAACGCCTCAGCCTGATCAGAGAATAAAAAGGGGGTTCCGGTGAAGGAACAAGAAGCAATCATTTCATGGAAAGTGGCGGGTATCGCGCTTGGACTGTTGTTGGTACTCGCTACTTATTTGGTCAAACCATTGGGTGTATCGACCCAGTTTGTGGTGACTGACGCGATGGTATCTCACGCAATCGCGCCGCAAATGGCGGAAGCAAACACCTACCTAGCTAAGTACGGAGAGCCCGCCGGGTGGGGGATTGGTTATGGCTGGATGCTCGTTTTCGGCATGTTTTGCGGAGGCTTTGTCTGCGCGAGATTGATGCGCCAACGTCAGCCTTCCGAAGATCAGGGTTCGATGCCGGGCATGTGGCAAGCGGCCTTCGGCGCATCGAGATCAAAGCGTTATCTCGCGGCTTTTGGGGGTGGCGCCTTGCTGCTATTCGGCGCTCGATTAGCGGGAGGGTGTACCAGCGGCCACATGATCAGTGGCATCTCGCAGTTGGCGTTGAGCTCTTTTGTGTTCGGTATTTTTACTTTCGCCGCAGCGATTTTCGCCGCACATGTTCTTTACCGTGGGAGGGTTTGAAGCCATGAACACCCTAGTGATCGGATTTTTGATTGGCTGTGCGTTTGGCGCGATTCTGTTTATGGGTGGCGCTACAAGTTATCGCCGCATATTGGGTACGTTGTTATTGAAAGACATGTGGATTATCAAATTAATGTGCACTGCGATTGGGGTGGGCACGTTGGGAATTTACCTGCTCGATCTCAATGGACTTGCCAATCTCAGTATTAAACCCGCCTATCTTGGCGGCGTGGCCATTGGCGGTATCGTTTTTGGCATTGGCTGGGCGGTTTCGGGCTATTGCCCGGGCACCTGTATTGTCGGCGCATCTGAGGGTAAATGGGACGCGATCTTTACCGTTTTGGGCGGTCTAGTGGGTGCGCTGGTTTTTGCTGCTGCTTTCCCGGTCATTGAGACATTGCTACTTGAGCCACTCAATTTTGGCAAAGTCACGCTACAAGATCTTACGGGTCTGAACAGTGTTTTTCTCGCCGTTCCCCTGAGTGCAATGCTGCTGGCCCTTGCTTTTTTTGTGCTTAAGGATCGATACGAGTAGGTTTGGCAGACCTCCGCAAGCCGTCCCTCATAGACCCTATGCGCTGAGACTTCGTCTCAGCGTGTTCGAGCGCTTGTCCCCGCCATCATGGCTCCAGCCCGGAGCCAAACACAGGTAGCGCAAGCGGTCTTGCCACGAATGCGCGCGGCGAACGTCGCGCCAGATCTGCGCGTATTCTCCAAAGGCCACCTTGATCGGGTTATGTGTCTGAATGTTCTGAGTAAGTCCGTAGCGCACGGGTTCGGTGGTCAATTCGCCACTGAACGTACCAAACAGACGATCCCAGATAATGAGTACCCCGGCATGATTGCGGTCTAGGTAGCGAACATTGGATGCGTGGTGCACCCGATGATGTGAAGGCGTGTTGAACAGCCACTCAAACCATCCCGGCAATTTGTGAATGGTCTCCGTGTGCAGCCAGAACTGATAAATCAGGCTGAGACTCATCATGGTAATGATCATAAAGGGATCGAAACCGAGTAGTGCCAGCGGGCACCAAAATACATATTTGACGACACGTTCCCCCACCCCTTGTCGCAACGCCGTGCCGAAGTTGTAGTACTGAGAGTTGTGATGTGACACGTGCCCAGCCCACAAGAACCGAATCTCGTGATTGGCCCGATGGAAGCTGTAGTAGGTCAGATCATCCAGAAAAAACAGTAGCGCCCACCAGATCGGCGTTTGCTGCACCAGCTCCCTAAAGGGAGACGCTTGCCAACAGGCAAACATCAGCATGATACCGGCCAGCTTGGGGATCGCATCAACTATCACGGTCAGCAACATCACGCCCATCGACGCCAAAAAGTCCTGTTTTTCGTATAGACCCAGAGCGCTCTGCGACGCTGTACGCCATTCGATAAGCAGCGCCAGAAAGAAGAGAGGCAGGGCGTAGATCACCCAATCTTCCTGCATCAATGCCAAGGCGGCTGTCAGCGCGCTATCCAATGGAGGGTCCTCTATCCATGTGTAATCTGATGTTCACGTCGCAGCTGGGTGAGCTGCGCCATAATCGAGACAGCAATTTCCATCGCACTTTTGGAGCCGATCGACAGTCCCACGGGTGCGTGCAGTCTATTCAGGGCCGCTTCGCTGAGCCCAAGTCTTAACAGCCGCTCTTTTCTTTTCTCGGTCGTGCGAATCGAGCCGAGAGCGCCCACGAACCAGGCGCTCGATTCCAGCGCTTCCATAAGCGCCATATCGTCCACGCGGGGATCATGGCTAAGCGTGATCACGGCACAGTGCTCATCATTTGCCTGCTCGCGCACGATGTCGTCCGGGAGGCCGAGTACTTTGGTCACGTCTGGGCCCTGCCATTGCTCTAGCGCCCATTCCCTTGAGTCGGCGAGCACGATCTCGTAGTCCATGGCCATGGCCAGTGTGCTGAGACTGGCGGCCAGTTGCCCTGCGCCAACCAAGAGCAACCGGTGTCTGGGTCCAAAACAGTGGGCAAGCGCTTCTTCGCTCTTGGAGAGCGGAATGAACCGATCGCAGGACTCCACGTGGGTAATTCCAGAGAGGAGATCAACCTCGCGGCGGAGGGTTTTCCGTGCCTCCATGTCGCGCTTGGCCTCGCTAATCCAGGCAATATCCTTAGCGTCGAGATGTTGTACCGCAAGCTCCAGGCGACCGCCACACGGTAGCCCCCATTTTTCATTGTCCTCTGCGCTCACCCCATAATCAGTCATATAAACGCGCGGTCCTTCGAACTCCCCGGCGAGTAACCGCGCGATCAGGTCTTCCTCGACACAGCCCCCGGATACGCTCCCCACCTGTGATCCGTCGCCTCTGAAGGCAACCAACGATCCCACCGGCCTTGGGGAAGAACCGACGGTAGCGACTACTGTCACCAGCCAGGGTTTTTCTCCGCGGTTCAAAGACTCCAGAAGGCAGGAGAGAATGGCGAGGTCTGTTGAGGTCATGAATGGTGAGCGTTGTATGGCCTGATTGGGGTAAACACTTGTTGGGCGTCAACAGGCTTGAGCCGTTGTTTTATATAGCAGCCGTCCCGCCGTTCTGCCCTAGTGTAGGGGACTGACACTTGATCTGGGAAGTTGACCCGTTGGGTCGTTTTGGCCGAGCGGCAGACCTTGTTGCTGATCTGGAAAGTGTTGGCATAACCGTTGCCAATACTGCATCATGTGCGCCCTCAAATTGACACCCAATCAGAGCAGGTAGCCGATCATGCCCAACGCCGTTTACATCTACGATGCGGTGCGCACGCCGCGCAGCAAAGGTAAATCTACAGGTACGCTCCATGAGGTAAAGCCCATTGATTTAGCGGCCGGCCTTCTGGTGGAGCTGCAAAGGCGGCATGACCTCGATACCAGCTATGTGGATGACGTTGTGATGGGCTGCGTTTCTCCCGTCGGTGAACAGGGGTCTGACGTTGCCAAGATGGTCGTGCAAAACGCGGAATGGGACGAATCGGTCCCGGGCGTGCAGCTCGACCGTTTTTGCGCTTCTGGTCTAGAGGCTGTCAACATCGCTGCGCAAAAGATTGCCTCCGGATGGGAGGACTTGGTAGTTGCGGGTGGCGTCGAATCGATGTCGCGCGTGCCCATGGGCTCTAACGGTGGCGCTATGGCGGGTGATCCGGAATTTGCAGTGAAAACCGGATTTGTGCCCCAGGGAATCGGTGCTGACACCATCGCAACGCTTGCAGGATGGTCCAGACAAGACGTCGACGAATATGCGGTGACCTCGCAGCAAAGAGCGGCCCGCGCTCGCGATAACGGTTGGTTTGACCGCTCTGTGGTACCCGTCAGAGACAGCAGTGGTGTCACCATTTTGGAGCGCGACGACTTCATCAAGCCTGATACGACGGTCGAGGGTCTGGCAGGCTTGAAGCCTTCATTTGAAGTCCCGGGGAGCATGGGATTTGATGATGTGATTCTCGCCAAATACAACACCTTGGATCGTATTGATCACGTTCACACGCCCGGCAATTCATCTGGGATCGTGGATGGTGC
>JAYOEE010000066.1:10371-12685 GCA_038106565.1 Halieaceae bacterium
GACCTGGAAATCACCAATGTAAACGGTGGTGCGATAGCGATGGGTCATCCATTGGGTGCAACGGGCGGTTGCCTGGTCAGTACCGTACTTGATGAGCTCGAACGCAGAGAGGCCAAGCGGGCCATGTTGTCGCTGTGTGTAGGCGGTGGCATGGGTATCTCGACGATTATTGAGCGCGTTTGAGCGGCGTAACACAGAGGAATATGAGCAGCATGACTGGATTTCAATACGATAAAGACGCCGCCGGTGTGGTGACTGTCACCATGGACATGGAGGGTGCGGTGAATTCTATGTCCTCGGCTTTCCTGCCCGCGCTTCGCGATACGGTAGAGAAGCTGGAGCGGGAAGAGGGTTTAAGCGGCGTGGTGCTCGCCTCCGCGAAGAAAACCTTTTTCGCCGGAGGTGATCTCAACTCACTCTGCCAGGTTACGCAGGAAAATGCGGAGATGTTCTTCAATGAGGCGCAGGCCATCAAGGCCGAATTCCGACGCCTCGAAAAGCTCGGTAAGCCGGTTGTGGCGGCAATCAACGGCGCGGCGCTGGGAGGGGGGCTCGAGCTGGCGCTTGCTTGTCATTACCGCATTGCTTGGGATGACAAATCAGTGCAACTGGGGTTCCCCGAAGTCACTCTGGGTTTGCTCCCCGGCGGCGGCGGTGTGGTCAAGGCGATCTATCTGATGGGTTTGATGGCCTCCAACGAATATCTTATCGAAGGCAAGCGCGTCTCACCCGCGAAAGCAAAAGAGTCTGGATTGATTCATGAGACTGTCTCGAGTCTCGATGAGCTGATTCCCCGTGCCAAGGCGTGGATAGCGGAGAATCAAGAGAATGAAGCAGCGTATACGCAGCCCTGGGACGTTAAGGGATACAAGATCCCCGGTGGTAACGCCAATCACCCCGCGGTGGCGCAAATGCTTCCAGTGGCATCGGCCATGATTGCCCAGAAGACACGCGGCCTGTTACCCGCACCTGTCAAAATTCTGGATGTGGCGGTATCCGCCATGCGAGTGGATTTTGATACGGCGATGCGGATCGAGAGCCGCGGTCTGACTGAACTGGCCCTCACGCCTGTGGCCAAGAACATGATCAACACGTTCTTCTTCAACCTCAATCAAATCAATGGTGGTGCCTCTCGGCCAAAGGACATTGCGCCGCAAACCACGAACAAAGTGGGGGTGCTTGGCGCCGGCATGATGGGTCAGGGCATCGCCTACGTGTCTGCGATGGCGGGCATCGAGGTCATTCTCAAGGACGTGTCGCAGGAGGCAGCCGACAAGGGCAAAGCTTACAGCGAAGGGCTGTTGCGTAAGCGGGTGGAGCGTGGCCGGATGACTGAGGAAAAGGCTGCGCAGGTGCTGGGGCTGATCAAGCCCACAGCTGATAACGCTGACCTTGACGGGTGTGATCTGATTATTGAGGCCGTGTTTGAAAATATGGCGCTCAAACACGAAATTACCAAAGAGCTCGAACCCTGTCTGGCGGAGGGTGGCGTGTGGGGTTCCAACACTTCAACCCTGCCAATTACTCAGTTGGCCGAGGCGAGCGCAAACGCGGAAAACTTTATTGGCATTCACTTTTTTTCCCCAGTGGACAAGATGCCGTTGGTCGAGATCATCATGGGAGAAAACACCAGCGACCTCGCGCTTGCCAAGGCGTTTGACTACACCAAGCAAATTCGCAAGACGCCGATTGTGGTCAACGATTCGCTGGGTTTCTTTACGTCTCGCACTTTCGGCACTTATCTCGATGAAGGGGTGCGCCTGCTAACAGAGGGCATTCACCCGATCCAGATAGATAATTTAGGTAAGGCAATCGGTATGCCGGTTGGGCCGTTAACCGTCTACGACGAAGTCAGTCTGGAGCTGTCTCGTAAGGCCTGGGCAACATGGTCTGACATGGGCGTATTGGATAATTGGGGTGACGGTACGATTACCCGCAACGTGATCGAGACGATGGTAGGGGAGCATGGTCGGGGTGGCCGTCATCATGGTGGCGGTTTTTATGAATATGGAGAGGACGGCAGCAAGGCAATTTGGCCCGGCCTGTTTGATCTCTACCACGATGCCAATGTGACTATGGACGAGTCAGACATCAAGGATCGATTGTTGTTTCGTCAGGTGATTGAGGCGTTAAAGTGTCTTGAAACCGGTGTGCTGCGCACGGTAGCCGATGGCAATATTGGATCGATCATGGGGATCGGTGCGCCAGCATGGACGGGTGGTCTGATTCAGTTCGTCAACACCTACGGGCTGGAGGCGTTTAGCAATCGATGTGCAGAGCTGGCCAGCCAGTATGGCGATCGATTCGAGGCGCC
>JAYOEE010000012.1:0-55301 GCA_038106565.1 Halieaceae bacterium
AACGCCTCGATGGGGCTACCAATGGCCCGCGTAGCGGATACTTCGAGCAAGTTTTCAGCCGAGAGATTCAATGCGCGAACTCGCAACTCTGCGTCGAGCAGCACGACACCAGTCGCCAGTAGCTCTAAGTTGTAGTCGGCATCGAGATCGCTCATCGCGTCAGGGTTTTACGCTGGGTCGAAGCACGAATACTGTGGTGACGTCAGATTGATGCGCGACGAGACCCGACGCATCAATCCGCAGGACCCGAAGTTGGTGCTCGCCGCGAAAAACGTTGGTCAGATTCCAACTGGGGTGTTGCTGAGGCGGGGCACTGGGTTTTCCGTCGACTTCAAGGATCAGTGTTTCTTCAGGACTCAACGCCGGATCCAAGCTGACCGTTACCGTAAAATTGCCCGGTCCCATGGGAATCGTGGCGCCATTTTCCGGCAATGTAATCTCCGTGCGATATTTCGGAGACACGTCTTCACGCTCCGATTCCGCACCCGGCGGGATAATCGTCGCCGGCATTGAACTATTGGTGGATGGGAGGGTATAGGGCTCCACCAGATAGTTTGCATCGGACGGCGGCGAATCCGTGAAGGTCACGTTGCCGTCTTTGTCAGTCACCTTGTAGAGGGTGTCATTGGCGTCCTCTGACCGCGTCGCCAAAGGAAATCCAGAGACCAGCACCGCTATCAGACAGAATGAACTGACGCGACTAACGAGGTTTTGATATCCGAGATGAACCATGGAAAAAGCCTTAATAACGCCTCACCCCTGAATGAACCGGCTTTGAAAGAGGTGTTGAGGCAACGCCTTCACAATGCACCAAAATGGTGCGCACAGGCAACCCTGCTCCAGAGGAACAAAAGCCCGCATACCGCGGGCTTTTGAGAAGTGACCCAGTGTGGGTAACTGCTGGCCTCAGACTGAGTAGTACATGTCGAATTCCACAGGATGCGTGGTCATGCTCAAGCGTTCCACATCTTCCCGTTTCAGTTCGATGTAGGCGTCAATCATGTCGTCCGTGAACACCCCACCAGCGGTCAGGAAATCGCGATCCGCTTCCAGCGCATCCAGCGCCATCTCGAGGCTTGAGGCGACGGTCGGGATCTCTGCGGCCTCCTCAGCGGGCAAGTCGTACAAGTCCTTGTCGGCTGAATCACCGGGATGAATCTTGTTCTGGATCCCATCGATACCCGCCATCAGCATGGCTGCAAAGGCGAGGTAGGGGTTGGCGGTGGGATCAGGGAAACGCACTTCAATGCGCTTGCCCTTGGGGGAGGGTTCATAAGGTATGCGAATCGACGCGGATCGGTTGCGCGCCGAGTAGGCGAGCATCACCGGTGCCTCGAAGCCGGGTACCAGTCGCTTGTAGCTGTTGGTAGATGCATTGGTAAAAGCGTTCAGCGCCCGGGCATGCTTGATGATGCCGCCGATGTAGTAAAGCGCGGTGTCCGAGAGCCCCGCATAGCCGTCTCCCGCAAAGGTGTTGTCGCCGCCCTTTGCAATGGACTGGTGCACGTGCATACCCGATCCATTGTCGCCCACCAGTGGTTTGGGCATGAAGGTGGCGGTCTTGCCGTAGGCGTGCGCCACATTGAGCACGCAATACTTGAGGATCTGCACTTCGTCCGCTTTGGATACCAGCGTGTTGAACTTGACGCCGATCTCGCATTGGCCGGCGGTACCCACCTCGTGGTGATGCACTTCAACGTCGAGGCCCATTTGCTCCATCGCGGAACACATTGCGGCTCGTATGTCGTGCAGTGAATCGACCGGTGGCACCGGGAAGTAGCCTCCCTTCACGCGTGGGCGGTGACCGGTATTGCCGTCTTCGAAGTCCAGATTTGAAGACCAGGCCGCCTCCTCAGCGTTGATGGCATAGCTGGCACCGCTCATGTCGGCGCTCCATTTCACATCATCAAACACAAAGAATTCGGGTTCCGGACCGAAAAACGCCGTATCGCCAAGGCCAGTGGAAGCCAAGTAAGCCTCCGCCTTTTTGGCGATGCTTCGCGGGTCGCGGTCATAGCCCTGCATGGTGGCGGGCTCGACAATGTCGCAACGCACGATAACCGTGGGGTCGTCAGTGAAAGGATCCAGAATGGCGGTGCTGTCATCAGGCATCAAAATCATGTCCGACTCGTTGATACCCTTCCACCCTGAGATCGAGGAGCCGTCAAACATCTTGCCCCCCTCGAAGAAGTCTTCGTCTACGGCGCTGGCAGGGATCGACACGTGCTGCTCCTTGCCCTTGGTATCGGTGAATCGCAGGTCCACCCAGCGAACATCATTTTTGCTGATCAAATCGAGCGTGCGCTCTGACATCTTGTCTTCCTCCAGTGGTTACACTCCCCAGCGCTGGCCGGGGATCAAATAAAGCGTGGTGCAGTCTCACCCGCTGAGCCGAAGATATACTGCAAACCGTATGCCAACTTTGCCGCACGGAAACGATCTTGTAAGCATTTGTTTTAAATATATTTTTTAAAAACGGCGATCGCCACTCAGCGGCGCGGCGCACTATATTAGTGCATAGCTAGAAATAAAGCACCATATTAGTGCGATTTGGGTGTTTGTTGTCCACTTTGGTGCAATCGCGGGTACTCGGTGATTTTTACCATGCAAGCGCGCGACTCAAGGTGAACCGGCCGGTCATCCCTGGTGTAAACTCCGCGCGCGCCGCGACGCACCCCACCCGACAGAGCTGGACCCATCATGAAAGCGCTCCGAAATATCGCCATCATCGCCCACGTTGATCATGGCAAGACGACATTGGTTGATTGCCTGCTACAGCAGTCCGGCACGCTTGATCGGAAGCTGGCGGGTGCCGAGCGCGTCATGGATTCCAACGATCAGGAGCGCGAGCGCGGTATCACCATCCTCGCAAAGAATACCGCCATTTCATGGCGGGACTACCGTATCAATATCGTCGACACCCCGGGGCACGCCGATTTTGGTGGCGAGGTGGAGCGCGTGTTGTCGATGGTCGATTCGGTACTGCTGCTTGTAGACGCTGTCGATGGGCCGATGCCTCAAACCCGGTTCGTAACCGCTAAAGCTTTTGAGCGCGGGCTTAACCCCATAGTGGTGGTAAACAAAATTGATCGCGATGGCGCCAGGCCCGACTGGGTTGTCGATCAAGTGTTCGACCTGTTTGACGCGCTCGGTGCCAACGAGACGCAACTGGACTTCCCGGTGGTGTATACCTCTGCCGTGCAGGGCATCGCCGGACTGGATCCCGACGCGATGGCGGATGACATGACGCCTCTATTTGAGGCCGTCGAGCAATTTGTGCCCGCACCTCAAGTCGACGCCGAGGGAGCGTTGCAGTTACAGATTTCCGCTCTCGACTATTCTAGCTATGTCGGTGTGATAGGCGTTGGACGCATTACGCGCGGCAGGCTGTCCACCAACACGCCCGTGACCATTGTCAGCCGGGAAGGCGAGACGCGGTCCGGCAGAGTGCTGCAAGTGATGGGATACGAGGGGCTAGAGCGTCTGGAAGTGCCCATGGCGGAAGCAGGCGACATTGTCTGCATTACCGGAATTGACGGTCTCCTGATCTCTGACACGCTATGTGACCCCGCTGCGCCTGAGGCCTTGCCCGCGCTGACGGTAGATGAACCCACGGTCAGTATGACCTTTCAGGTAAATGACTCTCCCTTCGCTGGCCGTGAGGGCAAGTTTGTCACCTCGCGCAATATCAAGGAGCGATTGGAGAGAGAGCTGATTCACAATGTGGCGTTGCGCGTAGAGGCTGGCGACAGCGCCGATAAATTCAAGGTGTCCGGGCGCGGGGAACTCCACCTGTCCGTGCTGATTGAGAGCATGCGCAGAGAGGGCTTTGAGCTCGGGGTATCGCGGCCTGAAGTCATTCAAAAGAGCATCGATGGTGTGCTCTGTGAGCCTTATGAGCAGCTCGTACTGGATATCGATGAGCAGCATCAGGGCGCTGTTATGGAGGAGCTTGGCCTGCGACGCGCTGAATTGGCTCAGCTGGCCCTGGATGGCAAGGGCCGGGTTCGACTCGAATTTATCGTGCCCGCCAGAGGGCTGATCGGCTTTCGGTCGCAGTTTCTTACCCTGACTTCGGGGTCCGGCATCATGACCCATGTATTCGATCATTACGGTCCTGTTACTGCGGTGGCTCTGGGGTCGCGACAGAATGGCGTTCTGGTGTCCATGGTGTCCGGTAAAACTTTGGCCTACGCCCTGCATGCTTTGCAGGACCGGGGGCGACTGTTTACCGATCCCAATGTGCAGGTATACGAAGGCCAGATAGTCGGATTACACAGTCGCGGCAACGATCTGGTGGTGAATCCCACCAAGGCCAAACAACTCACCAATGTGCGGGCCTCAGGCACGGATGATGCCTTGAACCTTACCCCGCCGGTGAAGCACTCTCTGGAACAGGCCTTGGAGTTCATCGAAGAAGATGAACTGGTGGAGGTGACCCCAGATAGTATTCGGCTTCGTAAAAAATGCCTGCTGGAGCACGAGCGCAAACGAGCGGCAAGGTCAGCTGCCTGAATTTTCCCCAGCGCGCAGCATCTCGATGTGCGGGATGCCGTCCTCTAAATAGGGGCCGCGAATGACCGCGAAGCCGATCGATTCGTAAAATGCCTGCAAATAAGCCTGCGCACTGAGTCGAACGTCCCCGGGCCATCGCGCCGAGCAGAATCCCAGCGCGTTATCCATCAAATCGTAACCAAGCCCCAAGCCTCGATAGTCCTCCCGCAGGGCCACACGGCCGATGGAGCATTCTTGATAACTTACGCCGGGTGGCACCACCCGCAGTGTGCCTACGAGCTCTCCACCATGGGTGACCTCCAAGTGCCAGCAATCGGGATCTTTTTCATCGACTTCCTGGTATGCGCAGTTTTGCTCTACCACAAAGATCGCGGTTCTCAGGCGAAGTAGGCGATGCCACTCGGGTCCACTGAATACATTAAAGTGGCGCCAGCGCCACGCGAGCGTCGCGCGCACGGTATCGGGGTTACTCGTCATCTGGCTGTGCGAGTCGCGGTTGCGGATTTTTCACTCATGGAACTCGTTACTCCGTGGAATTTACGCCGCGCGGTGCGTTAGGATAGCGCGGATCCGGGGACCGCGACGCCGCGAAGCCCATGCGCCTGAAGAGAGCTCCAAGAACATGACAGACATGATGCAGCCTCCGGTCGACGTAGAGCAGCTGTCGCTCCGCGATTATGCTGAAAAAGCCTACCTCGACTACTCGATGTACGTCATTCTGGATAGGGCGCTCCCGCACATCGGCGACGGATTGAAGCCGGTACAGCGCCGCATCATTTACGCCATGAGCGAGCTCGGCCTCAAAGCTTCTGCCAAGTATAAAAAGTCCGCGCGTACTGTCGGGGATGTCATCGGCAAGTTTCATCCTCATGGGGACAGCGCTGCCTATGAGGCGATGGTCCTGATGGCGCAGGATTTTTCGTACCGATATCCCCTTATTGATGGGCAAGGCAACTGGGGTTCGCCAGACGATCCCAAATCGTTTGCCGCGATGCGCTACACGGAATCTCGGCTCACGCCTTACGCCGACGTCCTGCTATCTGAACTGGGTCAAGGAACGGTCGACTGGCAAGCCAATTTCGATGGCACGTTGGAAGAGCCCACCGTCTTGCCGGCGCAGGTGCCGAATCTGCTACTGAACGGGACAACGGGCATTGCGGTGGGCATGGCGACGGATATCCCGCCCCATAACCTGACTGAAGTTGTCGCCGCTACCATCCATCTGCTTGATTCTCCCAAGGCATCGGTGGCTGAACTTTGTCGGCACATCAAGGGTCCCGACTTTCCGACTGAAGCCGAAATCATTACGCCTGCTGATGAGCTACTGGCGCTCTACGAAACCGGGCGCGGAGCGTTGCGGGTGCGTGCAGCGTATACCTTAGAAGATGGTGCCGTTGTGATTCATGCATTGCCGTATCAGGTGTCGGGCGCCAAAGTGCTCGAGCAGATTGCGGCGCAAATGCAAGCGCGAAAGCTGCCCATGATGTCGGATTTGCGTGATGAGTCCGACCACGAACATCCCACGCGCCTGGTATTGGTGCCCCGGTCGAACCGCATTGATGTGGACGCGGTAATGAGCCATTTGTTTGCCACTACCGACCTTGAGCGCACCTATCGCGTGAATCTCAATGTCATTGGTATTGACGGTCGACCCGGGGTGAAGTCGCTGGTCACTATCCTCAAGGAGTGGCTGGCGTTTCGAAAGACCACCGTCAAGCGCCGGCTCAGTTATCGGCTAGAGCGCGTGGAGCGTCGTCTGCACATCCTCGAAGGCTATCTGGCCGCGTTCCTCAACATAGACGAGGTGATTCGCATTATCAGGGAGGAAGATGAGCCCAAGGCCGCGCTCATGGATACCTTCAAGATTACGGACATTCAGGCCGAGGCGATTCTCGATCTCAAGCTGCGCAACCTCGCCAAGCTTGAGGAAATGAAAATCCGGGGCGAGCAGGATGAGTTGGCCAGCGAGCGCGACGCGTTGCAAAAAACGCTGGGGAGTGATGCCCGACTCAAGACGCTCATCAAGCGTGAACTGAAGGCCGTCGTTGATGCCCATGGAGATGCCAGACGGGCGCCTCTTGCCGAGCGCGAGGAAGCGAAGGCGTTCAGCGAACTGGAGCTCACGGCGTCGGATCCGCTCACCATCGTGCTGTCTGAAAAGGGTTGGATACGGGCTGCAAAGGGGCATGATATCGACCCCGCTGCGCTGAGTTATAAATCGGGAGACAGCTTTCGCTTTGCGGCCCGGGGAAAATCCAACTTACCCACCATTGTGCTTGACTCGACGGGTCGGGCCTACACCCTGCCGACGCATCAGCTGCCGTCTGCCCGCGGGCAGGGAGAACCTTTGACTGGAAGAATCAATCCGCCCTCGGGCGCGACCTTTGAGGGTTTGCTGACGCCCACGGAAGGAGATCGCTTTCTACTGGCCAGCGATGCCGGATATGGCTTTGTGGTGCAATTGGCCCAGCTTCAGGCAAAGAACAAGGCCGGTAAATCCGTTCTGACTTTGCCGAAAAATGCGCGGGTGTTACCGCCTGCCGCCATTGCCAGCGACGGAGACCCCTTGGTTGTTGTGGCCACCAATGAGGGACGCATGCTGGTTTTCCCGCTTGCTGATTTGCCCGAGCTCGCTCGCGGCAAGGGTAACAAGCTCATTGGAATCCCTTCAGCAAGGGCGGCCGCGCGAGAAGAATACGTTGCGGGATTGTGCGTTGTTGCCGAGGGCGACACGTTACAGGTGACGTCAGGTGGCCACTATCGCAACTTTAAGTGGTCCGAGCTTGAGCATTTCCGGGGGGAGCGTGGGCGCCGGGGCAGCAAGCTGCCAAAGGGCTATCAGCGCGTCACCCGTCTGTCAGTGGTAAGAGACTAGCGCTCGCTGTTAGAAGGGTAGCAGGCCTTGAGGTGTGTCCTCATCGGTTTGGAAAAGGGCTCGCTTTAAAATCAGCAGTTGACGCTCAAGCAACTCTAAATGGGCATCACTGATATCACCCAGCGCCATCCATTTTTCGTCGATGACATCGATGCCCATTCGCGTTGTCAGCCCATCATCTTCCGCCGCTCTGGAAGATAGCAAGATGGCGTCCAAGTCTTCGTTTGCCAGCGTCAGTAGGTCATCGAGCGCAGCCTGTATGTAAAGACCGGGGTAGATGTCCTGGTCGTCTCCGCGACCCAGTTCGCTGATGCCAATCGCCATGCCCGGCACGAACGAGAGTCTTTGCTGTCGTTCAGCGATGCCCGCGCAACGCGACAGCAGCCACGCGCAGCTTGCGGCCCGCACCACCGGCGACCCAACAGCGTGTGAGCCCGAAAAATAGATGGCCAAGCCAAATTGACGGATGACGGATAAGTCGCCGCCATAAAAACCTGCGCTACCGTAGGTCATGCGATGCAGCAAGTCGACGTAGCTTTGTATGCGCTGCTCATCCAGCGTATCCAAGTAGCCCGGCAGGTGCTTTAGTGCGATGCAGAGTATGGCGGTGTCGCGGTAGTGCTCGTCAGCCTGGCCCTGCACCTTCTGAGAGCGCAGTAATTCAAGAGGCAGGGCGCTCACGCGATCCTTGAGCTTGTGCACCTCGTTAACAGCGCCGGACGTTTCATCCGCAATGGCATCCAGCTGGGCAACGACCTCACTGATATTCTGTGCCAGCTTTTGGCCCATCGGGCGCGTGATGGCATAAACCGCCACGCTCAGCAAACCGGACAGTGCGATCAGTCCGATGATGAGCGTTTCCCGGGCATCATTTTGGGCGCTGAGATCAAGATAGAGCTCCACGGTACCCGCGATGTTGCCGTCGATCAGTATGGTTCTCGCATAGGCCTCGCTATCTTGGGGAATGGAGCCTGTCACGGCGAGTTCTTTGCCTTCGACATCGACCGCGCGAGCTCCCGAGAACAAAGCCTGATCGGTATAAAACTGCAGTTCAGTGGCGAGCCCCAGTTTGTCTGAGGTCGCCAGTTTTGTGGCTGCCCTCACGGCGAGTTGTTGCGCGGCGGCGTGGGCGTGCTCGGCCAGGGTTCGGTTCTGAATGGACTGCGTTGATTGGGCCGACACTGCGACGAGTATCAAAGTGGCGAGAAGGCAACATGCAGTCGCGACCAGCGCCAGTTGTTGCGACAGGGGCCGGTGACGTAAGCCGTGTATTAGTTGTTGCACTTCTCGCCTCCAAAGAACCGGCGATCAGTATAAACTTCTGCGGTGCCCGCTTTGCAGGGCTTTCTGCTATGCAAATGTGGGAAGTCTATAGCGTCACCAGAAAGATACCCTTGGATGAGTCGGTTTAGTCAACTTGAATAGCGCTACGCACATCATCGTCCTTATGCAGCCTGCCGGCGCCAGTTTCCGGTTCGATGACCTCAACAAGGCGGTAGAACAGAGTGGCGGCACACTCATCGAGCAAAAAAATGTCCCGGTACCCGTGACCTTGATGGAACGGCGTTCTGTCTACAACTTTTGGGTCGATTGTCCGGATGAGGTGGGGTTATCGGGTCGACTCAGAGCGCTGTCCGATGCGCACGGCGTTGATCTTGCGTTGCAGTGCCGTCAAATCCGCACGCGCACCTTTCGCCTGGCGGTGTTTGACATGGACTCCACGCTCATTGATTGCGAGGTCATCGACGAATTGGCGGCCGCAGCGGGTGTGGGTGCTGAGGTGGCTGAAATCACGGCGCAGGCCATGCGGGGTGAGGTCGATTTCGATGAGAGTTTTCATCGGCGATTGGCGCTCTTGAAGGGCTTGGACGCCGCTGCGGTGACTGAGCTGGCGGATCGCTTGCCCATTCAAGAAGGCCTTTATGAAATGACGACAACGCTCAAGGCGCGAGGCATAACATTGGCGATTTTTTCTGGCGGATTCATACCCATTGCACAGCGACTGCAGTCGGATTACGGCTTTGACGAAGTGGTTGCCAATGAACTCGAGGTGGTCGACGGAATCATTACGGGTCGAGTCATTCCGCCCATAGTGAATCGGCAATACAAGGCGATGGCGCTGAAAAACCTCGCGGACCGTGTGGGATGTTCTGTTGGTGAGGCAGTGGCGGTGGGCGATGGCGCGAATGATCTCGACATGATCGAGTTGGCGGGTCTAGGTGTGGCATTCCATGCCAAGCCTGCGGTACGCGCGGTGAGCCCGATTGAATTGACGCATATCGGCCTGGATGGTGTCTGCTACCTGTTGGGATCTCATGGCGAGTTTGTCTCTGATGATCCGTGACTGGATGTCTCGATAAGCCGGGCTAAGGTATCATCGCGGTTTTCCGCTACGGGTGATTCGAGATGCCTAATTTTTCGACCAATGAATTCAAGCCGGGCCTCAAGGTAATGCTTGATGGTGAACCCTGTTCCATTCTCGAAAATGAATTTGTTAAACCCGGGAAGGGGCAGGCATTCAATCGCGTCAGGCTGAGAAACCTCAAATCAGGTCGCGTCTGGGAACGGACTTTTAAGTCTGGCGATACCCTCGAAGGTGCGGACGTGATGGACGTGGATCTCGAGTATTCCTATACCGATGGCGAGTTTTGGTACTTCATGGACCCGTCGACTTACGAACAGTATGGGGCGGACCGCGATGTCGTGGGCGATGCAGAAAAATGGCTCAAAGAGCAGGAGCGTTACGAAATTACCCTCTACAACGGTGCGCCTCTGGCCGTGACGCCGCCTAATTTCATCGAATTAGAAATCACCGAAACAGACCCCGGCTTGAAGGGTGATACCGCACAGGGGGGAAGTAAGCCCGCCACCCTTACCACCGGTGCGGTGGTCAGGGTGCCTCTGTTTATTACCGAGGGTGAAGTGATACGTGTCGATACCCGCACCGGGGAGTACGTGAGTCGCGCAAGCAAAAGCTGAGACATGAGCGACTGGCGGCCCTCGGCGTCGCTGAGCGCGCTGGCTGAACGCGCGGCGCTATTGCAGCAACTCCGATCCTTTTTTCGCCAACGCGGGGTAATGGAGGTCGAGACGCCGGTGCTTTCTCTGGGGACCGTGCCTGACCCCGGTATCGAGGTGTTCAGCCTGCCCAGCGATGGTGCGGGTGGCCCAAAGCGATATCTCCAAACTTCGCCTGAATTTGCGATGAAACGCTTGCTCGCGGCAGGTGCCGGGGACATTTTTCAGATTGGTAAAGCATTTCGCCAGGGCGAGTCTGGCCGCCACCACAACCCCGAATTCACGTTGTTAGAGTGGTACCGGGTGGGCTGGAATCACGCCGCACTGATCCGCGAGGTCGCGGAAATGGTCAGCGAGGTTTTGACTTGCCGTGGCTGGCAGGTGTGGCCTTATCGCACCCTGTTTCAAGTCCTGCTGGATATCGACCCTTTTCAGGAGCAAGCCGACCTCAGCCACTGGCTGGCTGTGGCTCGGGCGCGCATTGGCGACGTGCCTGACGAGCTTGATCGCGACGCCTTGCTGGACCTGTTGATGAGCCATTGCATCGAACCCGCCATTCGCGATTGGGGCCTCGTCTTTGTCACGGATTTTCCCGTCTCTCAGGCCGCCTTAGCGCGCACGTTGCAAGTGGGTGGCACGACCGTTGCCGCTCGATTTGAGTGCTATATGGCGGGGAATGAGTTGGCCAATGGTTATTGGGAACAAACCGATCCCGACGCATTGCGGAGTCAGCTCGAAGCCGAAAATGCGCGGAGAACCGCGCGCGGGCAGCCAACCCGCCCCCTTGATGAGCGCCTGCTGGCGGCGCAGCGGGAGGGCCTTCCAGAATGTGCCGGGGTTGCTTTGGGGGTGGATCGCCTATTGGCGCTCAAGCTCGGCGCAAACTCGCTGGCAGAGGTGATCAGTTTTGATTGGTCGCGCGCCTGATCCCGGCTGAGCGCGATGACAATGCCCGAGCGATTATCTTGATGCGGCTGCCGTGACCGCTGGACCATAAATATCGATAAAAGCCTTGGGCGGTCGCTTGGGCAGACCAGTGGATATTTCGATACAGACAAAGTGCAGCTCGCCGCGAAAAACGGTATCGCCCGTTTCGGCACCGATTATCTGCAGGCGTCTGACCATTTTCATCCTACCGGGCCAGTCCGTAATCCAGGTTCCCACCAGTAAGCTATCGCCGGCACGGGTTGCTTTCAAATAATCGTACTCGGCATGCGTCAGCGCCATCGCCCGATCAAGACTTTGATACGCCTGCGCGTCCAAGCCCAGCGCGCTCGTGTGTGCCCAGGCAGCCTCCATACACCACTCTACGTAGTGAGTGTTGCGCGTGTGAGCCAGAGCATCGATGTGATGCGCCTCTACGGTGACCTGGCGCACAAACGGCTCCGCGTAATCCCAAGTGTGGGATGTCACGGCAAGGCGCTCATCGGCTTGGGCTGGGCGATCATCAGGTAACCAAAAATCACTGCCAGTACCGGGCATATCAGATTGAAAAGCGCGTAGGGCGCGTAATCAAATGTTGCGACTCCCAACGTGGCGGACATAAACGCGCCGCAGGTGTTCCAGGGAATCAATACTGAGGTGAGGGTGGCGGAATCCTCCAGCGTCCTCGAGAGACTCAGGCGGTTCAACCCACGGTCGTCATAGGCTGGCGTGAACAGCCTGCCGGGCAGGGTGATGGCGAGAAACTGATCGGCTGCCAGGATATTGGTAATCACCCCCCCGCTCACGGTTGCCAGAATCAGATCACCGGTTCGTTTGACGCCTTTCAGTACCTGATCAAGCAATTGTCGCAGAATACCTGTGCTATCGAGCATGCCGCCGAAGGTCATTGCCGTGAGGATCAGAAAGATCGTATTCAGCATGCTGGCCAAGCCGCCTTTGTCGAGAAGCCTGCCGAGTTCCCCCAATCCCTCCGGGGACTGGTAACCCGAGAACAGCGCCATCCACAGACCCTGAATGAGTGGTGCCGGGGAGTCCGGATGCGCTGCAAGTGCCAGCGCCCGCACGATATCGGGTTGAAAACAAGCAGCGTAAAGCGTGCCTGACAGCGTACAAATGAGAATGGCCGGGTAAGCCGGAACCCGCCAATAGACCAGTGCCAGCATGAGTGCGAGTGGCGAGAGTACCCAGGGGGTTATGGAAAATTGACTGGCCAATGCAGTGCGAATGGTGGCGATATTCTCGGGGGTGGTCGCGCCCTCACTCCCAATCAGGGCAAAGACAGCCAGCGCGGCCGCGAAAGCGGGCAGGGTGGTCCAGAGCATATTCCTGATATGCTCAAATAGATCGACACCTACTGCAGCCGCTGCCAGATTGGTGGTATCGGAAAGCGGTGACAGTTTGTCCCCGAAGTACGCGCCCGATATCACCGCACCTGCTGTCACCGCCGGTGAGAGCGAGTAAGTTGTGGCAATCCCCATCAGGCCTACGCCCAGCGTGCCGGCCACCGTCCACGAACTCCCCAGGCTCAGCGAAGCGAGCGCGCAAATGAGGGCTGAAGCGGCATAAAACAGCTCGGGATCCAGCAGCTGGACGCCGTAGTAAATCATGCCCGGGACTGTTCCACTGATGATCCAGCTACCAATCAGTGCACCGACTGAGAGCAGAATCATCATTGGCATGATCGATACAGTAATGGCGGCGACCATGCCCCCTTGAATGGCTTGCCAACTCATACCACGTCGCCACCCCACCAACATGGTGGCAGCGGAAGCGATGATGAGCGCAACTTGATTGGGGCCGTAGGATGCGTCTGAACCGAACAGCGTCACCGAAGCAAAAAGCAACGCAACCAGTAATGCAATGGGTGCAAGGGACAGCAGCATAGGCAGTGAGTCAGGCGGGTCGATACCCCGGCTTGGTCATCGTAATTTGGTAGGTGCCGATGATGCGCTCGCGGAAGCCCCCCTCGCAATAGCTGAGATAGTAGCGCCACATTCGAATGAAGCGGTCATCAAACCCCATCTCCTTCACCTCGTCGAGCTTCTCTAAAAAGCCCTCGTGCCAGACATTCAGCGTGTCCGCATAGTCCCGGGTAATGTCGCGCAAATTACTCATCTGCAGATCGGTCACGCGGGAAAGCGCATCACTGATTACTGTCAGAGAAGGCAGACACCCTCCCGGAAAAATATAGCGTTTGATGAAATCGACGGAATCGCGCGCTTGTTCATAGCGTTGCTCGGTCATAGTGATAGCCTGAATGGCGGCTTTCCCATGGGGCTTGAGTAGACGGCTAAGCGTGCTGAAATAGGTGTCATAAAACTGGTGGCCAACCGCTTCGATCATTTCGATGGATACGAGCTTATCGAAGCGACCACTCAGGTCGCGGTAGTCATCAAATAGCACTGTAATGCGATCCTGCAGTCCGCGTCTGGCCACGGCCTCGCGAGCGTAATCGTACTGTTCTCTGGAAATCGTCGTGGTGGTCACGCGGCAGCCGTAGTTTTCTGCGGCGTAGATCGCCATACCGCCCCAGCCGGTGCCAATTTCAACAAGATGATCGTTCGCGCTGAGCTCAAGGTCCTCGCAGATTAACTTGAGTTTATAGGTAGCCGCGGTTGCAAGATCGCTCTCGGGGGTGGGAAAAACGGCCGATGAATACATCATGCTCGGGTCGAGAAATAGCGAAAAGAAATCATTCCCCAAATCGTAGTGGGCAGAGATATTTTCCCGAGAGCGGGCGGTGGTGTTGCGGCGTGCCCAGTGGCTCACCTTGAGTGCGGCGCTTGCCAAGAAGTGTTGCCGGTCCGACAGCGCTTCCAACATCGCCATGTTGGCGCTAAAGGCACGCGTGACTGCGGTCAAATCGGGAGAGCTCCACAAGCCTTCGATAAATGTCTCCCCGGCAGCGATGCTGCCTCCCGTCAGAATTCGACGGTAGAGGTCGTTGTCATGAACATGGACCTCCGCATGCGGAGCGTTAGGGTCATCGTGGGTGCCGAATGTCAGTGTCTCACCGGGCTCCTTTAACACCAGAGAGCCCACTTGCAGCTTTGCCAGCACCTTGAGCATGAAGGACCGCGCCAGCCCGCCGTTGGTTTCTCCCAGAAACAGGGGCAGTTTGGCAATGTTTTTAACGCTGTACTCGCTCATTCGGACCCTCTTGCGATTGGTTCGTTGAATCGACGGTTACGTTAATGCGATCGCTTCGGATGAGCGTGCAGGCTGACTCCTTTTAAAAAGAGACGCAAGGCCTCCCAGTAAATTCCAGCCACGACCTTCAGTGTCATGAGCGGGTAGGAGAGAATCGCCCGAGGCGCCGTGCGCGCATTCAATGGCTCCGCTGTCAGGCTGAGCAGTGCGTCAAAAATCCGCTCGTTGCTCTCATACAGCGCAATCTGAATCTGCAGATCATCGCCAGGACAGGTGCTGAGCCACCGGTAGGTCATCTTCATCGGGTTAAAAGGTGACACGTGCAGCGCCTTGTTAAATTCGGTGGCCAGAAGGGCGTTGTCCGCCGGCGCAGCAAGCACATAGCTGTGCCGCTCGCCCCAGGGGGTATTGGTCACTTCGGCCACGACATACTCGAGACACTCGCCTGAGGAGTCATAGCAGTAGTAGACCGCGATAGGATTATTTTGATAGCCGAAATAGCGCCAGTTGGCCAGGAGATAGATCGGCCCTGTTTGCTCGCGACCCGTCTCTTCTCTGATTCGGTCCCGGACAGCTTGCTCCAGCGGCACGGCTTCCGCACCGAGGAAGTCGCGACGCAGAAACCGGGCCGGTGCCCAGCGTTTAGCGGACCAAAGAGGCAATTCATCGGTTAGCGCTTCGAGCGTCTCCAGCTCAACAAAGGGCATAAACACTTTGTAGCTGAAGACGTGTCGCTTGGGAGTGTAGCGAGCGTGTTTCAGCGTGCCGGAATACAGCCTCGCGTTCACGCCGCCATTTGACGTGCTGCGCACAGGTTCTCTGCAACCCGCAGACCGCTGCTCAGGCCGTCCTCGTGAAAACCATTTTGCCAGTAAGCGCCGCAAAACCATGTTCCATTTTGCCCGTTGATATCGCCCCAGCGCTGCTGCGCCTGCATGCCCGCCAGTGTGAACTGTGGGTGGGCATAATTGAAGCGCCCCAATATCCGATGCGGGTTAATCGAAGCGGTATCATTCAGCGTGACACAGAATGTCTCGGGTGCGTCGAGCCCCTGCAGGATATTCATGTTGTAGGTCACAGTTGCCCGACCGTTGCCGGGTTTCAACCGGTAGTTCCAGCTCGACCAGGCGCGCTGGGTTTTTGGAAGCAAGCGGGTATCGGTATGCAAGATCACCTCGTTGTCCCGGTATGGCAGAGCGCCTAACACCGCTTTTTCTGCATCCGTGGCATCCCCCAGCATGGCCAGCGCCTCGTCCGAGTGCGTGGCGATGACCACCTCGTCGAATTCGCGCACCAGCCCGTTGGTGAAGTGAATCGCGACGGGTTGTCCCGGGGGGCGCAAAATTTTCGACACGGGCATTCTGGTTTTAATGTTATCGGCGAAGCGCGCCGTGAGGGGTGCGAGATACTCCCGACTGCCGCCTTCTACCACTCGCCACTGGGGGCGATTATTGATCGAGAGTAAGCCGTGATTGCGAAAAAAGCGGATGAAAAACTCCACGGGAAAATCCTGTGCATCCTCGAAATCAGCCGACCAAATGGCCGAGGTCATGGCCAGGAGGTATTGGCGGCTGAAATGGGCGCTGAAACCGTGGCGTCTCAGATAGTCGCCCAGCGTCTGGTCTTGCGTTAGCCGCCCCGCGTCGAGGTCGGCAATGGCCAGTTTATTGAACCTGAGGATCTCTCTGATCATGCCGAGGAAGCTGGGTGATAACAGATTGCCGCGCTGGGCGAACAGGGTATTGAGGTTGTTACCCGCGTACTCCAGACCCGAGGCTTCGTCACAGACGGAGAAACCCATGGTCGTGTCTTTGCTGGCCACACCCAGCTCCTGGAACAAATCGAGCAGGTTGGGGTAATTCCGGTCGTTAAACACGATAAACCCGGTGTCCACGGCAAAGCGTCGGGTGCCGATCTGCACATCGTACGTCGCGGTGTGGCCACCGATACGATCTCGGGCCTCGAAAATGTCAACGCGGTGGCCTCTTTTGGCCAGCTGATAGGCGCATCCCAGCCCGGAGATGCCCGCTCCTATGACTGCAATGTTCACCGCTGGTAGACCTCCGGTCACCAGTTGAGAGAAGGGTATAGCTGTTACGGGGCAGGCAGTTTGGCGGATCAACCGCATTTATGACGGTTGGCGTGGCCGAATCAGGTAGGTTTCATCAGGGTGATAACAAGGTATCAAGCTGTCTCCGCAGTGTGTATCCTGTACCACCGGGATGAAGGTTTGACCTCAATGGCGAGCAAAGACAACGCAGGCAACTCGTCCGCGACAAACGGTAGCGGGAACTGGAATGTCCCGACCGGTCGTCGTACGGATGAGTGGAGCGAGGCGCTGGTGCTGATTGGTGAAAGTCAGGACCGGGGGGCTTTCACGCGTTTTTTCAGACACTTTGCGCCGCTCATCAAAGCCTTTGCCTTATCGGGCTCTAGTCTCTCCGCAACGCACGCGGACGAGCTGGTTCAGGAAGTGATGCTGAAGGTCTGGCAAAAAGCGGGTGGCTTCAATCCCGAAAAAGCGGCAGCGTCCACCTGGGTCTATACCATTGCGCGTAACTGTCGTACCGACATGTTCCGGCGGCTGCAAAAATTTGACACAGCTCTGGCATCTGACGACTTCGAACTGGAAAGCGAGGAGGAGGAGTCCTTTATCGTGCTCCATACGCGTCGGGGCTCAGAGCGTGTTCGGGAGTTGCTGGGAGATCTGCCCCCCGATCAGGCGCAAATTTTGGGAAAGGTCTATATGGAAGGAAAATCCCACTCGGAAGCGGCCGCGGAACTGGATTTACCGCTGGGGACAGTCAAATCGCGAGTGCGCCTGGCGATTCAGAAACTGCAGGGCCTCATGGAGGTGTCATGACAGAGCTGATGCGCCAGAAAGTCCCATTTTTAGTTAGTTTCCGCAGTAAACCGTTTGCGCGGGACTGCCGTAATGTGATTGTGAAGTTAAGTGGTTCGGATTAGATCACCATGGTTCAACATCATCCCCCAACAGATTTCTTGACGGAGTATGCGGCCGGTGCATTGCCCGTGGCGCAGTCGGCCTGCGTTGCGGCCCACCTGAGTTACTGCCAGCGCTGCCGCCAGGTGACTGGCAGACTCGAGGATATCGGAGGCGCCCACTTTGAACAGCTTGACCCCCAACCCGTTGGGGAGTCGATTCTGGAAAACGTGTTGGCTCGCCTCGATGACCCAGAGCCGTTGCGCTACGCGCGCAACGAGGCCTCCGACACGCGATTGCCGGGACTGCTGGATCGCTTGATTAACGGTGATTACGCGGATCTGGTTTGGAAGCGTGTGACGCAATCCTTGAGCATCAGTTACCTCAAAACTGGCGATCCCCATCATGAGTTTGCGCTTTACCGCATTGCAGCGGGCGGACGTATTCCCGAGCACACCCATGGCGGGAGCGAGATGACTCTGGTGCTACAAGGTGGGTTTGCCGATGAAACGGGTGAATACCATCCGGGTGATTTTCTGGTTCGTGAGGGGTGGGATAAACACACTCCGGTCGCGCTTGAAGGCGAAGAGTGCATCTGTCTTGCGGTATTGGATGCGCCCTTGCGGTTCACCCGGCTGCGGCACAAATGGCTTAATCCGCTCCTCAAGCTCCGCGCGGGCTAATTTCTAGAAAGACACCTCTCCAGTGGTGCTGAAGGGAGTGTGCTCCTGCCAGGCGACTCCCTTACCACTCAGCCGACTGGAAATCCAATAACAGCGGGATCGTGGTGATCCCTAAAACCAGGCGAACTTCATTATGCAACTAGTCATACCCCGTGAAACCCAACCGGGAGAGAATCGCGTCTCTGCGACTCCCGAGACGGTTAAGAAGTTGGTAAGACTCGGTGCGGAAGTGGTCGTTGAATCGGGTGCAGGCACAGGTGCCGGTATCCGTGACGAGGACTACGAAGCAGCGGGCGCCAGCATTGGTTCCGATCGTGCCGCACTGCTAGGTAGCGCTGACATGGTGCTCCGGCTGAGAAAGCCCGATTTGGCCGATATCAGCCTGCTGAAGTCTGGCAGCATCCACGTGTCTTATCTTGACCCTTTCAATGAGAAGGACCTGATCAAGGCTTTCGCCAGCCAAAACGTCACAGCCGTGAGTATGGAGATGATTCCGCGCTCTACGCGCAGCCAGAAGATGGATGCGCTGAGTTCGCAGGCTAACCTCGCTGGTTACATCGCGGTCATGCTGGCCGCTAACCACATGCCCCGCATCATGCCCATGATGATGACCCCTGCCGGCACACTGAAGCCTGCCAAGGTATTCATCATTGGCGCGGGTGTTGCGGGGTTGCAGGCGATTGCCACGGCCAAGCGCCTTGGTGCACGCGTGACAGCTTTTGATACGCGACCCGTTGTCGCCGAGCAGGTGCAGTCACTCGGAGCCAAGTTCCTTGAAATCGATTTGGGTGATACCGGTCAAACGGCCGACGGTTATGCGAAGGAGCTGACACCGGAGCAGGTTGAAATCCAACGACAGGCACAGAAAGCGGTCATTGCCGAGTCGGATGTGGTGATTACTACGGCACAGGTATTCGGCCGGAAGCCACCCGTGCTGGTTACCGCCGACATGGTAGAGGGCATGGCACCGGGTTCTGTCATTGTCGACATGGCAGCGGAGACAGGCGGTAATGTCGAGGGCTCAGTGCCTGATCAGGTAGTCGATGTAAACGGTGTCACTATCGTTGGTACCGCTAATCTGGCCAATCTGGCCCCGAGCGATGCGACGCAAATGTATGCAAGCAACATGTTCAATCTGGTTGAAGACACCTGGGACACAGAGGCCAAGCAATTCGTACTCGATCTCGAGAACGATATCCTGCCCGGGTGCGTGATTACTCACGGTGGTGCAATCGTTCATCCCACCATCAAAGAAATTATCGAGGGGGGCAACTGATATGTCCGGTGCAGAATATTTGCTGTTTATCCTGATGCTGTCGATCTTCCTCGGCTTTGAGCTGATCAATAAGGTTCCCGCGACGCTCCACACCCCGCTCATGTCGGGTGCCAACGCGATTTCGGGTATCACTGTGGTCGGTGCTGTGGCGCTCGCTGGAACGGGTAGCGAGACCATGGCCATGTGGCTTGGCGTCGGTGCGGTAACCTTGGCCAGCATCAACGTAGTGGGCGGTTACATGGTGACCGACCGCATGCTCGGCTTCTTCAAGAAGAAGGAGGACTGATCATGACGACTGAACTCATGACACAACTGGGCTATGTCATTGCCTCAGGCCTCTTCATCTTCGGCCTGAAGATGCTGGGATCGCCAGCCACTGCCCGCCGCGGCAACATGGTATCCGCAGTCGGTATGTTGCTGGCGGTGATTTCCGCGCTGCTTGATCAAGGTATTGTTGATTTCACTTACATCGCCGCGGGTATGGTGGTCGGCGGTGCCATCGGCGCCATTGCCGCGAGAGCGGTTGCCATGACCTCCATGCCGGAAATGGTGGCACTGTTTAACGGATTGGGTGGCGCAGCCTCTCTCCTTGTGGGCTGGGCGGCGCTGTCTCCAGATTCCGGGACCTTCACGCTAGTGACGATTGTCTTGTCGATTCTGATTGGCGGCGTGACCCTCACCGGCTCGCTCGTGGCGTACGGCAAGTTGTCAGAAACCATCGGCAGTGGGGCGGTGACATTCTCCGGCCAGCAAATCGTTAACTCACTTGTAGTGCTGGGTATTGTGGGCGGTGCGGTGATGTTCTGTCTCAACCCGACCGATCTTAATTGGCTCTATATGGTGATCGGTCTGGCGCTCTTGTTTGGCATTATGGCGGTCATACCTATCGGCGGCGCCGATATGCCCGTCGTCATCTCTTTGTTGAACTCCTACTCTGGTCTGGCGGCGTGTGCGGCGGGCTTTGCGATCAACAACAACGCGCTGATTGTAGCGGGATCGCTGGTTGGCGCCTCGGGCATCATCCTCACCCAGATCATGTGTAAGGCGATGAATCGCTCGCTATCCAATGTACTGTTCTCTGGCTTCGCGAGTGTGTCGACCGAAGAGACGGTGGTGGAAGGCGAGATCAAGCCAATCTCGGTGGAAGATGCCTACTACGTGCTCGAAGCCGCGACCAATGTGGCAATCATCCCCGGCTACGGTATGGCAGTAGCCCAGGCGCAGCACGTGGTCAAGGAACTCACAGAGTTGTTAGAGAACAACGGCTGTGAGGTGAATTTCGGTATCCATCCGGTGGCGGGGCGGATGCCCGGCCACATGAACGTGTTGCTGGCGGAGGCGGATGTGCCGTATGACCAGCTTCTCGAGATGGATGAAATTAACCCGCGTATGGAGACCGTTGATGTTGCCATCGTGATCGGCGCAAATGACGTGGTGAACCCTGCGGCACGGGAGGTCGAGTCTTCACCGATCTACGGCATGCCGGTGATCAATGTGGCTGACGCGCGCACTGTATTTGTACTCAAGCGCTCCATGGCCTCTGGCTTTGCGGGCATCGAGAATCCGCTCTTCTATAAAGAGAATACGCGGATGCTCTTTGGCGATGCGAAAGAGAGTATTGGCGGGTTAGTTCGCGAATTCAGCTGATTACTTTTCAACCGATACACACCCCGCCTTGTGCGGGGTTTTTTATGTTTGATTCAACTGCGATGTGGTTCAGTCTGAAATTGTAGCCGTGCCAACCGTTGGTAGAGGTCGCAACGAGCCATAAGTGCTTCGTGAGAACCACTGTCGATCACCTTACCTTGCTCCATCACCACGATCCGGTCGGCGTTGATTACCGTCGAGAGGCGATGCGCGATGATGATAGTGGTGCGCTCGCGCATGATTTCTGTGAGAGCTTGCTGAACATGCCACTCACTCTCGGTGTCGAGTGCACTGGTTGCTTCATCGAGGAGTAGTAACTCAGGATCGCTGAGAATCGCTCTCGCCAAAGCGATGCGCTGGCGTTGCCCACCTGAGAGTCTTACGCCTTGCGCACCGAGATAGCTCTGGTAGCCATCAGGCAGGCTAAGAATGAACTCGTGAGCGTGCGCCATTGCCGCCGCGGCTTCCACCGTCTCCTGGGAGGGATTCGCGGCGCCATAAGCGATGTTGTAAAAGATGTCTCCGGAGAACAGTGTGGGTTGCTGCGGTACGAGCGCAATCTTTTGGCGCCAGCGCTCTAACGGCAGATCGCGCAAATCGGAATCACCAAAGCGGATGGCGCCTGCAATCGGGTCGTAAAACCGGAGCATGAGTTCGAATACGGTCGATTTGCCGGCGCCGGAGGGCCCGACGAGAGCGACGGATTCGCCGTGGGCGATCTCCAGAGAGAAATCATTGAGAGCCGGGTGGGTAGGTCGGCTGGGGTAGGCGAAATGAACACCGTTAAAGGCCAGAGCTCTCCGCTGGGGAGGTGTGGTGGTGCCTGTATCAGGAATGTCGCTGGTCTCCGCCAGTAACTCCATCAGGCGCTCGGCGGCTCCCGCGGCACGTTGCAGGTCGCCCCACACTTCGGAAAGCGTGGCAAACGCGGTTCCCACCATCACCGCATAGAAGACGAAGGCCCCGAGTTCGCCACCGGTCATTCTGCCCTCGATAACGTCCACGCCTCCCGACCACATCATGCCTACCATGCCACCCATCAGCAGGAAGATGGCAAAGCCGGTGAGGAGTGCGCGCTGGAATACTCTGGATCGCGCCACTGAAAACGCTTGCTCAACGTCGCGACTAAATGCAGCCTTTTCGGCCGCTTCGCGGTTGAAACTTTGAACAACCTTGATCGACTGAAATATCTCGCCGGCATGGCTGCCCACTTCTGCAATCGATTGCTGGCTTTTGTTCGACAGCTTTCTCACACGTCGGCCGAAGATCAGAATGGGTAAAAGGGTCACCGGTACAGCGATCAATATAACCAGACTCAGCTTGAGGTTGGTGATCACCATCAGCGTCAGAGCGCCGGTCAGGGTCAGCGCATTGCGCACTGCCAGGCTGACGGACGAGCCAATGAGCGTTTGCAGTAGCGTGGTGTCGGTAGTCAGGCGCGACATGATCTCGCCGGAGTGATTGCTCTCAAAGTAGCTGGGCTGAAGATGCACAAGATTGTTGAAGACAGCGCTGCGCAAGTCGGCGCTGACACGCTCCCCAAGCCAGGACACCAGATAAAACCGTGTCATGGCGCCAATAGCCATCGCCACGCCAATCATCAGCATGAAGGTGACGGCGGTATACAGTCCGGAGGAATCGGCGCCGGCGAAACCCTCGTCGATCAGAATCTTTACGCCGTATCCTAATGTGAGCTGCGCTCCCGCTGTAAATACCAGAGCAGTGCTGGCGGCAATCAGCCGGCCTTTATGGGGCCACAGAAAGCCCAATAGCTGCCTGAGCGGTGCCAAAGATTTGGCGCGCGGTGGGGCTGCCTCTCGGTCGTTAACAGTCGTTGCGGGTGGATCGATCGCAGATTCAGTCACGGCGGCGCTCAGTCATTTTGAATGGGTAAGGACAGTCGTCCAAGACACAGTCTACGCCGAGCGGTGCGAAAAAGATTGTCGGCACGCAGTCACCATTGGTGGTTGGTTGCTGATCGACGGGGTCAAGCCAATCGATACACAGACCTGCAGTCAATCGTTGCCGTTATCGGCGCCAATTGGAAGTCGGGGAGGAGACCCCCGGGGGCTGCGCGCAAGTGTGGCGGGTGTTATCGCGTTCAGCACATTGCGCGTTAAGTACTCGTCGCCTTGGGTTCGAGCAGTTTTCCAAAAAAGACGCCCAGCTCAAACAAGAGCCACATCGGAATGGCCAGCAATGATTGTGAAATGACGTCGGGCGGAGTCAGGAGCATGCCGAAGACGAAGCAGCCGACGATGATATAAGGCCGTTTTTTGGCGAGCGCCTCCGAGCTGGTGACGCCGGTCCAGATCAGGATGACGGCAGCGATGGGCATTTCAAAAGCGATACCAAAAGCAAGGAAAAGCTTGAGGACAAAATCGAGATAGCTATTGATATCTGTCATCACCTGAACACTCTCTGGTCCCACGCTGGTGAAAAAAGCAAATATCAAAGGGAACACCACAAAATAGGCAAAGGCGGCTCCCGCATAGAACAGCAACACACTCGAGGCCAGCAGTGGCATCGCGACCCGCTTCTCCTTCTGATAAAGGCCGGGCGCGACAAAGCTCCAGATCTGATAGAGGATCACGGGGATAGCCAAAAAAATCGCCAGCACCAAACTCAGTTTGAAGGGGGTCAGAAACGGTGACGCGACGCCTGTCGCGATCATCGTAGAGCCTTCGGGCATCAGTTCCCGCAACGGTGCTGAGACAAACCCGTAAATTTCATTGGCGAAAGGGAACAGAATAATAAAGCCGATCAACACCCCGAGAACGCATCGCAACAGTCGATCCCGTAGTTCGGTGAGATGTGCCACCAGAGACATGGGTGGATCATCGTGATCAGTAGGGTCGGTCATGCTGATTTCGGGGCGGTGTCAGATGTACCTGCATCGCCAGCGGTTGCTTTTTGAGGCAACTCGTCGCTGGCAGTCGAAGTGGTGTCGTCTGCAGCGTTGCCAGACGTCATGGCGGATGGGTCTTCGCTGATTGCCTGAATCTCGCGCTCGAAGGATCGGGTCGTGTCGCGCACTTGCTGCTGCAGTTCCTGAGTTTCCGACTTCAGCTTTTGCATGACCTCGTCATTGTGCAGCTCTCGTCGCACTTCTGTCCGGATCTGATCAAAACTGCGGCGAAACCGATTTATCCAGGCCAAAGTAGTCCGTACTGCACCAGGGAGCTGTTCTGGTCCGACGACAATCAGTCCAACCACGCCGATGAGGAGTAGCTCGGCGAACCCGATATCAAACATGCGCCGCCACCTAGCTCAGCTGGCAGGCTTGTCGGAGTCCTGCTCCTTACCCGGTGCACTGTTAGCGACCGTGTCACCACTGGCATCGTCTTTGCTCATGCTGTCGCGAAAGCCCCGGATTGCGCTACCCAGATCAGAGCCAATGTTACGCAACCGCGACGTACCAAAGAGCATGACGACAATCGCAAGGATAATGAGGAGTTGCCAGATACTGATTCCGCCCAGACCCATAGTCGCTCTCCGTGTATTTAACCGTTTGTGGGGGCCGCATTATGGCCTTTTCGCGCCGCTTTTTCTGCCAGTCCTGATAGACCCAGTCGCGTGTCGAGTACTTTAATGACCGCAGTGTGGTCGAGATTGAGATGTGACAGCATCACAAGCGTATGAAACCAAAGATCCGCCACTTCTTCGACAAGCGGGCCCGAGTCCCCGTTCTCCGCCGCATCTCGGGCTGCCAGAATGACCTCGGTGGCCTCTTCACCGACTTTCTCAAGAATTTTGTTGAGTCCCTTTTCATGGAGTGAGGCGACATAGGAGCTTTCGGGCGCGGCGACTTTCCGCTCCGCCAGAATGCCATCTAACGTCGTCAAGGTGTCTGCCATCTACCCTTCCTCGGTTAACTCCCAGCCGCTGTCGCCGGGTTGATAAAAAAAGCATGTGCGCCGACCCGTGTGACAGGCGCCGTCTCCTCGTTGCTCTACGGTGAGCAAGAGCGTGTCGCCATCGCAGTCCAGCCGCGCATCGATCAGTTTCTGCGTATTACCAGACGTCTCCCCTTTGCGCCACAGCGCGCCTCTAGAGCGCGACCAGTAAACCACGTTACCGCTATCCAGTGTGAGGTGAAGCGCTTCGGCATTCATCCACGCCAGCATCAACACCTCTCCGGTTTCGGCATCTTGCGCAATCGCCGGGATAAGCCCGTGCTCATTCCAGCGCGGGGAGAGATTGGCCGGGATTGTCGATACGGTTTCCGTCATGGCGCCAGTATGCCAGAGCCTGCGAGGGGGAGTTACCGGTAGCGGGTGATGCTTGCCATCAGCAGGCAGCCCGCACCGAGTAGGAGCCAGCCGGTTCCCCCGCTGGACAGGCTGATCCCTGCTCCGAGTGAGAAAGCCCCTGCGAGGGCGAGAGGTAACCTCCAGCCCGTGTTGTTGGATTTCTCCGGGGCTTTTTGAGCAGGTTGACGCAGCCGGTTTACGATCATGTCGGGAAGCAGTGGGAGCGTTTCGAGCAATACGGGCGCCTCCTCTTGCAGTCGCTTGCTCACCGTTTGTAGTGAATACCGGTCCGCCAGCCATTCCTCCAAAAAGGGTTTGGCTGTATCCCATAAATTCAGCTGTGGGTAGAGTTCGCGGCCTAGGCCTTCGATATTCAGCAAGGTTTTTTGAAGCAACACCAGTTGCGGCTGAACCTGCATATCGAATTGACCAGCGGTCTTGAAAAGGTTGACCAGCATGTGCGCAAAGGATATTTCCTCGAGCGGCCTTTCAAATACGGGCTCACACAGTGTGCGCATGGCAGCCTCAAATTCGGCGATCGGTGTTCCCGGGGGAACCCACCCGCACTCGATATGCAGTTTTGCGCACAGCCGGTAGTCCTGATGAAAAATAGCGAGCAGATTTCGCGCGAGATAGTACAGATCGTGCTCATCCAATTGCCCGACAATGGCACAGTCGACGGCCATGTAACGCGGATCTTCGGGTTGGGTGCAATCGACAAAGATGTTGCCCGGGTGCATGTCCGCGTGGAAAAAACTGTCGCGGAATACCTGAGTAAAGAATATTTCTACCCCGCGCTCGGCCAGCAGTTTCAAATTCACCTGCTTTCCCTGCAAGGTTTCCAGATCACTGATCGGCACGCCATAGATGCGTTCACTCACCATGACCTCTTCACAGGTCAGGGACCAGTTCACCTCGGGTACATAAACCAGGTCACCTGATTCGAAGTGACGCTTGAGCTGTGACGCGTTGGCAGCTTCGCGCCTGAGGTCGAGTTCACCGCGAATGATCCGATCGTACTCATCGACCACCTCCACTGGCTTCAGGCGGCGACCAACGCTCGACCATCGAGCCAGCATTCTCGCCACATGGCGGAGTATTTTGAGGTCCTGATCGATTACATGCTCGATACCGGGGCGTAGCACTTTGACCACTACGTCACTGCCATCGGGTAATCGCGCACCATGTACCTGGGCCACCGAGGCGGCTGCCAATGGATTGGCATCAAACTCCGCGAAGCAGTCGTTCAACTCGCGACCCAACGCCGTCTCGATCCTTTGGATTGCCTCTTTGGCAGGAAAGGGCGGCACTTGGTCCTGCAGCTTTGCCAGTTCATCTGCAATATCCAGAGGTAGCAGGTCTCTGCGGGTGGACAGCAGCTGCCCGAATTTAATAAATACGGGCCCCAGATCCTCCATGGCCCGGCGTAAGCGCTCCCCACGGGGGGTATTGCCAGGTACAGACAGCACTGGGAAAAGGCGCAAAATCATCGACATCAGGCGGGGGCGCTGATTAGGTGGCAACAGTTCATCCAGCTGATATCGCGCCGCGGTGCGATAAAGGGCGATTAATCGTCTCACTGCGCCGTTCCTCGCTCCGCTGCTTTAGCCAGTAGGGCTGCCACCTTCGACTGGGCTCGCTCTACGCGCATCGAGACCGACTGTACCGCTTCATAAAAATGCTCCAGTTCGGCCTGGGGGGGGGTCAACCGACCCTCCTCGAGGAGATATTCGGAAAGCTGCCGTTTCAGGCTTGTTCTCGCGCCCTCGCCCCAGCGAAAGACCCCTCTGACGGCTTCTGCAATCTGATGACCTATGACGTCGCCAAGCGCGTCAACCAGAGGCGCCTCCCAATCGATTTCCATCCGCGAAATAATCTGCTGCAGGGCAATGAGGCTCGCACTGTTGCCCTCTAGCTCGATACCGCTGTTGATCAGCACTGCCGCCGGATCGTCGGAGGTGGCGAGGGACGCAAAGTCCTCGATCGAGCCACGCACAAAAGCGGCTGTGGGTGCCTCACAGTGGCTCATCAAGCGCACCTCGGGGCCATCGGTGATTTCGATATATAGCGTCAGCTCCACCGAGCTGATTTCTATTCCCAGTCTGGTTCCAGCGAGACTGTCAAGTTCGCGGTGTGATGTCGGCGCCAGCGCGACGGCCTGATTCAGCGCACGCTCCGCACCGGCAAGTGCCGCACCCAGTAGCGCAGGATCGTGTTGTGTCATGCCTTGAAGCCTTGGTGCACGGCGACGATACCGCCGGTCATATTGTGGTAGCGGCCGTCGACAAATCCTGCTTCAGCCATCATCTCCAGCAGACTTTCTTGATCGGGGTGCTTACGGATGGATTCTGCGAGATACCGATAGCTATCGGCGTCTTGCGCGATTAAGCGACCCATCGCAGGGAGAATCTGAAAGGAGTACTGGTCATAGATTTTTTCAAGGAGGGGCGAAACCGGTTTGGAGAACTCCAATACCAATAGCCGACCACCTGGACGGAGCACGCGGAGCATCGATTTCAACGCCAATGCCTTATCCGTGACATTGCGCAACCCAAAAGCGATGGTGATGCAGTCGATACTGTTGTCTTCAAAGGGCAGGTGCTGCGCATCTGCCTGAACGACGTCGACGTTCCCTGTGGCGCCCTTGTCAATTAGCCGGTCGCGACCCACTTCGAGCATGGCAGCATTGATATCAGCCAAAATGACACGGCCCTCGGGGCCTACCAGGCGAGAAAATTTAGCTGCGAGATCACCTGTGCCACCCGCGATATCGAGTACCGTTTGACCGGGACGCGCTCCACTGAGCTCGATAGTAAATCGCTTCCAGAAGCGGTGAATTCCTCCTGACATCAGGTCGTTCATCAGGTCGTAGCGGCTCGCCACCGAGTCGAAAACGCCACGCACCATGCCCGCCTTGGCGTCGCGGTCTACGCGGGTAAATCCGAAGTCAGTCTTGCCGTCGGCGCTGTCCGCTACATCGTCTGTCATGTGCCCGTGCTCAATATTGCTCTGGTCTTTTGCCAGTGGGCCGGCAAGTGTACCTGAGCCTCGAGGTTGTGTTCAGGGGTTGGGAATAAGGTAGAAGGGCGGCTTAACAGGCTGCCGGTGAGCGCCACAGCCCGCCAAAGCGTCCGCTGCAAGTCGGTCATCTTCTAGGGAGTGAAGTGCAGGACCTGTATATCAGCTTCTCTGGTTTTTCCTGCCGCTTCCAGTTGCTGCAGGTAGCTCTGCCAGTAGCGATCCTGCTGCTCTGCCAAGTCACGCAGGTATGACCAGCTGTAAAGACCGGAGTCGTGGCCGTCATCGAAACTGATTTGAACGGCGTAGTGTCCCACTGGCTCGATACCAGCGATGCCAACAGAAGATTTGCCCGTTTGCAGCACTTCCTGTCCCGGGCCGTGGCCGCGCACCTCGGCCGAGGGTGAAAATACTCGAAGAAACTCTGCGCTCAGCTTGAACTCGACGTCATCGGAAAAGGTGAGGGTGAGGATGCGCTGACTGCGAGAGTAGTTCAGTGCTTTGATACGTTGCTGACCTGTGGCGCTCACGGCGTAGCCCCAGAGCCAGCGAGCTGGCGCTTCAGCAGTAGCGTGTCCATATCGGCCTGAGCGGTCAGCGTTCGTGCTCGAGCCATTTCCGATCGGTTGGTAAAGGGGCCCAGATACACTCTATACCAGCGGCCATTGTCACCGTCTCCCGCCTCGATACTGGCTTCCAGTCCCAGCAGTGCGAGTTCTCCTCTCCGGCGATCTGCATCCGATTCCTGCCGAAACGAACCCACCTGTAAAAGATATTCGGTATTGCTCTGCGAGGCCGCACGCAGATCGGCCGGTTCTATTTCGGGGCTAAGATCCAGCTCCTGATTGGGGAGCACTTGATAAAAATCGAAGCGAGGGCCGCTCTCGACTTGAACATTGAGGGCCGAAGGGACGGCCGCGGGAAGGGCCTCTTCGGCATCATTCCACCAATGCTCTGCCCCGAAAGTGGCGAGCAAAGCGCTAGCACACCCTGCGATAAAGCCCTGAACATGCGCTTTGGAGAGCGTAGCAGGAGAACCGGATTGAACCTGAGCCCGCTCACTTCGGGTTGCGGAGGGCTTGCGAACGGTTCGGGTCGACTTTGTGGGCACGCTTACATGCTCTCCGGGGCAGAGACACCCAGCAAATCAAGGCCGGTGGCAATCACCTGTTTGCTTGCAGCAACCAACGCCAGTCGAGCGCGCAGGGTATTGGGATCGGACTCCAAAATGTTGTGTGCATTGTAGAAGCTGTGGAAGTCAGCTGCGGTGTGGCGGAGATAATTGGCGACATCGTGGGGTTCGAGTCGTTCAGCCGCGCCAACCACCACTTCGGGAAAGCGGCCAAGGCTGACGGCGAGCGCCAGCGCCTCCGGCTCCAGAAGGGAATCGAGGTGGTCAAGCCCTTCGTCGACGCCGGTTGCTCCCACTACAGCCTCTGCCTTACGCATGACGCTTGCCGCACGCGCGTGAGCGTACTGGATGTAATAAACAGGGTTTTCGTTGCTGCGTGCCAGTGCCAAATCGACATCGAACGTGAGCTGAGAGGAAGGCGCTCGGGCAACTAAAAAGTATCGCGTCGCATCGCGTCCCACCCAGTCGATAAGGTCGCGCAGGGTGACATAGCTGCCCGCGCGCTTCGACAGCTTGACCTCGGCTCCGTCTCTCATGACGGTCACCATTTGGTGCAAAACATATTCGGGCCAGCCCTCGGGAATACCGGCGTTCAGCCCTTGGAGCCCCGCTCGGACACGGGTGATGGTGCTGTGATGATCTGCCCCCTGTTCGTTGATGACGCGCTCGAAACCGCGGTTCCATTTGTTGTGATGATAGGCAACGTCAGGCACGAAGTAGGTGTACCCTCCTTCGCGTTTGCGCATGACACGATCTTTATCGTCTCCAAAGGTGGTTGTTCTCAACCACAAGGCGCTTTCTTCCTCGTAGGTATGCCCGGCCTGCTCCAGCGCGGTCACCGTCTCGTCGACGGCACCGGATTCATAAAGCGAGGATTCCAGAAAATACTCATCGAACACCACGGCAAACGCCTTCAGGTCCTGATCCTGCTCGCGTCGGAGGCAGGCTACTGCGAATTCGCGTATCGCCTCGAGATCTGCCGGATCCCCTTTGGCGGTGATTTCGCGATCTGCCGCTTCGACGGTTTCTTTAGCGCTATACGCGGTGGCCACATCTTGAATATAGGAGCCTTGGTATCCGTCCTCGGGCCAGTCTGGATGGGTGGGGTCTTTACCCTGAGCGCGAGCCTGCACTGACAACGCCAGATTCTGGATCTGCTGTCCGGCATCGTTGTAATAAAATTCTCTCTGGACTGCCCAGCCCGTGGCTTCAAGCAGTCGTCCCAGCGAGTCACCGATAGCGGCGCCCCTGCCGTGACCGACATGAAGCGGCCCAGTGGGATTCGCCGAGACAAACTCCACCTGTATGTGTCGACCCCGCCCAGTATCAGAGCGGCCGAAGTTGGCGCGCTGCGTGAGAATCGTCCTGATCACTTCGGTATGGCAGAGGGGGTTGATAAAAAAATTGATAAAACCCGGTCCCGCAATTTCAACCCGGTCAATCAGCGTATTCTCGGGTAGCGCTCCAACCAGCTGCGCTGCGAGATCACGCGGCGACATACCAGCTCGCTTTGCTAGCACCATGGCCAGATTGCAGGAGAAATCCCCGTGCGTCGGGTCCTTCGGATAGTCTATCTGCGGCTGGGTAGCGGGAATTTCCGGCAGTGTTCCCTCTGAAAGCAGTTTTTCCAGCGCCGCAGTCATCAGCGCAGCCAGTTCGGGTTTCATGGTCGTCCTGTCAGGGTGGTCGCTACGGCCAGTGCGTAGCGAGATCTATGCATTATGGCTAACTGACTGCACAGGCTCCAGCCAAGGAAGTCACAAGCTTTCGTAGGGATCGATATCTACAGACCAATTCAGTTTGGAGGAATGTCGCGTAGATTCGGCACACTCCACAAGCGCTTTCATCGCTTTTGCAACCGTGCCGCGTTGCGGCGCGGCGACGATCAAATGACAGCGGTAGCGGTTTTTACGGCGCGCCATGGCGGCCATCACCGGGCCAATCATCCTGCAGCTCGCAGACGACGCGGCATGCGTTTTGACGTGATTCAGGAATTTGAGCCCTTCCAGCTTGTTATAACTGTCGCACCGCATCACGCCCAAAGCCCCGTGTGGGGGGAGACCCGCCTGACGCCGCTGTGCCAGCAGGTCGGGGAGAAGCTGGTGATAAGGCGCGTCTAGCTGTGCGATAAGTCGGTGGCCTGGTTGCCGAGTCTGTATAAACACCTCACCCGATTTCGCCTCGCGACCGGCCCGACCGGCGACCTGAGTGACTAACTGAAGCAGGCGCTCTTCTCCGCGAAAATCCGGGCTGAACAATAATGCGTCTGCATCGATAATGGCGACCAGAGTAACGTCGGGAAAGTGATGTCCCTTGCTCAGCATCTGCGTACCAATCATCAACAAGGGTTCACCGCTACTGAGGCGTTTGATCAGGGCGGGCATCGCAGAGCGGTTGGCCATGGTGTCACTGTCCACACGCAATACGGGGTAATCGCTAAAACGCGCCCTCAGGAATGCCTCGGTTTGCTGCGTGCCGATTCCCGTCCCCACGAGATGCTGGGAACCACAGTGGGCACATGTTGCCGGTAGCCGGCTGCGGCGGCCGCAGTGATGGCAGTGAAGCTCGGGTGGCGTTTTGTGCAGCGTCATGCGCGCGTCACACTCTGAACAGTCGGCACTCCATCCGCAGTCATGACACATCAGCGCATTGGCAAAGCCACGTCTGTTCAAAAAAATCAGGGCTTGCTGCCCGCTCGCCAACACGGTGTCGAGTTGGCTCACAAGCTCCTCGGACAGCCCGGCCGAGAGGCTAAGGCCGCTGATATCAATCAGGTGCTTTCTGGGAAGCGTGCCGGGCCCGGCTCGTTGCGACAGCGTATGCCGCTGATAGCGGCCCTGCTCAGCATTCTGCCAGCTCTCGAGGCTCGGGGTGGCGCTACCCAGTACCACCGTGCAGCGTTCTAGCTGTCCACGCTTGATGGCGACATCTCGAGCGGAGTAGCGAAATCCGTCTTGCTGCACAAAGGCGGGGTCGTGCTCCTCGTCAACAATAATCAGGCCAGGTTTCAAGAGCGGCGCAAAGACCGCCGACCGCGTACCCAGAATCACCGCGGCCTCGCCTTTGCGCGCCGCGGCCCATGTCTTGTCTCGCTCGACGTCACCCATCCCCGAGTGCAGGATCAATACGGGCGCACTAAAACGAGCCTCGAATCGAGCCAGCGTTTGGGGAGTGAGTGAAATTTCGGGTAACAGCAGTAGCGCTTGTTCACCGCGCGCAAGACAGGCAGCGATGCTTTGCAAATACACCTCGGTTTTACCGCTGCCGGTAACGCCATAGAGAAGATGCACACAAAACTGACCCAGCGAAGCCTGAATCGATGAAATGGCACCCTTTTGCTCGGTATTCGCCGATACGGAGTGAGGCAGTGCTTGCCAGTCGCGCTGTGATTGAAGTGCACAGGTGGTCACCAACGCTTTATCTTGTAGCGCGCGCATGACCCCGGGTTTAAAACCCGCTTTCTTCAACAGATCCACACTGAGAGGGCCTGCTTGCAGCTGTTGGATTAATTCAGCTTGCTTGCGGGCGTTGTGGGGTGCGCCTTGAGGAAGGCCTCGCCCGCGCTCTGTAAGAGTAAGCCCGGTGTCGGCAACGGAGCGCTCGGGTTTGCCCTGACGCTCGCCGGGGGACAAACCCAGTGGCAGGACCTCACCAACAGGGTGCTGGTAATAGTCGGCTGCCCACTGAAGTAGCGCCAGTAGAGTGCGGGGGTAGAGAGGGTGCCTATCAAGCACAGACGATACCGAGCGCAATTGATCCGGGGGAATAGCGGAGTCGAGTGCTTCCCGGACAACAATTGCGGTGACGGATCGCCTGCCAAAGGGCACGATGACTCGCATGCCGGGGACCACTGTTCCCTGCCAGTCTTCAAGCGGGCGATAGTCAAACAGCCGCCTGAGCGGAGTGGGTACGGCGCATCTCCATACCTTGGTGTCAGTACTCGTATCCACGTGGCGGGGGATCCAACAGTTGTTCGGTGGGCCGGTTTTCCAGATGGAGTGTACTAGAGGGTGGTAGTGGGTGTATTCAATGTTGCTATCGTTGCGGGCTCTGGTATGATCCGCGATCTTTTTCACACCCTATGTGCTGACGGAGGTTGGCATGAAAGCAGATATACATCCACAGTATGGCGAAATCACTGCCCGATGCAGCTGTGGCAACGAAATCAAGACGCGCTCTACGCTAGGCGAGGACATCTCTCTGGATGTGTGTAGCCAGTGTCACCCTTTTTATACCGGCAAGCAGAAAATAGTCGATACCGGTGGTCGAGTTGATCGTTTCAACAAGCGCTTCGGCGGTCGAACGCTCAAAAAGTAAGGCCTTGATTCAGACAAAAAAGCCGGCGGACGCCGGCTTTTTTTTGCTAAAAAATTTGCTCCAGTCTGTCAGTGTCGATAGTTCCGCTCGCGTCACTGTCCCAGCCGGGCAAGGATTCCTCCAGAAAATATTCCATGATGCTACCCTCCGGTTGACCCCGCACCCGCAGTCCTGAGGATTTGTCCACTCTCAACCTGACAATACCGGGCGGCATAGGGGGATTCGGTTCTGCAGGTGGCAGAGCCTCTCTCATAAAATCGATCCAGATCGGCAAAGCGGCGGTGCCCCCAAATTCTCGTCTGCCCAGGGGGCTGTAATCGTCAAATCCGACCCATGCCGTCGTAATCAGATCCCGGTTGAAGCCGGAAAACCACGCGTCCCGGGGTCCGTTTGTGGTGCCCGTTTTGCCGCCAATATCCTCCCGCTCCAGCACTTTGGCGCGCCGCCCCGTACCCCGCTGAATAGCGTCGCGCAAAAAAGTAGACACGATATACGCCACGCGTGGGTCCATCACCCGTTCGGCTGCTCGCACCTCGGGAACCGCTGTGCCGAGGATGTCTTCCATGCGCACCATCTCGGCGGATCCGGCTTGGGCATTCTCACAGGCCGGACACGCAACCAGTGGGTCAGCGGCGAAAACGATATTGCCTTTGGCATCCTCAATCCGTTCAATCAACCAAGGCTCCACTCTGAAGCCTTCATTGGCGAGAATGGCGTAACCGGTAGCGATATCGAGTGGCGTGTAGGTATGAGTTCCCAGCGCCAGGGTGAGGTTGGCCTGCATGTCTTGGGTATCGAACCCCAATTGCTCGATATAACTGATAAAGCGACTGACGCCCACTTGTTGCAGTACCCGGATCGAGACCAGGTTACGAGAGAACGCCAGCGCCTCCCTGAGCCGGGTCGGGCCGTAAAATTTCCCGCTGTCATTCTCAGGCCGCCATATTTCGGCTGCGGCGAGGTTGTCCAGTACCACGGGGGCGTCGTTGATCACTGTAGAGGGCGTAATGCCGGATGACAGCGCGCTGGCGTATAGGAATGGTTTGAAGTTAGATCCGGGCTGGCGCCGGGCCTGGGTCGCGCGGTTAAATTTCGAGAGCTCGAACCCCATGCCACCTACCAATGCTCTGATTGCACCGTGCTTCGGATCGAGCGATACCAACGCTGACTGAGCCTGAGGGACCTGACTGATACGCCAGCCATCAGCCTCTTCTCGAATTCTGATCAAGTCGCCAACGGACAGGAGTCCAGCGGGTGACGCCTCCGGAGCAGCGGTCAGGTTAACGGAGCGATAACGGCGCACCTTCTCCAGATCTCCCTGCCAAAAGAGCGGTATGGTCTCCCCGGTTTTGGCAAGTACTGTAACCTGGGATTCACCCACTTCGGTGACGATTCCCGGGGTCAGCTCGGCTATCGTAGGCATGTCCCGCAGCGCTTCTTGCCACCTGAGGAGCGTTTGCTCGGGAGTTTCATCCGCTCTGGGGGCCAAACGGCGTTCTGGTCCTCGCCATCCGTGACGCCAGTCATAGGTGCGCAAGCCTTTAAGCAGCGCATCCCGTGCTGCCTGCTGTAACTTGGCGTCCACGGTGGTGTAAACCACGTAGCCGTCGTTGTAGGCCGCATTGCCAAAGCGTTCCACCATTTCCCGCCGCACCATTTCAGCTACGTAATCTGCGTCGACTTCAACGACTTGCCCGTGAAATGAAGCGGTGACGGCGCTGTTCTGGGCGAACAGGCTCTCCGACTCTGTAATCATGTCCAGACTGGCCATACGCCGCAGAATCCAATCCCGGCGGACTTTGCCTTTTTCAGGGTTGCTCAGCGGGTTATTTCTGGAGGGCGCTTTGGGCACGCCCGCTAACATCGCGTGCTGGGCGAGTGTGAGCTCGGCGAGTGGCTTTCCGTAGTAGGTCTCTGCTGCCGCCTCAAACCCGTAGGCGCGGTGCCCAAGAAACACGCGGTTGACATACAGCTCAAATATTTCTTCCTTGCTCAGTCTCGCTTCGATCTTCAGGGCCAGCAGTATCTCGGTGAATTTCCGGATGAAGGTTTGATCAAGCGTCAAAAAGTAATTGCGCGCCACCTGCATGGTGAGCGTCGAACCACCGCTGCCCTTTTTTCCCGTCAGCAGCAACTCCGAGACAGCTCTAGCGAGGCTCAGCACCTCCACGCCGCCATGCTCAAAGAAGCCGTCGTCCTCTGCTGCCAGCAACGCGTTGACGAAACTCTGTGGAATCTGCTCAAAGCGTAAGGGCTTTCTTTTCTGCTCGCCGAATTGTCCGATCAGCGCGCCATCCTGACTCAGCACCCGCATGGGTGTTTGTAAGGTGATATTTCTGAGCGCGCTCTCCTCGGGCAATCGCGGGCTGAGGTAAAGGTAAAGTCCCGCAAGCCACCACAGCCCCGCGCATGCGAGCAGAACAGCGTATCGTGTCAGTTTCAGGTTCATTGCTAATCAAACTCTCCGCGTGGCCCTCTCGCGCAGGGCCCTGCTGCCGGTTCGAAAGAGACCGCGTGGTGGCAATCCGTATGGAACGGAAACATATCAGGGCTGAAGCGTTGTTTTCACACCATTACTAAAATTAAGTGACCTTTTACCGACTTTGTTCTGTCAATTTACCGACTTTGTTCTGTCAATCGCCGGCCCGCTCGTCGTTCAATTGCCCGCAGGAATATGTGAATCCCGCTTACCGGGACATCGACACACGCAAAGGACTGACACGTGTTGAGGGTATTTGGCGCTGCCAAATCATCACAGATCCTCGGGGTCGATATCAGCTCCACAACAGTGAAGTTACTCGAGCTGAGTCGGCATGGAGAGGCATACCGCGTAGAGAGTTTCGCGGTAGCGCCGTTGCCTCCCGAGGCTGTGGTTGAAAAAAACATTAATGAGATCGAGACCGTCGGCGCAACAGTCGAGGGCGTAATCGCGCGCTCGGGCACAATGGCCCGTCGCGTTGCTGCAGCCGTTTCAGGCTCATCTGTCATCATCAAAACCATCACGGCGCCAGAGGGTCTTTCCGAGGAAGATCTCGAGGCGCAGCTGACACTCGAGATCGATCAATACATTCCCTATTCCCTCGATGAGGTGGCGATTGACTTTGAGGTGTTGGGCCCGGCCCCGGGCCGCCCAGAGGAAATCGAGGTTCGGCTTGTCGCGTGCCGCCAGGAAACTATCGATTCGCGAGTGGAAACGTTGGAGGTGGCGGGGTTAAAGCCCACGGTGATGGACGTTGAGGTATTCGCCTTGGGGCGCTCCCTCAAGTTGCTCAGCTCACAAATGCCAAGCCTCGAGACTCAGCGAGTCGCCATGATCGATATCGGGGCGAGCATGATGACGCTATCGGTTTTTGTCGACGGGGAGTCGTTGTATACCCGCGAACAGCTCTTTGGTGGCAGGCAGCTGACCGACGAGATCATGAGCCGCTATGACCTGACATATGAGGAGGCGGGTCGCGCAAAAAAACGGGGCGGTCTTCCTGAGGATTATGAGCGCGACGTGCTGGGGCCTTTTTGTGATGCGACAGTGCAGCAGATCAGTCGATCCCTGCAGCTTTTCTTTTCGTCAAGCGAGCATGCGTCTCTTGACCAGATCGTGCTGTGTGGCGGTGTCGCCTCCATTCATGGACTGTCCACTTTGGTAGAAGAGCGGTTGTCCATACCAACAATAGTCGCTGATCCCTTCGCAAATATGTCGATCAGTCCGACAGTTGATGCGCAGGCGCTGAGAGAGGATGCGCCGGCGCTGATGGTGGCTTGTGGGCTCGCGATGCGGAGGCCCAGCTGATGGCCGACATTAATTTGCTGCCTTGGCGCGAGGCGCGGCGGCAGAGACAAAGACAGTATTTTTTGATTGGTTCGGTCGCTACCGTCGTCGCCGCTGTCTTGGCAGTGTGGATCTGGGGTTCCGTGGTGAAAGCCCAGATCAGCGATCAAACTATGCGGAACGAGTATCTCAGCACGCATATCAGAATGCTGGATCAGGAACTGTCGGAGATACGGGATCTTCAGCGTAAACGAAATCAACTGATCGAGCGTATGAGGGTGATTCAATCCCTCCAGGGCCATCGCCCCGTCATTGTCAGGCTCATGGATCAATTGGTGCGAACCGTTCCCGACGGCGTCTTCTATACGTCTCTCGAGACGCGTTCTCAGGTTGTCGCGATACAGGGCATCGCCGAATCGAACAATCATGTCTCCCGGCTGATGCGGCAGCTCGATGCTTCCGACTGGCTGGAGAGCTCAAGGCTGGACGCGGTTCAGGCGGCGCCCGACTACGGTGATAACGCCATGACGTTCAAGCTCACAGTGAATTTACAGTTCCCGGCACAGGATGAGGCGCTATCGTTATGACTTTCATTGAGCACCTCAAAGCACTGAATGAAATCGATCTCGCCGACTTAAATGTTGAGGACATTGGCGCGTGGCCGGCGGCCGCTAAGCTTATTTTGCTCGCGCTGGTGTTTATCGCCATTGTGGTGGCTGGCTTCTATCTGCACATCGCCGATCTGGAAAAGCGGTTCGAAGTAGCAGAGCGAGAGGAGGTTGCGCTCAGGGAGGAGTTCGAGAGGAAAGCCTTTGAGAGTGCCAATCTGGAGGCATACAAGGCGCAGTTAAGTGAGATGGAGGAGCGTTTCGGCGCGCTGGTTGCCCAATTACCGTCTCGGAACGAAGTTCCCGGATTGCTCGATGACATTACCGAAAAAGGCGAGCTTAACGGCCTCAGTATTGAGCAGATCGACCTCCTGAAGGAGGAGGCGCAGCCTTTTTACGTTGAGCTACCTATTGCGATTGAGGCGGTAGGCTCCTACCACGACCTGGGCGCTTTTATCTCTGGCATGGCCGGCTTGTCTCGAATTGTGACGCTTCATGATTTTGAGATCGTCTTGGAGAAAGAGCGAGAGCCGATGCTGGGAATGAGTATTTTGGCCAAAACCTATCGCTACCGGGGAGACGATGATGAGGCTTGAGGTGCGGTGCGCGAAGGCCAGGGCGATGGCGATGATACTGTTGTCTACGGTGCTGGTTTCGTGTGCCGACGAGCGGTTTGCAGATCTGGATCGGTTCATGGCTGAGAAACGTGCTCGTCCTGGCGGCGTGATCGAGCCAATTCCCACCTTCACGGCCTACGAAGCATTTGCTTACGCGGCCACCACATTTCGGAGTCCATTTGACCGGCCCGTGGAAGTAGAGCGGTTGTCGCAGTTGGCTTCCCGATCAACGGTTCGCCCCGATACACAGCGCCCCAGAGGTTACCTCGAGCGGTTTACGCTCGACTCCCTCGTGATGGTCGGTTCTCTGCGCCGCAATGGCACAGATTGGACTTTGATCAAGGACCCCGATGGCGGTGTTCACCGAGTCAAGCGAGGAGATTACCTCGGTCGCGATCATGGCCGCATCGCAGATATGGGCAGTAGTTATGTTGCGGTTGTCGAGATCGTCCCCGACGGCATGGAAGATGGTTGGGTGGAGCGACCGAGAACAATTGAACTCACAGGGAAGTGAGTTAGGGAGAGCATGTTATGCAGCGTGATAATCCAATAGAGCGGAATGGAATCCGCTTTTTGGCGCTAGGTTTGTTGGTCTTGTGTAGCGTGTGGAGCGGTTCAACCACGGCGCAGGGTGGCTCGATCAATGACGCCGAGTCGGTCGCAACGATCGAAGCCGAAGTGGGAGCGGCTCGTCTCAATGACCTGAGCTTTCATCGCTCGAGTTCAGGGGAAGGGCTGTTAACGCTCAATCTCAGCCGACGTAACGTAGACGCGAGCATATTCAGCGAGGGGCAAGTGATCACCTTGCAGCTTCATAACGCAACGGCGGCTGAATCTGTGATCAGGCGTTTTGATACCACAGACTTTGCCACCCCTGTGCGAGGCTTCCAGATCAGTAAAAATGGTCAGGGCATCCAGATACAAGTCAACGCCGAGGGGCGCTTCGATTATTTCATCGACCAGAAGGGGACGGACTATGTCCTTAAGGTTACGCGCCTCGCAGAAGATAAAAAGCCGGCGCGCTTGAATCAGTTCGATTACAAAGGCGACCGCATATCACTGAATTTTCAGGACATTGAAGTTCGCGCGGTGTTGCAGTTGATCGCTGACTTCACTGAGCTCAATCTGGTCACATCAGACTCGGTGACCGGCAACATTACCTTGCGGCTGCAAAATGTGCCGTGGGACCAGGCGTTAGATCTCGTACTCAAAACCCGTGGGCTCGACAGTCGTCAGATTGGGAGCGTATTGATGGTGGCGCCAGCTCAGGAAATTGCTGAGCGAGAGCGCCAGCAAATTGAAGCCAACAAGCAGCTCGCGGAACTCGCACCACTCAGATCGGAATTTATCCGGGTGCGTTACGCCAATGCGGTCGACGTGGTGGGTCTTTTCGAAGCAGGGTCGGCAGAGGGCGGCAAGTTGATTTCCGAGAGGGGCTCTGCCGTTGTCGACCAGCGCACCAACTCGATTATGGTGACCGACACGGCGGACAAGCTCGCTGAAATTCGCGACCTCATTGAAAAGGTCGATATCCCCATCCGGCAGGTCATGATCGAGGCTCGCATCGTGATTGTGTCTTCGAACATCGACGAGCAGTTGGGCATTCGATGGGGAGGTGGTTACCTCAGCGCTAACGGTGACCGATTCACCAGTGTGGCCGGCAATATGGCGGGCGTTGCCAGCCTGAACAGTCAGGCCCAGAACGGCGCCAGTCCCATTCAGATCCCTACCGCGCCATTTGTCGACCTCGGTGTTGCAGACGCCAGCTCGGGTTTTGCGGTGGGTTTTACCGCGACGGACCTGTTCTTGACCGCGGAACTGTCGGCGATGGAGGCTGCTGGAGGGGGAGAAGTGGTATCGCAACCCAAAGTCATCACAGGGGATAAGCAGAAAGCCAGTATCAAATCAGGCACGGAGATTCCCTATCAGGAGGGCGCCGCCTCGGGCGCCACCACCACGGCTTTCAAAGAAGCGGTGCTCAAACTGGATGTCACCCCGAACATCACGCCGGATGATCGGATTCTGCTGGATTTGGTCGTTAATCAAGACTCTGTGGGTGATCTTGTGCCCAGCGGGAATGGAGGACTGATCCCGACGATCGATACCACGGAGCTGACTACACAGGTTTTAGTGGGTAATGGAGAAACCGTCGTTCTCGGGGGGGTGTTCAGAAAGGAGGAGTTGGTCAAGACGGAAAAGGTGCCATTACTGGGCGATATCCCGTATCTTGGAGCCTTGTTCAAGAGCACCGCGAACGCCCAACAAAAAACCGAAACCCTGATATTCATAACGCCCAGAATTTTGTCCGAAGCATTGGTGAACTGACTCCCGAGATCATGACCGATAAGCCCCACGTTTTTTGTCTGTTCATGATCGGACCAATGGGGTCAGGCAAGTCCACAGTGGGGCGGCATTTGGCCACCTTGCTCGAATATGATTTTGTCGATAGCGATGCCGAAATCGAGACTCGAGCGGGCGCGGATATTCCCTGGATTTTTGATGTAGAGGGCGAGGCCGGCTTTCGGCTCAGAGAGGCCAATGTATTGCAAGACCTCGCCGAGCGCAGCCGGGTTGTTATTGCTACAGGCGGTGGTGCCGTCGTTACATTAGCCAACCGGGAGTTAATGTCGCGTGCCGGGGTTGTGGTTTATCTCGATGTGAGCGTTGCACAGCAAGTAAAGCGGACGGGGTCGGGAGAGGGGCGTCCGTTACTAAAAGAAGGCGACCGTAAAGAGACGCTGGAGCGGCTAATGGCCGAGCGCGAACCGCTTTACAGGGAGCTCGCAGATGTCATTATTTCCGGTGGTTCGGGTAATGCGCGCAAAGTGGCGCGACAAATTCATCAGCAACTGGAAGATCGCGGTCTGTTACCCCAGGACGTGACCTGAGCAACATCGCCGGGAGCGATTCATTCATGTCAGAGCTTCTCCACAATGTTCGCGTCAACTTGGCATCGGACACGCTTGAGCGGGGTTATCCTATTGAAATAGGGCGCGGTCTGCTCGGTGATGCCTCCGAGTGGCAGCCTTGGACAGCGGGGCGCGGCGTAGTATTGGTCACGGATGATCAGGTTGGGCCCCATTATGCCGCGGTGCTGGAAAGCGCGCTGGGGGAGCCCGAGCGTTTGACCAAGGTGCAACTCCCAGCCGGAGAGCAACACAAACACATGGGGTCGGTGCAACAGATCCTGGATGCGGCACTGAACGATCGACATGAAAGACAAAGCCTCTTTGTTGCGCTCGGTGGCGGAGTCATCGGCGACATGACGGGTTTTGCTGCCGCCTGTTTCCTGCGCGGTGCAGACTTTATTCAAGTACCCACCACCTTGCTTGCCCAGGTGGATTCTTCTGTAGGTGGCAAGACAGGCGTCAATCACGCAATGGGTAAGAATCTGATTGGTGCGTTCCATCAGCCTCGGCGCGTGGTCATCGACCTCGATACGTTGGTCACCCTGCCTGATCGAGAATATGCCGCGGGCCTCGCCGAGGTAGTGAAATACGGTTTGATCCGAGACCCTGTGTTCTTCAACTGGCTGATTGAGAACCGGGCACCGCTCAAGGCGCGTGAGTTCGGCGCTATCGCCGCTGCCGTCAAGCGCAGTTGTGAGATCAAGGCCCTGGTCGTAGCAGAGGATGAGCGCGAGGGTGGTGTTCGCGCGCACCTTAACTTCGGGCACACATTTGGTCATGCGATCGAACGTATTCAGGGTTACGGAGAGTGGCTCCACGGTGAAGCGGTCGCGGCGGGAATGGTAATGGCCGCGCGGCTGTCAGTCGCCAGAGGCGATCTCGCCGCCGAGACGGTCGAGGCGCTGATCGAGTTTAATCAGGCATTGGGGTTGCCAGTGGGTCCACCAAAAGGGTTGACCGCTGCCGAGCTTATCGATGCGATGTCCAGCGACAAAAAAGTGGCCGCGGGCAAAGTTCGCTATATTTTGCTCCGGGAACTGGGTAGTGCCGACATTACGGAAGCCGTCACAGAGCGCGATATTGCCGACTTGATCGAGGCTTGATCGGCGACGATGCCGCTAATTGAGCGCCCCCGCGTGGGTGTGTAAACTACGCCCCCCTTTGTTCTGACCCCGAGAGGGGTTGTTTCTCCGGCCAACGGCGCCGGTTCACTAGCGAAACGTACATATGAGTCAAGGTTCAAGGGTGGGCGTTGCTGAGCGTTCGCCGGCAAGCTCGCGTGGTCTCTACCGTCCCGAGGAGTTTCGGGACAATTGTGGCTTCGGTCTGATCGCCCAAGTGCAGGGCGAGGCGAGCCATCGCCTGCTGCAAACTGCAATCGAGTCGCTGACTTGCATGACGCACCGTGGAGGTATCGCGGCCGATGGTCGCACGGGCGACGGCTGTGGACTGCTGATGCAAATGCCCGACGCCTTCATGCGCAATGTGGCCTCGGCATCGCTCGGCGTGACGCTGGGTGAGCGCTACGCGGTGGGCATGGTGTTTTTGAGTCAGGATGAGGCTCGCCAAAAAAGCGGTCGCGAGGCGCTGGAGTTGGCGATCAAAGCGCAAGGGCTCACCGTATTGGGCTGGCGTGAAGTGCCCATCGATACAACGGTATGCGGCGAGATCGCTCTGGACCAGCTGCCTAAAATCGAGCAGATTTTTGTCGATGCCACAGGAGAGGATCACGAACACTGCCTGGGCAAATTGTTCACGGCGCGCCGGCGAGCCGAAATGGCGATGGCCGACGATCCGGATTTTTATATTTGCAGTTTGTCTGACCGGGTGATCTCCTATAAGGGTCTGGTCATGCCCGCAGACCTTGAGCGTTTTTATCCTGATCTGAATAACCCTGCGCTGGAGACCGCGATTTGCGTATTCCACCAGCGGTTCTCCACGAACACCCTGCCAAGATGGCCATTGGCGCAGCCCTTTCGCATGCTGGCCCACAATGGCGAGATCAATACGATAGAGGGCAACCGAAGCTGGTCACGAGCGCGCACTTCTAAGCTGGAATCACCGCTGTTGCCCGAGCTACAGGAGCTGGCTCCGCTGGTGAATACTCAGGGCTCCGACTCCTCGAGCCTCGACAATATGTTGGAGCTTCTCAGTACCGGTGGTGTCGAATTACCCCGCGCGTTGCGAATGCTGATTCCACCCGCATGGCAAAACATCGAGGGCATTGATCCCGACCTGAAGGCCTTTTACCAGTACAACGCCATGCATATGGAGCCCTGGGACGGCCCTGCCGGCATCGTACTGACTGATGGCCGCTACGCCGTCTGCCTGTTGGACCGTAATGGATTGCGTCCCGCCCGCTGGGTGACTACCGATGACGGCTTCATCACGGTTGCATCGGAAGTTGGAACCCACGGTTATGAGCCGGAGCAGGTCGTTGCCAAAGGGCGAGTGGGTCCGGGCCAGATTCTGGTGGTCGATACCCAAGAGGGAAAGGTGCTGCATACAAGGGACATTGACGAGCTATTAAAGTCCCGCCAGCCCTATAAACAGTGGTTGCGGCAGCATTCGAGATTGATCGAAGGGAGTTTCTCCAGCGAATCGGTTGCTGCGATTACCGGAGCAGAGCTGGACGTCTATCAAAAGATGTTCCAGGTCAGTTTCGAAGAGCGTGATCAAGTACTCCGACCGCTGGCCGAGTCTGGCAATGAAGCCGTGGGTTCAATGGGGGATGACACACCGATGGCGGTGTTGTCCCGGCAGGAGCGGTCGCTTTACGACTACTTCAGGCAAAAATTTGCGCAGGTGACTAACCCGCCCATCGACCCTTTACGAGAATCGATCGTGATGTCCCTGGAGGTGGACCTCGGGCCCGAGAGAAATATTTTTACGGAGTCTGCAGAACATGCCCGGCGCATCAGCCTGACCTCCCCTGTTTTATCGCAACCCAAGTTCCAGACCATTCTCGCTTTGGCCGAGGAGGGGTTCCGAAGCGTCGTGATTGACGCCACCTACGATCCTGCCGACGGAAATCTTCGTCAGGCGCTCGAGGCGGTATGTTCCAGCGCCGAGGCGGCCATTCGGGAGGGGGGTAATATCCTGATTCTCTCTGATCGCGGCATTGGCGAGGCGCGAGTGCCCTTGCACAGCCTTTTGGTTACCGGCGCAGTGCACAACCACCTCATTCGCGTTGGATTGCGTGCAGAGTGCAACCTCATTATTGAATCCGCCAGTGCGCGTGATTCACATCATGTCGCGTGCCTGCTCGGGTTTGGTGCCACGGCGGTTTATCCCTATCTGGCCTATAGCGTGATTGAGGATTTATTAGCCAGAGGTGAACTACTGGGTGATCCGCAGCTCTGCCAGAAAAATTTCCGGAAGGGCATTAATAAGGGCTTGCTAAAGATCATGTCCAAGATGGGCATCTCGGCGGTTAATTCCTACCGCGGCTCCCAACTGTTCGAGGCGATTGGTCTGAACAGTGAGCTTGTCGAGGTGGCGTTTACCGGCGTGGCCTCACGCATTGGCGGCGTATCGCTGGAGCAGTTCGAAAAAGACCAGTGGCAGGTAGCCAGTAGGGCGCGCTCACGGCGCAAAACGATGGACCAGGGCGGCTTGCTCAAATACGTGCACGGCGGCGAATACCACGCTTACAACCCCGACGTAGTGATGAGCCTACAGACGGCAGTGGTCAGTGGTGATTATGCTGATTACCAGCGTTATGCCTCGCACTGTAACGAGCGGCCGGTCGCTGCGATACGCGATCTGTTGCAGCTCAAGCTCGCTGATAATCCCCTCCCGCTAGATGAGGTAGAGCCGATCGAAGATATTCTGCGTCGCTTCGACTCTGCCGGTATGTCCCTCGGAGCCTTGTCACCAGAAGCGCATGAAGCTTTGGCGATGGGAATGAATCAGATCGGCGCGCGCTCCAACAGCGGGGAGGGCGGCGAAGACCCCAATCGCTACGGCACCAACCGCGTGTCCAAAATCAAGCAGATTGCTTCTGGACGGTTTGGCGTGACGCCCCATTATTTGGTGAATGCCGAAGTGCTACAGATCAAAGTGGCACAGGGTGCGAAACCCGGAGAGGGCGGGCAGCTACCCGGCGGCAAAGTGAATGAACTGATTGCTCGGCTGCGCTACTCGGTGCCCGGCGTGACGCTGATTTCTCCACCGCCCCACCACGATATTTACTCGATTGAGGATCTGGCGCAGCTGATCTTCGACTTAAAGCAGGTAAACCCCGAGGCGCTGGTGTCAGTCAAACTGGTGTCAGAGCCTGGCGTCGGGACCATTGCTGCGGGCGTCACGAAAGCCTATGCAGATCTCATCACGATCTCGGGTTACGACGGCGGCACGGCAGCCAGTCCACTGACGTCTATCCGCTATGCGGGTTCTCCGTGGGAGCTGGGTATCGCAGAGGTGCAGCAGACTCTCAGGGGTAACCGCCTGCGAGGCAAAGTGCGACTGCAGGCAGACGGTGGGATGAAGACCGGCCTGGATGTGGTCAAGGCTGCCATTCTTGGCGCCGAGAGCTTCGGGTTTGGCACCGCCCCCATGGTCGCAATGGGCTGCAAGTATCTGCGTATCTGCCATCTGAATAATTGCGCAACGGGTGTGGCGACGCAAAACGCCCAGCTTAGGGAAGCGCATTTTGTTGGCGATGTTGAACGTGTGGTGAATTTCTTTACCTTCGTGGCCAATGAGACCCGGGAGTGGCTGGCTAAACTAGGCGTGCGAAGGCTTGAGGAGCTGATCGGACGCGTTGATTTGCTCGAGCGACTTCCGGGAGAAACGGCAAAGCAGCAGAGTCTCGATCTCGATCCGGTCCTCTGGGTAGATGACGACGCCGCAAACCAGCCTCAGTTTTGCCAGGTTGCCAGTAATGATCCGTTTGATTCGGCAGAAAAGGCCAATCAAATGGTGGCGGATATTTTGCCCGCGATCGAAGCGGGTGGCGGAGGCTCTTACACCTATACGCTCACCAATTGTGATCGATCCATCGGGGCGCGTCTGTCGGGTGAAATTGCCAAGCGACACGGCAATTCCGGCATGGAGACCAACCCCATTACGGTTCGATTTACCGGCACGGCCGGGCAGAGCTTCGGCGTGTGGAATGCGGGCGGGCTCCACATGTACCTCGAGGGAGACTGCAATGATTACGTGGGCAAGGGCATGGCGGGTGGCAAGTTAGTCATCTCTCCCCCACAGGGCAGCCGTTTTGAAAGCCGTTATACCAGCATCATTGGTAACACCTGCTTGTATGGTGCAACCGGGGGGCGGCTGTTCGCTGCTGGCGTGGCGGGCGAGCGATTTGCCGTGCGTAACTCGGGCGCCCACGCCGTGATAGAGGGAGCCGGAGACCACTGCTGCGAGTATATGACTGGCGGGCTGGTAACAGTGCTGGGGCCCACCGGAGTGAATTTCGGCGCAGGGATGACCGGCGGACTGGCATTTGTCCTGGATCAGGATCGAGCCTTTATCGACCGTTACAACAGCGAGTTGGTCGAGATTCATCGCGTGGCGGCCGAGTCCATGGAAGCTCATCGGCATTTTCTGCGCGATAACATTCGCGAGTTTGTCGCCGAGACAGGCTCCGAGTGGGGTGCCCACTTGTTGGAGAACTTTGAAGACTATGTCGGGAAGTTCTGGTTGGTGAAACCCAAAGCCGCAGATATCAATCAACTTCTCTCGCGGTTGCGAGATACAGACTGAGGCAGACTGAAGTATGAGTACTCGCCTGGCAAATCCGTTTCAGTTTTTGGATGTAGACCGAAAAGATCCGGGTAAGAAAGACATGGAGACCCGCACAGAGGCCTTCGTGGAGATCTATGATCCTTACACCGAGGCCCAGGCGGCCGAGCAGTCTCACCGGTGTCTGGAGTGCGGCAATCCCTACTGTGAGTGGAAGTGCCCGGTTCACAATTTTATCCCCAACTGGTTGAAGCTACTGGCTGAAGGCAATTTGTTTGAGGCGGCGGAGCTTAGCCACCAGACCAATACATTGCCCGAGGTCTGCGGTCGAGTATGCCCGCAGGATCGATTGTGCGAGGGGGCCTGTACCCTGAATGACGGTTTTGGGGCGGTCACGATTGGCAATTCTGAGAAGTACATTACCGATACTGCACTGGCGATGGGTTGGCGTCCCGATCTGTCGAGTGTGATTCCTACCGACAAGAAAGTCGCGATCATTGGCGCGGGTCCGGCGGGGTTGGGGTGCGCGGATATCCTTACTCGCAACGGCGTCAAGGCAGTGGTGTATGACAGATACCCCGAGATCGGTGGCTTGCTCACATTTGGTATTCCCCAGTTCAAGCTGGAGAAGCAGGTTATGGAGCGCCGCCGCGAGGTCTTTGAGGGAATGGGCATTGAATTCCAGCTGAATACCGAGATTGGCCGCGATATCACCATTGATGAACTACTGGCAGATTACGACGCGGTGTTCCTCGGGATGGGCACATATAAAGCCATGGAAGGGGGCTTCCCAGGAGAGGATTTGCCCGGCGTTTACAAGGCGCTGGATTATTTGATTGCCAATGTGAACGAAAAGATGGACTACCCTCGCGAGTCGGGTGAGTACATCGACCTGAAAGAAAAAACCGTAGTGGTGTTGGGTGGCGGCGACACCGCGATGGACTGCGTGCGAACGGCTGTGCGGCAGCAGGCCGACCGTGTCTACTGTGTGTATCGACGAGACGAGGACAATATGCCCGGCTCGCGCCGAGAGGTAGCCAATGCCAAGGAAGAGGGCGTGCAGTTTCTCTTTAACCGTCAGCCTGTTGAGGTCATGGACTATTTTGGCGAAGCGATCGGCATCAAGGTGGTTGAGACGCGACTGGGTGAGCCGGGACCGGATGGCCGCCGACGACCGGAGTCGGTCCCGGGTAGTGAGATGGTCATCGAAGCAGACGCCATCATCATGGCCTTCGGTTTTCAGCCCAGTCCAGCCGAGTGGTTCTCCGAGGTGGGCGTCACCTGCAACGACTGGGATGGCGTCATCGCACCGGAGCATCAGACCTTCAAGTTTCAGACTGCTAACCCGAAGATTTTTGCCGGTGGTGATATGGTGCGGGGTTCTGACCTTGTGGTCACGGCAATTTGGGAGGGCCGGCAGGCCGCAGAGGGGATCCTCGACTATTTGGGCGTCTGAATGGATGGGGTCGAACTCACCCCTCAGCCAGAGGTAGACTGCGCGCTGGGAAGATAGTTTTGGCGATCAGCGCACCGGGGGAGGTGCTGCCTGAGTGTCTGCGTAAGAGAGATTGATGCAAGCGAAAGCCACATCGCGAGCAGCAGCGACATAAAACAAGTCATAACATACATAACAGAAATAAAGCGGCGAAGTCGCGATAACAGAGAGTCGATAGCATGGTCAGCTTGGAAAATGACCGGTTCCTCCGCGCCCTGATGCGCGAACCCGTGGACCGAACTCCGCTTTGGATGATGCGCCAAGCAGGAAGGTATCTCCCCGAGTACCGCGCAACACGCGCAGAGGCTGGCAGCTTCATGGGGCTCTGTACCAACCCAGAGCTCGCCTGCGAGGTGACATTACAGCCGCTGCGTCGCTACGCGATGGACGCGGCCATTCTGTTCTCTGACATTCTCACAGTTCCCGATGCGCTGGGCCTCGGGCTCTATTTTTCTGAGGGTGAGGGCCCGCGATTTGAGCGCCCGGTCTCCTCGGCCGCCGAGATTGCAGCGCTAGACCCGGATCGTGCGGCAAACGAACTAGGCTATGTCATGGATGCCGTCGCGCTGATTCGCAAAGAGCTCAAAGGTAGCGTGCCGCTCATTGGATTTGCAGGGAGCCCCTGGACGCTGGCCACCTATATGGTGGAGGGGGGATCGAGCAAGGACTTTGCAAAGGTAAAGTCGCTGGCCTTCAATGAACCCGAAGTGATGCATCAGCTCCTCTCCAAGCTCGCCAAATCGGTCGCGGTTTATCTGACCGAGCAGGTTCGCCACGGTGCGCAAGCGCTGCAGATTTTTGATACTTGGGGTGGGTCATTAAGCCACAGCGCCTACCGTGAGTTTTCGCTGCGCTATATGAGCGAGATTATTGATCAGCTGCCGAGAGAGGCCGATGGTCGTCGGGTGCCGGTGATCGTTTTCACCAAGGGCGGTGGTCAGTGGCTTGAGGCGATTGCAGAGTGTGGTGCCGACGCGGTAGGGCTGGACTGGACCACCGATATTGGAGCCGCGCGAGCCCGGGTTGGCGATAAGGTATGTCTGCAGGGCAATATGGACCCGACCTTGCTGAATGCCTCGCCTGAGCGAATCCGGGAAGAGGTGGGCCAGATACTCGCCTCTTTCGGTGAGGGTAGCGGCCACATTTTTAATTTAGGTCACGGCGTGACGCCAGGTATTGATCCTGATCACGTGGCAGCAATGGTGGACGCGGTTGTGGAGCTCTCGCCCGCCTACCACTGAGATTCGGGGATGGCGTGATCCATGTCCAGCGCGGGGGAACTAGAGGTGGGCTTGCCGACCACTTTCGCGGGCACGCCGGCGACAGTGGTGTGTGCCGGCACGTCGTGAAGCACTACTGACCCCGCACCCACTTTGGCGCCCTCGCCTACCTTGATGTTGCCGAGAATCTTGGCGCCCGCACTGATCAGCACGCCGTCTGCAATTTTTGGGTGCCTGTCGCCATCTTCCTTTCCGGTTCCGCCCAGCGTGACGGATTGCAAAATCGATACCCGATTACCCACCACAGCGGTTTCGCCTACGACCAGACCCGTGGCGTGGTCGAGCATGATGCCGTGGCCGAAGCGCGCGGCAGGATGAATATCGATGGCGAATTGACTCGCCATCTGGCTCTGGAGAAAGTGCGCCAGTGGCTGCCGGCCGTGCTCCCACAGCCAGTGGCCCACCCGATGAATCTGTAACGCCTGAAAACCCTTGAAGTAAAGAAACGGGATATAGAGTTCGTGGCAGGCGGAATCGCGGTCGAGAATCGCGTTGAGGTCGTCGCGAATGGCACAACGAATGCCGCTATCGTCACGCAGTGCTTCCAGAATGACTTCTCGTAGCATCATTGCTGGCGCAGACGGGCTGTCCAAAAGGTTGGCGAGGTGAAAGCTCAGCGCGCATTCCAACTCATCATGGTTGAGTATGGTTGCGTGGAGGAAGCTGGCAAGAATGGGCTCTGCCGCCGCCGCCTCGCGGGTCTCAGCGCGGATACGCGACCAGATCGGATCGCCCAGCTGCATCTGTTCGATGCCATCGCGATGGGTTGCAGTCATGTTGAGTCACTCCCTTGTTCGGAGACGCGCTCAGTTTGGGCGGAGCAGGGTATCCTACGGTCCTGCTTCGCGCTAGTTGCAGAATTTACCCCTAAACCGCCACAACGCGTGGCCTCGCTCCCGATATTTACGCTCAAACAGCGTCATGGGCTCATCCGGAGTGAAGGTTTCCACTGCGCCGTTGAGGCCGATGAGTGGGGCGGCTTGGGCGAATTCCTCTGCAAACACGTTCCAATTGGTCCGCAGCTCAACCTCACCGCCAAGGCGCGCCAGCACAGGAAATGCGCCGTGACCATGAATTCGCCTTTTAAACTGTGAGGCCTTTGGCCACGGATTGGGGTACAAAATCCAGTGTGCGGCGACGGTCAGACCCGCCTCAGCGAGGCAATACCAAAAGGGCTCGGCCTCCGCCTGTAACAGCACATAATTTTTGAGAGCATTAGCGCGGTGTTTGGCGAGTCGGTGTGCAGACTGATCCACGCCAACCACCAGCGCGTCAGGAAATCGGGTGGCGAGCCTCGCGGTGCTCATGCCAGTGCCACAGAAAGAGTCCAGAATTAAGGGTCGTGGGTCAGCCTCATATCGCTCGCGGAGCGCTTCAAATGCCGCGCGGGTGTGGGCAGGGCACGGCTTTTGCCATGGGTGTCGCTGATGCTGTTGGACGATCGCAGTCAGATCAGGGTGTGGCGTGAGTTGACGGGTCTTCAGCACCACTTTGGAATCGCGCCGGTCTGTTTGCGGAGGAGCAGTCACCTTGACATCATACCTCCGAATCCCCTGTTTAATGCGCTGGCACGAATCATGCGAGAAGACTTCCGCCCCTTTTGGGTCAAGCAGACCTACCTTGCTTTTCGCGCAGCTTGGATTAACTGGTTCATTCGACCCCGCTGCGACCATCTGGGGAGTCATGCGGAGATTATGGCACCCTGGTTCATCGATATTTCTGGCCCCAATATATCCATCGGGCACTCCTTCACCGCAATCAATACGACGAGTCAGCGGGTGCAGATTGGCGTTTGGGGCAGGGGGCCGGGTCAAGGGCGCATCACCATCGGAGATGCCTGCCTGATGAGCCCGGGGTCGCGGATCAGCGCCAGTGACGAGATTGTTCTGGGCGATGGCTGCATGCTGGCAAACGGCGCCTACATCACTGATTCGGATTGGCACGGGTTATACGACCGCATCAACCGGGCCGAGGAGCCCACCCCGGTGAAGTTGGGTGACAACGTTTGGGTTGGAGACCATGCAACCGTGCTCAAGGGTGTGACTATTGGGGACAACAGCGTGGTGGCCGCAGGGTCAGTGGTGACCCATGACATGCCCGCCAACGTCGTGGTCGCGGGGAATCCCGCAAAGATCGTCAAGACGCTGGACCCTGAGATACCGCGTTACACCCGCATGGACATTTATGCAGACCCCGAACTTGCCGCGCGGCAATTCAGGGATCTTGATCGCTATGTATTGTCCAAGAACCGTTTTTGGTTTTGGCTGTGGACCTTGATTTACCCGGGGGCCCGCCGCGGAGGATAGCGCTGCGGCGGCTGGATTTGTGATGGCTCGTTTTGCCGTGGATATGTGTGAGGGAGAGACTTGCGTGGTGGCGCTCCGCGCGCCGCAGAGTTCACAGTAGTCTCAAAGGGGGCTCTTCCAGCAACGCGAGTTGCTCTCGCAAGGCCAGAATCTGATCGGCCCAGTATCGAGGCTGGCCGAACCAGGGAAACGCGGCAGGAAAGGCGGGGTCATCCCACCGGCGCGCCAACCAGGCGCTGTAGAAGACCATCCGAGCTGTTCTCAGGCCCTCGATCCATTTGATTTGTCGCGGGTCAAAATCGTGAAACTCCTCGTAACCTGCCATGAGCTCTGCGAGCTGATGCTCTTTTTGATTGCGGTCTCCAGAGAGAAACATCCACAAGTCCTGAATCGCAGGGCCGGTCACGCAGTCATCCAAGTCCACGAAATGTGGGGTGTCGTCACGCCACAGGATATTGCCCACGTGGCAGTCTCCATGTAGCCGAATGCCGTCGCCGGGGGCGTAGTCCGACATCAGTGCCGTGCATCGGTCGATCAAGTCTTTGCCAAGGGTGTCCCATGCGGGGCGAAGTTCGGCGGGAACCCAGTTGGCAGCGAGGTAGTCGATCGGTTCCAGCAGCCAACGCTCCAGTGAGTAGTGAATGCGATGGGTGAATTCACCGGCGCTACCCACACCGTGCAACCTGCCCAAGGTGCGTCCCAGCCCCAGAAGGTGATCAAAGTTGTCGAGTTCAGGAGCATGGCCGCCGCGCCGCGGGAAGGCTGCAATCAAGAATCCCTGCGCTTCATGAAGGGTATGGCCACCGATAGACAGGGGGGCGACTACGGAGAGGTCGTTCGCTTCGAGTTCCAAAGCGAATGCGTGTTCTTCAAGAATTTGCTCGTAAGACCAGCGGTCCGGTCGGTAAAACTTGACGATAACCGGGTCCGTATCCTCAAGACCCACCTGATACACGCGGTTCTCGTAGCTATTCAGTGCCAGCAGCCGGAGATCTGTTTGCAACCCTATCGCTTCGACGCAGCCGATGACGGCATCCGGTGTGAGTGTGTCAAAGGGGTGGGTCATCTCGGCTTCTCTTCTCAAAGGCCGATATCTTAGCGCGAGACTCCGGGGGCCGGGGTTTTGGCAACGCACCACACCTTTACCGATTGCGCACCCGCTTCGATACAGGCTCGAGCAGCGGCCGAGGCTGTCGCGCCTGTGGTGATCACATCATCAATCACAATGACATCGCAGCCTTTTATTTTATGGGAAGCAATAAAAGGCGAGTCGGCATTGAGGAGTCGCTCCTGTCGGCTGAGGCGGTGCTGAGGCATTCTACGTTGACGTGTTTTGAGCCATGATTTGACGCCATCGCTCATCAGCGCCTGTTGCTTGAGCGCCTGCGCCAGTAACCAAGTGTGATCGAATCCGCGGCGTAACCTGCGATCCCATTGCGTAGGTACCGGCACAAGCGTTGCGTGCCGCATATTTGAGAGGTTGATTCGGTGGGCCGCGGACTCGACAAACAGCGAGGCGAGAAGGGGCGTGAGGTGGGGGCGGTGATGAAATTTCCACAAATGAATCAGTTCCTTGATACCGCCCCGCATTAAATAGGGTGCCTGAGTTTCCTCGAATGTCGGTGAGGTGTGCCGGCAGTGATTACAAGTCGGTGATCCCGATGAAGGAAGCCACGCGGTGGTGCCTTCCACCAGACTATTCATGTCGCCCCACGCCGACTGAGTTGACCTGCCGTGGTCACAGCGAGCCGAGTTTTGCGGCAATGGAGATGCGCATCGCCGGCAGGCGCTCTGGTTACGGGGCAACGCTTCCTGACAGTTGAAACAGATAGGTCGAGGGCGGTTGTGCGTTTGCTGGCACAAGATGCAATAAGGGGGGCTCAGCGATTGAACGAGCCGCAGCATCTGGTCAGTCAAGGTCCGTGTGAGCCGCATGGGTTGTGACCTTCGCGTTCAGGAACAGGCGGTTTCGCGTAATCACCTGGTTTGAGGGTGGGTGAAGCAGGAGTTTCAAGCATGCGTGGAGCGCCCGCATGAGAGGAAGATCACATGCGCCTATTCAACGGCGATAGCGATCAGAATGGTCGAGTTGGATTTGGCCCTATCAGCGCTTAGAGTAGGCGGCGTTAAATTAACATGATCTGTGGCCCATGCCGCCTGAAAATATTGATCCAAACTCACTGGAACCCAACAAGCTTTCGCAGGCCGATCAGGCGAAAGTGGATGCGTTTCTGGAACGAGGCGTGAACTCGGTAGAGCGAAAGCCGTTTCGCCCTCTCTTTTTGATTATTTTTTTGATGGTCGTTGTGGCCGGATTCAGCCTGTTGAGTCAGTTGATCGCAAAGTGGGCGGGAATCTATTGAAGTTGAGGCCAGTATTCTTGGCCCTCATTTCCAGGTTTTGGTATTCTGCGCGCCTCGGTGTGTAGCGCAGCCTGGTAGCGCACTTCCTTCGGGAGGAAGGGGTCGGAGGTTCAAATCCTCTCACACCGACCAACCTTTGCAGAAAAATCGGTGATTCAGGTTTCTTGGGAGCTGGCTCCGCGCGGGCAGGGGTGGGGAACGATTCGGCCCTCAGGACAGAAGCGCCAGCGGTCCTCTCTTCATCTGGTTTATAAGTGAATCCACCACGTTACGTGCTACTGGCAAAGATTGAATCGAGTCTGCAGGGAAAATAAAAAGAGCCCCGCAGGGCTCTAGGTCAGGAAAGTGCCTTGCCACGCTCGCAGGCGCGGCTGAAAGGTTGTCTCCCCAGATTGGCTTGTTCAGCGATCGGGATCGTCATCCTCTGGCTCGTCATCCTCTGGCTCATCGTCCTCCGGCTCATCATCGTGCGGCTCGTCGCCGTGCGCGT
>JAYOEE010000067.1:0-11071 GCA_038106565.1 Halieaceae bacterium
AGCATGAGATCAGCGATAATTTTGTTTGTCACCTCGCTCTCGATCGCGGCAACCAGCCAGCAGGCGGGTGCGAGCTATTACAGCGCCAAAGGAGTAGTCGCCAATTGCTCTAGCGAACTCGCCTATGACACAGGTTGGTGTGCGGGGTATCTCGGTGCTTGGGCAGATGCAGATATTGATCGAATGCGAAGAAAGGCCTGCATTCCCGCTAACACTGGCCTGGGTGTTCTAAAGCAGGTTGTCATGGAGTATGCCGAGGCAAATACTGGCGAGATCGAGTCCATGACCGGGGGCGAACTGCTACAACGCGCGTTCAGCAGAAGGTGGCCCACCGAATCCAAAGACGACACGGTATCTGAGATATACAGAAAGACCTGTTAGGGCTTATTGCACGCGATCATACGTAGCATCCGATCGGCATGGCGCTCGAGCCGCATTAATTCACGCCTCGATTCATCGAGCTGACAAACGAGCCTGGAAGAGGCTTGAGGGTAGAGTCTGATTACCTCCGCTACCTGCTCTGTAGGGGGCTCCTCGGACACCCCGCGGCCCGATCTTACTGCATCACCTCGCTCCGACATGACTCGCGTCCAATCACACTCATTAGGAGTGTTATCGGCCATTAGCCGTGAGATTTGACCCGTGCTGATGAACCCTGACCCCTGCTGAACACAGCGCAGCTCGCGCCTCAGCAGGTCCCTGAGGCGGGTGTCTTACGCTATTGGGATGCCCACTTGTTGAAGTGTTTCATTCACTATCTGGGTACCAGACACAGCACCTCTACCTGCGCGGTCTGATCGAAACGATTTTTCAGGCAACTTCCGTCCGCAGGAAGAAACATTTTGACCTCCGCGTCTTCGGTCACCGCATAACGCGAATTCGTCGCAATCTTCGCTCCTGAGACATAGGGACCCAGACTATGGGCCAGCATCATTTCGATTTTACTGGGTAACCGCCCCCCCAGCGCCGCACAGAAATCTGCCGCTTCGGTAAGACGAATCGTTGTTGCAACGCCATCTTTGGCGCCACCGGCCCATGAGTATTCCGTAAAGGGATTCGTTACACCCTGCGAACCCGGAAACTGGAATGCGTCGAATATCTTCATGGCAAGCGACTTGATCGCCGGCAGCGGCTCCCCCGCTGATACAAAGGTTCTGGATTCACCGTCGCTCAGCCGAACCAGCTTCAGCGTGACAGATATGGCCTCTTCACCAATATAGGTATAGGTGCCGTAAGCGGCATAGCCTATGGAACTCGCACCATCGTCGCCTGAGTGAGTCGCGAAGTAAATCCTCCGACCCCGAGTATTGGTTTGAAAATAAAGTGAATCCAGCTCACCCATTAATCTTTCTGAGATGAGGCGGCCAATATCTTCCGACGCAGCCTCCAACATGAAACCATAGTATTTATTGAGGAAGTCCAAATAGTCCTCAACCTCTTTCAAAGAGGCCTCTGCACTCTTTGCCACATCCGGGGTCATGGCAAAGAGCTCTTCGATCGTTACCAATCTCTCCAGATCGTTGGTAACAAGAAAATCTCTCAGGTTGCCGGCGGTGGTGACTGGGATGTTGGCGTATATTCGAGCGGGCACGCCTTCCTGCGAGCAAAAATCATCTTGTGCCCAAACCGGCGCGGTCATTAGAGGGATGGCCCAGAACAGCAGTCCCATCAGTGAACGCATTTGCATCGTCAATGTCATGCCAAGCTCCTTTTTTCTCCGGCTGCCCAAGGCCTAAACGCGCCAGTCCGCTCGGGATTCCCTGAAAACGCGCCAGCAGCGGCACTGCAGTGGGACCACGCGAGACCTCTGAATCTACGCGCGTCTCTGCAGAAGGAGAATACCATGTCGTTTCTCAGTCGATATTCTGGGGTCGCTAATACGCCCAAAATGCCGCCTTATTTGCATATTGCAATATATTTCGCGTATTGCTACATTTGCGCACATTAAAGGAGGGAAGGTCATGGAACGACTGTCTCAACCGGTTTTCCTATCCAAGGAAGAGCGCGCCGCGCTGGACGCTGCAATTATCGACTTGCATCAATGGAATGTGGCGGAGTGCGAACGCCCCACGCTGATCGGCCTTGGGACCACAGCAGCGGTCCACGGTCGCTGGGCTGTTCTCGCGTTCGGCGTTTTGATGGTGACGCTCTCTCAAATAATCAACCCGATTCGCTAGCCTCTGAGTTGTCACCGCGGGCATCTTTGCCTCCACCCACTGTTTCCGCTTGTCGTTAAAGAAACTGGTGATATTTGGGCTTACATCTCCAACGGGATCACGCGTAGTCTTCGTTATTCATCAACATATTGTGGTGTGTGTTTCTGATCACAACTATATGAGGTAGTCAGTCATGTTGGCGGAATCCATTCAAGTATCCGAAAAAAGAGCATCTCTCAGAAACCTGTGTTCCGACCTAGACCGCATAGAAGCGCGGCTAATGATCACAAACAAGCAGTTCATACAAAGTAGACCCAACGCGTGGAAACGCGCGCGCGCCACAACCGCCATTTATCTGGCGAATATCAGAATTCAAAGCCGATTCAAATTTTGGCTGCTGCCTGACAAGGAATGAACGCCGATCCCCTTTTCGTTCTGACCATTACCCCGACGCGGCAGCGGCGACCTCAAAGCACGCTTTTTGTTTAATTTGTCCGCTTTGGCTGCGAACTGATCATTTTGCGAGCCGACGGCGCCCGTGACCGGGCCGCGGCTCGAGCGCACACCCTCAGCGCCGCTAAAGATTCCCGCCGTGACAGCCGATGAATATAGGGTGCAGGTTGCGAGCGAAGGAATGATTCATCATGAGTGAACAAGTAGTCGATCTTGTCGCGTTTAGAGCCAGGAAAGATCAGGCCAGCAGCGATGAAGAAATCCTTCGCATTAGTGAGGAGGTTGGGCTGGCAGCAGTGGCGCTTGTCCAGCAATTCACGGAGCAGTATCCGCATCTCCCGGACACCTTCTTCGCGTTTTTAGTTAACCAGCAACTGTTATCGACGGCCTGCAGTGGCGCCGAAACGGGTCACGAGGGATCAAAACGCCTGCTCAGCCATGCCATGCATTTACTTGAAGTCTATGAGCACTACTTGAATGAGCGCGGCCAGAGCTTCAGGGTCACGCATCCTTCAGATCAACCGACCTCACCTAAGTATCCAGAGCGCCAACTTCACTGAGGGAGAGGGGTAGCGGCTAGAGCGAAGCCTTGAGCGAGAACGCAGAGCGCATTTCCTACCCTCATTTATCGGCCATTTCGTCGAGGTCAGTCCCGGGCTCTTTCTTCTTGAATCCCCGAAAAACGCTGACAAATACGAACACGATTGTGGCCATAAAAGCGGAGATAAATCCGTTGAACCACCCTGTCGACATACATCCGACGTAGGTACCCACGCCAAGCGTTACAGCCAGAAAAGTTCTCATGGCAGATTCCGTATCACATTGTGGTTTTGAGAGTAACTTACCCTACCTGATTGCTGCTCGATAGTAGGCGACACGCGCTCACGCGTCATCGTCTTGTCGCTCCTCTTCTGGTCGTCCGGATACCATCCACCGGTTAATCAAGATCAGGCAAGTCACAACCACCACCACGAAACTTAGGGCGATTCCCAGAAAAAGCATCTGGCTAAATCCTATTCCGCCTCTGGCAGGTTGCGTAACAACCGCCACTGCAGCAGCACGCCACAAACAAAGACCGCGAGAAACGCGAGGTGAAATGACTGGACCAGAGGGTCATCGAGGGAATCCACAAACGGGTCGCCAACAGGCAGGCGCCGCAGAAAATCCGTAATGGCAGGGATCATGTGAAACAGCACCGTCGCCGAATAGGCAGCCGTTTGCAGATAAACGCTTCGGCTTCCAAACGGCTGGTAGACCTCCAGAAAATATCCCACTAGCACAGCTGACAAAGTCAGCACTGCAAGCCAATGGCCTACGCCGAACCCACCTTGGTTATAGATCGCCAATGCCGAGCCGGCAACAATGAGTGTGATGAGCAGATACAGACGGCCCGAGCGGGTCGCGAATTGGATGGTGCCATGCTGACGTAGCGTCAAAACAGCGATCCCTATTGCTGTGACTCCCATCACAGTATGAAACCAACCCAGTATGGTCATCGGTGGCACTGTCTCATCCTCCCAATCAAAGTGTCGAATCAGTGGGGCATGATACCAGTCACGCCATGCCCATCATCTCTACAGCGACGTCAACAGCTCTACTCGTTGCTGCCAGCTGGGTCTTCTACTCGGTTTCGTGAGCGCCAAAAGCCTTTGAAAAGCGCTGGGTAAACGCCTCAATAGGCGTCGCAGGACGGCTCAGGATAGTCGCCACCGTATCGTTACTGGTACTGAGCGAGCCTCTAGCGATTTCGGCGAACAGCTCGCTGACCGCATCGACTTGCCATTTAGATGGTATGACTTGTTCCAATATGGCGCGGAATGCCTCGGGCGTTTGCTCTAAGTAACTCACATCACGGCCGAGCACCGCCCCCATTCGACTCGCCACCTCATGAAAATCCATCAGATCCGGGCCCGTTAAAAGATATATTTTGCCCTCGTGCCCACCTTGGGTGAGGACTGCGGCAGCGACCTCGCCCACGTCCTGCGCGTCCACCATTGCCGTCGTCGCACGGCCCAGTGGCAGTGCAAAAGTGTTCGTTTGTTTGATCGAGTTGGCGTACATCAACATGTTTTGCATGTAGTAGTTGGGGCGCAAAAAGGTCCAGTTGATGCCTAGGCCAGCAATATGCTGCTCGGTCTCAAAATGATTTTTCGGTAGGACTGCGGACGCATCGGGCGACGCCTCCATCGACGAAATTTTCACCACATGCTCCACTCCTGCGTCCGCTGCCAGCGTGGCAAATCCGCGCTCAAATTGCGCTTGCTGCGGGTGATTACTCATCACCAACAGCACCCGGTCGATACCAGCCAGAGCGGCTTTGACCTTTTCGGCGTCTGCCAAATCACCCTCGACGACATCGACGGACGCCGCTGACAATGAAAACTTGCTGGCATCCCTGACCAGAACACGAAAGGGCTGGCCCGATTGGTAAAGGGCGGTAGCGGCTGCACCACCCACCCGCCCTGTTGCACCGAGTAAAAGAATCATGTGGTCATACTCCCGTCTTTTTTCGACGCAACCATGGTTAGAGAAGCCTCGCCCTCAAGGCTGCCCAGTGGACCAGGCCATCAAGACTGAATAAACGCGATACCTCAATAAAACCATACCACGATCCGCTTGAGCCCTACCGAGAGCACCAGGCGCGGGAGATTGAATCGGCTCATTACAGGCGGACTGTGCATCGCTGTCTATCGCCGCGGCCAACCATGATGCCATGGTCACGCCAATGGATTTATACTCAACCGCCCTACTACCCGTCGGGGGATTGGGTCAATCATGCAAAGAAAATCGGCAAGGGGGAACGGCTCCTGTCATCTCGGAGCAGGATGCCTGCTGCTGGCGATGACACTCGGCGGCTGCGCCAGAACCCAGCAGGACCCGGTAGCCGAAATCTATCCCGAGGAGCGCGAGCCCCACTTCAAAACCTGCATAGAACGCAATGGCGGCACGTATCAGGAACGCAAACTGCATACCTTTCTGATCAGGGATATTTATCAGGACCCAGCACCGGATAAAGGGCCTATTACCGAGGAGTGCATCGTCAGGGAATGAACATCGCCAGAGTCAATCCGGGTGGGCAAGCAGGCTTCTCGCGATGCGGAAAATACCGCTACTGGTTGCGGAGAAGCTGGAACCCGTCCGGCGGGCAGTGCGCCTTCATTGGACTTAACCCATCGACCGCAACCGCCCACGAGGATGACCCCACGCTCAGACGGTGCGTCGGTTTTGCAAAAGAGTGGGGGTACGGCTCGCTTCTACTGGTAAATCTTTTCGCCTTGCGCGCCACGAATCCCCAAGCGCTGAGAACCGCAACGGACCCGGTGGGAAAGCGCGCCAACCAATGGCTAAAACGCGCTGCCAGCGAATCGGACCTGGTCGTTGCCGCATGGGGCAATGGTGGCACACTGCTAGGACGTGCGCAGCGAATCTGGGCAACACTTGAGGGCGCGGTTTGCCTTGGGATCACAAACCAGGGCATGCCCAGGCACCCTCTCTACTGCCCCAGAACTACCCACCTGGAGCCACTCCCTGTGTCGCCTATATCAGCACCGTCAAAACACAGGACAGGCGTGCCAAGGGGCGCCCCTCATTAGCAAAATTAACGTTACAAGACGTCGGGCCATCCTTTCCGGTCCAATGAGTGGCGGCCACGCCAAGATTGAGTATGCTAACTGACCGGGGCAAAGGACTGTCCCGACTAGGGCCCTCTGGGGGAACAGGCAATTAAACAAGGACGTTTATATGAAAAACGCGATCTCATCCAACGTATCATCTCAGACCCACTATCCGCTATATCTGCAAAAAGCGCCTTCGGGTGACAGGCTTTCGCTCGATGCCCCGTGGCGTGCGCTGGGACTTCCCACTAACCGTCGCTCGCCCGACGTGCCAGCCGAGTTGGCCATCAACGCCGCCGGGCGACCGCCTCACGAGCTTTCATTCACAACCTTGTCTGTCATGGATATCCTGCTCAGAGGGGACTTGGCGCGGCTCCGTTCAGAAGAAGTGGCCGATAGTTTGCATATCAGCCCCACTACATTGCGGCGGCGCCTACGTGCTGACAGTACCAACTATCAGCGCATCCTCGACCTCGTCCGCCGACATCGCTGCACAGTGCAGTTGGAGAAGCGCTGGCTGCCGGGCAAGTGCCTTGCCTGGGACTTGGGTTATGCAGAGGTCAATAGCTTTTATCGGGCATTCAGAAGGTGGACCGGTCACAACTACAGCGATCTGAAAAAGTGCTACACCTGAATACTCAGTCCTCGGTTATCGCCGCCATCTCAAAGTAGCCAAGGCGCTCGTAGATCCAATAGCCCACCCATTCGTGGAGCGCACGAGTGGAGCGGGCAAGGCGTTCTGTCGTGGGGAGCCATCCCGGTATCGCCCCCACATGAAGCGGCGTCTGATGATCGGTTGCGGCGGGCGTGACGAGCAGACCCTGCGCTTGAAATAGAGGCATCGCTCTGCGCATGTGAGCAGCACTGGTCACGAGGAGAATATGCGTAATCCCATGCGCGTTGAGCAGTTTACCCGTGAAGTAGGCATTTTCTCGCGTGGTTTGACTCTGGGTCTCGAGTTCGATGGCTCCGTCGATACCAATCGCGCGCAATGCCCCCAACATGAGCTCTGCTTCGGTGGTGGACTGCCCCACCCCGGCACCCCCCGACAGCACCATGATGGGTGCCTTACCGGCGCTAAATAACGCGGCGCTGTGCCAGAGTCGGTCCGCGGCGGCGTTCAGGTCACCGCCCAGGCCAAAGCGAGATTTGTTTGTCATGCCGCCACCGAGTACGACGATGGCCTCAGCCACGGGCAAGGCGTCAGTCTCCACCGCTGGATAGCCCCGTTCCAGCGGCGCCAGCAAGAGGGATGCACCCCATTCGGTCGCACAAAAGTATAGCCAGGCAACGGCTAGCAGCCTCAGTGCATTGGCCGACCGGCGTGCCAACCGCCTGCGCAGGACAATCGAAACGACAACCAGGGTGAAAAAGAATGATAACGGGTAAACGAAAAGCGCCAGTAGCTTGCTAACAAGCAGCACGAATTAGGTGCCGAATGGATGACGTAATACGATGGTTTCCTCTCTGTCCGGACCCGTGGAAATAATGTCGATCGGCGCACCAACCAGAGCCTCTATCCGCTTGATATACGCCCTTGCATTGGACGGCAAAGCATCAAAGGATTGCACTCCGACAGTAGATTCACTCCAGCCGGGCACTGACTCATAAATCGGGCGAAGATTATCGTAGTCCACCGCGTCAATGGGATTTGTTGCAGTGTCACCGGTGTCGTCGGTGTATCCCACACAAATTGAAATTTCTTCCAGCCCATCCAGCACATCCAGCTTGGTCAGACACAGTCCCGATACCGAATTAATGTTCACCGCCGTGCGCAGCGCAACCGCATCAAACCAACCGCAACGCCGCGGCCTGCCGGTAGTCGCGCCAAATTCATGGCCGCGCTCGGCCAGCCTCAGACCGGTTTCGTCAAATAATTCGGTTGGGAATGGGCCAGAGCCCACCCGCGTGGTGTAAGCCTTGGTAATTCCCAGCACATAGTCCAGATAGAGTGGCCCAAAACCTGACCCCGTCGCCGTGCCACCCGCTGTGGTATTGGAGCTGGTGACAAATGGATAAGTGCCGTGATCGATATCGAGAAGCGAGCCCTGAGCGCCCTCGAACAAGAGCTTTGCTCCGGACGCTCTGTAATCGTGAAGCAGAGACGTGACATCAGCCATCATAGGCAACAGGCGCTCGCCATGCGCCAGTGCTTCATCCAGCACGGCCGCGGGTGATACGGGCGAAACGCCGTAATAGTGCTGGAGAATATGATTGTGATAATCGAGCACCTCCTCCAGTGACGCCTGAAAGCGCGCAGCGTCTCGTAAGTCACCCAACCTCAGCGCCCTGCGCGCCGCTTTGTCCTCATAACAGGGGCCGATCCCCCTGCCGGTGGTACCAATCTTGTTCTCACCACGGCGCGCCTCACGCGCCTGATCCAGCGCAATGTGATAAGGCAATATCAGCGGGCAGGCCGCGGATACTTTGAGACGATCCATCACCGGGACGCCACTTGACTCCAGCGTGTCGATTTCTTTCAACAATGCTTCGGGAGACAGTACAACGCCATTGCCTATCAGGCACTGGACTCCCGCGCGCAGCACGCCAGAAGGAATCAGATGTAACACCGTCTTTTGGCCGCCGATGACCAACGTGTGACCGGCGTTATGACCGCCCTGAAATCGGACGACCGCATCAACCTGCTCAGTCAGCAAGTCAACAATCTTGCCCTTTCCCTCGTCACCCCATTGCGTGCCGAGTACCACGACGTTGTGGCTCATGAGATGTCCTCGATCACCCAGTCACTCCCTTTCAGCACCAAATACTGGGCGTCCGATCGCGGAGCCTCCTCCTCAAAGGCCACCGTCACGACTCTGCCCTGCGCTCTGAGAGAATCGATCGCCTGCAGCAAGGCGGGATCATCTGCATCCGGTGCGACAACCAGCGGTTGATCCGCGCTGCTGATGTCGACGTCATCGACCAGCGCTTTGAGATCAATTGCAAAACCGGTTGCCGGTCGGTCTCGACCAAAAGAGGCTCCAATACTGTCGTAGCGTCCACCCTTGGCGACGGCTGAACCTCGTCCCTCCAGATAAACCGCAAATACGAGGCCGGTGTGATAACGGAATCCTCTGAGCTCAGTGAGATCGATATACACAGCCACATCTGGAAATCGCTGCCGCACCCGCGCCAAGATAGCTTCGAGATCATCAAGCACAGCCAACACCCCCGGTTCCGCGCTGAATACCTCGCGCGCGGTGGCCAAGACTGCAGGGTCGCCATGCAACGCTGCCAGCTGCCTCAGTTTGCTGGCCGTATCGGGTGTCAGTAGCGCGGATAGGCGCTCTATATCCGGTGCAGACTTGCGTTGCAGTGCATCAAAGATTTGCTGTTGCAATTCAGGCGCCAAATTCTCGCGGGAAAACAACGCGTCATAAATGCCAATGTGGCCAATGTCCAGCGTCAAAGCCTTATCAACGCCTGCCCGATCAATCGTGGACAGCAGCAAGAGAATAATCTCGATATCTGCCGCGATAGAGTCGCTACCAAACAGCTCGGCACCCAGTTGAATCGGCGCCCTCCCACCGACAACGGCTTGCGGGATGGCCTGCAGGGTAGACCCCGCGTAACACAGGCGCGTCACGCCGGTCTCTCCCAAGCTGTGAGCATCCATGCGAGCGACCTGCGGCGTGATATCGGCGCGAATACCCAGCATGCGGCCACTCATCTGGTCCGTAAATTTACATGTGACAAGATCAAGATCAGCGCCCAGACCAACGAGAAGCGAGTCGGTAAATTCGACCAGCGGCGGTATCACATACTGATAACCCCAGGTCGCGCACTGATCCAACAAGCTTCTTCGGAGCGACTCAAGCTGGCCCGCTCGCTCGGGCAAAAGCTCGTCGATACCCTCTGGCAATAGCCAGCGATTTTCAGTGGTCATCGTGATGTTCCGTCAGGGTGATAAGCCGCAGCACGCACTCATGCCGAGAATAACACAGGCAGATAAAGCTGAGGCCCGGGGTGGGTCGTCCCACCCCTATCGCCTATCAACCGCTCACTTACCGGACTTGGGATCCTGAAGGTAGCGAAAAAACTGACTGTCAGGCTGGAGCAGCATCACGTCGCTACCGGCACTGAAGGTCTCCCGATATGCCTGCAGGCTCCGCACAAAAGCGTAGAACTCAGGATCCTGATTGAAGGCTTCAGCATAGATTCGGGTGGCTTCGGCATCACCGTTACCTCGAACAATTTCCGCGTCTCGGAATGCGTTCGCTTCGATTACGGTCACCTCTCGATCGGCGGCGGCGCGAATGCCTTCAGCCAACTCCTTACCCTCAGAGCGCAATTCCCTTGCTTCCTTCTCCCGCTCGGCGTTCATCCGACGGTAGACTGACTCCGAGACGTCCGGGGGAAGGTCGATTTTCTTCACCCGAACATCGATCACCTCGACGCCCAACTCCTCGTTCGCCACCTCGTTGAGCTGCGCAGTAATAGCCTGCATCAACTGATCCCGCTCTCCCGACACCACTTCCTGAACGGTTCGAACGGCCACCTGATTGCGGAGGCCGTCGTTAATACGCTGCGACAGCAATCCGGCAGCGCGGTTCTCTTCGCCGTTGGTTGCCGTGTAGTACTTGGCGGTATCAGTCACGCGGAATTTCGCGTAGGAGTCGACGATGAGTGCCTTTTTTTCCTGCGTAAAAAAGCGCTCGGGACTACTGTCTACCGTCAGGATACGTCCATCGAACTTGCGAACGCTGTTCACGAAAGGGATCTTGAGATGCAACCCGGGCCGAAGATCCGGATCAACCACCTCGCCGAACTTCAGCAACACGCCACGCTGCGTCTCTCGAATCACATACAAGCTGTTTGAGAGTACGACCAAAGCAATGGCGACAACGA
>JAYOEE010000067.1:11171-12416 GCA_038106565.1 Halieaceae bacterium
GCCTTGCGATACTCGGCAAGCAACTGGTTAAACCGCTGTGCCTCACCGTCGGCCTTGGCAATTACCTGATCTCGATAGGCGTTGGATTCCTCCAGCATTCGCTGCGCGCGGCCTCGGGCTTCGGGGACAATCCCGTTAGCGTAACTTTGCGCCTCGTTCTTGACCCGCTCTTCGTCCTCTCGCGCCTTGATCACATCGTCGAACGCGCCTTGTACCTGTGCGGGAGGCTTGGACTCATCGATGTTGATTTTCGAAACCTGAATACCGGTGGTGTAATCCGCGAGGTACTGTTGCAGACGATCCCGCACCTCAAAGCCAATCGCCGCGCGACCCTCGGTCAGAACAAGATCCATGGTGGTGTCACCCACCACATGACGCAGCGCACTCTGTGCTGCATGCTGCAGCGACACTTCCGGATCACGAACCTGCAGAACAAAGGCGCGGGGGTCATCAATAACGTATTGCACCGACATGCTGACCTCAACAATATTCTCGTCCTTGGTCAGCATGACTTCCCGCAGACCGGCAGCACGCACTTTCGTCGTGTTCACTTTCACGACTTCGTCGATAAGCGGCGGATTCCACTGCAGGCCGGGAGTCAACGTAGCGTGGTACTTGCCGAAACGCAGCACCACAGCACGCTCCTGCTCATCCAGCTGGTAAAAGCCCATCAGGCCCCACACCATGAGAATACCGCCAAAAATGACGCCCAAGAGCGCGCCAGACACGCCGCCCTTTGCGGGTCCGGCACCGCGCCGGCCGCCACCGAACAGCCCAGCAATCTGCTGCTGCAGCTTTTTAAACGCCTCATCGAGATCAGGTGGGCCCTGATTCCCGCCACCCCAAGGGTCACGAGGGCCGTTATTACCGCCCCCGGGCTCATTCCACGACATAGGTCACTTCCTCTTTAACTGAGCTGGCAGTCTAACAAAACCACGGGCAAGAGCGGTGGCTTTCCACACACTAATCGCCGACCACTTCACGGTGATTGAGTCGTCGCCAATCAGCGAGGGGCAACCGCACCTGCAACAAGCTGCTGCCATCAGCCTCCCAGGTTTCTGCGCGGACAGCGCCCATGCCATACAAAGCTGCCCTCAGCCTCGCGCTGGCGGGCTCGAGCCGTATTTCCTCGTCGAACAGCGCCGGCGACAGGCGCTCCCTGATGGCCTCAAATAACAGCTCAATCCCATCACCCGTGACCGCGGACAAGTAAACGGCGACCGCTTCTCCCTGTTCATTTCGCGC
>JAYOEE010000068.1:0-12130 GCA_038106565.1 Halieaceae bacterium
TTTTGGTATTGGCTACAAAAGCGTTTTCAGCGTTAAAATAGGTTTACACCTAATTATACTGGGGTTCCCCAACGCAATTTGGTTTGGATACTTTAACCCCCCCGGGGCGGCCCCCCCCCCCCGCGACGATATTTTTAGCCACGTAGCGCCCCGCATAGGCTGCTGAGCGGTCGACCTTGGAGGGGTCTTTCCCTGAGAAGGCGCCTCCCCCGTGGCGTGCCATCCCGCCGTAGGTATCAACGATAATCTTGCGCCCCGTGAGTCCGCAGTCGCCCAATGGGCCGCCGATGACAAAGTTGCCGGTTGGATTGATGTGGAAGAGCGTCTCTTGATGTAGCCACTCAGCGGGGAGTGTGGCCTCGATAATTTCCCTCTTCACCGCCTCACGCAGTTCGGTCTGAGAAATATCGGGGTCGTGCTGTGTCGAGAGCACTACCGCCTCTACTCGCTCCGGTTTGCCGTCAGCGTTATAGCGCAGGGTGATCTGACTTTTGGCATCGGGCCTCAACCAGGGCAGCGCACCAGACTTGCGCAACTCCGCCTGCTTTTCGACGAGGCGATGAGAGTAGTGAATGGGGGCCGGCATCAGCACGTCGGTTTCGTCTGAGGCATAGCCAAACATTAGCCCCTGATCCCCCGCCCCTTGATTGGCTTCATCCGCTTCGTGCGTGCCCAGCGCGATATCGGCGGATTGCTGGCCAATAGCGTTGATCACGGCGCAGGTGTGGCCGTCAAAGCAAACATCTGACGAATCAAAGCCGATATCGACCACGGTTTGTCTGATGACCGCTTCAAGTTCGCCGGTGGTCACCGTAGCCGAGGTAGTCACCTCGCCGGCTACTACAACCATACCCGTTTTGACCAAGGTTTCGACGGCGACGCGGGCGTCGGGGTCCTTAGCCAGATAGGTATCGAGAATGGCATCCGATATCTGATCCGACATTTTGTCCGGATGGCCCTCGGACACTGACTCCGAGGTGAAAAGCGAATAGTCACTCATGTTATGAATTCCCGTTTGGTAGATCAGCAGCGCTCAAAGTGCTGCACTTGAATTTGAAAGCCGTTTCGCTGTGCCAGAAACACACTCGCATGGGTTTTGAGTCCCGCCTCAACCGCCCAAGCTTCGAGTGCTTCCGGCGAGAACCCCAGCCACAAGTCGCCGCAATGCTCGCGAGCCCACGCCTGATCGTGGGCGCAGAGCTCGCTTACGATCAACGTGCCGCCCTGGTGGAGCAGTTGAGCCATATCAGCGAGTACCGCGCTCGGGCTGGGCGTGTGGTGGAGCACCATATTGCAAACCACGGCGTCCGCCTTGAGCGCCGCCTCGACGAGGTCTTCGGTGCTGCCATGAACAAATGCTATGCCGGGCAGATGTGCCGCATGATTTCGCGCCAGATCGAGCATTTTTTGCGATCTATCGAGCGCAATGACCTCTGAGGCCCGCTGCTGCAGCTCGGGTAGCAGCCATCCCTCCCCGACACCCACCTCAACAATTCGCTGCATTGGGCGCTTTTGGGACCGCGCCAGTAGTTGTAGCGCCACCTGACTGTATTCATCCCAGGGTGCAATGAGTTCTTGCTGCTCCCGAAACCGGTCCACGTTGCCCCGAAAAAAGGCAATGGAATTGTGTTCGCGCTGTGCTTGAACCGACAGGACGCCTCGCTTTGCCTGATCAGAAATTGGTTCGGCATCAATTTGCGAATAAAGTTGTTCATACAGGGAGGCCTTAGCGCCCCCGGGCAGGGAACGTCGATAGAACGTAGCGGTCCCTTCCTTTTTTCGGCACAGCAGACCCGCTTCCATGAGTATCTTCAGATGATGACTCAGTGCGCTCTGTCGTTGCTCAAAAATGGTGCAGAGTTCCGAGACGCTGAAAGAGTCCTGAGACAGGACACGCAAAATTTGCAGGCGCAACCTATCTCCCGCCGCTTTCAGCAGGTTGGCCAGAGGCACGTGTCCCTGACGGGACTCAAGTTCGATAATTTGTGCGGTGTTGGACATGCGCGCGGAGATTACCAGCGCATCTAGCTTTTATCAAAATAATTTGATGGATTAGCCGCCCAGCTTAACCACTCCAGTTGGGGTGCCCAGCAGTAGTTGATCTGCTGGCCGCATGGCGAAGAGACCATTACAGACCACCCCCGTCATATCATTGATATGTCGCTCAATTTCAATGGGCGTCTCGATCTTCAGGCCGTGTACGTCAAGGATCACATTGCCATTATCGGTGATGACACCCTCCCGCCAGACGGGCTGGCCCCCGAGCTTGACCAGTTCCCGCGCGACGTGACTTCTTGCCATGGGAACCACTTCTACCGGCAGCGGGAAGGTCCCCAGCGCTGTCACCCGCTTGCTCTCGTCGGCGATGCAGATAAAACGTTCCGCCACGGCGGCAATGATCTTTTCCCGTGTCAGCGCAGCACCGCCCCCTTTTATCAGCTGCAGGGCGTCGTTCGCTTCGTCGGCTCCGTCGACGTAAATATCAACCCGGTGCACGCTATTCAAATCGCTGACTGAAAAGCCCATTTCTCGAAGCAGCTCCGAAGAGCGTTCCGAGCTCGATACGGTGGTGTCAATTCGGTGTCGGATTCGATCCAAGCTGCGGATAAAACATTCAGCCGTGCTGCCGGTGCCGATTCCCAGGACCATCATGTCATCGGGGTGTACAGCGACCTGCTCTATGGCGGCATCAGCGACCTGTTGCTTGAGTTGATCTTGATTCATCCGCGAGGGCTCCCGATTGCTCGAAGTGCAGAGGGTACGGTGCCCGCTCTTGAGATACCAGCGTCACTGCCGACATATCCATTGCATCAATTGTCAGCCTCGCTGGCTGGGTCCGGGGTGCCCAAAAAGCATCTTGCGATCGGTGGCGCGATTCTGCATTGTTTGATTTTGCATCCAATCATTCGAAACCCATGAGGCTGTCTATGACACTTGCCTGCAACACCACTTCGCGAGACCGAGCTGGCTATCTGTGTGGTGCGCTAGCCCTCTGTTGTTCACTGGTGATGCTGCCAGCACGCCATTCAATTTCGGCAGATTCTGTCGCTGTGCCGAGTTATCAGGAGCTGGCAGCTCAGGCTGAGTTTCGACAGGCTGAAATCTCCCCGGATGGGAAGTACCTCGCCGTGGATGTGGTGCACGAAGAGCGACGGGCATTGGCCGTGCTCACGACCGCGGATCTCGAGGTGGTGTCGGTTTCCGGGTTCTATGATGCCGAAGTGGGTGGGTTTGAGTGGATCAACAGTGAGCGCTTGGTGATGACGATTCTGCGCAAGCGCGCGGGGCGGGAAGCACCCGGATCCTACGGGGAGATTTATGCGGTCAATGCAGACGGCAGCGCACCGAAGTATCTGTATGGCATTAATGCAGAGGAGCCTGCGCTCGCCTACGGTGATTTACTGGGCAAAATTGATGATCGACACGTTCTGATACAAAGCTTTCCCTTTGCCTGGCCGCCCGGAAAAGATGGCATCCCGCAGGCACTCAAAGTAAACATTTACAGCGGCAGGATTAGTCGCGAAGCGCGCTCGAGCTTGCGTGGCGCACGGTTTGTACCCGATGAGGATATGGCCCCCCGTTTTGTTCAGGGTGTCGACGATGACAATAATCAGATTTTTTCCTACCTGCCCCGCGGATCCAGAGAGTGGCAGGAAGTGGAGATGCCGTTCGGCGAGGAAGTCAGGATCCGTGGGTTTGAACCGGGAGCGGACGCATTACTGGTGATTGGTTCGTACGCAGACGAGAAGGGCATCTGGGGCCTCCATCGTTTTGATCTGAAATCTAAAAAGGTAGAGAAAATCTACTCGGCACCCGATACGGATGTGGAATGGGCCTATTTTGACGACGACGACCGCCTCTATGGGGTACAAATTAATCGTCACTATCCAGAGTTTGTGCCGCTACTGCAGGATCATCCCCTCACAGCCATCAAAGGTGCGCTACAGAATAAATTCCCCGCGCACACGGTCTCTCTGGTTTCCAAAACGTCGGACAATCAAAAGTTTGTGGTTCGTCTGTCGGCACCCAACGACCCGCCGAGTTTCTATTTGTTTGATCTCGGTAGCGGCTCGCTGAAATTTCTGATGCACATGTTTCCCAGTGTCGAGGGGAAGTTGTTGGCCAGCACTGATGGGATCAGCTTTCAGGCAAGGGACGGCCAGATAATTCATGGCTATATCACGACGCCGCCCGTTGGGGAGGCCCCATTTCCATTGGTTGTGATGCCTCACGGTGGTCCGCATGCGCGCGACTACTGGGGTTACGACACCTATGTACAGTCACTTGCTACCCGCGGGTACGCGGTATTGCAGGTGAACTTCCGTGGCTCCACGGGGTTTGGAGATGCCTTCCGGCAGGCGGGCTATGGCGAATGGGGGCGTATCACACAGTACGACATCATCGATGGCACGCGCTGGGCAATCGCTGACGGCGTCGCGGACGCTAACAGGATTGGCATATTTGGGGGCAGTTTTGGCGGCTACTCCGCCTTTCAGGCGCCGCTGGTCGAGCCCGGGTTATTCAGTGCGGCGATTGGCTATGTTGGCGTGTACGATCTCGATCTGCTCTATAACTCTGGTGACATCGCCACGACCCGCTGGGGTGGCGCCTACCTCGATAAAACGTTGCCGAGCGACCCTGAAGAGCGAGCCGCCCAGAGCCCGGCTCGCCGCGCTGAGGAGTTGGATATTCCGCTGTTTATCGTTCACGGCAAAGACGATTACCGCGCGGCCTTTGAGCATGCGGAAGTGATGAGGGACGCGCTCGATGAGGCGGGTAAATCCTACGACTGGTTGGTAAAAGACAAGGAAGAACATGGGTTCTACACCCCTGAGAATACGGTTGAGCTGTTTGAGCGTGTGGAGCAATTTTTCGATCAGCATCTCGCTGCCAGTAAGTCAGAGTGAGTCGGGACCGCTCAGATGACTGTCGATCAAGCTGTTGAGAAGGGTTTTAGTGCGCTGTCCTCGGGGCGACCGGACGAGGCGTTGCAAGCGATCGCACTGATCAAGCATGACGAACATCCCCGTGCCAGCTTGCTGTCGGGGCATGCTCACAAGGCTCTGGGCAATCATGGGGAGGCCGAGGCGGCATATCGCCTCTTGGTCGGTGGAGCAGACAGAAAGCACGTTGCAACGGGCTGGTGGAGTCTGGCCGGGTTGAAGACAGCCCAGTTCTCTGCCGCTGATGGTGCGCGCCTCGACGCGCTGCTTGCTGATTCCGAAGAGGAGGATGGTTACCTCGGGCTCTTACATCTTGCTCGCGCTGAAATCTGGCATCAGGCGGGGCTACCGGATATGGCCTTTTCACACTTGAAGGCCGGGAATGATCTGGTCAGTGCCTCGAGACCATTCAACGGCGAAGGGTTTCGCCACCTGGTTGATGAACTGCTTACCATCGAGGGGTGGCCGCTACCCCCTGTAGAGGACGATTCGCGGCAACCTATTTTTATCATTGGGCAACCCCGATCTGGCACGACTTTGGTAGAGCAGATACTGGCTTCGCATCCCGACGTCGATGTGACCGACGAACTGGCATTCATGGGACACAGGGGCGCTGACTTGCAGCGGGATGGCGGTTATCGTCACGCCATCACCTCCTCCGAGACAGCGCGGTGGCAGGGTTATTTTCAGCAATATCTCGATATCGTGAACACCTATTGCAAGGGTTCGCATCTGCACTTCGTTGACAAGACGCCGGAAAATTTTCTGCACGTCCCGCTCATACTCAAGGTCTGTCCGAACGCACGGTTTGTTCACGTGGTTCGGGACCCGCTCGATAACATCGTGTCGCAATATCGACATTTTTTCCCGGAGGGTCGTGAATACAGCAACAGTTTGGAAGGATTGATCTTTTACTGGCAGGGTTATCTGATGTTGATGCGTCACTGGTCAGAGTTATTTCCCGATCGGATCTATCACTTGCATTACAGCCGATTGGTGAAAACACCGGAGCCCGAAATTCAGTCGCTGCTCGCTTTCTGTGGACTACCAGAGGTGCCAGAGTGTTTTGCGCCTCACGCCACGAAGCGACCTGTTATGACGCCGAGTGCGGCACAGGTGCGTCAGCCGATTAACCGTTCCGGGCTTGGCAGCGGACTGGCCTACGGTGGCGCGATGAAGGATTGGCTGACCGACATCAGCCAACTCAAAGATGCGAGCGTCCGCTTATTTGGTAAGGGTTAGTTAACGCTCCTTTACCTTGATACGAACCCCTTTCTCGGTGACCAGGAATATTGCTCCGAAGAATCCATCCTCGATTCGCACACGTTCTCCGGCCTTGATGGTCACGGTGGTGTCAGCAATCTTCTTAAATAACCTGCCATCTTCCGCCACAAAAATGGTCTCTCTCCGCTGGGTATAGAGCACATCCTTGATGATGAAAGTAATCTGCTCCGGAACTTTTTCCTCCAGAACCACGGCAGCCTCTTCTCCAAAAACGATGGCTGCCACCTCGGCGTTGCGTTGCTCCTGCCGTTGCTCGCTAGACCCAGTCTGGGGTTTTTCGAGCGACGCCTTGATGGCGGCTGCGGCGTCGTCGTAACACGCCAGGCGGGCGGTATCGTCGGTTATCTCAGAGCAGTCCATAAAAGACTGACCCTGAGCGCCCAGGCAAACGGTCACCGAGAAAATGAAGATCAGGCCTTTGCAGTAAGTGTCCATCCGATGATGTCGTCCTTGTCAGTCAACTCTTGGGTTTGAACGTCAGACCACCCCATGGCAGCCATTGCCGAGCACAGATTTTGCATGTCTGCGGCGTCTTTAGCCACCGATACCATCTGCTGGTGACGCTCAAGCGCGGCATGAGCTTCCTCTCGTAATTCTGAAATGAATTGCTCACGGACCTTGGATTTTTGGCTGAGCAGCTTGAAAAACCGCAAGGCCGCTAGTACGTGGTCAGCCATGAAAGCATTCCCGTTTTCTAACGTGGCACCTTTGATGTACTTGTTGGCCATACCGTTCATAAACTTTCGGGCCTGTTCGGACTGTGCGTCTGTCTTGAGAGCGGAAACACTGCCTACCCGCTGTAACGCCCCGTGTATGGTAGAGAGTGCGTTTTCTATCAGTTCGATATCCGTTGCGTGAAATTCACTCACGGCCCTGCGTGACATCCGCGCGACAATCGAATCCTGATGATGCAATAGCGCAAACAGCTTTCCATCAGGGCTCATGCGCGCAAGCGTGCCGTTAAGGGTGGTAGGGAGCTCGCTGTACTCGATCCCGTAAATAGAGAGGCAGCAGTCGATTCCGACAATGTGCTCGGGCAAGGCTTCCACTGGCGTGTTGGGCACCATTTCAATAGCGCCCTGAGAATGGGTGGCGGCGTCGCGCACCATGGTCGGGAGCGAGACGTTTGCCGCATCAACACCGGTGTAGGTGAAAGGGCGGTTGAGCGATACCAAAAAAGGCACCAGGGACCCGTTCCCGCAGCACAGCTCTAGTACGCGCAAACTGGAGGCCTCTGGCCCGAGGTGGTCTTTCAGCGAGTCTAGCCAGGTTTTTACGGGGCCGGCATAGCCCTCTTCAAAGTAGTCGCCGAAGGTGGTGGTATGGCCTTGCTGCCAGAACCGGCTCCATGCGTCCATGCCTGTTGTGCTCCTCTCAACGGGGCCGCTAGCTTAACGCACGGTGGCGATTCACGGCACTGAAACATAAAAAAAGGCCCGCAAATGCGGGCCTTTTCGAGGTTTGGAGATTCTGAAATATCAGAACTCTATGGTGTACTGAACGTAAGCAACACGTCCTACCTTCGGATACTGATACTCGTCGACTTCTGTACCGAAGTCATTGAGCAGCGGGTCTTCATCGGTGAGGTTGTTCGCACCTACCGTGATCTGGCCCCACTGGCCCAGGTTGTATCCAACAGAAGCATTGAGCTGATCCCATGAATCATAGGACAAGTCACTGACTCTGGAATCGGACTCGCCGATATAGTCCCACGCCAAGTTGGCGAAGAAGTTATTCCAGGTCCAGTTGATCTGAGCGTTCATTCTCCACTCAGGGAAGCCCAACGTGCCTGCCGCGTCGTAGATATCGCCGCTGCCGTAGGTCTCCTCTGCTTCGTAGGTGAGATACTTGGTTCCCATCCATCGCAGGTTAAAGACACCAAAGGACGTATCGATGTTACCGCCGATGCCGAGGTCAAGCGCCTCACGATCAACCTCTAGCTGGCCGTTAACAAAACCAGCGTCGATACGCTCAACCGAGCCCGTTGCCGTACGTGTGACATAGGGGCTACCGGGGCCACCGGAATTACGAGAGGTGGCGTCTTGGTTCAGCAGATCCTGTGCCGATACGTAGTCAATGGTGTTCTTGAGCGTCAAGCGTACCCAGGTAGCCGAAGCTGACCAGTTCATCATGTCGCCTTCCCAGAAATCCCAGTCTACGCCGAAGGAGAGAGACTCTGACTCTTCAGCATCGAGGTTGGGATTGGAGCCGATGTAGGTATCGAACTGACGAGACGGACAGGGGTCCTGGCCAGTCTGCTGACAGCCCCAGAAGTCAGTACCGCCCGATGCAGAGAACGCCGTTGCACCGTAGAGGTCTGACAGGTCGGGAGCGCGGAAGCCTTCACCCCACGACGCACGCAGCCGGAGCTGCTCATAGCCGGGAATGGCTACGTTCACGCCGAGTCGCGGTGACGTCGCGTTACCGAAATCGGAGTAGTCGTCCGCGCGGAAAGCCGCGGAGATTTCCATCCAATCCAATACGGGGAATACACCCTCTGCCATGTAAGCAGTAACGTCGCGATAACCTCTCGCTGAGTTGCCGGCAGAGCCACCAACCAGTCCGGCTTCCGACTGAGCATCCACCAACGCCTGGTACTTGATTTCGTAGTACTCAGCGCCGAGGTACACGGCAGCAGTACCGCCAGCCATCTCGAACATATCCCACTGGACACCACCAGACCATCGGGTCAGATTCTGACGGTCGTCGTTGTGAGTCGTGTGCTTGATGTTGTTGACGAAGGTCTCGAAATCGTCAATGCCGTAGTTGACGTTGTACTCAAGGCCGCCATAGTTGAGATAGTACATGCCCACCGAGGAGGAGCGGTACTCTGAGTGCGAGTAGTTAAAGTCGACCCGCACATTGTCGGTCACATCCCACTTCAGGCCGGTGTTGACATCTACCAGGGTATCGTTGACGTAGTTATCTCGGGGACCGATGTCCACCCAACGGAACCAGCCACTGCTGGCACCGACGTCGTTACGAGGGTCGCCAGGGATAGTTGGGCCAGGCGCCGCAGGTGGTGCGTAACGGCCAAATGACTCGTTATCCGAAATAATGGCATCGAGGTAGACGTCGACGCTGTCGTTGATTTCGTACTCGGCAGACACCCAGGAGTTGGTTCGCTCGAGGCTAGCCCGGTTGGCTGATACCAGCGCGTAGGCGTAACCGCAGTAGTAACCGGTGTTGGGTCCAAATACGAGATCCGAACGCATCTTACCCACGAATCCAGAACCAGTAGGATCGTCCGGGCAGTTCGCGCCGGGGTAGACCAGCCAGGTATTGGGGTCGTTACGATCAAAGGGTTGGCCGTTGTACTGCGGGTTGATCACGGTGTAGCCGTAGAAAGAGACACCGACCGTTTCGGCGTAACCGGTGATATCGCCGTCGCCATCAAGGTCGGAGTAGCTCGCCTTGGTGAAGTGACGATCCGCGTCGAAAATCGCGTCGCGCTTGTCGTATTCCAGACCGAAGGTCACGCTGCCGCGATCCGAGCTGGCACCGAACAACATGGACAGCGACTCTTCTTCGCCGTCGTCACGATCACGATCACCAAAGCGGCCGCTCAGCTTAAAGCCATCGTAATCGCGCTTTAAGATGATGTTGACAACGCCTGCTACCGCGTCTGAACCGTAGATGGCCGAGGCGCCGTCTGCGACGATTTCGATTCGGTCAACTGCAGAGAATGGAATCATGTTCAGGTTGACGGTACCGCCACCGCCCAAAGAGGGGGAGCCGGCGACACGACGTCCGTTAACCATGACGAGGGTTCGACCCGCACCAACACCGCGCAAATCGATGGTGGCGTTAGATTGAGCGCTGTTACCGGACGATTCCCGGAAAGATCCCAATGAGTTCAGGTTTGACGTTCTCAGCGCATCTGCGACTGAAATGTCACCTTGAATCTTCATGTCGTCTGCGGAGATAACAATCGTCTCCTGCGAGATGGAGTTCAGGGTGGAGCGTGAAATGCGCGAACCAGTAACGAGAATTTCTTCTACGTCATTTGCCTCGTCATCGCCTTCTTGCGCCGTAACAACCCCCATGTTGAGGGCCAGTGCACCTGTCGATATGCAAAGAGCATAGCGGACAGCATCGTGCATGACGTTTTTCTTGGTCATGAGCTTCTCCTAGCGTGTTTTGGCCGGCTACTTTTATGCGTCTGGATGGCTCCTGAGCGCTGTAGACGTACCTGTTTATTGCTTTGACTATACGTATAGTCTGACCGCATTCACCCCGTCGGGTTTCCCCGCAGTCAGATTCCCTGATCATACCCAAAGCCTGCCCGGTAATAAAACCTTCATAAAAGCAGAAATCGGTAAAAATTCGCTGGTTATTTCCTCGCAAAACGTAGCGCTTTGCTCAGCGTTGCCGGTCCACAGCGCCCTGCGAATGCGACAAAGCGTCTCAAATGGGCTGTCCGCGCAGCCATCGCATCAAAATCTGGCCGCAAAATCGCAAAGTCTATTTGCCCGCGCCACCCGCTTGGCCGACAATACGCCTCCTCACTGTCCCTGAGTGCCCTTGGAGCCACTATGCCGTCTCAAATACAACTGGCGAACGCCATCCGCGCCCTTGCAATGGATGCCGTTCAGGCGGCTAATAGCGGCCATCCGGGTGCTCCCATGGGCATGGCAGATATCGCTGAAGTGCTATGGAATCGCCTGCTGAGCCACAACCCCGGTAATCCCAACTGGCCGAACCGAGATCGATTTGTGCTCTCAAATGGCCATGGGTCGATGTTGATCTACGCCCTTTTACATCTGTCCGGCTATGACGTGTCTCAGGCAGATTTGAAGCAGTTCAGGCAGCTACACAGCAAAACACCGGGACATCCCGAGTATGGTTATACGCCGGGCGTGGAAACGACTACCGGGCCGCTCGGGCAGGGGCTGGCAAACGCAGTCGGGATGGCCATCGCTGAGGCTACTCTGGCAGCACAGTTCAATCGCGAGGGTCATGCGATTGTGGATCACCATACCTGGGTGTTTCTGGGAGACGGCTGTCTGATGGAGGGGGTATCCCATGAAGCCTGCTCTCTGGCCGGCACGCTGGGTCTGGGCAAGTTGATCGCGGTCTACGATGACAACGGCATCTCCATTGATGGCGAGGTGCAGGGTTGGTTTACGGACGATACACCGCGTCGATTTGAATCTTACGGCTGGCATGTCATACCAGCGGTAGACGGTCACGATGCTGCGGCGGTGGAGGCGGCGCTGAGCGCGGCTAAGGCGGAGACTGATCGTCCGACGCTGGTCTGTTGTCAAACTATCATTGGTAAGGGAAGCCCCAACAAGCAGGGCACAGAGAGTTGTCACGGTGCCGCACTGGGAGAGGAAGAGATTGCGCTGACCCGCGAGGCGCTCGACTGGCCTTTCGCACCATTTGAAGTGCCTGATGAGATTCGAGAAGCGTGGGATGCGCGAGCAAAGGGCGCGCAGGCCGAAGCCAGCTGGCAAGCAGGTTTTGACGCCTATCGGGCGGCTTTTCCGGAATTGGCCGATGAATTCTTACGCCGGTTAAGGGGGGATTTGCCCGAGACCTTCGCGGATCAAGCCAACGCCTACATCGCGGCGTGTCTGGAGGCAGGCGCTGACGTGGCGTCCCGAAAAGCCTCACAGCAATCTTTGAACGCGCTTGGCCCGAACTTGCCAGAGCTGCTGGGCGGCTCCGCTGATCTCGCGGGCTCTAACTTGACGCTCTGGAGCGGTGCCGAGGGGATTTCAAAGCAGTCGCCGGGCGGCAATTACCTGTACTACGGCGTACGAGAGTTCGCCATGGCTGCCATCATGAACGGTATCGCCCTGCACGGCGGTTTTATTCCATATGGCGCCACTTTCCTGATCTTCATGGAATACGCGCGCAATGCGGTCAGAATGTCCGCGCTCATGGGTCAGAGAGTG
>JAYOEE010000069.1:0-11630 GCA_038106565.1 Halieaceae bacterium
GAGTAACTTACTCAATCACTTCAAGCGGCTCGATATAAAGGGGCAATTAAAGTCGAGTCCATCGCCCCACCTGTCATCGGTGAGAGAAGACATCCAACTTCCGGTCAACATGCCAGCAGGCGGGGAGTTCGTTACTGAGTTCGCAGTTACCGAGTTAGATATTACGCAAATCGCAAATATGATCAGGTTTGTATTTCGAAGCCATCAGGATGCCCAATCCGTTCAGCTTGTGCTCTGTCTCTCTGATTGCGAGACGTGGCTGGCTGCATTAGGTCGACTGTGTGAGGAGGCTGGTTGGATGTTGAGCAAGTCAGAGTTCCGCGAAACCCCCACTGCCGAATCTAATCCCACGACGGTCACCATCCACTGAACAGTAAGGTTGTCACAGTGTGAGTGGGTCTAAAGTAATTTTGGGCGCCGACCCACTGCTACAGCCCTCTACAGGCATTGGGACCTACACCCGGAGCCTTATCTACCACCTTCAGCAGGACGCGCTGGTTGAGGAACTCAAGCTTTTCGCGAGCGGCATAGTCTTAAAGACTTCATTTTCAGGAAGACAAGGGGAGATGGCCACACCGCATTCTGGCAACGGTGCTGGTCAACAGCACCTATCTCAGTCAGACCTCGGCGGGTTGTCTGCCATACGAGCACTTTTGGCCAAGAACCCTCTGGCGGTGAAGCTTTTTAATGCGGCCTCACCGGTGGTTGAGCACGTTAGGCTCCGAAATTATCAAGACTATCTATTTCATTCGCCAAACTATTTGTTACCCAGATTCAGTGGCCCTACGGTGGTCACGATTCATGACCTCTCTATTCAGCGCTACCCGCAGTTTCATCCCCCGGAGCGGGTGCGGTTTCTCGATGCAAAAATTGCCGAGGCGGCTGAGGGCGCGACCCATATCATTACCGACTCGATCGGTGTCAGAGAGGAAGTCATTCAGTACTTTGGATTAGACGCAGCGCGTGTGACCGCCATCCCGCTTGCGGCAGGCGATCAGTTCCAGCCTCGCACCGAGGATGCGTGTCGCGCACTACTGCAGCCGCTTGGGCTCTCGCACAAGCGCTTTTTCCTCTTTACCAGCACCATTGAGCCCCGTAAAAATCTGCTGCGAATTTGCGCGGCATATACGGCGGTGAGAGAAGCTGGCAAAACCGATTGGCCCATTGTTTTTGTCGGGGGGCCGGGTTGGCAAAGTGAGGCCGAGCACCAAGCAATCCAAGCGTTGGTGAGTCGGGGTTGGGCGCAGTATTTGGGCTTTGTCGACGCCAGCGTGCTGCCTAAGCTTCTTAGCGCCACGGGCGCACTGGTTTTCCCGTCTGTCTACGAAGGTTTCGGACTGCCCGCTTTAGAGGCGCAGCAGTCTGGTACCAGAGTGATCACCAGCCGCGGCAGTGCGATGGCAGAATTTTCCAGTGAGCACGATCTGCTGGTCGACCCGCTCGAGGTGGATTCGCTGATAGAGGCCATGGAGACAGTGGTCGAGCGCGTATTGGCGGATAACGGTCGGCCTTTACAATGCGCCGGGTCAGGACTGAGCTGGCAAAAAACCGCCCGGCTCACGGCCGAGGTTTACAAAAAAGTGCTGGCGGCGCGGCATTAAGACTCAAGCATCCACTCAAGGGTCTCGCGAATCCCATGGCGCCTTTCCCGGCCTATGGCGGCATCGAGCTTTGTGCGGCTGCCGCGCAGTGTTTTGATTTCGTTTTCTCTGACAAAGTCAGGATTCACCCTCACTTCGATATTGTGGCCAGTAATCTCTGAGGCCATGGAGATGCAGGCTTCGAGGGCAGTGGCCTCTCCGGAGCAGAGATTAAACGTCTCGCCGCAGGGGCGTGCCTCGGCAAGTAAGCGATAAAACCGCGCCACATCACGCACGTCAGAAAAGTCTCTGGCTACGTCGGTATTACCCAGCTCGATATGCGCAGCCCTTGCCTTAAAATGCGCCACGATTTTAGGAATCAGATACCGCTGCTCCTGACCCACCCCCGTGTAGTTAAAGGGTCGGGTGATCACAATACCGAGCTTATTCATATAGGTTTTGGCCAGGTACTCCATGGCTAATTTACTGACCGCATAGTCATTGGCTGGATGCGTCGCTGATGCCTCATCCAACACTTCGAGGGAGGTATTGCCATAGACGTTGGCAGAGCTGGCCAAGATCGTGCAGGTGGGTGGCGTAGGCCCGTGGCTGAGCGCCTCCAGTAAATGGCGGGTGCCCAGCAAATTGATGCCATAAAAGGTGGTGACATCGTCTTCGGCGACAAACGCACTGGCTGCCAGGTGTACCACCACATCGGGCGCGGCCTCGTCCACGATGCGCGTGAGCGTCTCCGGCTTTAACAAATCGATTTGCAGGTAATGTGGTCGATCAGGTTGGGGTTGCAGCCCGGCGCCCCATACTTCCCAGCCGGCGCGCGCAAACTCGTCGCAGACATATCGCCCCGTAAAGCCCTCGCTGCCAGTCACTAACACGCGCTTTGTCATGGTGGGTGAGGGGTCAGCTATTGTGTCTGCGAAGGTCCGCTTCCACCATCATGGTGCAGAGCGCCTCAAGGGTGGTAGTGGCGCGCCAATCGAGTTTTTGTGCGGCTCGGCTGGCATCACCCACCAGCAGATCGACTTCTGCCGGCCTGTAAAAATCGGGATTAACGCGAACCAGGGTGTTTCCGGTTGCCGCGTCCACGCCCACTTCGGATTCGCCGGCACCCTCAAACGCGATATCGATATCAGCAGCTTTGCAGGCCAGGCGAACAAAGTCCCGTACCGTCACCGTGTGGCCTGTTGCCAGCACATAGGTGTCGGGTTCTTCTGCCTGCAGCATGCGCCACATACCCTCGACATACTCCGCGGCGTACCCCCAGTCGCGCTTGGCGTCCAGATTACCGAGCTCCAGCACATCCAGCGTGCCGAGCTTGATGCGCGCGATGGCATCGGTGATTTTCCGGGTCACGAATTCCTTACCTCTAAGCGGAGACTCGTGATTGAACAAAATACCCGACGTGGCAAAGATATCGTATGACTCGCGGTAATTGATGGTCGACCAGTGTGCAAATAATTTGGCTACCCCGTAGGGGCTGCGCGGGTAGAAGGGCGTCGACTCGGACTGCGGCACCGCCTGAACTTTTCCAAACATCTCCGAAGTCGACGCTTGATAAAAGCGTATGGACCGATCGACCGTACGAATGGCCTCGAGTAAGTTGAGTGCGCCCACGCCCGTGATCTCGGCAGTGGTAATGGGCTGCTCAAAGGACACCCCTACAAAGCTCTGCGCCGCAAGGTTATAGACCTCCTGCGCTTCAGCTTTCTCCAGCAACCGGATGGTAGAAGATAAATCCGTCAGGTCATATTCAACGAGTTTGAGCTCGGGATGATTAGTGATTCCAAGCTCATTAAGCCGCCAGAAATCCACCGAGCTGGTTCTTCTGTAGGTCCCGTAAACGGTATAGCCCTTATCCAGAAGTAGCTCGGTGAGGTACGCACCGTCTTGCCCCGTGATGCCTGTCACCACTGCTCGCTTGCCGTTCTGCGACACGTTTGTTGCCCTCACTCAGCAGATTTAAGGCGGCTCGCTCACAAAGCAAACCATGGGTGCGGGCATTTTCGCCCTCGCTTTGCCCCACCAAGCCCCACTCCGCGTTGCGAGGGCCCGTTTGGCAGGTGCGTATCTTACCATTGCTTCCCGGTGTCCGATGCCCGTCGGCAGGGTTCTAAGCTTTGTTGCGAACACAACCGAGGCAATCGCAGCTAATGGGTGCGCTGATCGTTTCGCAGAGGCGATGTGGCCCATCAACTGAGGAGCGGGCTCGTCTCATGGCAGCGTCATGCTCCAGTAGCCAGAGGCTTGATGCCGATTCAGGCTAATCGGGGCCCCTATGAGCGCGATCTGTCGAGGGCTCAAGTTGCCGGTAAAGGGCTAGCACAGCGTCGGTGGAAGTCGCGATGGTGAAGCCCTGTTCGAATCTTCTGCGACCCTGCGCACCCATCTCGTTCAGTAAAGGCCTGTGCTGAGCCAACTCTGTCAACGCGGCTGCCAGCGCGTCGTGGTCTGCCATGGGGACCACCAGACCAGTTACGTTTGCCTCCACAAGAGACGCCATGCCCGACCCCGGCACGTCTGATATCACGCACGCCTTGCCGGCACTCATCGCCTCCAATAACACAATGCCAAACGATTCGGTTCTATCAACCGAAGGCAGGCACAGGCAATCGCAGGCCCGCAAAAGCGCGTCGCGTTCCGTGTCATTAATGGCGCCGCAAAAGCGTACTCGGCCCTCGATTCCCAATGACCGCGACAGGGCCTGGAGATGATCAGACTGCTCGCCACTCCCCACCAGATCCAACTGCGTATTCGGGGCTTTTGCGATCGCTCTCAACAAAGTGTCGAATCCTTTGTAGTGCGCGAGTCGCCCGATGGCCAGTACCCTAATCGGGCCGTCACTCGCGCCACTGGTCGCCTCTATTTCTTGTGGGCCAAACCGGTCGCGGAGACCCAGCGGGATGACGCAGCAGCGATCTGTGAACGGGGTTAATGTGCGGCTCGAACTCAGATATTGCTCGGAGGTGGTGATGATCGTGCTGGCGCGTTTGAGTAAGGCCGATTCAAAGGGTCTGTAAAATACGTAGCAGAATCGGAGCACCCAGCTGCTTATTGGTGTCAGTACGTCCGACTGCCAATGCACGACCCACGGTACACGCCGCGCAGCGGGCAGTAGCAGGGCCCAAAATGCGGATGGGTTGGGAAGGTGCAAGTGCAGGAGTTCGGGCTGAAAACGCTGGATCAGCCGATTCAGCACAAAGGGGAAAGCGGGGCTGATTGGCGTAAAAAGCAGCCGGAACCACGACGCGACACGGACAATCGTGAGGTTCCCACTGTCCACCTCATAGCGCTCCTCAAGCGACTTTATGCCTGACTTTGATTGATGAACCAGCGCCGCCGAGCGAACACCCTGCTTCAAGGAGTGTTCCATGAGATCCCGCAGGTAAGTCTCCATGCCACCGGGTTCCGGCGGGAAGTATTTGCCAAGGTGTAGCACCCTCACGCGATCGTGGTGCTGATCGGAGTGCGTCACTTGCCGCCCACCCAAAGCGTGACGTAACCCTCGCCCTGACTCAGTAGCCGGCCAGCATCGAGTTTGATGAGCGCTGTCGCAATATCGTTCAGTTGCCGCGCGTCCTGGCCAAAAATAACGAGCGCGCCTTCAAGCTGTGGCCCGATCTGCTGCAATTGCGCCGCCGAAATGGCCGATGCGGCCATGGGAGCGATCATGAAGGGGAGCCGTTCCGCGTCAAACCGGCCCTGATCATCAATCCCAACCGCGAAAATTGGTTGTCCTGCTGTTGTTTCGGAACTTGCGAGGAAGTCCGATACCTCCCGCAATTTCGGTCCGCCCGAGAGGGGGCGCTCGACAGAAGGATCTGCCTCGCCAATCGTGGGCGTGGTAATTGCCAGGACCTGATTGATGTGACCTAGACTCCCTACGGCCCACAAAATACCGGCCCCCACAATCAAGACCTGGGTCGCGCTGGACTGCGGGCCCCGAAGCCTGGCCGCCCCCATCAGGCTGACCATACACAGCCCCAACAGTGTGAGGGTGAGCCAACCCTGCAACGTAATCGGTGCCTCACTGTGGCCGGTCGTCATGTTGATCAACTTCTGGCTGAGAGGGGCGGGTGTGGTCCAGTGATTGATCAATGCGTATGGGGCATCGAAAAGTGAATCGCTCAGCGAAAGAGACTTCAGCGCGGTGGTGTGAAACGCCGCGGGTTGCACCAGATAGCCCATCTCCCGAATCGGTCTTTGCCAAAAATCCGGGAAGCCAGCCATATCAATAACGGAATCCCCAGACAGCATGACCGGCGTGGAGTGAACCTGCGGCGTATCGGTGTTAATCCAGTAAAACGAGATGGCCTCTGGCTCGGTCATCCAACTTTGGGTGATCAGGTATCGAGGTTGCGGAGTGCCGGGGGAGGTCATTGGCGCAGCCGCCACACCGATCGGGGCCTGGTCTCCCTCGAATTGGTAGCCCTGAGGTCCCTCGACAAGACGGCCCACCACGGGCTCCAGCTCGGACGCTGTGTAGGCGAAAGAGGACGCCGGAATATTCTCGCCACGCTCGTCATCAGCGCTGTGCCCATATAGGAGCAACAGGCAAGGTAAGGCGATGATGGCTATGCCCACCGTAGCCAGCAGTGCGGCACTGAGTTGAGGCCTTGATCCGCGCCCTGAGTCGGTGGTGTGAACAGGAGTGCTGGGTGCCTCAAGTCGCCAGGCCGCCGTGATCGTGACAATAAAAACCGGCAGCGATTGAAGCAGGAGGCGATTGATCGCGGTGCCAATCTGCGCATACTCTGAATAGGCAGACAGGCCAAATATGACCCCATGAGACGCCGCTATCCCCACCCCCATTAGCAGGTATCCGCTAAACCGTCTGGGGTCTCCAAAGAGCATCCGTGCTATGGCGATCAGATATAACGGCGCAATGAGAAGAAAATTGCCCTGCCACAGCGTCATGTGCAGATAATCATCAAAAGGGTTGTAGGGCCTGATGCCGATGGTCCCCAGCGCGCCGAGCCTAAAGCCCTCTGAATCGACTCCCCAGGTACCGAGCACCCCGAGGTTCAGTGGCTGAATGACCCAGCCAAGCGCAACGAGCACGCACCCAGCAAGCACTGCCCGCCAACCAAACGCTTGCCATAAACCCTGAGCCGCTATCGTCAGCGTCCCAATCGTGAGCCATAACCAGCCCTCGGCCTTCCAAAAACAACCGAGCGCGAGCAGCATCACGCTGAGGAAAAGTACCCTGGAGGAGCGTTGCTGGTTCCAGATACAGAGGCCGGCCAGGCCCATGCCGCTGGTGCCCATTACCCACAAGTCCGCATAACCCGCGAGCACGCCGTGAAGGTGCATCAGGGGTGTGGTGATTAACAGCGCACCGCAGATTAGCGACACGAGCTGATTGCCGGGATGTTGAAGCTGACAGAGGCCCACCATAAGCAACACACTGGCAACAGAGGCAAAGAACCAGGGCAGACTCGCCGCCTGATCGCTCCAACCGCCCGACACCGATGCCGAAAGTGCGGCGATGGCCGATATTGAAATGGGATAGTGCGCCGCGCTCAGCGTGTATCCGGAGGTTTCAGCGTCGAGCCATTCACTGAGTGAAAAGAAACCGACCGCCTCATTAGTCAGCACCCACACCTTTGCGCGATACATCCATGTGGTGAATGCATCCCAGGGAAAAATATCCCGATACAGGTTATTCAATAGAATCAGCAGTAAGTAGGCCGCCATGATCGTCAGCGCAACGCCGCCCGGTATTGAAGTTCCCGTCGTCGTCCAGAATCTCATCAAGCCGGGGTAATGCAATGCAGCGCGTGAAAAGAGCAGCACGCCAGACAGTAATACGCTTATGGTGACCACTAAATAGCTCGTGTGCGAAACAGACAGCACAGCGGTGCTCAGCGCTGCACTCGCCATGACAGCCGCGACAAAGAAGCCAGCGCCTATTTCCAGGCTCGGGATCAACGTCCAATTCATGCGGCGATTAAAGTGGTGGTAGAGGCCCGCTCCTGTAATCGCCAGAGAGAGGAGGGCCAGGAAACTCATCGCCATGGACAGCGCCGCGTCAAATCTTCCGTTGAATTATATTTCTACGCGGCACAAGAGTGAATTTTTAAAGGGCGATGCTGGGATGGTTTTGGCCCGCCAAAAAACGCAGTACGAAGCGATTATTTTTCAGACCAGCGTGCAATACCTTATGTGTGGAGCGGATGCGTAAAAAGTTAACGAAGCGGGTCAGCAGATTGGAAGGTAAAAGCCCGTGCCAGAGCGCAATGCGACTGGCTCTCCTGCTTACTTGATTTGATAGCGGCTGAGATCGCCTTTTTTTCCCAGTGCATCTCGAAAGACAACGGGCATGCGGCCTCTGCCCGACCACTCCGTCACCACGCCTCTCACCGTGATGCGATACTTCGGCGGCACTTTACGTTTGGGTGCCGATTTTCGCGCGGTTTTCGCGCTTCTTTTTTGCGGCTTGCCAAGATCTTCGGGTTTGAGGCCCATTTGATCCAGCATCGACATCACCTTTTTGATTTGTTTGGCTTTTTGAGCGCTATCTTTTTTAGCAGCCTGCTTGGCAAGAAACTGCTTGGCGGCCTGCAGGTTACGAATAACGGCATCGACCTCAGCGGTGGTTAATTGGCTGGCTGCCTTTCTTGCCACTGTTTTTGATTTGGCTATTTTAAGGAGTGCTAATTTAGACATAATGTAATTAACTCGCTGACGTGAAAGATAATTATGATAATGAAACCAAGGATTTTCAATTTAATAAAAGCAAATTTTTGATTTTGGGTGCTCGCTCTGCCAAAGAATGGTGAAGTGCAAATATATAGGTGTTTACAGAAAAATTTATTTAAAAACTTTAAGGACGCGATGATCACCTATAGTCCGGGGGCTGCGAAATTCAATAGCGGTTGACGCTACACATTGAACCAAGGGCCCCGAAGATTGGCTGAGTAGCGATGCGGAGGAGCAAGTGACCAAACGAGTGCTGGCGATCGATGGGGGGGGCATCCGGGGCATCATTCCTGCGATGGTGGTGGCCCATATCGAGAGAAAAATGGGCAGACCCGCCTGCGAATTGTTCGATCTGATGGTCGGAACGTCTACCGGCGGTATCCTTGCCCTGGGTCTATCGCGTCCGGGCGTCGGTAAGCCTGCGCAGTTCTCAGCGAGGCGGGTGGTCAAGCTCTACGAAGATCATGGGGCCAAAATTTTCGAGCACTCACTGTGGCGAAAATTACGGACGGCGGGCGGTATTTTAGAGGAGGCATATTCCCATCAGGGGCTGGAGGCGGTGCTGGCGCAGTATTTTGCCGAGTCAAAGCTTGCAGATTGCGAGGTGCCGACTATGGTTACCAGCTACGATATTCAAAATCGCAAGACGGTTTTTTTAAAAAGCTGGCATAAAAATCATAAAGAGATTCTCTGTAGAGACGCTGCCCGAGCCACCTCAGCAGCGCCCACTTATTTTGAACCCAAACCGCTCGATACGGCTGAAAATCAGCACGTGCTCATTGACGGAGGCATTTTTATCAATTCACCTTCGGTTTCTGCATTTGCCGAAGCGCGCAAGCTTTTTCCCGGAGAGCCGATCAAGTTATTGTCGCTGGGTACAGGAGAACTCACGCGGGCGATCCCGTACCATCAGGCCAAAACATGGGGCAGTGCGCTGTGGGTAATTTCATTGCTGGACTGTATGTTTGATGGCGTTTCCAAGGCGGCGGATTATCAAATGCGACTTTTCCTGGGCGAGGATTATCAGCGCTTGCAAATACCACTGAACTACGCGAGTGACGATATGGATGACGCTTCCAAGGGCAATATCCGCAACTTAAAACACACCGCCAGTGAACTGCTGGCCAGTGATCCATTATTTATGGATCGGTTTTTTGCCTAGTCGCCGGTTCAGGCGCAGATCTCTTTCGCCGCATCGCACAGACTTGGCCAAGCTCTCAGCGCCGCAGCAAAGCGACGCCCATGATTTTCTAGCGAAGCAAAATCAATAGAGGCGCCGCTCTCCTCTTCGACTTCATTCATCATCGACCCAGTCTGAATGCCGTGGAATAAGCGGTCCCGCGATTCGGTGAGGAAATGCTGCCAAGACTTGACACCGGGTAGCTCCCCCAACTGCTCTATGCGCTCGATTTGTTCTACGCACTGATTGATCAGCGCGCACCGTCGGCCAACGAGTTGTCTCTGTATCAGAGTCGTTTTCGCGTCGCGGTCCATATCGGCCAGTCGCATGACGTCTTCACTCAAGCCAGTCAGGCGTCTCTCTGGTGACAGTCCATACTGGTCTTTGGGTTCTCGCCCCAACCAATCGGCAAGCAAACTGATACCGGGTTGTGCGTTGGCAGGCTCCAGCGAGTCGAGGCCGCGCGAACTGAGCGGGGCATGCCTGATCGCCCAGGCAGTATTAAACACTGCAGCCTCGGGGTGCAGGCGTTGCAACATAATGCCGAACAGCAAGTCTTCGTTGCGACCGGCAGGTAAGTAGGGGGGTAGTAGACTCCGGTGATCGATGCCCGTCCACTGTGACATGGCACCAAACGGTGTGACAGCGGGCCCACTGTGCCCTGCCCAGCAGTACTGGGGCGACAGCGATTCGTTGATGGCGGCGCCTGTCTCCAAAAGACTGCGCACAGACTTTGTTGGCAGGGACAAGAGCCAGTTAAGTCCGGAGGAGCCAGTATCTCCCCATGAACCACATTGGCTCAGTAAAACTCTCGATTCGGATCCATATCGAGCAATCAGCGCGCCGCTCATCCCCTCTAGGGCCTTGTGCCCAGACAATTGTTGCCGTAGTAGCGATCCCAGAGGGATGCCCAAGCTTTGCAGCATGAGCGTAACAGGAGAATCTGGCAGCGCGAGTGCATGGCGCTCAAGCTCGTCGGACGATGGATAGAACGTGGCCTCCCGCTGATTCATTTCTGCAAAGCGAAATGCCCCTGGCGTTTTGGGTGGAGAAATCGCCTCAGGGAGCGTGTCGTCATCGAGTATGAGTGCGCGCCTGCCAACACTTAATAACAAGGCGAGATTGCGCGCTAATCCATAAGTGGGGGTTTTCCCCCAGGTTGCGCGATCCAGTAACCAGCTGATGGAGTCCAATTGCGCAGGCAGTGCCTCACGGAGCTGATCAATGAAAGACTGGCGTGCACGCTCCCCGAAATGATGAATGGGAACAGGGCAGCCTGATTGCCCTGCTTCGACAATGGATACGTTTTCTTGGGCGCTTTCAGACAGTCTGGAGTCATCAATAACCCATATGCCTTCTATAGTTTCTGGAGATACTTGCGCTACGAGCGGGGCCAGCAGCCTCTCCAGCGCCTGAGGTCTATCGCAGGTAAGAATGAAGAGCCGACAGCGGGCTGCGTGTTGTTCAGGGACGATATTCGCCGTCACTCTCTGCCATGCTGCTTCACTTGATTCCATTAGGCCCTGTTGGGCGATGCTCATTAATGTCTGACGGGTGTGGTCAGCATGATCTTTTAGGGCGGGCAGCAGCGATATTACGTGCTGGGTGTGTGCCCGCAGCGTGCGAAACGGGACGCATAGCTCCAGCGCTCGAGCGACATCGGGTTGTACCAGCATGCCTTCGCCTGTGCGTTGCGCATGCAGAAAAACACCACCGCCAGGGCCGGGGAGCATATCGGCGTGATTAAAACTCCATAGCGCCTCATTGCCGGGCTGTTGGGCCAGAGTTCCCGCAGTGTAGGAAAAGCTGTATTCGGTCATGAAACCTTCGCAATTGGGTTGCAGGTAGGCATTGTATCGGCTCGCCGAGATCAGTCACGCTCAATTCGACGCAGCTCCAGACCCCATAGTCGACGAGCAGGAATGGGTATTAATGATGTGATCGAGCGATATCAGTACCGGCGAGCCTGTATCAGTTGGTCAACGACGCAATGCTACGATCAGCTCATATCCTGCTAACCGACCTGATTTTCCGCCCCATTAATTAGGCCGAATCTTTGGTCGCGATAGTGGCCATATGCATCGCAGTACTGATTGCCGTTTTCAGGCTGCTGGCATCGGCTTGCCCTGTACCCGCGAGCTCAAGCGCCGTTC
>JAYOEE010000070.1:0-11492 GCA_038106565.1 Halieaceae bacterium
AGAGTGTGCTGTATTGCCTTAATGCCAAAATCGAAGCGGTTGAGCCTCCCAACGACGATCCCTGGTGATCCCGTCTGCTACTTTGGTAGCGAGCAACTCAATACCCAAGGTAAATGAATGTGCTGGAGCTAGAGAATAGAACCGTTGTCATAACGGGGGGCGCTACCGGGATTGGCCTCGGTTTGGCTCGAGCCTGTGGCCACAGGGGCGCCCACATCGTGATTGGCGAGCCCCGCCAAAATCGCTTGGATGAGGCTGTTGCGATACTGGAAAAAGACGGCATTGCCGCGCACGCCTATTCTCTGGATGTCCGCGTTGCGGCAGAGCTGGAGGCATTTGCTGATCAGGCTTTTAGCGCATTTGGTGACGTCGCTTTGGTGATCAATAACGCGGGTGTAGGGCAAAAACCAGGGTCGGTTGTAGATTGCGCTCTCGAGGAAATGCGGCGCGTGATGGCGGTTAACTTTGAGGGCGTTTGGCTGGGTTGCAAGATTTTTGGACAGCGCTTGATCAAACAGGGAACGCCCGCTGCGCTTTATAACACGGGCTCGGAAAACAGCTTTTTTGTGGCAGTGGAACAGGCGGCGGCTTATGTGGCCAGCAAGCACGCAGTGTTGGGGTTGACTGACGCCCTGAGATCCGAGCTCCCAGATTTCATCAAGGTTGGCATGATTGCCCCGGGATTTGTCGGATCCGAGTTAATTCCAGAACCTATGCGGCAGTATGGTATGCCAGTGGAAGCGTTCGCGAAGGCCGTGTTACCCCAGATATTAGCGGGAGAGCCTTATGTGGTTTCCCACGCGTTTAATAGCGTGCGTATCGCCGAGCGTCATCAGGAGATACAACAGGCGTTCGCTCAATACGCGCCACGTAGAGAGGGCGATGACGAGTATGATGTGAAGGCCATGCTTCCGAAATGGCTAAACGCTGACCTCTGAAAAGAGGGGGTTGGTCGATGTGAAAAGCTTGTAATAAGATGACCCTTGATAAAGCCTACTTCAGCTAAGCAGTTAAGCACTTTGGCCATGACGATTATGAATAAAGCGGATGCAAATTTAGCCAACCCCACAGCGCTACTCGTAGCGTTTTTCTTGTCTGCGGTTGCCCACCCCGTTTTTGCAACCCAAGGCTTGACGCAGGAAGCGACGATACAAACCACATTACAAGAGCACGTGAACTATGGGGCGTGTATGGCGCGAATCGATCCCCCGCCCAGCGCTCAAATGCTGTCTCCTGCAGGCACGTTTTTGGACTGCTCCACAGCCGACTCCTTTGTGACTTTTGATTGCCTGAACACCAGTGGCCAAACCACTAAAGCCACCGCATCGCAGATGTTCCAAACCGCCCAACTCGCCATGATCACCGGTAAAAAGGTGCAGTTAATTCTGGACGATGCGGTGAAGATTGATGGTTGGTGTTTGGTAAGACGTATTGATCTGTTGCCATAAGTCGGCGGGGCTGGACGGGCATCCCGAGTTATTGAGGCTAAAAAGTGTGGAGACCTCCAAACGTATTCACACTGCTACTGGCGCTCACGACCTACTCAGCGCTAGCTAGCGAGCCCACTCAAACCATCGATCTGTCGCGTAAGGCCGGCCTCTTACGAGCCGACTTCGTCACTGCTCACGCTACTCATCCAGACCAGCTAACGCTCTCCATCACACTTGAGGATGGTGGATCGGTAGAGGCAACCCTGCGAGCTTATGAGCCTTTTCGCACGCCTCGGGTCGTGTTGTTGGACGGCCAGCGGTTAGATTCTGAGGCCGTGGGTGGGCGCAAGCGCTATTATCGTGGCTACCAAAAGAACCAGCCCGAAACATTTGCTTTTCTGATTTTGTCCGCAACGGGTGAAGCAACACTCTCTCTTGAGACGAACTCGGGTAAGTTTCGCGGAGAACTGCAGAGCTCAGGGTTCCGCTTGATGCCCGTCGACGAATCCGACGCCGCGTTGCCCCAGGGAACGGACCCTGACTTCATTATCCCGCCAGAGTTAATCCCAGAGAGATATGACCCGGCCGCACTTAATCAGTCAGACCCTCCGGCGCCAGAACCACAAGAGTCGGGCAGTATTACCGTTGGGTCTGGTCAAGGGTGGTACGGCCCATACCAAATTCAGGTTCCCCAGGGGCAGAGTTACGTGGGTGCTGTGAGCCGCGGCCCGGGGAGTGCGAACGTCTATGTCTCGGATAATCCTAATCCTGCATCAGTGTGGTCTGATCTGGATTACTGCGAATACAGCACCTGTTTTATCGCTGATCCCGATGCGAAGAGTTATTTCTTGTCGGTTTATCGATTTGACGACGATTACGGAGAGTTGCAGGTTGATTTTGGCTTTGGTTCCGATTTACAGGACGGCGAACTTTATATCGCAAAGTTAGCAGTTGAGCTGGATGACAACCTATACGCCGCGCTCGGTAGCGCTGAGGCTGCGAGCGATTACGTGGCGCAAGTCTACGCCTACGCCAGTCTCACTTACGAGCGGGAACTGAAAACACAGCTTCAGGTGAGTGAGCTCGTTTTATACAACAACGATCCCTACCAAGTGACCAGTAATGGCAGCACCCGATTAAGAGAGGTGAGGGAATATTGGCGGCGAAATAAGGCGGACAGCGATCGAACGGTCGTGTCTCACTTGGCCTCAAACGTAAGTGGTGGTGTTGCCTATCTGGATGTCTTGTGTAGCCAAACAGCCGGCTATTCCGTCAGCGGTGTGCGAGTGCAGCCCCCGACCGACCCAGACAATATCAGTTGGGATGGACTGGTGACCGCTCATGAGCTGGGGCACAACTTTGGATCCTTACACACGCACTGTTACAAAGGTATTGATGGCAACGACTCACCGGTAGACGCGTGTTACGGTTCCGAGAGCGGCTCGGAGTGCTGGTCTGGAAGTCGTTACTATCCTGGTCTGGGCTCCCTGACCGGAGGCAGAGCGGGCGCCCAAAACGGCACCATTATGAGCTACTGCCATCTATTATCTGGTGGTATGGGGAATGTGGCGAATACGCTTGGGATGAACCACGAGTACGGTGTGGCGCCCGAGAGGGTGCCGGCTGTGATGGCTGGCAGGGTCCGGCAGTTTTCAGCCGCCTCATCAGCGTGTCTGGAAAAAACATCAACCGGCTCGGGCACGCGTTACTCGGTGAGTCCAAGCGCTACTGCAGGGGGATCGATAAATCCCTCAACGCTGCAGTCAGTGAAGGAGGGGGAGACGATTTCCTTCACCCTGACGCCCGATCAGGATTACTCCATTTCTGGGGTCTCCGGAACGTGCCCGGGGACCCTCTCAGGCAGTATCTTTACCGCCGGTCCGATTGTCTCTGATTGCACGGTAGAAGCCCGGTTTGCTCGCGAAGTGATGATGCCCCCAACCATCACTCAAATCGACTCAGGGGATGGCTCCCTCACGGTATATTTTGATAAAGGCTCGTGGGCGGGCAACGCGCAATCCTACACGCTGCGGTGCCGCCAAAGCGGGCAGAGGCAGGCCTTCGTTACTGAGTCGGGTCTAGCCAAAGTCGGCACCGATCTTGAAATAAACGATGGTTCGCTGGGTGCGAACCCCCTGGCGTTAGCCGACTTTCAGCAGTCAGCCGTCTTTCAAGAGCAGGGCTTGAGATGCGGCACAACTAGGCCGCCGAGTCGGTTCGCCAAACCCGAGAAGCGGGATGAGCAGCTATCTGCTCAGGTTGAAGATTGTAGCTTGGGGAATACCAACATTCGGGATGAGTACGACCCCGACGCAAATGAATATTTAAACATTCCCATTCACTTTCATGTGATTCACAAAGCGGATGGCACCGGATACGTGTCAAAGGAGAGGATACTCGAGCAAGTGCGCGTATTGAACGAGGACTTCTCAGGTGGCGGGGGTGCCTCAGCAGTGGACACCGCGATTCGCTTTTCGCTGGAGTCTATTCACTATGTTGAAAATGATGCCTGGTTTGAAGATGCGGGTGCTGAAGCCAATTCAAAGTTCAAAGCAGCGATCGCGGTAGATCCATCGAGGTACCTCAATATTTATACAAATGATGCGGGCGGGCGGGGCTCGCTGGGGTACTCGACTTATCCGCAATATGACAACGGCGTTGAGGACGGCGTGGTCATGCTACACAGCGTGATTGGGGGGCGCGATAACGGATATGGGGTTTTTGATCAGGGCCGAACACTGGTCCACGAGGTGGGGCATTATTTGGGCTTGCTGCACACTTTCGAACCAGTTGGTAGCTGCGGCTCCGGTTATAGAGAGGCTGATCTCATCAATGATACGCCGTCACAACTCAGTCCGGATTTTGGATCCAGCGCGTCTTTTTCTTGCGGCGTTTTTTCAAGCGTTGACAACTTCATGAACTACAGTGAAGACCGGGCCATGCAGGCGTTTACCTCCGAGCAGACAAACCGCATGAGGTGCAGCCAGATGTTCTATCGTCCGAGCGCTTACGCTCTGACTGATGATGGAAACGTGTTCTCCACTACGGGCACCCGATCGCCACTCTCGCTCAATGGATTGACTAATGGCGCGAGCTACAGCTGTACCGTGACGGCCAACGGGGCTAATGCCCAAAATACGACATCCCGTACTGTAAGCGCGACGCCAAGAAAACCCACTGTACCTGCGGCACCGGTAATCCAACGCATCGATACGGCGGATGGCGAGATTAACTTGGTGTTGTCAGTGTCGGATAGCGGCGGTTTGGCGATATTAGGATACAAGGCATCTTGCACCGATGGTACGTCGGTATGGAAGTCATTAAGCGCCACGCCATCCGTCACTATCAAAGGATTGACCAACGATGTGTAGTACACCTGCTCGGCATCGGTAATCAATCAAATTTGCGAAAGCGAAACGTCCGCCACCGCGAGTAAAATTGTTCCAACAGCGGATCCCGCTGGGCTGCCCACCTGGATGCTTTATCAGGCCTATATCGTTGCAACGGAAAAAAGCGAGACAGATCAATATTGCGGCACTTTCGACCCCGATCTGGTGGAGTGTGATCCGGATGAGAATCTGGATCCGTGGCTTACAGAATCCACCGGAAAGGATTATGCGATCCGTAACCAGCTCACCAAATCTCTGCCCTTCTCACTTACGAATACTTCATCTATTGAGTACGGCTGGATTGTATTGGATACCTCAGAGCTACCCAGGCAAAACGATGAGGACGTTTTTCATATTTGGTTCTCAGAGGCGCCCAATGGTCCTCCTCTGTCTGAGCCGGAATGTGAGGCATACCTTAACGAGGCGCGTGGGAACTTTCATTGGACGCAGTCGGGGGATTACCGAGACGAAATGTGTTATCTCGGACAGGCTAAACGGACCTTGTATTTGAACTTCGAGACACGATGCAATCCGGCTTCATATCCGGGAGACTGTAGTGACCAGCTAAAACAAAAGTCGCGTCGTACTTATGAGTTTTTCGCAAGGAAGATGATACGGAATTAAACCAGTGAGGTTGACGCATATTCAGGCGCACCGACTTCCAATTGGTGACCAATGGGCCGGCACCAAGCTGTGCTGCTTGGCTTCAGAGTGCAAAGGGAGTGGCGCTGACCTGTTACCGTACTCGTCTGCTAGATTGCAGCCAGCTAGTATGAGGTGTTGCGACCGGAGCAGGAGGGCAGGCCGGCTAAGACCGATCAGTGATGATTAGCGTTGGCACCCCACATGTATGCGACTTCACGGTACAGACTCGAGTACCCGGCTTACGGCCTGCTCGGATATCAGAAGTGTTCACACCCGCGTCGATCAATCTTTGATGAGTGCTTTCAATATCCTCTGTTTTCAATGCTATTCCCCACAACTCGTCTTGCTCATGCGCAGTTTCTGATGCGATGACTTCAATACTCATCGAACTCGCGCGAAAAAAGAGCTGCGTTCCACCCCATTCGGGCACATGCTGCTCTAACGCGAGCCGAATCCCCAGCTGATCGCCATAAAATCGCTTTGCTGCGCTCGCGCTACTCGTCTTCACGACAACATGATCTACACCACAAATTGCGCCGCCTTGGGTAATAGCGGCCTCCGGCAACTCGGAGGCCGGGTCGTGTTCGATGCAGAACGAAAAAAGGCCCCGAGCGGCTGTCGGGTCCCAGAACACGTTTTGCCAGTGACGCGTAGCCCCTGAAATCTTGTCGATACCGGAGCCCGCCATAGGATCCGACACCGCCAAACCGCTGGCTCTGGCATGCGCAACAAAAGCCTCGACATTTGGCGTGGCAAAAACCAGGCCTCCCAGGCACTCGCCCCTGTTCTCTACTATTTCCGTCACGATATCTGCGGCCATTCCCTGGCCCGCTGCCGCTAGTAACTCGATATAAATGTTATCGAGTTTAAATAGGGTATTTGCCGTTCCATGATCTGGGTGCGACCCTTGCCAACTCGGACGACGACCGAGCAAGAGGGAGTAGTCGCGTGTTGCACGCTCAAGGTCTTGAACAACAATGATCACATGGTCAATTTGGATTTGGGCTGTCACGGCTGTCTCAATCTGCTTCGAGCTGAATTTGAAGTCGGCCAGAACTCGTTCGCCAAATGGTGCCGACTTTCTCGGCCCCTCTGAGGCTCGCCGCTTCTGAGTCAGACTGTGCCAATTCTGAGTCTTCATAGGCCGCCAGGGCTGCGACATAGGCGCGAGCCTTCATCAATTCCTCCTCAATATTTGTTTTGTGCCAACGTTTGAGGTGTTTGAGGATGCTCTCTTCGATGACGGCTTTCTTCATTGCGCGCTCCCTTTAACAAAGTTGCGGCTGGCAATCGTTTAGGTATCGACAAGGATGCCACGCATCATATCTTTTTTGGAGAAACTGCCTTAGGGTAAAGAGAGACGACCCATCGCCACATTAAGGAGACGCTCATGAAATTACTGCTAATGGTATTAGTGACGGCCGTACTGGCCAACCCGATTGCCCGGGCGGGGCATCACGAAGGGGATCAAGCCGCTATTGGCGTCCAGATTTTTGACGACGGCCGGTCTGTACCGTTGGTAGCGGGTGCACAATCCAATGTGGCGCTGTGGCAAGAATATATTCAGGCGCATAACGACCGCGACTTTGCAAAGATTGCGGCGATGAATGCAGACGATTTTTCAGCAATTGTGCCAACGGGGGAGCGTGTAACGGGCTCTGAGGGCCAGGCCGAATTCTTGAAGGCATGGATTGCCGAGTCCAATCCTGTTTGGAAAGTCATGTACGTGGTCGCCAACGATGGTGAGAACACCGAAGGAGAAATGGAGGAATGGCTATCGACGGGGCAGATGATTACCTCAACCGATGCCGAAGGTAACCAGACCGCCGAATACCACAGCATCGATGTCAAACTGGCGTCCGGTAAGGTCCAGCAGGTATATGTGGCGGCAATGCGGGTGCCGTCTGAGTAAGCGACTTCTCGATGAAGCAGGGAATCAAGCTTGGCGGCGTGGCCACCGCGGCCCGCATCCTGAATCGGGTCAAGGTCACTGCGTCTGATCAGCTGCTGAGCGATATGGCGGACCTGGACGCGGGCCTGGCGCTGCAGGTCATTGATGAAATGACCCGTTTTGAGGAACTCGCCGCTGCTGATACCCGTAGCCTCCAAAGGCTGGTTCGTGAGGTCGAGGCCGGCGTATTGATGGTTGCGTTAATGGGCTGCCACAAACCGGTTCGCGATGCTTTTTTGAGTAGCATGTCCAGCCGAGCACGCGAGCGCTTTGTTGACGATATGCATAATATTGGCGCCACGCGCAGAAGCGATATTGAGGTTGCTCGCAAGGAGGTGGTGCGCTGCGCCAGACGTCTATCCGAGGCGAAGGAATTTGCATTGCCCTCAGAGGATTACGTTCGTTAACCGTTAATTGCGTTTTGGCCTGTGGCGCTGTGCTGCGGCCGGCTCACCATTGATGAGGCGTAGTCTCACCACTCCATAATTGATTACCGAGGTAGTTTTCCGATGAATGATTTGATTCTTCAGCCGGTTCTGTTCATGGGAGCGCTGAGCCTGGTGGTGATGCTTTTGATGTACATCACACGCATTCCTGCCGCTAAAGTACTTGAGGCGGAGGGTGTAGACCTGCAGAAACTGTCGCACCCTGCGTTGTTGGGTGGGGTTTTTCCCAGCAAGGTCGAGCGTGTGGCCGATAACTACAACCACCTATGGGAGCAGCCCACCCTTTTCTACGCCATCGTGCTGGTGATTTGGGCTCTGGGCCATACCGACTCCACTCACCTTTTTGCCGCCTGGGCCTATTGCGGCCTAAGGCTGGTGCACTCCTTAGTGCAAATCACCTTTAATCATGTGTGGGTGCGCTTTAGTCTTTTCATGATGAGCTGGGTTGCGCTGGGGACCATGTTGGTCAGAGAGATCCTGGCGGCTGTGATTTTTTAAGGCTCGATATGGTCATCAGGGCATGCCATCGAGTGGCTTTAACAGCTAAATAGAAGTTTCAGCGCCGACCGTTGTCATTCCAGCGATAGGCCGTAAGCTGGGAAATACCCACCAACCGCGCGGCCTCACTCAGTGTCGCGCCACCCTCAATCAGTGCGTGCAATGCTTTGAGCCTCCTGTGGTGCTCCAAATCGTAGATTTGCGCAGTAGTCATCTCGGCTTGCTCATTTACAACCGGCTCGCCAGACCTTAGTTGCCTTAGCTTTCGTTCTAAGAACTGCGTAGAGACTGTGGGGTGGCCACCGAAGTGGCTAAATCCAAACATAACGGGGAGGGGCTCTAAGACCTAGAACTCAATTTACTGTGTTCAAGGACAATCGGATCAGCCCGCGCTGCCGGACAGAAAGTCAAATGATGAGCGGGGCATCCTCTATCGCCACCAGCTCATGCACGATAGATAGCGCCGACAACAGGTCTCGGTCGTCTCGGCATCGTTCCCAGGCGCATAATTGGCGAATGATCTGATCTTTGAGCAATTGCTGTTCCATCGCGAGCAAGATGTCGCGTAAGCGATCTGAATGCATGAATCCCCCCGGTGCCTTAAGGCCCGTTTTTTTGGTTGTGGCGCCAGTGTAACCGACTTACAAAGCCCGTGATCGTTGCTTGAAACTGCCCTCGCCTCGTAATCCGGGGGTTGAGTGAGGCCACACAGTGGTAGCCAGTCGCAAAGCCATTCGCGCCGGCGATGGGCGCAAAAGGCTGGCCTCAGGGTCTGATGCCGTAGCTCCTTGCCAGCGCCACAAACTCGTCTGAATTCGCGAACCCTGACAGGACTTCTGAGCGAGCTTGACCCTCAGCGAGCTTCCCAAGCCACCCCAGCATGCCCTGATCATCCGCCGTTCTGCCGAAAAAGGCCTGATAGCACGTCTCCACGAAGGTGACGTCTGAGGTATTTTGCCTTTGGTACTCGCTCGATAAAAAGAACGCCCGAGCGATATCGCCACCCGAGGTAGAGCCTGAGGTGAGCGTGCCGACCCAATGCTCGAAGCCTATCTGATCGGGCTGTCTGCCCAGAACCAGCGTGTAAAAACGCTCTACAAAAGCGCGCTTTCCGTAGTTCGCTTCGTCGTTAGCGTTGATGGCCCTGACACCAAAGCTGTCGGCGAGCGCCAAGAACTCACTGCTTCTCAGGAACCCGTACATCACCATCTCGCGCAGTCGGCCAGAAGCCAATTGCGCCAACCAGGCCTCGGTACCTGCGGGGTCACCCGCGCGATCGAAAAGCGTGCGATACAGTGTGTCTACAAACTCGGCGTCGTTCAGGTTTTTATTTAAGAATTCGCGCGACTGCAAAAAGCCGATTGCAACCGTTGTTGCGGATTGCGTTTGGATAACGTTGAACCAATTATTCAATCCCGCGGTGTCACTCGCACGACCCAAAATGTTCTGATAAAAACGCTCAATAAACGCGAGTGCGCGCTCGGTATTAACGGTTTCCAGCCGGATGTAAAAATTCGCTGAGGGTTCGCTTTCGCCAATAGCTGTGTGCGCAACGGCGCTGCAGGTGTAGCTGATGCCGGGCTCAAGCGGCCCAATGGACACAGACTGGAACACACTGGATGCAGTTAAATCACTTGCAGAAGGTGCGGAACAACTTATCGAATAGGCATCAACTCGCACCCCCGACTCGTTCACCTCAGCCAGCTGCACCGTGGCTTTGGATTCTCCATAGGTGGTGACGCTCTCAGAAACCGATAGTCGCTTTAGCAGCCGCGTAGTCGTGCTGCCAAAGCTGCCCGACTCAATATCACCATACCGATCGGCATAGAGCGGGATGGCAATGACCGGTAGGCCCACGATGTCGGTGTCTTGCGAGTAATTGGTGCTTACAGTAATGCGCCGATCTCGCGCCGCACTCCCTTCGCGTTTGGAGGCCATCCTCAGTGCGTTAATGGGCTCGGTTAAAGACCCCGCGAAGGTTTGGGTAAGCCATGAAGGGGAGGCAAACGCAGGTGAGCGCTTGTTCGAAGTAATCAGCACATTGGTGCTCGCACACAGCGTAACGCTTCCGGCATTCTTAAAACCGCCCAGCGTGGTGTTCTCGCCGACCTGTGTAATATCACAGGACTCTGAGCGATCGGAATTCCAGGGCTCGGAGAATGGCCCGAGTAGCGATTCGTTGTCGGTATGCAGATGCTTGGTCGGCATGGTCACAATCCAGGATTGCGGCGCCGAGGTGCTCGCTATGGTGGGGAGTTGTGCGGTGATCAGGGTGCTATCCAGCACCGCAGACAGCGCCTCTAAACCCGACGCTGCAGTTTGTGTGATCACGGTACCATCAATGGTTTGTTGAAAACTGAGGGATCCTCTAGCGAGACCGGGAGTCCATGTGCTGCTCGTTCTGGTTGTTGAGTTATAGCCGTGGTATTCGGCTCGGGTGCGGTTGCGGGCGAAGCCGTCTATGGCGATGGCCTGATATGACACGGTGCCGCCGCCGCTCTCAATGACCACAGTGCCACTCAGGCCACCTCCACGCCAGGGGAGGGCCTCGTCCGTAGGGTCGGCCAGCCAGTCGCCAACATCACCTTCAATACGACTCCAAGCCTGCACCAGGCTCTCGCATTCACGCTCCAGGGCGGCACGGCCCTTCACGCTCTCGGATGGGTGCCATTGCCCCATCTCGATCACTTCAACGCTGCCAGCCTGCTCGCGTTCTTCACCCGAGAAGCTGTCGGCGGCACCGTAATAGCTATCATAGCTCCCATCCCAAAGAATGGAGGACATTGGTTGCCAGTAAGTGGCATCAAACCGTGGCACGGTACAGGTATCGGTCGTGGGCTTTATTGCAGCGCCGGAGCCGTCGCGTTTAATGCCAAAAGTAAATGCCGATCCCGGGGCGATATATGTCGCCCATCCAAGCCCTTCGCGGCCGGCCAGTCCCTCTCTGACAGAAATCCCAACCGCTTTTACATAGTCGGTAGGGTTATTGATTGTGATGAGCGTGACGTCTCCCCCGATCGCCGAGTAATAGGGAACTAACAACACTTCCCCCTCTCCTGTCGGGGAGATCCGCATGGCGGCATGGGTGGGGTGTGCGAGGCAGCAAAACAGGGTTGCTCTCGCCAAGGCGCTA
>JAYOEE010000071.1:0-11151 GCA_038106565.1 Halieaceae bacterium
CCGCTGTAACCAGTGATTTCGTCTGCCGTGTTGAGCGATTCTGTGAATGAGTTAGCAGCAGCGATTCTGTTGGCGACAACGTCGGCGTCAGTGCCCTGAGCACTGAAAGAAAGCTGCAGCGCGATGCTGGCTACGCTCTGGCGACCAGCCGTGAGCTCGGCAGCCCAATAGACAAGGCCATCGACCTCGGCCGATCGGCCGAAAATGTTCTGGTATAGCTGATCAACAATCTGGGTATTACTCATCCCGGCATACAAAGACTGATACTCGGCAGACGGGCTGAAGTACGTATCTGCGAGGGCCTGGAGCTCTGCCTGCGTCGCCGCGCGATCCGAGGGAAGCAAGGATTCGTAAACCGCCATGCTGACAGGGTCAGCTGGACGATTAAAATAGGCTACGTAAAGCCTTTGTACTGCATCGGTATTCATACCCATGTTGGTAACTCCTCAAGAGTAAGTTTTAAACAATGTTCCGGCTGTAGCCCAAGCGACCTTTAATGCCGATGTTCTGGGTAGACGCTTAACGCACCTAGGTTATTCCACCCAGCCCATCGTTACAGAAGGCTCCCACAGCTATTGTTCCAAAACAGTTATTTTTGTCAAGCCACCGAAATGGCTATTTTTCATAAACGTCGAGACGCAATTTCCGCCCAAAACAGGCGCTACAACGGCCTTGTCGATACGCCATTGCCTGTTTTAAACAAATGCCACGGCGGCGTCAATGGCTTTTAAAACTAATTAAGTGAATTTGGCATTAATCCAGTACTGACTGCCGTCCACTGTGGTGGCACCTGTCCACTCAGGGATTGCCGCCCCCACGCCAAAGCGGCAGGGCTTTTCGCGCAGTAAAATCCAGCCGGCCTCGCCGAGGCGCGCCATCAACTCCCCTTCTAGTGGCCGGCTATGGGTGGCAATCATCATGGACTTCACCGCGTGATTGAGCCACTCGAGATGGCTCGCTATCAGTTCACCCTCTGCGCCCTGCACATCCACATGCAGAAAATCCACAGCCTGATCGGGGCCAATTAGCGTATCGAGCCGGCAGCAGGGCACCTCGGTTGTGGAAACTGGCTGCCCGCGGTAATCAGTGCTCTCCGCACTGCTGCTCGCGGCGGCACCCATGTCCTCCACCGCGCTCTCGGGAAAATGGATCACGCCATCGTGGCTCCACACCGCGCCCCTAAAAAGATACACTTTTACGCCCGCCTCATGGGTGAGCGCGTTAAAGTTAAGGTGATCCTGCATGAGCGCAAAACGCTCTTTGGAGGCCTCTACACCCACCAGGCGCACATCGTGAACCCCACGGTTTCTGCACACAACCCCGGCCATGGCCAGCCACGGGCCCCAGCCCGCACCCGCCTCCACGGCAACAAAGCTGCCGGCGCCGGCAAAGCGCTCTATCGCGTCCAGCAAAGCCACGTACTCGATTCCTTCGGCATGAAATCCGTCGTCGGGGATCGGGTGTTGCAGGCGCGCCAGATTCAGCGCATCAGGCGAGGCAAAGGGCACGCAGGCGTAGCGGGTTTTAACCCCAAAACCGTCAACGTAATGGTCGGGCTCCAGCGAGGCGGTGGCAGAGGCGGCCCGGGCAATGCGCTCGATGTCCTCATCCTGATAGCCGGCGTAAATCTGTAGCGGAGAGGTTGCCTCAGGTGCCACCACCACCGGTGTGGCGCTATCTGATAAGAGGGCCGTCAAAGCGTTTCTGATCCGGGTCAGCATGTTATCTCCTCAGGCTCTGCTCTGGCTGGGCTCTGGCTGTTAAGAGGCGCCAAGTCCAGTGCCGCCAGTAATTGCGTTGCACTTTGCTGCCAGGTAAGCCACCCAACGGCTGCCGAGCCCGGCGCCTCACCAGCCTCAAAGAGCGTAAGCCAGCGCAATACCGCGCCTGCCACATCCTCAGAGTCTTTACCGTTAAAGTAATAGGCGCCGTCGCCCGCCACCTCTCTGAATACCGGCAAGTCCCGCGCAATAATCGGCACGCCGTGCTGGGCAGCTTCTATTAGGGGCAGACCAAATCCCTCCCCCTCGCTCGCGGCAATCAAGCAATCAGCGCGGGCATATAAATCTTCAAGGCACTCGTCGCTCGCGGCATCAAACCAAAACAAGCGCACTCCCGCTTGAGGGTGGTCTGCTAATTCGTCAATGAGCGCCTCCACCATCCACCCCGGCTTGCCCACGATCACCAAATTCACCGCGGCAGCATTTTCCCAGAGCGCCTCAAACCCCTTTAGCACCTGCGCGTGGCCCTTGCGCGGCTCAACGGTGCCCACCATCAAAAATGTGGTGCCCGATGCCAGGCGTTCACAGGTCTCCTTGTATTGCGCAGGCCAACCCCGGGTTGGCGCGCTACTCTCAAGATCCGCCCCCAAGTGAAAGTGACGCACCTTGGGGGCGGCGTGCTGCACCCGAATCCGCGCCTCATCAAACCAGGCACCAAACTCATCGGCCACCGCCGCAGAGATACAGCACACCGTATCGGCCATGGCAGCGAGCGTGCGGATCCAAATTTCAAACCGGGTGCCCATCTCGGGCGGCCACCAGTGCGGCCTTAATAGCGGCAACATATCGTAAATCACAAAACACAGGCGCACGCCCTTGCGAGAGAGTAGCCTCAGGTAGTCCTCAGCCTGGGGCGTGCTGGTGAGATTAAAATCCAGGCCGAGATACACATCACCCGCATAAAAATCGACCAACTCATCGATTGGGTGCGTGGTGGCGGCGGATCCAACAAACCCCTGAGTAAACGCGGTGGCGTGGCGAAAGCCCTCACCATCGTAGTAGATCGGGCGCACTTGATAGCCCGCGGGGGGCGTCGACAAAAACGCCAGCAGCAAGCTCCGGACGACTCTCTGTATACCCGTCTTGCTGTCCGCCATGCGCAATTCAGTGACGTCGACCAAAAACTGCGGTGCCTGACCCAGCTGAAAATTACTTGCCAAACATGCCGCCACTCCCTCGGCTTGCTCGGTGCTCAGCGACTGCCCCAGACTCGACACAATGGAAGCAGGCAACGCCTGCGCTACGCACTTATCCGACCGCTCTGCCGCAGAGCCCGATGCTAATTGCTCAAGCGCACTCAGCGTGGTGGCCGCTGTCTTCTCCCAGGAAAACTGCTCCACCTGTTTGAGGCCACTATCGATGAGGCTCTGTTTAAACGCTGCATCGGAGAGCACGCGATGCATGAGCTCTCTGATCGACGCGGTATCGAGCGGGTCGAAGAGCGCCGCCTCGTTACCCACCACCTCGGGCAAGCTGGAGGTATTCGACGCAATCACCGGCGCACCGGAGGCGATTGCCTCGAGCACCGGCAAACCAAACCCTTCATGTAATGACGGGAATACAAAGAGCGCGGTCGACCGATACAAGACCCGCAAATCGTCCTCGGACACATAACCCAGTAGGAGCAGTGCGCTGGAATCCAGACCTGCCTCTCCAGCGGTTGCGCGCAACAAATCCGAGCGGCCCTGATCTAACTTGCCCGGTATCACGAGCTGATGATCGCGCAAAATGGCCTCGGGCAACGCCGCAAACGCCTCGATGAGTCGACCCAGGTTTTTGCGCGGATCAAACCCGCCGGGCACATACAGCACGTAACGCTTTTCAACGCCCAGCCTTGCAAGTGTTTGCCGGGCGATCACCGCATCATGCGGATCAGTCAGAAATTCAGCGCCGACCGCGGCCGAAATATTCACCACCGATTCGCTCGCTAAACCGAGCGCATGCATTGCCTCTTCCCGACTGGCCTCTGAGATCGCCAGCAGCAGATCGGCCTGCTTTAGTTGCTCAAGCTTGCGTGCGTAAAACGCGCGCTGTTCTTCCCGTTGCAAATAATCCGGTCTGCTGTGGGGAATCAGGTCGTAATGAATCACCGCGGTGGGTGCGTGCAAGGTGAAGGCGCCGATCGAGGTCACAGCGTCGTCGTGGTAGCCCTCGAACAGACTGGTGAGCAGCACCACATCCGGCGCGCACTCGGCGATCACGGCTTCTCGCACCGGCTCCATGCTCCTGGCACGCCAATGGTCCGCCGCGTTCGACCACGCTACCGGCACGATGGGTTCAAAAACCCTGATGTGTTGCCGAGGCAGGTAACGCAAAAAATGCGCAATCAAATCATCCGCCGATTCAGACAGGGCGGCGTTCAACAACAGCACCACCTCGTGCGCTGTTGCGATCTCCATGAGGTGCTGCACGAGCGCCATCGAGTAGCGGCCGATACCTCGAAAACGGCTGGCGCTCTGCGCACCCTGCATGTCTATCAGTATGCGCACTAGGGGTCTGCCCGATCGGCTTGCTGGTCGAGTCGCGCCAGCCAGGCTGTGGTTGCAGGGGATCGGGCCGGGCGTGCATTGGCACACGATGGAGCAGGAGCGGATGGCGATGTGACGCTCGATACCGCTCCTTTTAAACGCACCAGCAAATCGACCAGCTTTCTGAGCGGCGCGGTCAGGCGCCAGGACAGACTGGACCTCATCGCAAAGTTCGCGGCCTCTAATGTGGTGGCGGCATTGAGATGAAGCTGCATTGTGTGGAGCCGATGCGTGAAATCCTTGACCATCTGATGATGGCTCTCTGAGAGATCAAGCAGCTCCGCCTCGTAGTGCTTGCGCTGCGCAGACAGCCGACGCTCATGGCGCACTACCAGCTCACGACACATACCTACGTGCTCACCCAACTGAAACTCGTCGAACACATTGGGCGGCACCTCAAAGGCCGGCCGCAGTAGCGCTGCTTTTTCGCTCGCCACATAAAAGCGGTTTAAACCATCCGAATACACATGCTCATACTCGGCCTCGAGTAGGAGGTGTTCCCATTCTTCGTGGTTCGACACCATCGAGTTGGGAGCGGTCGCTTCGATCAGACAAATCCATGGTCTCAGCCGAGATGGGTCCCAGCCCTCAAGCACCGCTTTTTCATGGCCCTCAACATCAATCTTGAGCCAGTGCACTTCGCGCTCTCCGATCTCATCAGCCAACATGGCCAAGGTGATGGCGGGCACCACCACCTCACGCATTGTGGCACCACCACCCTCACTCACATGCGCGGTGGCCACACGCTCCACTACCGTGCTGAGGCCCGTTTCCGGAAACACCGCAAGCGTGACCTCTCCGGACTCATTGGAAACCGCCGCCTCAATCACCACATCTCCAGTGCGCGCCTCGCGCAACATCGCCGCGTACCCGGCCACCGGCTCTACATGCACGCCACGCCAACCTCGCTCGTAAAAGGCCTGACTCACCGAATCGATCTCGGGGTGTTGCGCACCAATGTCGATGTAAAAACCGCGCTCAACCGACGCCAACGCGCGATGCAGCATCAGGTCCTCAAAGTTCTGGGCATAGGATGTAAAGACTGTGTTCACGCGTTCGACATCACTGCTTGCTTAGCACGAGGTTCATAAAGTCACCCTCGACCTGATAATCCTGAATCTGCAATCCCGCTTCCCGCGCCAATAATGATCTGCTGCGGCCCAGAAAGAAGAACAGATGAAAGCGGGTGAATTCAAAGCGGTACTCGAAACAGGGCGTTGCGTGCGACATCAGGCCATTGGCCGGCAACAGATTTGCCATCGCCTGGAGCGCTGCCACCGGATGCCGCAAATGCTCCAGCACATTATTCGAAAAGATGCCGTGGGGTTGCAGTTGCACCAATTGCTCCATGCTCGTGAGGATTGCGTCGCTGCCGCCCACCGCGGATCCGTGCGGCTCAAACCCATACACCTGCCAACCCTCAGCCCGGAGCACGTCGATAGTATTGGACCAAGCACCAGAACCCCAATTGACATATTTTTTGTCTTTGTCGGGACCCAATGCGTGAAAGGCACGGAGCTCCTGCTCTGTGGAATCGCCCTCGGTGAACACACGATAGTGCCACTCGTATTCCTCAGTGAGCTCCTCAGCACTCAGCGCCAGCATGGCTGCACTGCCAAAAATCACATCGCATTCGGGGCACTGATGCCGAACAATCGCGCCCCCTTCAAAAATGCACTGCGATTCAAACAGCGTAAAAGAAGGCGCCGGACCGGAGTGCTGGCACAACGCACAGGTGAGCACTGCCGGTGCATCCTTTAACGCCTCGATGCGATGAATCAAGTCCCACTTGACCGCAATTTGATGACGAAGCAATTCTTTTTCCTGCTCGGTCAGTTCGGGGGCTGCCGCGGCAGGAGCATCTGTCGCATACGCCACAGGCCCTAACTCACCGGCCTCTTTTGGTGGGCTGGCTAGCGCCCTCAAACGAGCAAACAGTTTCACGTCAGCGCCTCAATCTCGACCTCGGGCTCGAGCCACACAAAACCCGAAAAAGCCTTTTGATGCGTGTTGATAATGGTGAACACCTTGGCGAGGTCGCACCATTCATGATTGCCCTCGAGATGCGTCTCGCCGCCAGCGATGGCAGTAGCAATGGAATATTCCCCCGCCCCCAAGTTCATCGCAAACCGAAAACTCACTCTGATGCGCTCGCCGGCACGGACGGGGCCAATAGGGTGGCCCGTATGAAAGGTATTGATGCCATACATGTCCTGCCCCAATCGGTTACGTATGGCGTAGCCGCAAACCAGCTTGTCAAGATCTTCATGTGCTTCAACCGTAAGTGTGAGCGTGGCCATATCGCCAGTGCAGAGCACGTCAACGTCGCGCTCGTCTCCTCTGGCCAGACACAGCTCTGATACCGACGCGGCCCCGTCACCCGATACGGTCGCTGTGCGCCCATCCTGCAGGCGTTGCGTAATTTTTTGGGTTTTGGACAAGCTGGCGTTGTAATAATCGAGCACACTCTCGGGGTCGCCATCGCGCGCGATTGTTCCGCCTTGAAGCAAAATCGCCCGGTCACAAATCGACTGCACGGCAAAACGATCGTGAGAAACCAGAATCAAGGTTGTGCCCTGCGCTTTGAACTGCCTGATACGGTCAAAGCTCTTGTGCTGAAAGTAAGCGTCCCCGACCGAAAGCGCCTCGTCAACGATTAACACCTCGGGTCGCTCTGCGGTAGCGAGGCTAAACGCCAGGCGCATTTGCATGCCGCTCGAATACACTCGCACCGGTCGATCCATGTAGTCGCCGATTTCCGCAAAGGCTTCTATCTCTGGCATCAGCGCTTGCAGTCGCTGAAGCGGGATCCCCATGAGCTGCCCCGCCGTGAGTACATTTTGCCGCCCGGTAAAATCGGGATGGAAGCCCATGCCCAGCTCGAGTAGCGCCGAGAGCCGACCGGCAACGTGGAGGGCGCCTTCGGTGGGCTGGGTAATCCCTGCAATAATTTTGAGTAACGTGCTTTTGCCGGCTCCGTTTGCGCCCACAATACCCACGGCCTCACCCTGCTTGAAATCGGTCGTAATCTCCCGAAGCACCCAGGTCTGCTCGTGGCGCTTGGATGAAAAAGGCGAGAGCCATTCTCTAATACGGTCCCATTGCGACGCATAAACACGAAAGGCTTTACCGACGCCACTCAGGGAGATGGTGGTGATCGACTGAGCTGGCGCGGCCGCTTCCACTTCAGAGCTCATCTTGCATTTCGGCACCGCGACTCAGGTACAGCCTTACCGCCAGCACCGACATCAATACTGCGACCACCGCCGCGGGTGCCAGTGATGCCCAATTGGGCCACGCCTCTCTGAGCACGACATCCTGCGCCGCGGTAATCAGACCGGCTAAGGGGTTCAAGGTCATCAGCTCCTGCGCCATCGGCGGCAAAATCGTGAGCGGGTACACAATGGGAGTCAACCAGAACCAAAATTGCAGCACCACGGAAAAAAAATGCCCCACGTCGCGAAAAAATACATTCAGGATCCCGAGGGCAATGCCCAGCGCAACGGCAAACCAAACGGTGAGTGCAACAATCGGCACCAATGCCAGCACCTCAACCCCGGGAAGCGACCCCACCAAGGCAAGAAACACCGCAAACAGTGTGGCAATAATCATAAAATTGAGTAGCCCGTTGCCCACCACCACAATCGGCAAACACAGGCGAGGGAAGTTCACCTTCTTCAACAGGTTGGCCTGCTCCAGAAAAACGGTCTGCGCCTTGAGCGCAATTTCGGAAAACAGACTCCACAGCAAAATACCGGTACACAGATAAATGCTGTAGGCATAGGTGCCATCTATATTCGGCAGACGCGCCTGCATGATGCGCGAGAACACAAGCGTATAAATCAGAATCAGCGCGAGGGGGTTAATAATCGTCCACAGCGCCCCCAGAGCCGAATTGAGATACTTGATCTCAAACTCGCGCCGAATACTCGCAAAGATGAAATCGCGATACTCGAGGATTGCGCTCACGTGTTGCTTGACCATGTCGTTTTGTACGGCCCTTCTCTTTACAGCCTTTCATAAAAGCTGCCTGCTGATTGGGGCGCAGTGTAACGCAAACCGTTTTTGCGGTCGGTTGAAAAACACCGTCTTGGCGGGCCTGCGATGACTACAGCTGGCCTGCTCTTGAACCCGATGCTCGGCCGATACACCCCCGGCCGCACACACGCGCGAGTGCCCGTGGCTGACGCGCCCGCGAGTTATAAAAGCAAAATTCGGCCTTTGCTGGCCCTCGTCTGTCATACTCTCCATCTGGTTATTCGAAGCAGACTGATGTCACAGCCCAGCGCTCTCACTCCAACGCAAGCTCACCTCAATACGGCGATTATTATGCCGGCGTTGAATGAGCAGGCGTCTATCGCTGACGTGATTCATCGCGTCAGTGCGTCCACTGGACTCCCCATATGGGTCATCGACGATTGTTCAACAGATGCTACCGCGGAGTGTGCAAGGCAGGCGGGGGCCCGAGTGATCTCCCTACCCGAGCAGTTAGGCGCTTGGGGCGCAACGCAAACCGGGCTCCGACTGGCATACCGCGAACAGTTAGCGTGTGTGATCACGATGGATGCAGACGGGCAACATGATCCGCATGATATCCCGCGGTTGATAGATCCCATTGCGCAAGGCGAGGCCGATGTTGTGGTGGGCTCTTGCCCGGAGCGAGGTTCACGCCTTAGGCATATCGCGTGGTGGTTGATGCGGCTCACGTCTGGGCTTCGCTGCGAAGACCTGACCAGTGGCTATCGGGCGCTCAATCACCGCGCCATTGCGTTGATGGCTGGGCCCAGCGCCAATCACCTCGAGTATCAGGATGTGGGCGTGCTGCTGATGTTCGAGCGAGCAAACTTGCGCGTGACGGAAGTATCCGTACAGATGCCAAACAGGATGGACGGAAAATCAAGAATATTCAGCTCCTGGCTGGCTGTGACTTACTATATGGCGCAGACTCTGATTTTGGGCGCCTCCAAGCGGCGCAGACCCACGATGAACCTTAAGAGACAGAGGACCTGATCATCACTTTTCCAAGGACAGCGGCGTGTTGATTGTTGCAGTGACGGGCGTGTTCGGGCTCAGCGTTGCTCTGCTGCTGCTCTATTTGGTGCGCAAAGACCACCTTCATGTGTCACACGGGCTTGGCTGGTCCATTGCGATTCTGCTGTTTGCTACGCTGGGATTTGCACCCAGCATTTTCGACCGACTCGCCAGCTTCTTGGGGGTCAACTACGCGCCCGTGCTGGGCATTTCACTCGCCATCGGTGCGCTGGTAATTAAAGCACTGATGTCGGATCTGGAAGCGACCAAGCTAAAGGTGTCGCAGCAGAGACTGATTCAAAAAGTGAGCTTGCTCGAGGCAGATATTAGAGCACTATCCAAAAAACCACCTATCGATGATTAGCATCTACCCGGCAAACAGACACTAGCCCGTTACTGATAGTGCGCTGCGTAGTCAGCCAGCACCGCCGTCGGCTCACCTGATGACAGGATACTCCCCTCGCCCAGCAGGACAGCTCGCGTGCAGATTGATTTGACTTGCGCTTCGGCATGGCTCACCAGAACAACCGCTCGATCTGCCGTAAGTTCATCGAGGAGCGCCGCGCGGGCCTTTTCCCGAAACACGGCATCTCCCACACCCAGCGTTTCATCGATCAAAATCACTTGCGATCGATTCACCAGCGCCGACCCAAAACCGAGCCGGGCGCGCATCCCCGCCGAATAGGTATGGACGGGGCTGTCAAAAAATTCGCCCAGCTCGCAAAAATCAGCGATTTGGGGCACCGCCTTTTTAGCATCCGCCCGACTGAGCCCGTGTAACAGACAGGACAGCAAAGCGTTTTCTCGACCGGTGAGGTCTGTTCTAAAACCCAGACCCAAGGTTAATAACGACACCGATACCCCTGGGGCCCACGACACCAGCCCTGCCGACGGAGCAAAAATCCTCGCCATGATGCGCAGCAGCGTCGATTTGCCGCACCCGTTGCGTCCAATTACGCCCAGCCGCTCGCCCGCATTTAATGCGAGATCAATGCCCTCGAACACGCTGTATTCACCGAGCGTGGCACCGGGTTGCGGTTCATAGCGCATCGAAACGCCCTCGAGGGTAAGCAACGCCATCAGCGGCTAATCACCCTTCTGGCCATCCAGAACTGAAGCCGCTGAAAAGCTAACCCCATCAACGCGAGTATCAACGCGGCCTCTGCCAGTGCCCAGAGCAGCACCTGACCATCCGGCGCGCTGCCATGAAGCAGGATTTGACGGTATGCATCAATCAAGGCGGCCACCGGATTCAGCCGCATGAGCCAGGTCACCAGTTCGGCGTTCTGAACCGAGTTGATGTCCCAAAATATGCCCGATATGAACAACATAAATACCGTGCCCAACTGAATCAGGAGCCTGAAGTCGCGCTGGAAACAGACAAGCAGTGCCGCAGCCATGGCACACCCGGTAATGAGTGCGGCATTGAGCAAGATAACCGGCACCAGCCAAATCCAGGCAGCGGAGAACGTGTACCCCGTAGTAGCGAGAAACGCCAACAAAAAGGCAAAGACCACTGCCTGCCGGTAAAAGCCTTCCACCACTGTGGCAACGGGAAACAGTGCCTGGGGAATCCGCAATTGCGCCACCAAGCCCTTGTTGATCTCAATGCAGTTAGCGGCTTGGTTCACGCTCTTGGAGAACCAGATAAAAGTGAGCTTGCCCACCATCAGAAACTGCAGGTAATCCGGCTGGCGGGTATTCAACAGGCTAAAAAACACAAAATAGAATACCGCCACATACAGCATTGGCTCCATCAGCCACCACAGGTATCCCAAATAATACTGCCGTGCCTCGCCTCTCATGCGCAT
>JAYOEE010000072.1:0-11148 GCA_038106565.1 Halieaceae bacterium
GTGGTGCCCGGGGCCGGACTTGAACCGGCACGACCTCAACGGTCGGGGGATTTTAAGTCCCCTGTGTCTACCAATTTCACCACCCGGGCGCAGTGCTGTAAGGGCGGGCGCGAAGGATACCACGCGCGTGCTCAATCCCAAGCCCCGCGGGACCGAAGACAGCTTAAAGTCAGCGACTGTAAGGCCGCTTTTGGTTACCATCATTGGGTCTTTTAAAAGATAAGGACCTTAGACGTGGCTTCACCGCGCGGGGAATTTCGATCTCGACTCGGTTTTATTTTTGCCGCGGCAGGATCTGCGGTTGGCCTCGGTAACATCTGGGGCTTTCCTACCCAGGCTGCCAGTAACGGTGGCGCGGCGTTTCTGATCACCTACCTCATACTTGCATTTCTTCTGGCCTACCCCGCCCTAATGGCGGAGTTACTCATAGGTCGCCATACGCACCGCAATATGGTCATGGCGCTGGGCGGGTTATCAGAACACCCTATTACGCAGCGGCTTGGCCAGTTCACGGGCATATTGGGGCTCCTAACTGCCAGCTTGATACTGAGCTTCTATGCCATTGTTGCAGGCTGGATGCTCGGGTTCGGAGCGTCCTACCCACTCAGTGCAATCGGACTTGAAGCAGCGAGCAACTGGCTCAGCACGTTCGGTTCGCCCCGCAACCTCATGCTCATGCTCATTTTTATGGCGCTGACCATGGCTGTGGTACTGGGCGGCGTTGAGCAAGGCATCGAGCGATGGTCGCGCAGACTAATGCCACTGCTCATTGCGACCTTACTGGCGCTGGCACTTTATGTGCTCACTCTGCAGGGAGCCATGACCGGGCTGACAGTTTACCTACTCCCCGATTTCAGCAAGGTACTCTCCGGCGATCTATTGATTGATGCACTCGGTAGCGCCTTCTTCTCCTTGTCTCTCGGCGTAGGCACCATGCTGATCTATGGCTCTTATCTCAATGACTCCGAGAACGTACCCGCAGTCGGCGCGCAGGTGGCGCTGCTGGACATCGGCATTGCAATCCTCGCCGGCTTTTTGATCCTTCCTGCAATGTATGTTGCCGACGCCCGGGGGGTGCCTATTTTTAACGACCTGGGAGGGCTGCTCTCTGAGGACACGCTCATTTTCACCGTGCTGCCGGCGCTCTTCACCACCATGGATTTAACCGGCATCTGGCTAGCCACCGCTTTTTTTATGCTCATGAGCATCGCCGCGCTTACCTCCTCAATTTCAATGCTTGAAGTACCCGTGGCCTATCTCATCGAGCGGCACAACATGCAGCGCCGTCGCGCCACATTTCTGGCGGGAGGGAGCATCGCGGCCTTCAGCAGCCTGATCGTGCTGAACTTCAATACCCTATTTGGCCTTGTCATTACGGTATCCACTCGCTATAGCCAGCCGTTGCTGGGCATAGCCGTCTGCATTTTCGCAGGATGGATATGGCGGCGAGATGCGCTGTTAGCGGAACTCAAAAAATCGGATTCTCAGGCAGAGCACCGCCTGTTTTGGAAGGTGTGGCCCGTTTATGTTCGCTGGTTTTGCCCTGCTATCATTGGTGTCATTCTGATTCAGTCGTTAATTTAGGGCGTATGGCGCGCTTTTTACTCACATTTGGCGGCGTTCTCATTGGTTTGTTTACTCTTGAGATGCTAAAGCCAGTGCAAGAAACCATTATCCAGCCGTTCACTGGCCTATTGGCCATGCTGAGCACGGCGATTATCCTGCCCTTTGATGATTCGGTGATTGCGCAAGGCAGGGTGTTGCGCGACGCCGCAACCGGCTTTGCAGTCTCGATTGAAGCCGGATGTAACGGCGTCGAGGCGGCGATCGTACTCATCGCTGGGATCATGGCTTTTCCGGCGAGGACCACGCACAAACTGGTGGCGATTGCTGCTGGCTTTATATTTGTGCAGGCGCTCAATATTGTGCGCATCATCTCCCTGTTTTACCTAGGCCAATGGAACTACTCCGTATTCGAGTGGTTTCATCTGTATCTGTGGCCGGTATTGATCATGCTGGATGTTCTGGTGGTGTTCGCGCTATACCTCAGCTGGCTCGGCAGGCACGCTCAAGCACTTGAAGAATACTGATGCTACTGCGTCGCCAATTTGTCCTGACACTCGGCTTGATGCCCATCACATTTGGGGTCTGGTACGCAGCAGGCACACTCTTCGCCGCGCCGGCGGTTTTGTTGTGCAACGCTATTTTGAGCGAGGCTTACCCCGCGCTTATCGACAGCGTGCGTCTAGGCGGCGTGGACATGATCACAAAACTTACTATTGGGGAATCAGGTGGGGCGTTCATCTCGGCCAAGGAGGCTGGCAACCAGATCGCGATGGAAATCAATACGCGCCTCGTATCCTACTCAATTGCCTTTTACGCTGCGCTATTGATGGCTTCTAATCTCGAGCAGAGCGTGTATAAATTTTGCATCGGGTTGTTCTGGTTGTGGCTGTCGATGGCCTTCGGCCTCGCTTCTATTCTGGGCAAGGATTTGCTGCTCATGATGGGGCCGTCATTTTTGAACGCCCCAGGGGTACCGCCCGCAAACTTGCTGGCGCTCACGTATCAATTTAACGTGCTGCTCATGCCAACGCTGGCCCCCGTATGCCTCTGGTTCTGGCAATTAAGGGGGTCACCCCTGTGGCATCAATTGTCTGGAGATATAGCGAGAGCCGCTACTAGTCGTTAGCGGCCACCTTCAGGGTTCGACCCTCCAGAGCTGACTGCAAGGCCTTCTCCATGAGATGCCTCGCCTGGCAGGTATACGCGTAGATGCTCGCGTGAATCGCCGCATCTTTCCAATTATCCACCGAGCAGGCACTCGAATAGGCCTCAAACTCGTTCAGCGCCTTAATCAGATCAGACAGATGCCGGGGACACTCGCAATCGAGCACAATTTTCTCCTGCGATGCAGCGAGCAGCTCGGCTTCCGAGAACATTCGGGGCTTGGCAGGCATCAATTCAGAGAGGTTAGACATCCCCTCGGTGGTCTCGCGCTCCACTTGCGTTCGCCCAATCTCAAACGCAAGCCGGGAGGGCTCAATGGGGTACTGAAGCGCGCTATGGCCCATACGCTCCAGCTCGCTCAACCACTGTTCGTTGGCAAACTGGTAAAGCACGATCGTTCGCCGAACAGACAGCCGTTCTGCAATCGCCTCCACGCCTCGAATGTGCTGCAAGGTGAGCGAAGGGCAATGCGCCACAAGTAGATCCGCCGCTTCCTCGGTAAAGAGCCCCTGAACCGCTTGCTCTACAGACATTCTGGCCAGCAACGCCGATACGCCCGAAATGCAGCCCTGATGCGAGTCTAGCCACTGACACAGGTCCGGCCCTACAAAAACAACCTTGCTTTTAGCGGGGGGCACGGGCTTTGCTTTACTGCTGCTGGCCGCGCACTCTTTCTCTAGCAATACCTCGAGGGTTTTTCGGTCTGACGCCGCGATTTCACCGATACGCACGCCCTGACCGACCAGAGCAGACACTAACTGCAAGTGATCGAGGTCGGATTGGGTGTACTGCCTGCGACCCGTTGGGGACTTGTAACTGGCTCCCAAGCCGTAGCGGCGCTCCCATACCCTCAATGTGTCTGACTTGAGTCCGGTGAGCCGCGCTACCGTACCGATACCATAAAGTGGCCTGGGCTCTAGGACCTTCGAGGACCGAACTGGCGCATTCATAGGGCTGTCCTGTTCATCATTTGTCTAGGTTTACGGAGTCAATCCCCGTTCGGTTCATCAATTTTTGCACTGTCTATGTTTTGTCCAACATGAACTTGGACAAATACCCTGAATTGAAAAACCTCTCAGCCACCTTCCACCGTATACCTCACAGTTTCTGGGGGAAACGCTATGCAGACTTTAGACAGCAGTGAAGACACCGATCTGGAATTGATGTTTGCCGAGATCCGCCGGTATCCGTTGCTTACGGCAGATCAGGAAAAAGAGATCGACAGCAGGAAATGGGAGGCCGTCAGGCGCCTGGCAACAACTATTGCCGCAGCGCATGACCTCCGGTTGATGCTGGCGGAGGTACTACACAACGCGTTGGAGCACCCTCCCGAGGTGAAGCGATTTCCGAGTCGCGAACAGCATTTCACGCTCCGTAGGGAACTTGCTCCGTACTTTTCCGATGGGGCAATGGCCAAAACGGCCCAGCAGTCCATCAAGACACTCCGCAAGCGCGCGTCCAAAGTGCGTTATCAAGAGGCAGTCGACACTTTGAATATTCCGGCCAGTCTAACTGTTGGAATCAGTGTATTCATGCTGCGCCGGGCGGGCGGGCAGTTCCCCGACGCCGTTTGCGATGCTATCGGACATTGGTCAAGGCATTGGGTCAGCCCGCCTGCCGGCATTGCTCTTGAGCGTGATGAATTAAAAGCCATTAGGAGCGCTCTCCAAACCTACACCGAAGCCAGAGACGCGCTGGTCATGCACAATCTTCGCCTGGTGCACTCGATCGCCGGCCGCTACCGGGGCCGAGGGGTGGGGTATTTGGATCTGGTGCAGGAGGGCACGCTGGGACTCATTCGCGCTGCCGAAAAGTTCGAATTCGAAAAGGGATATCGCTTCAGCACTTACTGCTTCAACTGGATTACGCAAGCGGTGCGCCGCTATGTGGGCGATACCGGCAATCTGATTCGTCTCCCCACACACGTGCAGGATCAGGTCAACAAGGTGTACCGAGAGCGGGCCATAGAGCAGGCCAAAACGGGTATGGAGCCCGATGCGGGCCAATTGGCGAAAAAACTGGGTATGGACAAACAGAAAACCAAGGAAATCCTCGAGGTACGTAATCTGGCCATCTCTCTGGATGCGCCACGTTACGATGATGACGAGGGTGCATTGGTCGATACGCTGACCTCTGATCAGTTTGGAGATACCACAAGCAACGCCGAGCTCGACTCACTGCACCGGTTTCTCGGAGAAGCGGTAGACAAACTCGAGGCTAATGAGCAAGCGGTGGTCGTGGCTCGATGGGGTTTACACGATGGTCCGCCGCTCTCAAGGTCTGAGATAGCAGATCGGTTGGGGGTGAGTCGTGAGTGGGTGCGGCAGCTTGAACGCTCGGCTCTCAGAAAACTCAAGGGGCAAGACGGCATGCAGCAAGCCTTTGTGGACTACCAGCAGGTGGGTACCCAGGCTTAGCGGGCTCACCGCCGCAATAGCGCCGCCAGCGCATCGGACAAGCAAGGGTATGCGAACTCAAAGCCATGATCTATCAGCGCACAAGGGAGCACGCGCTGGCCACTGAGCAGGAGCTCCTCAGCCATTTCCCCGGCTAATAGGCGGGCGGCAAGATCGGGCACACCCAGCTTGATGCGGGTGTTAAAGCACTGCCCCACCTCGTGCGCAAACGCGCGATGCTGAACCGGATTGGGCGCTACCACATTGTAGGTTTTGGTATCCGACTGGTTATGGACAATAAATTCAATCGCATTGACCACATCCTGAATGTGGATCCAGCTCAGCCATTGATGTCCTGCGCCGAGCCATGTTTCCAAGCCAAAATGGAAGGATTGCGTCATTTTCCCCAGTGCCCCGCCCTCCTTTGCCAGCACCACACCCAGGCGCATCGCCGCCACACGGATGCCCGCTTGCTCAGCAGAGTAAGCCGCCGCCTCCCAGCGTTCGCACAGTTCCGCTGCAAAGCCCTCGCCCGGGAGCGCAGTTTCATCGAAAGTAGCGTCGGTGGAAGCCCCGTAATAACCAATTGCGCTGGCACTCAGCAGGCGTGCTGGGGGAGAAGCCTGGGCTCGCATCCAAGCGACGAGCTCCTCAGTCAGATCAACTCTGCTTCGCACAATTTCACGCTTATAACGGCCGGTCCAGCGCCTGTCGGCGAGTCCCGCTCCCGCAAGATTGATCACAATATCGACCTTGTCGGTGCATTCCGACAGCTGGGTGACAAAGCGATAGCCGTCACCGAGAGAGGCCCTGCGTTTACGGGTCAAGACTGTAATCCGGTAGCCCCTAGACGTCAGCGCTCCAGAGAGCGCTGTCCCAATCAGACCCGTCCCGCCCGTCAAAAGAATATGCATTGGCTACCTCTGCAGTACTCGTGGAATCCGCCCAGCCATACGCACGTATACGCTCCATGAGCAAATCGGTTGACTCTCTGCTGCAAGAAATACGGGCTCACCCTCGGTGGGCGGTTCTCACCGGTGCCGGAGTCAGTGCGGCATCCGGTATTCCAACGTATCGCGACCACGCCGGTCTCTGGCTCGGTAGCCAGCCAATTCAGCATCAGGAGTTCCTGGAGGATGCTTTAAAGCGGCGCAGGTACTGGACTCGCTCCGTTTTTGGCTGGCCAAGGGTCGCTCAGGCGAAACCTAATGCCACACACGCGGCAATCGCCAATCTGGAATTGGCTGGACGCGTAGCTGGCGTGATCACTCAAAATGTAGACCGACTCCATCAGGCCGCGGGTAGTCGTAACGTCATCGACCTCCACGGCCGCCTGGATAAGGTGCGCTGCCTGCAATGCCAATTGGTGACAGACAGATCGGACATGCAGGAGCGGCTACTCTCTCTCAACGCCTTACCCGAGGCGTCTACGCTAGAGCTGAGACCGGACGGGGATGCAAATTTACCTCCCGCTTTCGAGACCGATTTTCGCGTGCCAGCATGCCTGCAGTGCGAAGGCGTGCTCATGCCAGAAGTCGTTTTCTTTGGCGGCTCGGTCCCGACAGAGCGGGTAGAGGCGTGTTTCAAGCTAATTGACTCAGCAGATGGTCTTTTAGTGATTGGCACATCGCTAACGGTCTACTCGGGCTTCAGATTCTGCCGTCACGCCCATCAACTTGGAAAGCCGCTAGTCATCCTCAATAAAGGTAGTACCAGAGCAGATGAATTAAGCCAATCACGCTACACCGACAACCCTTTCCAGCTCCTTATTCAGTGCGCCAACGCGTTATGTGGCGATCAAGCGGAGACCTGCCATGCCTGATGTATCCATTTACTGGTTCCGAGATGACTTGAGACTGAGCGATCTCCAGGGACTCACCGCAGCGGCCTCGCAAGGAGCCGTGGTGCCCGTTTATGTGCGGGACACCTCTCTAGGCGGTGAGTGGATTCCGGGCGCTGCCAGCAACTGGTGGCTTCATCACAGCCTGGCCAAACTGATGAAAGACCTCGAAGCACGCGACGTGCCCCTTGTTTTGCGCACGGGCGAGACTGTCGAAACGCTTACCCAAATCGCAAACGAGCTGGGGGCACGCACGGTCTTTTGCAGCCGCCAATACCAGCCCTGGGCAACCAGCCTAGAAACTCAGCTAAAGCAGCGCCTGAATCAGCACGGCATTGATCTGAAACGCTACCCCGGCGCACTACTTCACGAACCCGAGGAAGTCGCAACAGGCGGGGGCACCCCGTTTAAAGTATTCACGCCCTTCTGGCGTGCCTGTCTTCGCCGTCCTACCCCAGCAGCACCCCTTCCCGCCCCCGCACTGACACAACACGACTACGCCCCCGCATCAGAGCGCCTAAATGACTGGCAGCTGTTACCGACTCAACCCAATTGGGCGGAAGGCTGGCAGGACCTTTGGACGCCCGGTGAAGAAGGCGCGGAGCGAGCCCTCAGTACCTTTTTATCAAATCACGTGCCCAACTACGGAGCCGGTCGTGACATACCCTCAGAGCCCAATACTTCAAGGCTTTCCCCCTATCTTCGCCATGGCAACATCTCACCCAGACAGATTTGGCACGCAGCCGAGGCGTCTAAGGTTCTCCAACCCAACGCGACACATTCCCTGGATAAATTCCTCAGCGAGATTGGGTGGCGTGAGTTTTGCTACCACCTACTATTCCACTTTCCGTCGATGCCCGACGAGGCCTTTAACCCCAAGTTCGCCTTTTTCCCCTGGGGCAAAGATGACGATCGCCTGAGAGCTTGGCAACGAGGTCAGACGGGCTACCCCATTGTCGATGCGGGGATGCGAGAGCTGTGGCAAACAGGCTTTATGCACAACCGGGTGCGTATGGTCGTGGCATCATTTCTAACCAAGCATCTCCTGCTCAATTGGCGCGAAGGAGAAAGGTGGTTCTGGGACTGTCTGCTCGATGCAGACCTTGCATCAAACGCCTGCAGTTGGCAGTGGGTAGGCGGTTCCGGCGCAGACGCCGCGCCATATTTCAGAATCTTCAACCCGATCGCACAGGGCGAAAAATTTGACAAAGCGGGTACCTACACGCGGCATTGGGTGCCTGAGCTCGGTAAGCTACCCGACAAATACCTGCACAAACCCTGGGAAGCACCCGACAGTGTGTTAGCCGAGTCGGGCGTGAACCTGGGCGCGGATTACCCGTACCCCATTGTGGATCACAAGCGCGCCAGAGAAGATGCCCTGGCAGCCTATGCCACGCTTAAAGCACTGTAGTGTGGAGAATTAATCGTCGTCGACGATCGCCACGGCGCGGGTCCAGCCTGCCGACGCGCCCCGAATTTTATGGGGAAAACAGCTCACCATAAAACCAGTGGCCGGCAGCGCCTCCAGGTTATGCATTTTTTCAAGATGACAGTAGCCTATGTGCCGACCGGCCTTGTGCCCCTCCCAGATTAGGCCCGCATCACCCGTCTCGGCGTAACGCTCGGCGGTCTTGTCGAACGGGGCGTCCCAACTCCAGGCATCGGTGCCCGTGACCCTGATGCCGCGCTCGAGCAAGAACATAGTGGCCTCATAACCCATGCCACACCCCTTGCTGACAAAATCAGCCTGTCCGTACGCCGCACCTGCAGCCGTGTTCACCACAACAATCTCCAGCGGACTGAGGTCATGGCGAATCCGCTCAAGCTCTGTCTCAACGTCTTTTGCGGTGACCACGTAACCGTCGGCAAAGTGCCGGAAATCGAGTTTCACCCCGGGTTGAAAGCACCATTCGAGCGGCACCTCATCGATTGTAATAGCGCGCTCTTTTTCACCTGATTGCTCATTCATGGTTGGGTGAAAATGGTATGGCGCATCCAGATGCGTGCCGTTGTGAGTCGATAACTGTACAAATTCGATCGCCCAACCTTCGCCATCGGGCAACTCGTCTCGCTCCAAGCCGGGGAAAAACGCCGCCATTTGCTCGGCGCCAATATCATGACCAATGTAGTCAATATTGGGTTTCATCATAGGCGGGTCACTGACCACCTCGTTTTCGAGGTATATCGACAGATCTACGAAACGACGCACAATCACACTTCCTTTCAGCCCAGAATGATCAAACCTAGGGTAACCCATACCGCAAAGTGATTGGCAAAGACCTGTTTCCCCGCTACGCTCGCCGCGTTAACTCAGGAAGCCGAGTCATGCCCGTAGCCCTACCCTTGCTTATTGCCCTATCACTATTCATGTCGAACCCCGTTTTGGCGGAAGCTTTCCCCTCGACCTATCAGGCGAGGCCGAGCACCCCGGTGTTATTTACCAATGCAACCATCCTGACGGGAGATGGAGAGCGGCTCGAACAGGCTGACCTCTATGTCAGTGACGGCCAGATTAAATGGGTCGGCGAAGGAACCACCGCGGAAGACGCGATAACAATCGATGCCTCTGGTCACTGGATTACGCCCGGGCTGATTGATGTGCACTCGCACCTAGGGGTTTATCCGTCTCCCGGCGTTGCGGCCCACAGCGATGGTAATGAGGCTACCGCACCAGTCACCGCGGAAGTCTGGGCAGAGCACAGTATCTGGCCGCAGGACCCGGGTTTCAGTCGGGCGCTGGCCAGCGGCGTAACTTCCATGCAAGTACTACCCGGCTCGGCAAACCTCTTTGGTGGACGTGGCGTGACCCTGAAAAACGTGCCGTCGCGCAGCTATCAGGGCATGAAGTTTCCGGGGGCACCATATGGCCTCAAAATGGCGTGTGGCGAGAACCCCAAGAGGGTCTATGGCGGGCGCAAACAGGCCCCGTCTACCAGAATGGGCAACGTAGCGGCCTATCGCAACGCTTGGATCCGCGCTCAGCGCTACGTCGAGGACTGGGACCGCTATGATGAAGCCCTGCAGGCTCCCGATGCGGGTGCAGAGTCTGAAAATGGGGGCGATTCCGTCGCCTCGGCGATGCTGAAAAGCTCACCACCCAAGCGGGACCTCGAATTGGAAACGCTCGCAGGTGCGCTTCGCGGCGACATCATCGTTCACATGCATTGTTATCGCGCTGACGAAATGCTCACCATTTTGGATATGGCCGACGAATTTGGTTATCGGGTAGGCACCTTTCACCATGGCGTAGAGGCCTACAAGATTGCCAACGAGCTCGCGGAGCACCGCGTCTGCGGTGCGCTTTGGGCCGACTGGTGGGGATTCAAAATAGAGGCCTACGATGGCATCCAGGAAAATATTGCACTGGTGGATCGCCCCGAAGGGGGGTGCGCAATCGTCCACTCTGATTCGGATGAGGGGATTCAGCGCCTGAACCAGGAAGCCGCCAAAGCGATGCTCCGCGGTAACCGCGCCGGTCTCGACATTCCGCCGGAACGCGCCATTAGCTGGATCACATCCAATGCCGCCAAATCGCTCGGGGTAGACGACCGGGTCGGGTCTTTGCGGCCCGGCATGATGGCTGACATCGTAGTGTGGAATCAGGACCCCTTTAGTGTCTATGCCAAGCCATTGCAGGTTTATGTAGACGGCGCACTGCTGCATGAAGCAGGTAATCCAGCACTGAATCCGCAATCTGATTTTGAATTAGGTCAACTGATGGGGGTCGCACCATGAAATACCTGCTGACACTGGCCTCCTTGATATTGAGCTGCTCGATGGTGCAGGCCGACAGCCTGTTAATTACTAACGGCCTCGTGTGGACGGCTGACCAAGAAACAGTAGCCAACACCGATATCCATATTGTCGATGGCCTCATCACAAGGGTCGGGCCCGACCTCGATGGGCTCTCCAGCGATATCACGATTGATGCGGCAGGGAGGCTCGTTACGCCCGCCTTCTTTGCTGGAATTACCGCGGTGGGGCTGAGTGAAATCGGGATGGTATACGAATCAGTTGATTCGCGACTCAACGCGCTCTACACAGGCCTCATGCACCCCGAGTTCGATGTACGAGACGCTTACAACCCACACTCGAGCGTGGTTCCGGTCACACGAATCGAAGGCTTTGGCTACACGCTATTGGCCGCGGCACCCGGGGACCGCACCCTGTCCGGTCAAGGGT
>JAYOEE010000073.1:0-11001 GCA_038106565.1 Halieaceae bacterium
CGCGCGGCCAGGTCGTCGCGCTGGGCAAATCGCTCATCCATCGCGCGGCAGAGTAATCTCACGATATCGAGATTCGCCCATTCATTGTGGCCGCCGATATTGTAGACCTCGCCCGGCGTGCCGGAGTCGATAATGCGAGCGATGCCGCGCGCGTGATCCTCAACATAAAGCCAGTCGCGGATATTGCTGCCGTCGCCGTAAACCGGAACCTGGCCACCGTCCAATATGCGCGTCAGGCACAGCGGGATCAGCTTTTCAGGGAAGTGATACGGGCCATAGTTATTGGAGCAATTGCTGGTCGTTACCTGCAGGCCGTATGTGTGCTGATACGCCCGCACCAAGTGATCGCTGCCGGCCTTGCTCGCCGAGTAGGGCGAATTGGGCTCATAGCGGGTGGTTTCGGTAAACGGGGGATCGTCCGCCGAGAGGGAGCCGTACACTTCGTCGGTGGATACATGGTGAAAACGATGGTCACTTCCCGACCCTGACAGCCACGCCTTTCGCGCTGCGGCGAGTAACGTATGCGTCCCCTCCAGATTGGTCCGGATAAATGCATCGGGGCCTGCTATTGAGCGATCGACGTGGCTCTCCGCGGCGAAGTGGACAATAGTGTCAATCGAATATTCGGACATCACGCTGTCAACCAGCGCCGCATCGCAGATATCGCCCTCGACAAACACAATGTGACCGCCCTGCTCGAGCGGCGCCAAACTTGCGCGGTTTCCTGCGTAGGTCAGCGCATCCAAGACAACAAGTTGATCGTCAGGGCGGGCGTCGGCCCAGTGGTAGACGAAGTTCACGCCAATGAACCCCGCGCCCCCGGTGACCATGAGTGATCTGGTCATGCCCCGCCCTCCTGTTGATCTTGGAGAGACCGTAGCACATCACAGAGCGATTCCCGCCAGGGCCGCTGGGACACACCCATAGCCGCACAGGTCGCTTCGGCGTCCAGTACGCTGTATGCCGGGCGCCGGGCTTTAGTCGGAAACGCCTCGCTGGAAATCGGCTCGACAACGACTGGTTGCGAGAGTAAACCGAGACTCAAGGCCTCATCGCGAATGGCACAAGCAAAGTCATACCAACTGATCGCACCCGCATCTGACCAATGAAAAATCCCCGCCGCATCCTGATGCGAGGCGAGCGCCCAACAGATCTCAGCAAGGCTCTGCGTTGAGGTAGGGGAACCAATCTGATCGTTAACCACCTTGACTTCCCCGCGGTCGCGCATGAGCCGCAACATCGTCAGCAGAAAGTTATGCCCGCGGGGCGCGTACACCCAGCTGGTTCTTAATATGGCGCTACGAGCACCGCGCTGCAGCACAGCCTCCTCGCCCTGCCACTTTGTCTGGCCATAAACCCCCAACGGTGAGGGTTGAGCATCGGGCAAATAAGGCTTGTGGCCTCTTCCGTCGAACACAAAATCGGTAGAGAGATGAATGAGACGCGCGTTGTGTTGCACACACAAATCAGCAATCAGCGCCGGGGCGTCGGCGTTTACTGCACGTGCCGCATCGATATCTTCCTCGGCTTGATCCACCGCGGTATAGGCCGCGGCATTGATCACTACCTGTGGAAGTAAATCACCCATCGTCTGCTTCAGTGCGGCGGCGTCTGTGATGTCGCATTCAGACCGCGTCAGACCCTGAGCAGTGACCTGCTCAGGCACGCTCTCCATGCACGCCCGACCCAGTTGACCGCCGGCGCCCAATACCAGCGCCCGGAGATCACTCACAAACGGGCCTCCAGCCAGTCTATGTAGCGAGCAATCACCTCTTCCGCCTCCGGCTCATGAAAGATTTCATGATAGAGACCCGGCCAGAAATCGAGCGTTTTATCCTGTGAGGAGAGACCCTCAAAAAAAGCACTGGACCCTTCGGGCCCGGCCATGACATCCGCATCGCCGTGAGCAATATAGACCGGCAATGCCACCTCGCCCGCTCGACGGATGGCGGTCTCCATGGCATCCAATATTTCCAGCCCCAGAGACGTCGTGATCTTGCCGTTATAAACCAGCGGATCGGCGAGGTAATCCGCAACCACTGCCGGATCTCGGCTCACTTCCTGCGCATTGAGGGCGAGCATGCCCATCTTGGGCAGCAGACTGCGCAGCAATCGACCTATTCGGATAGTCAATGGAGAGACCGGATCCACCGCCTTAAAAGCTGGGCCCGAGAACATGGCGCCGCGATACGCGGCCTGTGCCTCCAGTAGCATGTGCGCACTGATCAGCCCGCCCATACTGTGCCCCAGCAGGAACACCGGCTTGTCCGGGTACCAATCAGCGATGTGTGCTCTGAGTGCAGTTAAAGGGGCCAAGTACTCATCAAAGCGATCGAGATGACAGCGCACCCCTGGAGAAGCCCCATGACCAATATGGTCAGGCCCCACCACTGCAATACCCCGTTCATTAAACCGCGCGGCCACCCGCTCATAGCGGCCAGTGTGCTCAGCCAGGCCATGCACGAGCAGCACACAGGCTTTCGCATCCTCTACTGGCCAGTGACGGAATTGGATACCGCTGGGAAGGCTTTCCATATGGTGCGTCTCCTTTCTCTTTCGCCTTGCTCAATCGGCGTGTCGCGGCAACCGCCAGTGCGCGTCCCCTGACGAACCAGAGAGTAGCCCCTCGCCGCAGTGTGCCAGTATCGTCAAGGCTTGGGCCTTGGATACGCGCCTGAGCTGATCGACTACTCGGCGACGGGTGCCAACCAATCAGCGTAGCGAGGCTGAGCGCCGCGCACAGTCTCGAAGTAGATTGCCTGAAGCTTTTCCGTGATGGGCCCTCGCCGGCCCTCCCCAATAGTCCGGTTGTCGAGCTCGCGAATGGGCACCACCTCTGCGGCAGTCCCCGTGAAGAAAGCCTCGTCCGCTACATATACTTCGTCACGGGTGATGCGCTTCTCTCTGACCTCGAGCCCTTGATCGGCGGCAATTCGGAAAATACTGTCGCGGGTAATCCCCTCGAGACAGGAGGTCAGCTCAGGTGTGTACAGCACGCCATCACGCACCAGGAAAAAGTTCTCGCCACTACCTTCCGCCACGTAACCTTCGTTATCCAGCAACAGCGCCTCCTCGTAGCCGGCGTCCATCGCTTCCCTGAGAGCAAGAATAGAGTTGATGTAATTGCCGTTGGCTTTGGCTTTACACATGGTGATGTTCACGTGGTGACGGGTGTAACTCGACGTGGCGATGCGAATGCCACGATCTCTTGCCTCGGGATCCATATAAGAAGGCCACGCCCAAGAGGCCACCATCACATGGGTTTTTAGGTTGTCGGCCCGCAGACCCATACCTTCGGAACCAAGAAAGCACATTGGCCGAATGTAGGCCTCGTCAAGGCCATTTGCTCGGACCACCTCGCGCTGAGCGGCGCTCAACGTTTCCTTATCAAAAGGCATGTCCATGCGCAAAATGTGCGCCGACCGGAACAACCGGTCAGTATGTTCTTTCAGCCGGAAGATCGCGGTCCCCTCGGGGGTTTTGTAGGCGCGCACTCCCTCAAAGACACCCAGCCCATAATGAAAAGTATGGGTCAGCACATGCACCTTGGCTTCCTGCCAGGGCACCAATTCGCCATCGAGCCAAATCTGACCGGAGAGTTGTGAGAGGTCCATGCTGTTTCCCTTATTCTGTCGGTTTGCCGCTTTCTCAGCCGGCGCGCTCCAAAGCGGAGCAGGATTCTACCCTGACTGCAGCCCGGGTAATAAGGCCTCGGTCACAATCTGAACCTGTTCGCGCTGTGCCTGGTATTCCGCGGCGCTGCCCTCTGCAGCCCGCCCTTGAAGGGCCAACGCATGGGTAGCACTTCGATATGACAGGTAGGCCTCTGCCAGAACCGATCTATCGCTCTCGGATACGAGCCCGGCGCGCTCGAGCGCATCGAGCAAGCGAATGACGTCCGACCACTCCGCAAGATCAGGATGCTCACTGGCATTCGCCAAGACGAGGTATTGCACCACAAATTCAATGTCGACAATACCGCCCGGATCTCGTTTCAGATCAAAACGGTCCGGGGCGCCGCCGGCTACGGCCTGTTCGGTTCGCATCTTCCCTCGCATCTCGCAAACCGATGCCGCCAACTCCTCTCGATCTCGAGGGAGCACCAAAACGTCACGACGCAGCGCTCCCAAAGCCCCCCGCAAAGCAGGATCTCCGGCCACCACGCGCGCCCGAACAAGCGCCTGATGCTCCCATGTCCAAGCAGACGACATCTGATAGCGGCGCACAGCCGAGAGCGTTGTGGCAACAAGGCCGGAATCGCCGTCGGGGCGCAAGCGTAAGTCCACTTCGTAAAGTCTGCCGGCATATGTCTGTGTCGACAGCACGTGCACTACCCTTTGGGCAAGGCGGGTATAAAAGCGCGTGTTGTCGATAACCTTGGGCCCGGCGGTTTCGCCATCCGCTCCGTCGTAAACAAAAACCAGATCGAGATCCGATCCATAGCTGAGCTCAATGCCCCCCAGCTTGCCATAGGCCATCACCGCAAAGCCCGCTTGATCCGATAGAGGCTCTCCGTAACGCTGAACCAATTCTGCACGCGCCACCGCCACTGCCTGCTGGATCATGACCTCTGCAAGAAACGTCAGATAATCGCTGACCTTCATGATGGGGAGCGTGCCCGTCAGCTCGCTCGCTGCGACGCGCAAAATAAAGCCGTCTTTTATGCGACTCAGTGCGCTCATTTGCGCCTCAAGATCTTCCTCTGGAATTCGCAGCAACTGCTGCCGCACCTGAGACTGGAGCACCTCTCGGCCTGGGACGGTGTAAAGCGTGGCTTCATGGAGCAACTCATCCACCAACTCTGGCCGCGCGGCGAGACGTTCGGACACCCACACACTGGCCGCAGCCAGCGATACAAGATGGCCCAAGGCGACTGGATTTTCCTGCAGCAAAACGAGATAGGCGCTGCGCCGACACACCGCGCGAACAAATGGCAGGCTGCGCAGTAACGCGATATTGGGATCTGCGGAGGCGGCAGCCGTTTCACACAGCAATGGCAAAAACAGTTCCAAGCGCCTGCGGCTCTCGGGCTGCAACGCGGCAACCCATGCGTTGTCGAGAAAAGCCTCCAGCGCAGACCAAGCCGCATCCGCCTGCCGATATCCCATTTCCTGTAGGTGGCTGAGATTCAACTCAGAGAACAGACGCGGGGTGGGAGATTCTTCGTTCAAGCCGCCCAGACGGGCTGCCTGAGGCTCGGCAATCAGGTCGTTGAATACGGTCTCGACCTCAAGGCGGGCCTCTGTCAATTCCGCGTTCAGCGTTTCCCAATCAGTAAATCCCGAGAGCAATGCCAGCTGGGCTCTGGGCGCAGGTTCGTGCGGTAGGGACTGCGTTTGTTTGTCCTGCATCGCCTGTAACCCGTGCTCAATACGGCGCTCCAAACGATAATGATCTGCGAGGCGGGTCGCCTGTTGCGGCATCAGAATATTATTCTCGGTCAACGCCTGCAGTGCGCTCAGCAGAGGACGGCAACGAAGCTCAGGCAACTTTCCACCGTGAATTAACTGCAGACTTTGGGCAATAAATTCGATTTCACGGATGCCGCCGGCACCTCGCTTGAGATCATCCTGTGCGCCCAGTCGATTGACCTCCGCTCGCATCATGCTCTTCATTTCACGCAAAGCAGCAATCACCGAGAAATCGGTATAACGACGATAGACAAACGATTCGAGCATTTGCTGCAAGGCCGCCTGCGCTGCCTGCGAGCCGGTGATTGGGCGAGCCTTGATCATGGCGTAGCGCTCCCACTCTCTCCCCTGCTCCTGGTAGTAGACCTCCAAAGCACTGTAGGCACCCACCAAGGCGCCACTGTCACCATAAGGCCTTAATCGCATATCGACCCGAAAGGCAAACCCGTCCTGAGTCACCGCATCCAGCAGTCGGATAACCATTTGACCGAGTCGAGTGAAATACGTTTGGTTATCGAGCTGCTGACGCCCACCCTCGGTTGTGCCCGCCTCGGGATAAGCAAATATGAGGTCCACATCGGACGAGAAATTGAGCTCCTGACCTCCCAACTTGCCCATTCCCAGCACCACAAGGGTTTGGACGTCGCCGCTTTCAGCACCGACAGGTCTGCCATATTTTTCCAAGCATGTGGACTCGGCGTGTCGCACCGCAGCGCGAATGCAGCAGTCAGCCAACTCACTGAGGTCGCCAAAGGCTTCCTCAACTGAAGCGAGTTGAGCTTGATCACGCCACAGGATGCGCAGCATTTCTCGATGGCGAAAGGTGCGCAGTACAGCCAACAGCTCAGGCTCATCCGGGTCGGCTGAAGTCATCGCGCCAAGCGCGCTGTCCCAGTCTTCTGGCGTCCAGTCGCGATCGTCCAACCATTGCCCCTGTTCAAGAGATCGCTGTAACCAATCATGTTGCCGAGCTACCTGCTCGACAAAGAATTCGCTGGCGGCCACCAACGCCTCGAAACAAGCCTGCTGGCCACTAGCCTGCACGGTTGCGCTCAGCTCAGCGCAACGCTGCTCGCCGATTCGCGTCGAAAGGCGCGTCAGTGACTCGCGCAAGCGGGTTTCAAGGCTTGCCGGCATCGCGAGGAATTGCGGCATACAGGAGCGCTCTGAATCGGGTGTGCAATAGACTATCGACAACGTCTCGGCCCCGCCACTGACTAAATCACCCTGCGCAAGCATGCGATTTTTACCCTTTCTTGCAGTGCGCTGACTCGGGTAGGATTCGCCCTCCCTGCCAGAACCGCCGGCAAGCCGCTCAGACACTGCAAGAAACAGACATCATGACTACCGCTGACAACCACATTGCCTGGTTTCGCCACACGGGGCCTTATATCAAGGCACACCGAGGGCGTACCTTTGTGGTTTATCTTGGAAACGGCGCGCTCGACTCTCCCGAACTCACGACGCTGATTCATGATCTGGCACTACTTCATTCGCTCGGCGTCCGATTGGTGCTGGTCCACGCCACGCGTTCGGCTATCGACACAGCGCTGGCAACTGATTCGGCCGACTTGTTTCACAAGGGCATCCGCATCACCGACGACGCGACGTTGACCATCGCTCGAGATACGGCCTCGGAACAACGAGTGAAATTAGAGCAATTGTTGTCAATGGGCTTGCCCAATACTCCCCTGAGGGGCGCGCGCCTCAGAGTACTGGGCGGTAACGTTGTTACGGCGCGGCCACTGGGTATTGTCGACGGCGTCGACTACCTTCACAGCGGTAAAGTACGCCGCATCGATTCGGAGGCCCTGCTTGCCATACTGCAACACGATGCCATCGCGCTGCTGTCACCGCTGGGATACTCACCTGCCGGAGAGCTTTTTAACATTAGCGCCACCGAACTTGCCGAAACCGTCGCGGTGTCCCTCGGCGCCGACAAGCTGATTTTCCTGGATCGCCCACCAGGGCTTGAGGCAGCGGATGGCACGCTGATCAGGCAGTGCACGGTGGCGTCTGCACAGGGGCTTGATATCGCCGACGCAGAGCAACGGCGGTTGCGCGACGCCGCATGCCGCGCCTGCGAGCAGGGTGTTGGGAGAAGCCACTTGATCAGCTTCGAGAAGGAAGGAGCGCTCCTTGAGGAGCTCTTTACTCACGATGGCTCGGGCACCTTGATCGCACAAAACCCCTATGAGCAGGCGAGGCCGGCAGAGATAGAGGATATCGCCAGCATCGTTGAACTCATTCGCCCGCTGGAGGACAGCGGCATATTGGTGCGACGCTCAAGAGAGCGACTTGAAGAGGAGATCGGACACTTCTCCATTTTGGAACGAGATGGCCGGGTGATCGCCTGTGCCGCGCTTTACCCCTATGACGCCGAAAAAGTTGGCGAAATCGCGTGCGTAGCAACCCACGCTGACTATCGCGGCGCGGGCCGCGCTGAGCAGCTGCTCCGAGAACTGCTCGCACAGGCAAAAAAGCGCTCGCTGAGCCACGTCTTCGTGCTCACCACCCAGAGTACCCATTGGTTTCTGGAACAGGGCTTTGAGGTCGCGTCACCAGAGCAGCTGCCCGGAGAAAAACAGCGCTTCTACAACTGGCAACGTAACGCCACGGTGCTGAGCCGGCCCGTCTAACCTGACTGGCGTGGCAGTGGTAAGCTAGCGCCCCGCTTTAAAACACGATTCGGAGAACTTGATGCCGCAATATCGATCCCGCACCTCTACCGCCGGGCGCAACATGGCTGGCGCGAGGGCCCTGTGGCGCGCCACGGGCATGCAAGACGAGGACTTCGAAAAACCGATTATCGCGGTGGTCAATTCTTTTACCCAATTTGTCCCCGGCCATGTTCACCTGAAAGATCTGGGCCAACTGGTCGCAAGGGAGATCGAGGCTGCAGGCGGTGTTGCGAAAGAATTCAACACCATTGCAGTGGACGACGGTATTGCCATGGGTCATGACGGCATGCTCTACAGCCTGCCGTCTCGGGATCTGATTGCCGATTCAGTGGAGTACATGGTGAACGCACACTGTGCGGACGCCATGGTGTGTATCTCTAATTGCGACAAGATTACGCCGGGGATGCTCAACGCTGCGATGCGACTCAACATCCCCGTCGTATTTGTCTCCGGCGGGCCAATGGAGGCCGGTAAAACAGCATTGTCGGAACACAAACTGGATTTAGTCGATGCCATGGTCATCGCCGCGGACTCCAGTGCTGATGACGCCACCGTCGAGGCGTACGAGCGCTCAGCCTGCCCTACCTGCGGCTCTTGTTCCGGCATGTTCACAGCCAATTCCATGAATTGCCTGACCGAAGCACTGGGTCTCAGCCTCCCGGGGAACGGCTCTTTGCTCGCAACGCATGCCGACAGAGAGCAACTGTTCTTGCGCGCGGGAAGGCTCATTGTGGCGCTCGCGCGTCGCTGGTACGAACAAGACGATGCGTCGGCTCTACCCAGAGAAATCGCAAGCAAGCAAGCTTTTGAGAATGCCATGAGCCTCGACATTGCCATGGGGGGCTCGACCAATACCATCTTGCATCTTCTGGCCGCCGCACAGGAAGCAGGCGTGGATTTTGATATGGCAGCTATCGATGCGCTGTCCCGCAAGGTTCCGCAATTGTGTAAGGTTGCTCCGAGCACGCCTCTCTACCATATGGAAGACGTGCACCGCGCCGGCGGAGTCATGGCCATTTTGGGCGAACTCGCCAGAGGCGACTTACTCCATCTCGATTGCCCTACTGTACACAGTGCCAGCCTCGGCGAAGCCTTGTCCCAATGGGACATTATGCAAACCGAGGACGAAGCGGTGCGAACGCTCTATTCAGCAGGCCCCGCTGGTATCCCCACCCAACAGGCGTTCAGCCAGGATCTCCGCTGGCCAAGTCTCGATATGGACCGCACGGGAGGCTGCGTCAGGGAAATGGCCCACGCTTATTCCCAAGAGGGCGGTTTGGCGGTTCTGTTTGGCAACATTGCCGAACAGGGTTGCGTAGTCAAAACCGCGGGGGTGGACGAGGACTCCCTCCGCTTTACCGGTCCGGCTCATATTTGCGAGAGCCAGGAAGCGGCCGTGGCCGATATTCTCGAAGACCGGGTGCAAGCGGGCGACGTCGTGATTGTTCGATACGAAGGGCCCCGGGGCGGCCCGGGTATGCAGGAAATGCTTTATCCAACCAGCTATCTCAAGTCTAAAGGTCTCGGTAAGGCTTGTGCACTCATCACCGATGGTCGCTTCTCCGGTGGCACGTCAGGTCTGTCCATCGGACATGTCTCACCCGAGGCTGCTGCGGGAGGCGCTATCGGACTGATCGAGCCCGGCGATCCTATTGAAATAGACATCCCCGGCAGAACCATTCATGTTCTAGTCGACGATGAGACCTTGGCGAACCGCAGGAAAGCCATGGATCAACGACCGCGCGCATGGCAACCCCAGGCAGACCGCCCGCGGCAGGTGTCTACAGCGCTCAAGGTTTACGCCAGCATGGTTACCAGCGCCGATAAAGGCGCCATTCGAGATCAGTCGCTGATTAAAGGGTGATTGATTGCGCCGCAAGCGCGGCCAGATCATCACGCAAGGCCTGAAGGCGACCACGTAGCTTTTTATCCTGCTTGTCAGTGCGGGCATTCAGCACGTCGCGCGACAAGAGCAGAATAATTTCACCGTTGTGTTCGATGCCATCCCGATAGGCCGGTAATAACGCGTCTTCGCGAGCGGCGATTAACGCGCGCACTTGGTCGGGCCAACCCGGCTCCGCAGCCAGCAGAATGGTTGACAGGTCGGCGATCCACACGCGCCGGTCTTCAAGCCAGAAGTGATCCAAACGAGTCATTTCCGACACTGCGTCGCGGATGCGGTCTGTTTGCGCGTCCGTCATTGGCCCAAGGTACCGCTTCAATTGTTTATCGAATCGCTCTGCGATATCGGCTCGATATTCCTGGTCGCTCCTCTCCAGCCGATCCGTCTCAAATTCTTCCTGCTTGGCGAGAAGCGCCTCGATAAAATCTTCCCGCTGTTCAGGGTGAAGTTCCTCGCCGGTGCGCAATAACAATTCCAGAAACTGGTCCTGAAAGCGCAAAGCAGCGGCTTCGATTCTCTCTGCCATCAGGCGTGTGTCGTCCAGCGGCACCCCATCGTCAAGAATCCGCTGCGCGTCATCGAGCAAAATCACATACTCTGGCAGCTCCTCGCGACGATGCCATTCAAGCAACTCCTCGAGTCTGTTATCAAATCGCGCCTGCTGTTCCCTATCCAGACTGACATAGTCATCGAGGTACCAACGAATAAGGATATCAACGCGGTTATAAATGAACTGGGTGGCCGAGCAGCCACCCAACGTTACGACGATCGTGCACCACACGAGCCATCTCTTGGCGGGCTCCCAAATTGAGCGCGAGAGGCCAGAAATGGAGCGACACGAAAACCGCTTTCGAGAGCGGCTTATGTTCAAAAGATGGCGCAGCCGCCAGCGTGACGGCCCGACGCGCAGAGTGGTCAAGCTGCGTGGGCGAACACCAACCCCCTTCCGTCGAGTGCGGACAGGATCGCTGCCAGGGACGCTTGCACAATATCGTGACTGCGGCCG
>JAYOEE010000074.1:0-10832 GCA_038106565.1 Halieaceae bacterium
TGCAAGCCATACTCACGCCCATGCATGCCGGGCTGAATAATCCCTATGACTATGTAATTTGGGGGCAATGGCCTGACGGACAGGCAATGTACAACGAGTGGGGCAACTACGTTAATGAGTATTGGGATTGGATGGCGGCTCAGGATGAAGATATAGAGCCCGCTGGAACGTGCAGCGGCGTGATTGCGATGTTCAATGCCGCCACCGCGCATAGCCGGATCCCTGCGAGTGATCGAGACACCTGGCAGCCTTACCAGTGGGCAGACTGCAAGCTGAACGAGGGCGTGACCATGCAAGATGTCATGGCGACTCAGGCTAAACACGGGGAGTTGATGAAGGCCGCGGGTTTCGAGGGTTGGGGGATGCACGTTTTCATGCCCTATCTGGGATTCGAGCCCGATTGGCCGTACGACTATGTTCAGATGAATCACTGGTACACCTTTGAACATCGTGGCAAGACGGCGGATAGTTGGTTGGCCTTTCTGGAGGCTCACCCACAGGTGCGAGAAGACAATCAAGCGTTATCGAGTTGCGAACGGAACCGGAGTTATGCGGGCCGTTTGATCTTCGACAACGTCGATTAGCCTGTGAGGCAGGCGCTTTGTGTAGCGGCTTAGAATCGCTGGAGACAAGCGTCTGAGATGAAAAAAAGGGAGCGCTAGCTCCCTTTTTTGATTGCTTTATGCCGCGTGTCGATGCAACTTTGTGCCAACCAGACGTAGTAAGAAGGAGATCGGTGATGCACAGCAAAATGTGGGCAGCAGCTTTACTTTGGTGCTTGTCAGCGGGAGTACTGGCTGACCAGTGTGAGCCATCGGAATGGGGAGCGGATGATCAGATCGGTGCAGCTAATCGAATCACGCCAGAGAGAACCGTTGCCGCCGCCGCGCTCGTCAAGCAAGGAGTCAGCCACCCACTTGGCATTGTGATCACTCCTGGGATGCCCGCGTATCCACCGCGCTACACACAGCTTCAGGTCGTTCAGCCCGAGCAACACTTTCGTACAGACACCACGGAACTCTTCGGCTGGAACGCGACCTCTAATGACGACGTAGTGCAGATGTGGCTGGGCACGGGCCCACAGTTGGATGGCTTGGGGCATCTTGGAGAGGCCGGGGAATTTTATAATTGCAATAAGGGAAAGGATTTCTCCTCTATCACGGGGCTAAAGCGGCTGGATATCAGTCAAGTTCCCCCCATGGTGGCACGAGGCGTACTGATTGATATGGCGAAGCATTTCGGCGTAGCGCATCTGGCCGCAGCACAGCCCATATCCACCAGCGACATTCAGCAGGCGATGGAGGATCAGGGCGTCGTTGTCGGCGAGGGCGATGTCGTGCTGTTTCACACTGGATGGACCGAAGCCATGCTTGAGTCAGATCCGGCGCAATGGGTGGCGACGATTCCCGGTATTGATAATGATGCGGCGAGGTACTTGGCGTCGATGAAACCGCTGGCGGTCGGTGCCGATACGTGGGGGCTGGGCGCTGTACCCCCCAAACCCGGTGATAAAGTATTTTACGACCACGCGATTCTCTTAAAAGAGAACGGCATTTACATCCTTGAGACCATGGATACCGGGCGGCTAGCGCGGGAGGGTGTGAAAGAGTTTATGTTTGTGCTGGGCCAGGCCCGCCTCAAAGGCGCGGTACAAATGATCATCAACCCGGTAGCAATGTGGTAATCGGTTGAGAAAGTGGGCCGCATGTCACCATTTCATTTGGCGATTCCAGTTGATGATTTGTCGGCCGCTGCCCTTTTTTATGAGCATCAGCTAGGGTGCGTGCGCGGCAGGGAGGCCGACGATTGGATAGACCTGAATTTTTTTGGGCATCAGCTCGTGTTGCACCAAGTCACCGACCACTCCAGCTCGGTTCGGGGCAGTAATCCGGTTGACGGGGAGGATATTCCCGTCCCCCACTTTGGCGTGGTGCTCGAATGGGAGGCCTTTGACGGTTTGGTCGCCCAGCTGAGTGCCGCAGGTCAGGCATTTTTGATTGAACCCTGCACCCGTTTTAAGGAGGAGGTCGGAGAACAAAGAACATGTTTTCTGTCAGATCCCTGCGGTAACGTACTGGAATTTAAATCATTTAAGGATGAGGCGATGCTATTTGCTCGGGGGATAGAAAGCGATGACTGATGGCTGCGAGTTTATCGTCGTAAGCCGCGTTCGTGGCCAGGAACCAGCGATGAAAACGTGGGCTCGAATCCTCCAAACAGCGCTAGCGCTGCTCCTATCAGGTGGCCTGGCAGGTTGTGTTGGACCCAGTGAAGTACTGATGCATAAAAGCGTGTCTCAAGCCGAGGCGATGGGGGCGCCTGCGACCCTCTGGTTAGGCTCTCGTTCCGCGTCTGTGGTGAATTCGAGCTATTTTGAAAAAATTTCCGGGCGGTTTGTGCAGCGATTCGAAGATTCCGGTTACGACGTAATAGACGATAAGGCTGCCGCCGAGTATCGCGCTTATGTTTGGTTTGGTAAGCGGGGAGAGCGCCGCGAGCAGTTTTCAAATGTCACCGACGGCATCAGTATCGCCACCGAGTACACCTGGGCTGCCACCTTGGAGATTACGCAGCGGCAAAACGTGGGTCAGAAAGCGCTGTATCTCGGAGAAGTAGAGGCAGCTGTGTGGTGCCCGTCAATCGATAGCGTGCTTGATGAGCTGGTCAATGAGCTAGTGCTTGGCTTTCCGAGCGAGGAATCCTACGAGACTGCTGTGTTGGTGCCTTATGCGCCAAACAAGTGTTGAGTCACGCATCAATTGATAAGCAGTGGAGCACAGCATAAAGGCAGGGAACGTCGTTTTTTTCAGTTTTTGATTGATAGAGGTGACTGATCGAGTGAATCGGACCGCGATAAAAAACATGCTCGAAATGCAGCATCGCATGAACACAAGGGTGCATGCGGATTGGATTTCACAACGATTCGAATGGTACCGCGCCGTATGGATCGAGTGTGGTGAACTCATGGACCATGTCGGCTACAAATGGTGGAAAAAGCAGGTTCCCGATTTAGAGCAGGTTCGTCTGGAAGTCGTAGACATCTGGCATTTCGGACTGTCTGCCTTGTTCGAGCCGGAGTGTGATCTCGGTCAGCTCGCCGATCAGATAGCCGACGAATTAGCGCGCAACGCCCCGTCAGAGACAGATATCCGACTGGCAACGGAAGCGCTTGCGCATCACGCGCTGGAGACGCAGAGTTTTTCAGTCTCGCGCTTCGCCGACCTGATGCATGCTTGTGATCTGTCCGCGGATTCCCTGTATTGCCATTACGTGGGCAAAAATGTGCTGAATTTCTTCCGGCAGGACCACGGATATCAAGAGGGCACGTACATCAAGCAATGGCAAGGGCGGGAAGATAATGAGCATCTGTCTGAGCTACTGGCAGAGCTTGACGCTGACGCATCGGATTTCCCGGAGGCGGTATACGACGCGCTGCGAGCGCGTTACGAGCAGCTCACATGACAGCGTATCGGGATCATTTTTTCCATACCACCGACGGACTCAGGCTATATGCCCGAGACTACCCCGGGCCAAAGGATCCTGGCGGGGTCGTGCTCTGTATGCATGGACTGACGCGTAATAGTCGAGACTTTCAAGATCTGGCCGTCTCGTTATCACGAGACTTTCGGGTGATCGTGCCCGAGCAACGCGGACGAGGCCGCTCCGATTACGACAATGACGTGTCCAACTATGCGGTGATGCAATATGTCGAGGATACGCGTCAGCTATTGAAAGACTTAGAGGTCGATCAGATTTCGGTAGTGGGTACCTCCATGGGTGGGCTGATGACCTTTGCGTTGAATGCGCTGTACCCCGGACTTGTTCGGCGCGCGATCATCAATGACATTGGTCCGGAGATCGCCGAAGCGGGTCTCGAACGAATTAAGGCTTACGTCGGCATAGCAGGGCCATTTCGTGACTGGGACGAAGCGGTGGAATACGTCAAAACTGTCAGCGCTGATATTTTCCCCGGTTGGAGTGATGAGCAGTGGGCTACTTTTGCCCGCCAGTGCTACATTGAGCGGGATGGCGCGGTCGTGATCGATTATGACCCGCGGATTGCGGAGCCGCTCGCCGCAGAAGGAACCGACAGTGAGCAAGATGTGCTGTGGTCTCTGTTCGAGGCAATGGTAGGGGTACCAACCTTATTGATTCGAGGGGCGCTAACGGACCTTTTAAGCGAGGAATGTGTTCAGAAGATGAGTGAACGGCACCCTGATCTGCATATCCTTGAGGTGCCGCGAGTTGGACACGCCCCCATGCTCAACGAACCGGGAGTGCCCGAAGCCATTCATCAGTTTTTATGCGTCTGATAGCCAAGCGCCTGGGCGCCGGAGTTGCGCGCGTTGCCTAGTGCCCGATTTTCATATTCCCGAGGTAATCTCGCTTGCCCAGCGGCGTGCCGAGCTGCCGTAGGATCGAGTAGGTGGTTGTCGCATGAAAGTAAACGTTAGGCTTTGAGAAGGTGGCCAAAAATCCCTCGGTAGTGAATGGCACCTCCATCTCTCCCATGCGAAAGAACATTTTTTGCCCGGACAGCGCCTCCATGCTTTCCTGCGTCTCTTCAGCCATTGCGGCAAGCGCCTCGTCGATCAGGCCACACAGACCGTCGTAGTCGATTCCAGGCTTTGCTGGAGGGGGCGAAAAAACCCCTTCCCGCATACCCTTGATGGCTCCGTACGAGTGATGCCATACAGAAATCACCTGAAAACTGAACGGATACATGGTTTCGTGCAGTTGGTAATCGACGATGTCGCCCAATGGCATGCCGGTCTGCTCTGCGTGCGCCTTACCTTTCTGCAGTACCGCAGCGGTACTTTCAAGAATCTGCTGGTAACAGCTGACGCTGGCGTCATAAAAAGAAAGTTGCATAAAGTTATCCTGAATTAGCCCTGAAAGTGGGTCGGTGGGAGGTGAGTGTACTCCCGTTCAGAGAGATATTGATCAACCAGCGAGGCCAGATCAAAATCTTTTTCGGTGACGCCACCAGCGTCATGCGTAGAGAGCCTGATCTGAACCAAGTTGTAGACGTTGTACCAATTGGGATGGTGGTCGAGGCTATCAGCGCATGCTGCGACATGATTCATGAAAGCCCAGGCGGCGGTAAAATCCGGGAACCGAATATCTCTAGCCAGTAGAGATCGCTCATAGCGCCATTCGCCGAAGTGGAGCATTTTTTCCAGAATTTGATTTTCGCTCATTGGGGTCATGAAGGCTTCCTGCTTAATGTCATGCCTACCTCTAAATGCGGCGTGTAGGGGAATTGATCGAAGAATGCGAGCGAGTCGATACGATGAGTGGTGGACAGTTCTGACAAATTCTCCGCCAAAGTCTCCGGGTTGCAACTGATGTATAGGATGCGGTCGAAGTCGCTCGCCAGCGCCAAGGTCGTTGGGTCGAGGCCCGCCCTGGGCGGGTCTACAAGAAGCGTCTCAAATTTCCACTCTGCGAGAGGCGGCTCAAGACTGGCGAGTCTTCTAAACGCGCGTATTCCAGCTTTGGCGCTCGCCATTTCCTCCGCTGAGAGTCTGGCAAGCGAGACATTTTGAACGTTGTTCGCGACGGCATTGTGTTGCGCAGCAGCAGTCGCTCGTTTATTCAGCTCGGTAGCTAAAACGCGCCGAAACCGACTGGAGAGCGGCAGCGTGAAATTGCCGATACCGCAGTAGAGCTCCAGCAAATCATGATCGGATGTGACGCATTGAGAGAGTAGCCACTCGATCATGGCGCAGTTAATCATCCCATTGGGCTGCGTAAAGCATTGCTCGGGTTGCCGGTAGTGAAAGCGCTCACCCTCTATCGCCAGACACTCCTCGACCCAATCTTCCTGCACGATGATCTTTTGCTTTTTTGCGCGTCCGATCACTTTGCAATTGAGGTGTAACGCTAGTTCTGCCGCCTCTTGTCTCCAGGTTTCCTCGAGGGGGCGATGGTAAATCAGGGTGACCAACAGCTCGCCGCTGAGGGTTGATAGAAATTCAACCTGAAAGAGCTTGCGGCGAAGGCTGTCTGAGCTAGAGAGGTAGTTTCTCAACGGGGACATGGCGGCTTCAATTCGCTGGGACGCTATGGGAAACCGGTCAACGGTTTCGGGAGCTTTGGGTTTGCCAACGGGAAACATCACATAGTTGAGTTCGTCCCCCTCATGCCACATCCGGAACTCAGCCCGCAATCTGAACCCACTCTTTTCAGAGGGAAATAACGTAGGTCTCGGCGGGTCAAATGGAGTGAGCTTTGAGAGGGCCTGCTGAGCCTTGGCGTCGAAAAGGGCGTCGTACTGCTCTGGTGCGTAGGCAAAGGGCGTCATGCTGGATTTACAGGCAGTTTTTGGGCTTCGGCAAGCCCGCAATACGGCTCCCTATTCGCGCCGGAGAGCCAGGAAACAGTTGCATGAGATAGAGGCTATTTCCTTTTTCCTTGCCGAGGTGCTCCTTCACGAAATTGACCAGTGCGCGGTTGGCCGGAGAGTCGCCGAACTGTTCATGAAACTGTCGGAGCAGATGCAATATTTCCCAGTGGGGTTCGGTGAGCGCAATTCCCTCGATCGTAGCGAATCGGTGAGCAATGTCAGTGCTCCAGTTATCTGCGCTGGCAAGAAAGCCTTTGTCATCGCATAGCGTCTCCAGTTCCCGATCCATTGCCATGCTTCAGTTCCAGGTCAGGGAGTGTTGTGACCGGAAAACCAGCGCTACCCACTCATCCACGTCTATGCTGGGAAATGGGCGGCTCGCGTTAGCTCCATGATTTGCGGCATCACGCACAAGTAACATCACGGGGCAGGGCGCGTCGATCAGCGCGCTCTCATCCAGCGTGGCCGCATCATCGAGTAGTAGCAGCGTGTCGTTGGCGGAGAGTGCGGCCAGACAATCAGATAAGCGGGCTTTCGAGTGGAGCATGTGCAATAGCATTAATAGGTCACCGCAATATCTGAGGACCTGGCAATGTCTGACCACTGCTGATGCGTCATGACACAGATTTCCAGATCATCTCTTAGGGGCGTGCGTGGTGTCTCCTCACTCAAAATATGCACTCTCGGTATCTCATAGTACGGGAGCGCCCCGATGAGTTTGTATAGTGACTCGTCCATGTGCACGGTTTTGTCGAGAAGTTCACATGCGCGTCCGCTCACGACAACCGTTACCTGTTGTCCGAACGCTCCGGCCGCTAGCGCGAGTTCGACACCCGCGCGCATCTCATTTAAGGGCTCGCTCCCACCGCCGGATATCGTGAGCAGCCAGTTTTTACTGTTAGACAAAAGAGATCACCCGATCACTGCTTACGGCGGCCTCGATCAGTGCGCCCAGGCCGGCAACGGTGAAGGGAGCCTTCGGCTCAGCGTTATGGATTTCCATCGCCTGACTACACAATAGGAGTTCAGCGCCGCTTCGCTCGGCGAAAGCGCTCCACACTGGTTCCGCAGCAACCTCAGTTGCTCCCAGCACGGCTTCGCCCTGAAAAAAACATTGGCGGACAGTGTGTCCCTGCGCCAGAACAGCGTTTAAAAAATCATGTAGGCGCTGCCATCGTTCTTGCTCTTCACACGGCACGCGCACAATCAGTGAGATATCCATGACCTAAATACAAGAAGCCCCGGACGTAGCCGGGGCTTTGCTCAACAGCGAGGCAGGTTCAGTCGTCGCCACCGGTAAAGACCGCAATCAGGTGCAGCAAGTGTATAAACAGATTGAAGATGTTGAGATACAAACCTACCGTCGCGCGAATGTAGTTGGTCTCACCGCCATGAATAATCCGACTGGTATCAAACAGGATTAACCCCGCCATGATCATTACGATCACTGCAGAGAGCGTCAGGGACAGCGCAGGGATGGCCAAAAAGAGGTTGGCGATCATCGCCACTACAGCAACGATGAGTCCAGTGAGTAAAAATCCACCGAGATAAGAAAAGTCCTTCTTGGTGTTCAGGGCGTAGGCGGAGAGCGAAAAGAAAACCAAAGCGGTGCCCGCAAGTGCCTGAAGCACCATGGTGGGGCCGTTGTCCATCGCCAAATAGACTGACAGCATCGGTCCGATCGAAGCGCCCCAGACACCGGTGAAGGCGAATATCGCTGGCAGCCCTTTGGCTGAGTCCGCCATTTTGTGCACTACAAACAGCAGTACAAATCCCACTATCATGAGCACTAAGGCCATCATTGGGGGCATATTGATGGCTACGGAGATCGTCGCAGTCAGCGCGCTAAAAGCAAGCGTGAGACCCAAAAGCCAGTAGGTGTTGCTCAAAACCTTGTTGCTGCTGGCAATACTTGCCGCTGGATCCATTGCCGCTGCGGTTGAAAAAACAGGTTTATCACTCATATTACGTGTCCCGAAGGTGGATTCGTTATCTAAATAATAGGGGCAGAAGCGAGGGAATCCAAGTCCACGCCGAGTTGCGCAAATCGGAGCCCTCTGGTCTCGCTGTGTTCTGCATGGTGAAGAAAAGGTCGCTTAGTCATGTGTCGCAAACAAGACCGACACCGACGCCGATATCAGAAGTTGACCCGGCTCATACCGAGGCGCTGCCTCTGCCGACATTGACATGCGTTCCTGCGCAAAGTTGGGTCGGGGAGGCGGTTGATTGTTAGCGCTCGTGCTGATGCTCTGGGGTGCTCCAAGCTGAAGCCCGGCAGCAGTGGCAAGCGCCTCAGCGTCGGCTTGTGCTACGGCGTAGGCCTTACGTAGCGCCCGGGAGCGGGCCGTGTCGGTTTGGGAACTGCCAAACCGTGGGCTGTGGATGCTGTCAGCCCCCGTTTCGGACAGCAATTGCAAGGCCTCACCGAGCGCAGTCAGATCGGTTAGTTTGAAAGAGAGCGCTCGCGTTGCCTCGTAACCGACAAACTCTTGTGTTTCCTGTCTGGGATTCCAGCGGTACTGAGGCTGGATACGCAGTTGGCCTGCCGCGACCGTATCCTCGGCTACGGGAAGGTTTTGAAGGCTATTCAGTAAGTCGGCAATGAGCTCATCCACCGCATGCTGCGCGTCACTGGCGGTGTCATCGATATGTCGTGTCGACACGCTCAGAATGGCCCACTCAGCCGGTATCTCTACCTTGCCAGTTCCTTCTACAGTAATCGTGCTGGCAAACGCGGCGTGAGACAGCAGATGCCCCGCAAGTGAGATAGCTCCCCAGAGCGTCCATTTTGCCATTGTGCGTGTCTCCCGAGCGGTAACAGTCAGTTGAAACAGTTAAGACAGACGCTTTAAGCGCAGAGTTCCCCCGGCGTGATTTCTTTACAGGTTTCGCTTCGGGGCCTCGGATTCACCTGTAAACATACTGGCTCTGCAGTGCCGGAGGGGGGATCGCCGCTGGTGTTGGGCCTACTGTGGGCGTGGGGCCGATTGGGAGTATCGTGGCTGCCGTAAGAGGCTCTCGGGTGAAGGATCCGTATCTTTCAGCGGAGGGTTGCCGTAGTCTTTGTTGCCCGCCCAAAATTCGCTGGGTTTTCGCGGCCTCCCAGAACGGATTGGGTGGCCCGTCAGGCCTGTCGGGGCCAAGAGGTCCGCGGCGGGTTGCTAAATTGAAAAATAATATTTCTACATTACATATAGTTATGTAGTTAAAGTTTGAGAGAGGATTAAATGATCGATACACCGCTGACACTCCCCTGCGGCGCAAAGATTTCAAACCGGTTATGCAAGGCAGCCATGACAGAGGGCCTCGCCAATCCAGCCGGCGAGCCTACTGATGCGCTCGAGCAACTGTATGGGATTTGGAGCGACGGTGGTGCGGGGTTGTTGCTATCGGGAAACGTTCAGGTCGATGGCGATCATCTGGAGCGGCCAGGCAACGTGATTGTCGCGGCTGAGCCCTCTGAGGGGATGAAGCGAGCGCTGGAGCGATGGGCTTCAGCGGGTACGCGGGCGGGAAATCATTTTTGGGCTCAAATTAGCCACGCCGGCCGGCAATGCCAAAAAATTGTCAATCCCCGCCCCAAAGCACCTTCTGCCGTCAAACTGGGCCTGCCGGGCGGTCAGTTCGGGGAACCCGAGCCGATGACGGAGGAGGATATCGAAGCCGTTATCACCGGGTTTGCGCGATGCGCCAAGGTTGTGATCAATGCGGGATTTACGGGGGTCCAGCTTCATGCCGCGCATGGTTACCTGCTGTCTCAGTTTCTGAGTCCGCGAAGCAATCAGCGCCAGGATCACTGGGGTGGCCCACTTGAGAATAGAGCCCGACTGCTCCTCTCCTGTGTCGCGAGGGTAAGGGCGGCGGTGGGTCCTGCTGTTCCCATATCAGTCAAACTCAATAGCGCAGATTTTCAACGAGGCGGCTTCGATTTTGACGAGAGTCTGCAGGTGGCTAAGTGGCTCGAGGAAGCCAGTGTCGATCTGATTGAAATCTCCGGCGGGACCTATGAGCAACCGCGACTGCTCAATCTGGATGGGATGGAGCCCGTCGCCGAGCAGTCTGTGGCCGCATCCACTCGAGCAAGAGAAGCCTATTTTGTGGATTTTGCCGAGGCCATGCACAAACAAGTCTCCATTCCATTAATGGTAACTGGCGGGCTAAGGCGCCTCGATGCGATGAATTTAGCGCTGGAGAGCGGCGCGGCCGACATGATCGGCATCGGTCGGCCCATGTGTGTTGTGACCGACGCGCCAGCGCAGTTGCTGGCAGGTGTCAGCGAATTGCCACGCTTCGAGGATACGCTCTCGCTGTTACCGGCTGCACTAAAATTTCTCAATGGCATCAAGATGGTACGCACGGTAGGGGCCTTTGCCACTCAATATTGGTTTTACGAGCAAATCGCGGCGCTTGGGCATCGAGGCACCACTCAGGTTGATATGGGGGTTTTCGCCGCCACCAAGGCACAGACCAAGGCTGCGAATGA
>JAYOEE010000075.1:0-5452 GCA_038106565.1 Halieaceae bacterium
CCGACAGCTCTATCGGCGTCTGCTCGCGGTAATTGTTCCAATCCCTCTCGACCTGCCCCGGAAGTTGCTTTGACAAATGGGCGATATCACCCGGCAGGGTATTGCGGTCAACGAGATCAAAAATCACCCGATCATGCGCGGGCAAAGAAAAATCATAGCCAACAGCCTGGCAAGCTAAATCCACCGCCATGTTCTCGGTGACGCTGGACATCATCGGCGTCATGTGACGGTTGCGCTCCGTCACCACGGCGCTGTCAGTCCCGCCGTAAAAAGTCTTATAACTGCCGTGATTCTCGCCGAGGTTCGTTGCCTGAGTGTGGTAATACGCTGTGTCGTGCTGACCCCAGGTTCTGCCAAAGACGGCACGATTTTTACGATCCAGCTCTTCCGGAGTCAACAAGCGACCACTGCCTACCGTGGACAGCTCAACGGCGCGGGCCTGCGCATCACTTGCCTCCGCCACGCCCGCAACGCGATACCAGGGCGACAACAGCATATCGGCAAACAGGTCTTTCGCTCGGTAGCCAGAGGCAACAAACTTTGCAGCTAAATCGGCAACGAGGGCTTCCTGCGCGTTATAGGCGCGAAGACGTTGATCATAATCAGGCCCCTCCGGGTCTTCCGGCAACGCCAGAGGCTCAGCACCAAATAGGGCGGGCCACCAGAATTTTACAGTCGCTTTGGCAAACCTCGGATCATCAGCGATCTGCCGCGCAAGCCATTGCAAGCTGTCTTGTTGATAAGGAGCGGTCTCACCCTCAAAACCCGGCGTGCGCATATCGCGGTACCAAGTGTCGCCCTCCTGATAGAGCGAACTCCCCTCCTCACCACCAAATTGCTCCGGATTCAGATAGGACCGGGCGAGCGAATCCATGCCACCGTATTGGTCTTTAAAATGGCCTTTATCGCCAAATAGCTGATAAGCCCCCGCAAGCGGATCCATACGGGCATGGCAAACCGTGCAGGCGGTATTGTTCATGGTTGGGTTGTTGGTATCAGCGAGTGCTACGGGATCGGTAGTTCGTGGGGCCGATTTTTCAATATCAACCCCAAGAAAATGATAGTAGGTCCAACGGGCCCGCGCGCGATTGCGATTCGTATCGGTAGACGGGTAACGGGCGAGCCACGCTTGGGTGCTCAAAACGCCCGCGTGGGGCCATTGCTGATAACCGCTAAAGCTCTCCATTACCTGGGTGTCGTAATTGAAGTAGAACTGGTCATCCCACGGGACATGTCCCCGGTTCTTGCCGGGCTTGAAAGTGTTCAATTTTTGCTGGTCGTAATATCCAGCCTCATCTACATAATCAACATCAAACTCCACGCCCGATCGATAAGCAACGCTGCTGATCGGATTCACCATGGTGTAATCCGCGGTGAGTATCCTTTTGTACGACTGATTAGTCTCCACGACGTGGGCAATCAGTTCCAGCGGCTCGCGATGAATGGCCCATTTGAACTCCCAATCGAAGGCACCTCTGTTAAGAAAAGGCTTGCCGTTATCGACATTGTCCGGGACCTCCTCCGGCAGTAGATGGTAAGCCTCTGTAAGCGCCGGGAACCGATTGAGGGTTTGGATATTGAAGTCAATGCCGTTTACCAGACCATCTGTGAGCAATAGATCATCTGCGCCCGAGATCAAAAAATCGTGGAAGGCCTCTCCGCGCATCAGTTTGATCAACTCGCCCCGCAACGCCTCCTCAGAGGTTTCAGCACGCGCAATGGCATCAGGTCGAGCCACTTTTCCCGACAACAAAAGCGACGCGCGCCTTAAGGTTGTCTCGGGCGACTCGATCACCAGGCCATCCCAGAAATCGCCGCCGTCGTCGACCCCAACTGCACTACCACCCTCCAACAGTAAAAAATATTGCTCAAACGCTTGATATTGGTTTGAGCCCGAGCTGATCACCGCACCCCCTCCATGTCCGGCGCCCCCTGTGATTTTTGACAACACCAGATCGGCGCTGCCCCCAGCGCTCGTGACAAAGCTTTGCATGGCAAGGTGGTTATCTTCCGGGGAGTCACTGAAAACGAGCCGGGCACCGCTATTGGGCGCTTGCCCGCCCCGCTTGTGGCAGAACAGACACTCGCTTTGCACGATAGGGTCCACGTCGGAGATCCAATACTCCTTAGCCGAGGGTCCAGAACCGCCTGTACCGCCGCCTGACCCATCACCCGATCCATCACCACCGGAATTTCCGTCGTTAGTTCCAATTCCCTGACCAGCCAAGGCTTGCTGCACAGCATTCAACATCTCGACAAACGATTGTTCGGGTTCAGCCAAAGCAACGTGCGGAGCGAAGCAAAAAAAGACCAAACCGAGAGCCATTCGAAAATCCGTCAATGCACTGAGCACTGATTCGGCCGCCGATTGTGTTTTGAGTGCTTTGATCGGCTTCATATCGCCGCCCCCGTTTGCAAGGAGGCGTCAAAAAGCGGCAAGGAGTCTGTACCTTCAAGAGCGAAACCCAAATCACGTACATACTGATCTAACCCGAGGTATTCCTGAACCGCCTGATGAACGTGGGCTGGGGTAATCAAAATACCGTTTGAGGCCGCACGCAGTGTTTTGGGATCGATAGGTTGTGAAAAATGCAGGGCGTCAGTGCGACCGACCACGCGGTTGCCCCAGGGCGCATTCTTTTCCATGAGGATATAAGAGCCAACGGGCCAATGATCCTTACCTTCTCCGTCGTTGTAGTGATTGGTGCGGCCAAAATCCGAGCCGATAACCAACAGAATGCGATCAGCGATCCCCAAGGTTTCGGCATAAGCCCAAAAATAATCGATGGAATCGGCAAGTTGCCGATAGAGATGCTCATGCACCGCGTCATGATTGTCGTGGGAGTCAAAGCCACCAAACGAGATATCTGCGGCGGAACCCAGCCCCGACTTGAATACCAGCAGAGTGCCCTGCATTTGCTGCTTCAGGTTATCCCACAGCCTTTGGTCACCCACGTCAGCCTCGTTGTAACCGTGCATATCTTCCTGAGCGGGGAGAATATCGGCCAATCGCTTCAGCGCATCGCGATTGGAACGGGCCACCGAGAATCGCTCAAGATTCTGAATTTGCCGAGGACTGAGATTCTTTGCGCTCAGCAAACGTGACGTTTCATCTGATACAAGCGCGTCAACGCGATCGAATTCCGCCGGGCTACGCTTGGGCTCACCCGACCAATTTTGGATGCGGGGCTGCGACAGGGTTCTCAGCCGGCTCACATCATCAAAGCGGTTGTATCCAATGATTCCTGATGTACGCGACTCGCCCCCAAAGACAGCATAGGCCAAGGGCTCATCAGGCGAGTTGTATGCAGCGTGCAGCGCAGTGATCGAAGGTTTGCCCTCCGCATTACTCCCCGTCCAGTTGAACAGTCGGCCGGTTTCATGAGAATTGGTTTGCGCGTCGACGCCGTTTACCACAAGCATGTCGGCCCCAAAGCGATTAAAAAACCACTCGTTGTCGGCCACGGGGGCATAGAGGATGTTGCCGGCTTGCCCGGGATCTGACCAATCAGCCCAATTGTTGATCTTGCGCTCACCGGGGGTGTTGATCTTGGGATCACAAAACTGCGTCACGTCGGCCCCGCCATCCAATTGCAGGGTCACAAGGCATTTGCCGGAATAGCCGTCTGCTCCGCTCGCCCATACGCGTGAGGACGCAGTCGCGGAAGCGGCAAGCCCCGCCGCCGCTTGAATAAAATGCCTGCGCGAAAATGACCCCTTTCGACGCGAATGTCCCATCGCTCAATCTCCTGAAGGCTCGTGTCGCTTCCCACCCGGAAGCCTTTAGTTTACCGATAGCTGGAGTGCCAGCAAACAACCCGTATGAGGGAATGATTTTGACCCTTCTGGCGGTCAATGCTTGGGCAAACCCGCCAGTCGTCAGGCGGGAAACGCCAATTTGGGCTCGGCACCGCCCTGTTAGCGCAAGATGAAAAATCACTTTAGGACGACAGGCCTCGTCGCGCCCTCTAAAGTTAAGGCCAAGAAACCAGTTCTGGGTTGCGGGCTCAATGACGTCGGAGGTGCAATTTTTCCGGGACATCCGGGGTATACAAAAGCCAAGGCGGCAACGCCTGCAACCGATGCCACGCCCTGGGAGCCTCTTCTGACGCAGCAGTTGTTGGGCAGGCTCCTTCCTCAAGCCATGCCAATGCGGTCTTTAGGGAGTCCTCTTCGGGGTCGGTAAAAGCCTTTGACAGGTCATCCTTTGCAGGACACAGCGTAAAGCGCCCCGTGTCCGCAAGTCCATTGTAGTACTCGCCTTCACCCTCCCCATTCAGGATCTCGAACGACACCAAGCGAACCCGCGCATCGCAGCCAGGCTGATCAAAGGGATACTGCCCCACCGCTTTCCCCCTTGTATCCGTGCCCACGAGTGCGACTTCTACATGCGGTGCCAGACTATTGATGACCAACTCGCTGGCAGAGGCCGTACCTCGCGTGGTAATGAACGCGAAACGGAGCGGATCGAGGCTTTCTGAAAACCTTTCAAAATATTCGTACGCGTTGTAATCCGATCGCCAATTATTATGGGAAACGTAGAAAGAGCGCTGTCGATCAGCGAGACGCCCACCCAGCAGGTCTAACATCAAATCCGCAATACTGAGCAGCCCCCCGCCGTTGTAGCGCAGATCAATCACATAGTCGGTGATGCCCTCGTTCAAAAAATTGCGGCTCGCACTGATCAAGGGGAGTCGGGCTGAGAGTGTGAATTGCCGAAAATTCAGGTAGCCGACCGGATCCTGTCCGGGCCGATCTATCAAAGTCGGCTCTCCCGCAATGGCGGGCGGGTCCAATTCATCTTTCTCAACATAGACTTCGAGTATGGCATCGCCACCATCCAGCAGCCTGAAGCCACGACGAACACCTCTCTCGGAGGGACCAAATACCTCCAAATTTGTGGCTTCCCGCTGGGTCAAGGCGTCCCAGGTCTCAAAACCCAACCCGGTATCCACCTCCAACACCTCCATACCGCGTCGAAAACCGGCGTCCCAGGCCGGACCGCCCTCAAACACATCAGCCAGAAACAGCTCGCCATCGGGCCCCACGCCCGAGCGAAATCCGAACCCGATATAAGCGCCCGAAGTGAATTGCGACTCATCCTCCTGCCGAGTGGTCAGGTAGCTAAAGCCCGGGTCTCGCCCATCTGCAGCGAGCGGCTCGGTCAGCGCACTGAGATATTGCTGCGCAGTAGCAAAGTCCTGGGGATTCACATCTGCAAGTTCGTCGTTCCACAGATACCAATCCCTGACGACCTCGCCCACCCAATCCTTTCTCAGCGTCTCTCCGCAGGGTGAAGGCTCTGAACTGCGAACGTCGCCAAGCGTATTGAGCAGTCGCGTGAACTGCACATCAGGTGCCGCAGCGACACCGCTTGAGCATAGGACAGCAACCAGTAAATACAGCGACGCAAATCGCCCAGCCCCACGAGGCAAGAAGCAGTTCAAAATCG
>JAYOEE010000075.1:5552-9295 GCA_038106565.1 Halieaceae bacterium
TGGGAGATGTCATCGAGAGAAGCCAAGCTCGAAGGCCATGTCTATACCAGCAAGGAAGCTTCCAGTGGTGGTTCGGGATCCGCCGGCGGCGGGTGCGGCTGCAACTGATCGAGATAGCCATGCAGCCCCTTCCAGCGCGATCTCCACTCGTCAGGCGGCTCAGTCAAACGGTAGCGATGCTACCTGTCTATCATGGCTCCGCACTCGCAGACGCCCCACCCACGTATACCGAAGTGGGACTTCGCTATACCCAGTATGCCGAAGACTCCCTGAGCGATAAGGCGGTGCTATTCGGATCCAAAGATCGCTACGACATCAATATCACCCAACTTTGGATTGAGGCGCCTGTTGGCGCCAGTTGGTCAGTGGCACTGGATGTGCAGAACGACTATCAAACCGGCGCCTCACCCTGGTTTGTGGGCGCTACTGCCGATGGTAGTCCTGGCGTGATCATGTCTGGGGCGAGTATTCAGGATAATCGTGTCGAAGTGGGCGTCACGACCCGCTATTTCTGGGCCGACGGCAACGCGGGATTCAACATCATCCATTCAGACGAGGACGACTACGAAGCAGTGGCGTGGTCCATGGACGCCGCTTGGAACACCAATCGAAACACCACCACCTGGAGCGCCTCTGCCAGTAGCTCTCATGACACGGTTGAACCCACCCAAGAAAAAATACCTGTGTTCATTGACAAGGAAAAGTTAGACACGCACTCCCTCTATTTTGGCGTCAGCCAAATTTTGAGCCGCACTGCCGTAGTCAAAGTGGGCTTAAGCTATACCTACAGCGAGGGATTCTTGAGCGATCCCTACAAGCTTAGGGATACTCGACCCACCGAGCACCATCGCTATACGCTGGCAACAGGGTTACGACAGCATTTCATCTCATTGGGTGGGTCTTTACACGCAGATTACCGGTTCTACAGCGATGATTGGGGTTCGCAATCGCATACCCTGTCATTGGGGTGGGTCCAGCAAATGGAACATCAGGCCGTTAATCCCTACGTGCGCTATTACAGTCAGGGGCAGGCGGATTTTTTCAGTCCGATCGCTGACTTCACCGCTGACTATTACTCTGATGATTATCGGCTCTCGTCTTTTGGTGCAATCACGGCGGGCCTGCGATGGACGATAGCACTGGGCGACTGGACAGCTGAAGCGCAGCTCGAGCGCTACGTCAGCGATCACAGTTGGAGCACGTTTTCTGGCCAAGCGGCTCCGGCATTGGTGGACTTTTGGCGCGGCACCATCGGGATCAGCTGGCGCTTTGACTGAGGCCGCCGCAAGCATTACCCAGTCCTTTAAAATCATGGGTGGCCCCGCCAGACTGACCGTGAATACCACGTGTCACGATACTCGCGCGTCGGAAGCAGCAATCGAAAATGCGCGGGCGCGCTTGGATGAACTCGAGACTCGCTACAGCCGCTTCAAGCCAGATAGCATTGTCGCTCAGATTAACGCTCGCGCCGGCTCGGGAACCTTTACCCCGATCGACCTCGAAATGCATTCACTCATCACGCTCGCGCAACAGCTCTGGCATGAAACAGGGGGGTTATTCGATCCCACGGTGGGCGTTCTCAACCGGGTTTGGGATTTCAGAGCGGGCCAGGCGAAAGATCCCGAGCGGTTGCGCTCACTATTAGAAAAAGTAGGTTGGGACAAGGTGGAATGGGATGAGCGTGGTATCCACTTGCCCCAGACCGGTATGGAGTTGGATTTGGGAGGTCTGGTGAAAGAATTTGCCGCTGACGCGGTGGCCGCAATGCTGCGAGAAGCGGGTTGCACATCCGCACTGGTGGAGCTCGCGGGCGACATTGTGGCGGTGGGAGGTCAACGCCATGAAAAGGCATGGCAGATCGGCATCAAAGATCCGAAAAATCCCGCGAACAGCATTGCATCGGTACAACTTTTCGATGCTGCCATCTGTAGCAGCGGCAATTACGCCCGACGATTCCTCTATCATGACAAGTCCGTCAGCCACTTGCTCCATCCCCATACTGGCCAGCCGATCGAGGGCCCCTGCTCGGTGTCGGTCATTGCGGAATCGGCGCTCATGGCCGGCGCCCTCGCCACTGCGGCCTGCTTGCACACTGTGTTCGACGCTAAAGATTGGCTCGATCAGTCAGGGCTCCCCTGGCTCATGGTGGATGCAGAAAACCAGTGTTTGGGGCCAATCTGGTCCGCTACTTCGAATTAATCACTTTTTCAGGGGAGACAGTCACACCGATCGAACGAGTAAATTAATGAGCGATTTTGCGATGAAGAGACTGGCCAAATCCTGCATCGCTCGCTACATTGCATTCGTTAACAAGAGGAGATTCTTATGAAGCAGCTTACTTTCAGACTCATAGCCGCGTTGGCGATGATCACCGGTGTCCAGTCAGCGCTGGCACAAGACCTCGGCTGCTCCAGCCTGGTTTCGCTAAATGGCGGGACGATCGAAGTCGAATCTGTCGAGTCTGAAGGCTCCAGCGATGACACAGAGAATGTCCAATGCGCGCTTGACGCGGCTACTGAGGGTGGCTATCGCGACGTGTTTCTGACCTCGCCACAGTACACTATCGGCGCAATCGCCGTGACCGGATTCGTAGGAGACCTGCGCGGGCGCAGCAAAGCCGGCACCCACGTAACGATTGAGGACTCCTCTCTATCATGCGATGGGGCGATTGGCGTGGCGCTCGAGTTTCGAGTGGGTACCGCTTCGGTTCGCAATATGACGCTTCACGTTGATTCCCCCTGCGGCGACGGGGGCTCAGCCAGTGTTATTGCTTATTACTCAGACCCCAACAAATGCAGTAATCGCACCACATTTGGCAATGTTGATCGGGTCGTTATCAACGGACAAGGTACCTCCGGCCTAGATGCTGTGACGGGCGTAACCATGCAGGCCGCTCCAGGTTGTACCGCGGCCAACGAACGTATTTTGGGCACACTCAAGGTCAATCGATCTGAAATGACTCAGCTCGACTTTGGGGTGATCAGCTCGGTAGCGGGCGGTGGTCAAGTTGACGTCAATTACAACACCTTTGACATGGTAGGACTGCCCCTTACGATTCTCGACGCCGCTCAGAGCACAACCGTACTGAGCAATACCTTCAACTTTAATGACGTGCCGGGCTATCCCGCCGGGACAGGGCTCGGTACGACAGCGGTTTTCATTGCGAGCACGTCGGATTCACCCGCGAGCAACAGCACGACCATAAAGAGCAATAAGTTCAAGGACGCAGGTGCGTCCTCTGCGGGGTACGGCATCCTTGCTGGGCAACAAGGATCCAGTATCGCCCACACCATGTTGGTCAGCGCCAACACGTTTACCGGCAATTCATCCAGTACGGACGGCGCAGGACTCGCAGCCATTGACACCAATGACGGACTGGTCTCAGGCAATCGCTTCTCGGGTAAAGCCGGCACGTGGATCGATCTCAGAAGTGGCACCAAAGCAGATGGTTACGTGGGTGGAAACGTCTCTGGATGGGCCATCGTGGCCAATGACTTCGGCGCGTCTCAAGCAACCACAGATGTGCTGTTGGGTACTCGCACCTCTGGCATTATCGTCGGTAAAGATCAGGATCTTCCCAAAGTGGATGATCAGACGGGCAATAATGACGTATTGGAGAGTAGCTCTGGTAGCTGGAGCCCCGCGTGGGGGAATGCCCGCGGCTCTGGTGGTGCTGACGCTCGATCGATATTCGAGCAACAGCTAGAAACGCTGATAAACATGCGCAAGCGACGATAATTTGG
>JAYOEE010000075.1:9395-10794 GCA_038106565.1 Halieaceae bacterium
CTGAGGAATTCGCCCCTTTGGCCCCAGCAGCCCCGCTGCCGATTGCACTGGAACCTTTCTCGTCTGAAACAGAGGGATCCAGACCGAGCACTGTCTGCAACAGGTTAAGGAACGCTGTCTCCGACTGGCTTGTCACGGGCGCGGTTCCAAGCGCAATCCTACCCGCCGCTCTGGACTCACTTTGCCGAGGCGGTGTCACCTCGGAATACACCCCAGCAATACTGCAATCGAAAGCCTGGTCTTTAGGTAGGCCTCGTATCTTCACAGGTGAGTTGGCGCCTTGTGCCGCGAAAACGTACTGGTCCTGAGTAATCTTCCAGCTGTTTAACACACCTTCATCACCGGCATATTGGTCCGATACATGCAGGGTCCAGTTACCCGATAAGGCCTCCCCAGCCAATTCAGAGAATGGCGTGAGCGACCTGAGTGTTGTCGGATAAGTACCCTTCACGTCGTCGCTAGCGTCGTCGGCCTCTTCGCGTCTCAGCGCAATGCGCTTGCCGCTGGGGGCCTCGAGCTCCAGCACCACATCACTGCGCCAGGAGTGGGTAATATCTACAGCAACCTTGAACTCGTCGGGAGACACATCGCCTTCTGCGCTTAATAGGATAGTGGAACTCACTGGCGTACCCTTATCAAACGATGCCTCAGGCGCCTTGGCTCCCTCCACGGATCGGGGAGGCACGATACCAGTGCCCGATATGCTCCAACTATTTAGCGTTCCGTTGAAATCATCCTCCCAGCCATCACTGACCTCCAATTGCCACTTGCCTGCGATTTGCTCTCCTGCCATGCCATTCACAGAATAGGTTTCTACGACGTCTGCAGCTTGATCGTAACCGTCGTAATCTTTCAAAGTCATTGTCGTACCGGAGGGGGAGATGAGCTTTAGGATGACGTCGCCACGATAACCGTGGGTAATATTCACAGCCACGCTCAGCCCCTCGGGAGAAATCGTGCCCTGGCCATTCAATTGCATTGACGAGACCAGCGATTGGCTGGAGTCGAAACCAGCCGAAGGTGATTTTGACCCTGTGATATCAGTGCGACTCGGCTCGCCTAAACACGCGGCTTCATAATAATTCACACCGCTCCCCGCCCCCGGACTAAAAGCAATATCGATTCCCGTGTCGCCCGAGGCGACTCCCGATACATTCTTTGGAGCGGGCACCTCGGGCGTCACGGCTGCATTGCTGTTTAGGGAAAAATCAGCGTCTGACACGTCAAAAAAGATATTGTTGCTGCCCTTAATCATGATCCGGGCGGCGTCTGTCTGCACGCCTGAGGGAAACTCTACCCGGGCATAACCGTCGTTCGCGGTTTTGGTAAATGGCGCATCCGGGAAAGACTTGCCACCATCGGTAGACAAATACAGCTCAACCTGACTGACCGAAATAGG
>JAYOEE010000076.1:0-10560 GCA_038106565.1 Halieaceae bacterium
AGCAACGGATGAAGGATCAAAATGCAGCTTGCTCCCATTAGTGCGAAGGTAGCGGTATGGCGATATCGGCTCACCCGCGCCGAAACCCAATCGGTTACAGCCCAGCCAATGGTCAGAATCAGTGCCATCAGCGGGAGCAGGCTGGCACTCAAACCCGCAATGTCACTGCCTGTTGTAGCGAGGCGCGAACTCCAGCTTACCGCCAGACCCATCGACTGAACCGAGTGCAAGACCATTTGGGTGCCAATCACCGAACCTAAAACAAAGGATACGATGACCCCAATCACGTATGCGCTAAAGAGTCTCAACATTTGTGGGTACGCTCCTACCAGCCCGCTACGAACAGCGATCCAGCTATGCTACGGCCACGTAACCTATTTGGCTCAATAAGGGGAGCAAAGCCATGCGCAGCCTAATCACACGTGTACCCGCGATACTGGGACTGATCCTGGCCTGTACGCTCGCGCCTTGGGCACGCGCATACGAGGTGACCACCTTGGCGTCAGGGCTCGACAAACCCTGGTCTATTGCGGATATGGGTGGGGGTGCCTTCCTCGTTACAGAGAAAACCGGGCGATTATTGATTTTGGCCGCAGATGGCACGCTATCGCCTGTAACCGGAACACCACCGGTCTACTCCGCCAATCAGGGCGGCCTGCTGGAGGTGTTGCTCGACCCTGAGTTTGCTCAGAACCGGATCATTTATCTGAGCTTTGCCGGCGGCAGTAAGGATGCAAATCGAACCACCGTGGTCAGTGGCACACTCGATGGCGCCAATCTGACGGCGGTTAGGACTCTGCTGGAGGTATCACCCGAGAAGGAGGGGCCCGCACACTACGGCGGAAAAATGGCTTTTTTGCCCGATGGCACGTTATTGATCAGCGTTGGGGAGGGCTACAAATACCGTGAGCGCGCACAGGATCTCGACTGGGAACTGGGCAAGCTGCTTCGCATTCATACCGATGGTTCCGCTCCCAATGACAACCCTTTCCCCGCGAGAGCGCCGCGGGTTTTCAGCTATGGACATCGCAACCCGCAGGGCCTCATTTATGACCCCGAGACCGATCGCATTCTGATGCTCGAACACGGTCCCAAAGGAGGCGACGAACTCAACCACATCGTCGCAGGTAAGAATTTCGGCTGGCCCGCCATTACCTACGGTGTGGATTACACGGGCGCGGTGATCTCTCCGTTTACCGAAGCCGAGGGCATGGAACAACCATTGCACTACTGGGTGCCCAGCATCGGACCCTCTGGGTTCGCTATCTACCGCGGGGATGACTTTCCCGAATGGCAGGGTGATTTGCTGATCGGGTCTCTGATTAACCGCGAAATGCGGCGGTTGCGGCTTGATGGCGACACTGTAATTGAGGAAGAACGGATCTTTCCGGAGGTAAACGGGCGTGTTCGTGACGTTCGCGTTATCAGCGATGGCAGTATCGTTGCCGTGACTGACGAGGGCGATATTTTCCGCATTTCTCATTCCCCCTAGGACACCCCTTCCGGGCGTCTGCGGGTGTGAACCGGTTTTCCCATACCGCTCCCAGCTGCCCTCTCAACACTTTAACGCAGGTGCATCTCCACCCCGCCGCATGCGGCGAGTGCGTTCCAAGAGCACTAACTGACGATGCGCTATCCAAAAGCGACCCGTTAACCCTGTGACCCACGACTTCCTTCCTTAAGGCGGGTTTTCCCCCAGAGTCTGCTGACATATGATCGATTCGTGAAACGCTAAAAGTTCGAGTTTGCTGCGTTGCAAATCCGATATTAAGGGGAGATTTCCTAATGTCCGGGCACACAGTTCTGGCCAGTGACCTACGGGTAATTTCGCGGTATCTGTCTGCGCGCAATATCGATGCTGATGCTGCCCTCGAAGCGGCGGGAATGATGCCAGGCTTACTGAGACAACCCCGTGCCAGAGTGCCCGCGCATCAGCTCGGCGAACTGCTAGAGAGACTTGCAGAGCAGTCGCCTGAGCGAGGCCTTGGATTTGAGCTGGCTCAATACCATCACGTTACTGATCCACACATGCTGGGCATTACGGCTGTCGCGTCAGAGACCGGCATCGATGCATTACGTCGTCTGATCCGCTATCAGGCACTCATTTCTACCCATGAATCACTCCGGCTCAAAGAAGATACCGATACAGTCACTCTGACCAAGTCAGCGGTGCAAAACGATGTCGCTGAGCACATTATTCAGGTGTTTCTGTTTACCGTCTTATTGAATGCGATTCGAAATATCACGGGCTTCAAAGGCGATATCAAAGGCGTGAGATTTTCTGGCAAAGCGCAGGGAACAGCGTCCGTTTACCGCGAACACTTTGGGCCTCACGTGACTTTTTCAGCGCCAGAGGCGCAGCTCATATTGCCCAGCTCAGTACTCGTTAAACCGATCTCGACCGGCAATGTAGATATCCTGACCGCCAACGAACCCATGCTGGCCTCTCTGGTCCGATCTGTTCGTGAAAAGAGTCTCGCAGCAACCGTAAAACTGGCCATCCTCGACCACCTTCCCGACCACACATTAACGGAACAGGCGGCAGCAGACCTGCACAACATGAGTCTTCGAACTTTTCAGCGACGACTCGAGGACGAGGGTAACCGATACCGCGTACTCATGGATCAAACGCGAACGGAACTGGCCGAAAGCCTGTTAGCCGATGAAACCTATACGTTGTCAGAAATCAGCTACAGCTGCGGTTTTAGTGAGCAAGCGTCTTTTTCAAGAGCTTTTAAAAGGTGGACTGGGCAAACGCCATCGCATTACAGAGAGCGCTTATTGGGGCAATAGGCTGAGTTGGAGAGCCTTATGCGCTGGAGATGATGGCCAACGCCGCCTCCACATCGGTAGCCTCGGTCGCAAAGCTCGTGACAAACCGCGTCATGTCTGCCTCGGCAGGCCAATCATAGAATTGCATTCCGGCCTCTCTCAAAGCTGAGCGGAGTTCGGCTGGTATGACCGGGAAAATCTCATTGGCCTGCACCGGCCACGGCACATTAACGTCAGCTCTTTGCAAAAACCCATTAGCAAGTTTCTGAGCCATGTCATTAGCGTGCTCGGCATTTTTTAGCCAGATATCGCCGTCCAGCAAGGCAAGCCACTGCGCGGCCAGAAATCGATGCTTGGACCAAAGGTGTCCCGCTCTTTTACGACGGTACTCAAATTGCTCCGCTACGCTTTGGTTGAAAATGACTACCGCTTCGGTGGCCATACCGCCGTTCTTGGTTAGCCCGAAACTCAGACAATCCACCCCCGCTCTCCAGGTTAATTCAGCCGGCGTAGCGCCGCTCGAGACCACGGCATTGGCGAAACGAGCGCCGTCAACGTGCAGATAGAGACCATGCTCATCGGCTAGCGCCCGATAACTCGCCAGTTCTTCCGGCCCATAAACCGTGCCCGATTCGGTCACATTAGACAGGCTGATGGCACCTGGCCGTGCATTGTGAACGCCGTGGATCGTAGCGGTCTGGATGTGTGCCCGCATTTGCTCGAGCGCTGGCTTGCCCTCTCTGCCCGGGATTCCAACCAGTCGTGCGCCACCGGTATACAACTCCACCGCCGTATTCTCGTCGTTTTGTACATGCGACCCCATATGGCAGTAGATAGCACCCCAAGGGGGGCACAGCGCACTCAGCGCCAGCGCATTCGCCGCAGTGCCCGTAGTCACAAAGAATACCGAGCATGGCGTTTCAAAAAGCTGCTCAACTGCGGTCTCCGCCGCAGCAGTCAAAGGGTCCTCACCGTAACCAGCCGCATTGCCCGTGGATGCTTCGGCCAAGGCGGTTAATACGGCGGGATGCAGCCCCGATTGATTGTCTGACACAAAATGCATTTCGCCCTCTCCTAACCACCCAGATCTCGTCGGCTTGCCAAAGCGTACTCTTTTTGGGGCGGCGCGAAACCTAACTGGACTCATCGCCAAATTCCTGATCAGCGCAGTCGAACCTATGCTGTCACTTCAACACAGCATTTCACCACCTGCATCATGGTATAACGGGGGCGCCGAGAAGGAACCGTATGCACCCTGTCCGATACTTTTTTATAGCGCTGCTCGTGATGTTGCTCGCGCTGCCAATAGCCGTGCTAAGCCTCGATCTCGGTTTTATGCGACCTCTATACGAACGCCTCTTCAGTGATTTGCTCGAGCGGGAGGTCAGTATCGGGGGCGCCCTGAGCGTGAGACTGGGGCCCGAGCTGACTGTCACGGCGCATCAAGTTGATATCGCGCATGCCCCTGCACGCGCCACCTCATTCGCAAAGGTTGATTCATTGGAAGTGCGTCTGGACCTGGCATCACTGCTCGACAAGCAAATTAACATTCCTTTTTTGGCCATCCGCGGTGGTGGACTGGAGCTGGAGATCGATGAAGCAGGACAAGGGAACTGGCCCAAGCTTGGCGATGAGACTGATACTGGGGAGCCGCCGGGATACGCGCTCAGAGTGACAGAGGCGACTGTTGAGAGCGTGACGCTGCAGCTGCGCAATGGGGAAACGAATCAGACTTTTGATCTGGATATCCAGAACCTATCGGCAAATCAGCGCGGCGAGAAGGTCGAAGTCCTCGGTGAGGGCGTAATCAATTCTCGATTATTTGATACTTCACTCACAGTAGACGGTGTGCAATCCCTGTTAGTCGTGAACCGGTGGCACATGGATTGGCAAGGCATCATAGGCGCCGCGACATTTAAAAGCTCGGGCTATATCGAGTCAGTGGACCGATGGATGCAATCCCAACTGAGCGCCACCCTGCATACCGAGAGCGCCAACCAACTACTGACCACGCTCTCTCTACCCGTGATCGACGACGGGCCGATCGACGTGCGGATAGAGCTGGGGCAAGAAGGTGCCGAAACGACGCTCGAGGTCAACGCGGCGCTGGGTGCGTTTCAGTTACGAGGTATGGCCAGTACCGATACTCCAGACACACTGGAGTCTGGGCAGATCAAGCTTGTCGCAGACGGGCCCAATCTGGCCCAGATCGGTGCATTGTTCAATGAACTCAATTGGCCGGAAGCGGACTTCGAGGCACACATCGATGCCTCACTGCAGGACTACAGAATTGATATCAAACGTTACGAACTGCTAAGCGACCCTTTGACGATTTTTCTGGAGGGTGTCATTCCCGATTATCGGGCCCCGGGCACCGGCGCATTGGAGGGGTCGATTGATGTCCCCTCCCTAGCAGCCTTCTCCGATGTCCTGGATCTCCCCACGTCATTACAGGGGGCGCTCAAGGGCAAGGTGTCTCTAACGCGATCAGGCGAGGGAACCGATGTGTTGATCTCCAGCGCGACTGATTTTTTGTCTTTTGAGCTGAAGGGACATATTGAACCCGGCGAGACCATGTTGGGGTCGGCGCTCACGCTATCGGGCCAGAGCGGTGCGGCGAATGTGCTCCTCGGTCTCGCAATGGATTCCCCACCCTTGTTACCACCACTGAATTTCACGGGTGAGTTTTCGATTGATGAGCCCCAAAGGCTGAACGTTCGAGGCCTTTCGGTACGTTTGGGACCGGATGAAATAATAGCGGAGGGCATTGTAGGTTGGTCCGACGCAGTGACCGATACCGTGGTCACGGTAACATTAGATTCTCCGGATTTACGCACTACTCTGTCTCCTTGGGTGTCAGCGCCCGAGCAAATTCCTGCCTTACCCGCTAAGGCCAACGGACAGCTTTCGTATCCCTCCACCGACACGCTCCACATCACCGCGGGCTCGTTAGCGATGGCTGGCGGTCAAGGGGAGTTTTCCGGTTCAGTCCTGCTGACAGAAAGCGCTACCTCTATTGCTGGCACGTGGAGTATTGGATTCCCCAAAATACAGCCGCTTCTGACAACCATTGAGGTCCCCCCACACTTCGAAAAACCCGTCTCCTTTGAGGGAGACGCACAGTGGCGACCGGGCACCTTGTCTGTTGACATCGAGGAAGGCAAGTTTCGCTACGGCTCAACCACATTTGCCGGCAATCTATCGCTGGACACTGAAGCGGTAATCATGCGCTTTGATGTGCAGTCGAGCACACCTGATATCACCGATTACGCGCCAGATGATGATGACATCGCACCCGCCTTTTCAGTGCCAGTCAGTCTGCGCGCTGTCGGCGAGTTAAGTGAGGAGGCCTGGTCAGTAGAGGCGTTGCAAATCGAATCCACTCAAGCAAAGGTTGAAAGTAGCGGCTATCTAGAGCTGGATGGTGATGCCTTTATCGATAGCCATCTGAATACCGCGATCACCATTGCCAGCCTCAATGCTTTTGACGATCTCACCACACTCGCGCTACCGGACCAAGGCCTCAACTTAAGCGCTGAATTAGACTCCCGTGGCGGTGCACTGGTTATCGAGCAACTCGATATCCAGTCCGGCGACAGTGACCTCTCGCTCACGGGCCGGCTTGAAAACCCCGATGATTTGAAGGTCGATTTGGTTGCAATCAGCAAGGAACTGGATGTTTCGCCCTGGATCGCCATGATCAGTGGGCCGGCGCCTGTGACCGCGACAGACACGGCCGCGACGGAGAGAGATCGATTGATTCCAGACATACCGATCGCGACCGACTGGTTTCAACAGTCTCAAGCCAACTTTGCGGTCAACGTTGAAGCCATATCCGGCCTGGCCAGACCTGTACGCAACGTCGAGGCCAGAGGTTCCGTGGATCCACAGGGCATCATCCTAGAAACCCTGTCAGCTCAAAATGAGCGTGGCGGTACATCACGATTATCCGGCGAATTCTCGCAACCGGATGACGGACCGCCGCGCCTGAATCTCAAGATAGATGGCTCTGATTTGGTATTGGGCATCCCCAAAGCACCCGAGGAAGACATCAATTCGCTACCGCCGTATTCCTTTAAAGCGCGGCTTACGGGATCGGGATCCACAACTCGCGAACTCGCGTCGAGTTTGAGCGGTTATGTCAATGTGACAATGGATGAGGGCAAGGTGCTGAACACCGGCCTGGATCGACTGACCAATAGTTTCCTGCAAGAACTATCCAACGCGCTCAATCCGTTCCAGGATCAACAGGAGACCACCAATATTAACTGTGCTGCGGCTTTCGCCTCCTTCGAAGAAGGCAAGGTGCTGGGCAAACCCGCGGTGGTGGTGGATACGCCTAACGTCAAGATGCTGGCCGATGTTGCGCTCGACCTCGAGACTGAGAAAATTCAGGCCCAGTTTAAAACGGTGCCCCAGAAAGGGCTGGGGTTCAGTATGTCCAGCTTGGTGAACCCCTACGTCGAGGTCACCGGCACGCTAAGCCAACCGCGACTGTCCCTGAACCCCACCAACACGGTTGTGGGAGGCAGCATCGCCGTGATGACGGGCGGCATATCGATTCTGGTGCGCAATGTCTTGGAGCGTATGACAACGAGTGGCAACATCTGCGTGACGCGACTGCAAAAAGCCAATGAAAAAATGGCGGAGCTGGATGGGGCAACTTAGCCAGGCTGGCTGCTGATCACCCTCACATTAATCACACCCTCTAGAGCCTGAATCTGATCGATCAGGGACGCTTGCGGTGTGCCATCCAGATCAATGATATTGTAGGCAATATCCTTGACACTTTTATTGAGCAGATCTGCCACATTTAACCCCTGATCGCCGATCAGAGTCAGAATGTGGCTGAGCATACCCGGCTCGTTTCGGTTGGTAATGGTCATGCGCAAGTCGGTGGTACGCTCCAGCTCTATTGCCGGGAAATTGACGGAATTGCGAATGTTCCCGTGCTCAAGGAATGCTTTGAGTTGGTTGGCCGCCATGATGGCGCAGTTTTCCTCCGCTTCCGCGGTGCTGGCGCCAATGTGAGGCATTAACAGCGTGTCGGCTCTGCCCAGCAGCAGCGGGCTCGGAAAATCAGCAACATAGCGACGTAGCCGGCCTTCATTAAGCGCGCCCACGATAGCCTCAGTCGAGACAATCTCCTCCCGGGCAAAATTGAGAAGACAGCTCCCCTTGCGGAAATGGGTCAGCATCTCGGCATTCACCAGGCCGCGGGTGCTATCCAGTACGGGCAGATGAAGACTGACAAAATCACTGCGGGAAAACAGCGACTGGACGTTTTCCATGCGCTGCACTTCGCTGGGTAAGCGCCAGGCGGCATCAACAGATAACGCCGGATCATAGCCAACCACTTCCATGCCAAAGTCGAGCCCGAGTCGCGCAACCAGGCTGCCGATAGATCCCAAACCCACCACGCCCAGAGTCTTGCCCGCCAACTCAGCACCTGCAAAACGCTTTTTCTCGGCTTCCATCAGGGCGTGCATATCCTGAGCCGACATACTGGGGTCCTGCGATTGGGCAAATGCAATACCGCCAACAATATCTCGTGAGGCGAGCAGCATCGCGGCTGCCACCAACTCTTTTACCGCGTTGGCATTCGCACCGGGCGTATTGAATACGGGGATACCCCGCTCGCTACAAGCGGCGATCGGAATGTTATTGACCCCGGCGCCCGCCCGCGCGATCGCAGTGACAGAGTCGAGTATCTCTTCTTCCTGCAGCTTGTGACTCCTCAACAACAAAGCTTCGGGGTGCGCAATATCCTGGCCCACCTCATAAGCACCACGCTCGAAACGATCGAGTCCCTTTGGCGAAATGGTGTTGTAAGTCTTTATGCGGTACATAGAGTCGATTCGGTCAATTTTGGGTTGCGCATTGTGCGCCATTGTCGGCGCCGAAGCGAGTGCTTCGGTTCTATATCAAGGCAACCTCACCCGCTAAGTGCTCTGCTACCACTTCTCGTATTGCTTCGGCGAGTTGTCGAAAAGCCACGCGGGATGGAGATCTCCTGCGCCATGCCAGAGCGTGATCGCGACTCATCGCAACGCCCTGAACATCGGTGATGCGCGGTGTATCAGCGTCACCAATTTCTGAGGCCACATAGAGCGCAGGCAAGAAAGAAATACCCATCCCCATCACCACCATCTGTCTCAACGTGTCGAGAGAAGTGCCCTCAAAATCTCGATTCACCGTCGCGCCCAGACTCTGACAGAGGTCACTCACCTGTTTGTGATAGAGATGTTGCTCATCAATCGTGAGTACAGACTCACCGACCAAATCGCTGCCGGTTACTGGCGACTTCGATGCCAGCGGATGCTCGAGCGGCACCGCCAACTTGACCGGTTCCCGAAATAAGGGGGCTATCTCCAGCTCGTCGCCCTGCAAAGGCAGCGTGGTCAGCACCACATCGTGCACCGCAGATTTGAGCTCGGCACCCAATTGCGCTGGCGTGGATTCTCTCACGTACAGCCGGAGATTCTCAAAACGCTGATGAAGTTGGGGCAGGACACGAGGCAAAAGGTAGGGCCCCAACGTGCGGGTAACGCCCATACGATAAACGCTGCCGCTTGATACCCCTCGTGCTTGATCAAAGAAGCTTTTCATCTCTTCAGCAATACTTCTCGCACGCGGGAGAAGCTCCCGGCCAACAGGCGTGAGAATGACCCCGCTCCGCTGTCTCTCGAATAGCGTTGCGCCGAGTGCCTTTTCCATAGCGGCGATCTGCACAGTGAGCGTGGGCTGGGTAATGCCCAAACGATCTGCTGCACGGCGAAAACTTCCGGCGTCAGCGATTGCCTCAAAATAACGGATTTGCCTGAAGCTCAGCTGCTCTGGCTGCATCATTGCCGATCCTCCATCGTCCGCGGTCTAAGCGCGCTGGGATACCAAAACTCAGACGGTTGGCTGCGCCATTGGTACTCACATCCCGCTCGGAAACCGAGTAAATTCATAAATATAGATAAAAGCTATCACATAATATCATGATCTGACATTTATCTATCACGTACAAAGGCGTACAAACAGCGCCCTAGCGTTAATTACCCGTCACGTCATCGGAGGTCAGAGCAGTAATGAAATCGATCGTGCAAGGCATATTGGACTACCAGCAGGAGGATCATCCTGAGCATCAAGCTCTGTTTGACGAGTTGGCCAATTCCCAGTCTCCAGAGGTGCTTCTCGTTACCTGTGCGGACTCGCGTATCAACCCCAACTTGGTCACAAGGACGGCGCCTGGAGACCTTTTTGTATGCCGTAATGCCGGCAATATCGTCCCACCCATGCCCGGTTACGCGGGCGGTGTGACCGCCTCTATCGAATTCGCGGTTTCTGTGCTCGGCGTTAAAGATATTGTGGTGATGGGCCACACGGACTGCGGGGCGATGAAGGGGGCCATGAATCCTGATGCCGTCGCACACCTTCCCAGTGTGGCGAATTGGCTCGGGTTTGCAAAGGAGGCCACCGCCGGTGTGTCCGAGGCTGACAGGAATTGCCCGACTACGCTGTTGAAGGTGACCGAGGCGAACGTGCTTCTCCAATTGGAACACCTCAAAACCCACGTGAGCGTTGCAGAGAAGCTCAACATTGGGCAAATCGGGCTTCACGGTTGGGTTTATCACTTTGCTACCGGTGACGTGACAGCCTACGACGCCGAGGCAGACAAATTTATCCCCTTCTCAGACCATTATGCCGCCCTGCTGCCTTAACTCAGCGGCGCAAAAAAGGAATAACCTGTGACCCGTTTCTTTGATTTTTCTCACCTTCGCGGCGATATCTTCGGTGGCT
>JAYOEE010000013.1:0-47862 GCA_038106565.1 Halieaceae bacterium
ATTATTTCCATGTTTGGGTGTCGACCGTACCCAACGGCCCCAAAATCTCGGATGAATGCGAGGAGTACAAGGATCAGGCAGATAGCTATTTCTACTGGACCCAGGATGAGAGAGAGAAAGGCGTGTGTTATCTGGGTTCAGAAAGCCGAGTCTTGTATGTGAATTTCGAGACGCGGTGTTATCCGGCCGTCTACCCCGGTGGCGCCGATGCCTGTAATCTGATGAACAAGCGCAAATCCTCTCGGCGCTACCTTTTTGATGTAGCGCGGGGTTACCAGAGGTATTGAAGACGGTAGCTTTGCAGGGGCTGAATGAGCCCCTGTAAAGCGATATCGCTTTTTACGCCTAAGTTTTCTTTTATATGCTCTCCGCATAATTTTGGATAGGTTATTGTGCTTGGATTAAAGCCCCTCCTTGCCGCTCTGGCCCTGGCTCTCGCTTCGTTAGCCACTCATGCCCAGGCACCCCTTATTGCCGGTAATGGTGTGCAGGTCGATTTTGAGGCGGCCTATGCCTACTCTCTCCGCGTGACTAACCCGGATGCCTACGAACGTTCATTGGCCAGACCAGGTGCTGCACTCCGTGTGGTAGAAAACCTTTACATACTTGGTCGAGTGGCTGAGGTGGCAGAACGTGAGGGTTTGATCAGCCCTGAGGAACAGAATTACCTCTACGAGGATGTTTATCGCCGCACGGCGTTGGAGCGTTACCTCGAATGGTCGATAGAGGTTCGATCATCCGACATCGATTGGGAGGGCTTGGCTCAGCTGGAGTATGTCAAACAACAGTCCACGCTGAAGTCTGCCGAAGAGGTACGTGCGAAGCACTTATTGGTCGCAATTGATGATGTTTCGTTTGACGCTTTCGTCGAGAAGGTAACAGAGGTACAGGATAAATTGGCGCAAAACCATGATTTTGACGAACTGATAAGGCAATACTCTGACGATCCGTCCGCAGAATTGAATGGTGGAGATTTAGGTTTTTTTACGAGGCAACGCATGCAGCCCACCTTCGCTGAGGCGGCGTTCTCGCTCTTAGAAGCCGGAGACAGAGTGGGGCCGGTGATGACTGTCTTCGGCGCGCACTTTATAGAACTGGTCGATCGGCGAGCGGAGCAAGCGCTACCCTTTGAGAAGGTCAAGGATAGGCTGATGAAAGAGGTGAGGAAGACAACGCGGGCGCGTTTGCGCGAAGAGCTCCTGAGCGAATTTCGTGCGGAAATTGAGATGGAGCTCAGTACGCTTGACGAATCGTCATTGCGAGATCGATTTATTTCTACTTACAACACCGAAGCTTCTACAAGCCCCAAAAATTAAGGCTAAAACTCCAGCTAATCAGCGCGCTTCGCCGTTTTTTTGAGGCCTGTCAGGAGGCATTAGCCGAGCAAGTTCGTCGGCCATACCTAGTAACTCCAATGCTTCATAGCTGTCGCGGATGGCGTCAACGCTGGGTGAGCAGTGCGAGAGCTGAGGCTATTAGGCGTATAATCCCACAGAGAGGAAGTGGGGGCCTGCATGGTAGGCGGCCATAGTTACGGATGTTATTCGGCTGACCCGATCGCAATTGAGATGCAGAAAAGGATTAATTTTTGACTTCTTCGGCCGTCAGGGAATTTTCGCCGCCGCTTCATGCCCTCAGAGGTATTGCGGCCATGGCTGTTTTGTTCTTTCACTGGTACCAGTTTTTCCCCAGTGCCGCTCACGTTCTGCGACCAGAAACATTTTCCGGGACCTTGCTAGACCCCACGGTATTTCTCGGTTTTGGCTGGATGGGTGTGCCGCTTTTCTTCGTTTTATCGGGATACTTACTGGGCGGGCAAGTCATCAGTCAGCCATTGAGCGGGAGGTTCCTCAGAAGATTTTGGCTGAAGCGTGCGCTTCGTATTTACCCCGCTGTATGGGCCGAACTGGTTTTGCTGTTAATTCTTGGAACCATGATAGATGGTCTGATTTCAAAGCAGGGTATGGAGAGTCTTCCCTTTCAGTTTTTGCTCTGGATCAATCTGCCCCCCAACATGGTTCAGCCGATCAATGGCGTTTGGTGGACGCTTCCCGTAGAACTGGGCTTTTACTTGCTTCTCCCACTACTAGGGTTACTGGTGCGCTTCATCGGCTGGAGGGGGCTTTTAATCGGGGGTGCAGTGCTCTCTTTGGCATGGCGCGCCATCTGGTTTCTGACTGGGGATACCGATAATTTTCTCACGCTACTGCCGGTGTTGGACTCGTTACCCGGCGTTCTCTTCACCTTTATGTTGGGCTTTAGCCTGAATTTTTTGCCAGTCTCCCTCTCTCCAAAAAGTCGCAGTCAGATGACAACCGTCTCGATAATCTCGTTGTTGGCGTTGATGCAATGGCAGCTGTCGCTAGATGCTGTCTATTGGACCGGCCACTGGATTTTGGTGGTATGGCCACCTCTGGTAGCGATACCCATCGCCGCGATTGTGTATGTCGTGCGAGACCCACTGTCTCAATGGCGATGGCTGGAGCACGGGATGTTGGTGTGGCTGGGACACGTTAGCTTTGGGATCTACCTCTGGCACTTTCAGGTCATGAGGATATTGGTCCTGAGTTACCCTGATGCGTGGGGTACCCCTGCTACTGATCTGCTGGCCCTGATCGTCGCAATCTTGAGTACCCTCGTACTTGCGGCACTCAGTTACTATTACGTTGAGAAACCCATGATGGAGTGGGGTAAGCGCAACGCATAGGCGCGCTACCACAGCCTGGGCTGGGACCGCGAAATAACAGGGGTGACCGATGTCCTCAGTATGGCGGGCAACCTTTTTTGCGTTGACACCGAAGCGTGCGCGGCACGCGTTCAATCGATTAGGCTGACCCGGTGAACCCATTATCTCTCGAGAATGTCCTGAATCGGCGTGTATTGATTTGCATTTTCACGGGCTTCGCCTCGGGCATGCCCCTGTACCTCCTGATTCAACTCATTCCCGCCTGGTTGCGCTCATCAGATGTGTCGCTGGTCGAGATCGGACTCTTTTCACTCGTAGGATTGCCCTATGCGTGGAAATTCCTGTGGGCGCCTGTGCTGGATCGCTGGGCGCTGCCTTTGGGTCTCCGTCGTGGCTGGATGTTGTTGACCCAGCTGCTACTCATTATCTGCATCGGGGCCCTCGGATACGCCGATCCGGGTCGGGACATGGAATGGATTGTTGCGCTTGCAGGGCTCATAGCCTTGTTTAGCGCCACACAAGATATTGCGCTCGATGCGTACCGTCGGGAGTTACTGCCAGATAACGAGCTGGGGCTGGGTAACTCTGTACATGTGCAGGCCTATCGCCTTGCTGGCCTTGTGCCGGGTTCGCTGTCACTGATACTCGCAGACCAGATGCCCTGGGTATCGGTGTTTTGGATCACCGCCAGCTTCATGACGGTTGGGGTTGCGCTGTCGCTGTGTGTTTCAGAGCCCGTGCGCAGCCCGCCCAAGCAAATGGGGTTCAAGGCAACGATCACAGAACCCTTTCAGGAATACATCGCGCGCAGAGGGGCCGCCGGCCTGGCCCTTATCCTCGTATTCATGGTGGTCTATAAGTTGGGCGACAATATGGCCACCGCTCTGGCGATGCCGTTCTATCTGGATCTTGGATTCAGCATGACGGAAATTGGCTGGGTAGCGAAACACGCCGCGCTATGGCCCTCGATTATGGGTGGACTACTGGGCGGCATCTGGATGATCAAGCTGGGCATTAATCGGTCGCTCTGGATCTTTGGCGTGATCCAAATGGTCAGTATCCCGGGGTTTGCCATCCTGGCCATGACGGGACCAGCGCTCTGGTTACTGGCGGTGGTGATCGCGTTTGAGTATCTCGGAGTGGGGTTGGGAACCGCGGCGCTGACTGCCTTTATCGCGCGGGAGACGAGTAAAACCTTTGCCGCCACACAGTTTGCACTGTTTACGGCGTTGACAGCATTGCCCAGGAGCCTCGCCAATGCGTCGACGGGCTGGCTGGTGGAGGAATTGAGTTGGCCGCTATTTTTTGTGCTGTGTACGGCACTGGCACTGCCCGGACTGTTGCTACTCCGCTGGGTTGCGCCCTGGCGGGAGGCCGGCACCGCCTCGTCAGCCGGTGGCTGACTGAGCTCGTGAGAATCTTAGATTGATTAATCGCAGCCGCTTCTACGCATTGCCATTTGGCGTGCTGGTTTTATCGAGCCGCGGGGTCGTTCCGTGCGTTGGATAATATTCTTGTATCCCTGGCTCGAGCTGTGGACATTGATCTGGCTGGGGCGAGAGACCTCCGCGCTGGTTGCCATGGGTTGGGTGCTCGCCGCTCTTATGCTGGGTGGCGCCCTGATGCGTCGTGCAGGACAGAACAGTCTACAGAGACTAGCTCAGGTCAGGGCGGAAGGATCGCTTGTGCAAGAGCTTGTCGCCGCCGATATGGCGCAGATTTTTGCCGGGTTGTTACTGGCAGTGCCGGGGCTTGTATCCGATGTGCTGGCAGTCATGGTGCTCATACGCCCGCTCAGAGCACAAATTTTCGGCCGCTGGGTGCCTAGACCAGAGAATTCCGCGAGCTGGTCGGCGTATCGAGGCGCGCAGGACGGCGTTATTGAGGGGGAATTTTCAGTCAAGGATGGTGGCACAGAACCTCCTCGACAAGACAGTGCGACCTCGCTGGAGCCCCCGAAATCCCCTTAATGGGCTGTTACAGACCCAATTCTGCTCGATAATCGCATTTTTTTAGCACTCTCTCTTGCAGACTGCTAAAAAATCCCTTGAAATGCGCAACCCCGCCCCCATTAAGGCTCCAAGCCCTAAAAAGGGCGAGCTAGCGAAATCGATCAATTTTGGAGAGTAAAACCCATGAAGATTCGTCCGCTGTACGACCGCGTGGTCGTTCGTCGAAATGAAGAAGAGGAGACCTCAGCTGGAGGCATCGTTCTGCCAGGTTCCGCCAAGGAAAAACCCAATCAGGGAGAAGTCGTGGCTGTGGGCGAAGGCAAGGTGCTGGATAACGGCGAGCAGCGCCCGCTGGCGGTCAAGGTCGGAGACAAGATTGTTTTTGGCCAATATGCCGGTAGCAACACGATTGAGGTGGACGGCGAAGAGCTGATCCTGATGAGCGAAAGCGAAATTTATGCGGTCGTTGAGTAACGTACCGCTCTGACTTGAAACAAAGGAATATCAAACATGGCAGCTAAAGACGTATTTTTTGGCGACAAGGCTCGCGCCGGCATGCTTGAGGGCGTCAATGTCCTCGCTGACGCCGTGAAGGCCACATTGGGCCCCAAAGGCCGCAACGTCATTCTGGAGAAATCCTTCGGTGCACCCACTGTGACCAAGGATGGTGTGTCCGTCGCAAAGGAAATCGAACTCAAAGACCGATTCCAGAACATGGGCGCTCAGATGGTAAAAGAGGTGGCTTCGCAAGCCTCTGATGCCGCGGGAGATGGCACCACCACGGCCACTGTGTTGGCTCAATCGATTGTCAATGAGGGACTGAAAGCCGTTGCGGCTGGCATGAATCCGATGGATCTGAAGCGCGGCATCGACAAAGCAGTGGCGGCTGCGGTTGAAGCCGTATCGGGTATGAGCACCCCTTGCGAGGACAGCAAGGCGATCGCTCAGGTTGGAACCATTTCAGCCAACAGCGACACGTCAGTTGGTGAAATCATTGCTGAGGCAATGGACAAAGTCGGTAAAGAGGGCGTCATCACGGTTGAGGAAGGCTCGGGTCTTGAGAACGAGCTCGACGTGGTAGAGGGTATGCAGTTTGATCGCGGCTACCTCTCGCCTTATTTCATCAACAATCAGGACAACATGTCTGCCGAAGTGGAAGACCCCTATGTCTTGCTGGTGGACAAGAAGATCTCCAACATCCGAGAGCTGTTGCCTGTGCTGGAGCAGGTTGCCAAAGCATCGCGCCCACTGGTGATTGTTGCCGAGGACGTGGAAGGTGAGGCGCTGGCCACACTGGTCGTCAATAACATGCGCGGCATTGTGAAGGTCGCAGCCTGTAAGGCGCCCGGATTTGGCGATCGTCGTAAAGCCATGCTTCAGGACATTGCCATACTCACCGGTGGGACCGTTATCTCAGAAGAGGTCGGCCTCGATCTTGAGAGCGCAACGCTGGAGCACCTGGGTAATGCCAAGCGCATCACCATGGACAAGGACAACACGACCATCGTCGACGGATCAGGTGATCCGGAAGCGATCAAGGGCCGTGTGAGTGAGATCCGTGTGCAAATTGAAAACACCTCATCCGATTACGACCGCGAGAAGCTTCAGGAGCGCGTCGCCAAGTTGGCAGGTGGTGTGGCCGTGATCAAGGTCGGTGCCGCGACTGAGATCGAGATGAAAGAAAAGAAGGCCCGCGTTGAAGACGCGTTGCATGCGACGCGTGCTGCGGTCGAAGAGGGCGTAGTCGCCGGTGGTGGCGTTGCTCTCGTGCGCGCAATCACTCAGATTACGGGCCTTGAGGGCGACAATGAGGACCAGAACATCGGTATTGCAGCGGCGCTGCGCGCGATGGAAGGACCTCTGCGTCAAATCGTCAGCAATGCTGGTGACGAAGCCTCGGTAGTACTCGACAAGGTCCGTCAGGGCGAGGGTAACTTCGGCTATAACGCGGCCACAGGCGAGTACGGCGACATGATCGAGATGGGAATTCTTGATCCCGCCAAGGTCACCCGCACGGCCTTGCAGGCTGCTGGTTCGGTAGCGGGCTTGATGATCACCACGGAAGTGATGATTGCCGAAGCGCCGAAGGACGAGGCACCTGCTCCTGCAATGCCTGACATGGGCGGCATGGGCGGCATGATGTAAGCGTGTCTGCAACGCTTGAGAGAACCCGGCCAGTGGCCGGGTTTTTTTTACCTTCGATTCCGCCCTTGCGATATACTTCTGCTCGGGCAGGGCCTTTGCGCCGTCATGACAAAAATCGGGAGACGCACCCATGTATTACGTAGAGTTTTTCTTTCGTTATTTCCACGTGCTGGCCGGCATCGTCTGGATCGGCATGCTGTATTACTTCAACTTTGTTCAGACCGAGTACTTCAAGGAAGCCGAAGCTGGGGCAAAATCCGATGCCATGGCCAAGTTGGCGCCGCGTGCACTTTGGTGGTTCCGCTGGGGAGCGATGCTGACTTTCCTGACCGGCGCTTACCTACTCCATAAAGTCGGTGCGTTGGGCGCCACCATGCCCGCCATCTGGATGGGCGCGCTGGCGGGTACCTTTATGTTCCTCAACGTATGGCTGGTGATCTGGCCCAACCAGCAAATCGTGCTGGGCATGAAAGAAGGCGATGGCCCTGCGGCGGCGGCAAAAGCGGGCTTGGCGAGTCGAACTAACACGTTGTTCTCGGGCCCAATGCTACTTGGCATGCTGGCCTCGAAGCACCTGCCGCTCGCGGGTAGCGATACCGGACTTTACGCGGCTATGGGCCTGATTGTTGCCTTGGAAGCGAATGCGCTGTTTGGTGGACAGGGCCCCATGAAGTCGGTCATGGGCGTGATCCATTGCTCACTCGCGCTCACCCTGGTGATCTTTGGGCTTCTCAACTTCGTGTGAGCCTGGTTTGGATCAGAAAAGCAGCCCCAAGGGCTGCTTTTTTTATATTCGTTTGCTGCTTTGAAACAGATCCGCCCCGGCTAGGGGAGGCCAGGTTCGGCCAGCTGTGGTGAACGAGGCGCTTTCGCCGTATCAAAGGCCTTGCCGCGGATCCCCGACCCGTTCCTGGCGAAGAGGCGTCGAGGTAAGCTTGGAGGATGAATGCCTGCATGAGATTGATCGTTTGTTGGTTCTCTAGCGCCGTACTGCTGTGGTGCGGAGCCGCTTCGGCTAATACGTTGGTGCTGGTGTCCATCGATGGCTTTCGCTGGGATTATCTTGATCGCAGTGAGGCATCTGTCATGCGGTCCCTTGCAAATAAGGGTACCCGAGTGATGAAGTTGCGAACGGTTTATCCCTCAAAGACGTTTCCAGCGCATCTCTCTTTGGCGACTGGACTCCGACCTACGGGCCACGGTGTGGTGGACAATTATTTTTGCCGCAATGACAGGCCCGATTGTTACAACATGGGAAACGGCCGCAAGGATCCTGATTGGCTGTCCGGTATACCGCTCTGGACGCTGGTTGAAATGCAGGGCGGCAGGGCCTCCACGTTTTTCTGGCCAGAATCGGATGCCAAGTTCTCAGGTATTCTGCCAACTGATTACCGGGCCTACGATGGTCGCACGCCACACGCCGATCGGGTGAATCAGGTGCTGGAGTGGTTGGCCTTGCCCGCCGGCGAGCGGCCCGCTCTGGTGACGCTGTACTTCTCCGCGGTCGATTCGGCCGGTCATACCTTTGGCCCCGACGCACCGCAAACGCTTTCGGCCATATCTGATGTTGACGCATGGATTGGCCGACTCTGGAGCGGAATAGAAACAATCAACCGGGAACGCGATGCGAGCATCAACCTGCTCTTGGTATCCGACCACGGTATGGCACGTGTGGAGCCCGATCACTTTATCGATACCAATACATTGCCGCGCCCTGCGGGATTTAAGCGGGTGAACGGTAGCACCCGTGTTATGTACTACCAGCGCGATGCTGATGCCGACATTGAAGCCCTGAAATCTGAGCTCTCTGCAATGAGCGGGGGCCGTTATTGGCATCTCACTGCGGAAATTCTCGCGCAGCGTCATTACGATCAGCACCCGGCGGTTGCGGATCTGATCATAGAGACCAGACCGCCACACGTGTTTCGACGCGGCGGCGGTGAGGGTGCCAATCTTCTCGGGATGCATGGCTACCCCGCATCGGAGGAAGACATGGCGTCTTTTCTGGTGGCTATCGGGCCGGCCTTCGAGGCGGGTAAAGTGATCGAAGAGGCTCATCAGCTTGACGTTTACCCGGTAGCGGCAAAAATGCTCGAATTAGATCCACCCGCTAATCTTCCGAGTGACGGCGGTGCGTTGCGCGCCGCTCTCAAGGCTAGGGAGCCGACGGTTCCGCACTGAGGCCCAAAGTAGACCTTTGCGAGTGCGGGAATAATCCACCTCTCTCCCGCGACTCCGCAAGGGCGCGATATAATCCCCCAAACCCGAAACCGAGTGACCTGCATGTCGCGCGACGATCTCAATCCAATACCCTCATTTACGGCTAATCGGGACGAGGCAGTGAGCTCTGCGCCGCGGGGTGCTATCCCCGCCCGATCGCCGCGATCCACTGGCGTGCTCAGCCTCGCAGCGAGGCTGGGATTAACGATCGCGCTCGCCGCCGCAGGCATTGCGTGCGGTTGGGCCTGGCAGCTGCAGACCCTGCTAGAGCAGTCCCAGACGCAGCTCAATGCTACTCAGAGCCGAGTAGCGGACCTTGAGGCGCTACTCTCTGATACCGATGAGACCGTCAACAAGTCCGCAGCTGCGATGGGCGCGCAACTCCGTCTGCTCGATACCGAAGTCAGGAAGCTGTGGGATGCCAGGAAAGTGAGTAACGCTACCCTGAACAAAGTGGAAAAAGAGACTGTAGCGTTGGATAAAAAAGTCGTGAGCCTGAACAGCAAGAGTGCAACTCATGGCACCCAACTGCAGTCGCTTCAGCAAGAGCTCGCAGCGCTCACTCGTGTCGCAGGTGACCTCGAGCGACTGACGGCCAACGCGCAGCGGGCCCAGACCGATGTTGAGCGGCTCGCTGACGGCTTGAATAAGTCGAATCTGGGACAAGCGGCGTTGCGCAAACAAGTCGAAAGCAATGCCGAGTGGATCGAGTCAATCAACGCGTTCCGGCGACAAATTAACGCCAGTATTGCCGAGCTGGAAGCGAGTATTGCCGCGCTTAACGCGCCAGTGATGCAGTAGCAGCAACTGAACTGAGCAGGGAGTCTGCGTAAGACATGACGATTATCAAACAGCAGGACCTGATCGACAGTGTGGCCGATGCGCTCCAGTTTATTTCTTACTACCACCCTTTAGATTTTGTTCAGGCAGTTCATCGGGCGTGGGAAATGGAGCAAAACCCCGCCGCAAAAGATGCCATGGCACAGATTCTCATTAACTCAAGAATGTGTGCGATGGGCCATCGTCCAATCTGTCAGGATACCGGTATCGTCACGGTTTTCATCGAAATTGGCATGTCGGTGCAATGGGACGCATCTATGTCATTGGATGACATGATTAATGAGGGCGTCCGGCGCGCCTATACGCATCCCGACAATACCCTCAGGGCATCGATTCTGGAGGACCCCGCGGGGCGTCGTCAGAATACAAAAGACAATACTCCTGCCGTTATCCATACCCGTCTGGTGCCCGGCAATGCAGTTAGCGTGCATGTGGCTGCGAAGGGGGGTGGATCGGAAAACAAGTCCAAACTGGTCATGCTGAACCCGTCTGACAGTATTGTCGATTGGGTCGCTCAAACCCTGCCCACAATGGGCGCTGGATGGTGCCCACCCGGTATTCTCGGCATCGGTATTGGTGGCACGGCCGAAAAGGCTATGGTGCTGGCCAAGGAGTCGCTGATGGCGCCAGTGGACATCCATGAACTGCGAGCCCGCGGTCCGCAAAGTCGCATAGAGGAGCTGCGCCTCGAGATTATGGACGCCGCCAATCGAACAGGGATCGGGGCTCAGGGGTTGGGCGGTTTAACGACCGTGCTCGACGTTAAAATAAAAGACTATCCGACCCACGCCGCATCCCTGCCGGTGGCGATGATCCCCAACTGCGCCGCCACACGCCATGCACACTTTACGCTGACAGGCGAGGGACCCGCTTTGCAGACCCCCCCCGACATTGACCAGTGGCCGGATATCAGCTGGGAGCCGGGTGAGTCCGTGCGTCGGGTCAATCTCGACGTTGTGACGCGGGAAGATATCCACACGTGGAAACCCGGCGAGACGTTGCTGTTGTCGGGCACCATGCTCACAGGCCGGGACGCCGCGCACAAGCGCATGACCCAAATGCTGGAGCAGGGAGAGTCGTTGCCCGTCGATTTGAGCGGGAAGTTCATTTATTACGTGGGCCCGGTTGATCCGGTCCGCGATGAAGCGGTCGGCCCGGCTGGTCCCACCACAGCCACTCGTATGGACAAATTCACTGATTACATTCTCGATCAAACCGGGCTCGCCGGGATGATTGGCAAGGCGGAGCGCGGGCCAGTAGCGGTCGAAGCCATCAAGAAGCACGGCGCCGTATACCTGATGGCGGTAGGTGGCGCTGCGTATTTGGTGTCTCAAGCCGTCACGAAGGCTGAAGTGGTGGCTTTCGAGGATCTGGGTATGGAAGCGATCTACGCGTTCACCGTGAAGGATATGCCGGTGAGTGTGGCAGTAGATAGTCAGGGTGAATCGGTCCACGTGACGGGGCCGAAAATCTGGAAGGCGCAAATCGAAGAGCAGGCGATTGAGCTCATCTGATACGTTTTACTGGCATGACTATGAAACCTCGGGTGCCGATCCAACTGAGGACCGGCCCTGGCAGTTTGCGGGCATTCGCACCGACACCTCTCTGAAGATTATTGGCGAACCTCTGACGGTCTACGCGAAGCCTACGCCGGATCGTTTACCTCACCCTGCAGCAGTGCGCGTCACCGGTATTACACCGCAAGAGGCCCAGGCAAGAGGTCTCCCCGAATGCGAATTCATTGCCGCGATTCTGGCGGAGCTCTCGCAACCCAAAACCTGTGGCATTGGCTATAACTCGATTCGATTTGATGACGAGGTCACGCGTTTTGCGCTATGGCGTAATTTCAGGGATCCCTATGCGAGGGAATGGCAGAATGACAACAGCCGCTGGGATTTACTGGATGTCACGCGTGCCTATCGGGCATTGCGCCCGGACGGACTGAACTGGCCTCAGCGGGAAGACGGCCTCACCAGCTTCCGCTTGGAGGATCTGACTGCCGCCAACGGCATCGAGCACGGCGCCGCGCACGATGCGCTGGCAGATGTGTTGGCCACGATCGAACTGGCCAAGTTGTTGAAGCAATCTGATTCAGAATTGTTTGAGACCTTGTACGGTCAGCGTTCGAAGCGCGCAGTGGGTGCGCTACTTGATTTTGAAACCCTCACGCCAATGGTGCATATCTCAGGCATGTTCGGCGCCGCGCGACACAATCTGGCCGTCGTGGCTCCGGTTGCCTGGCATCCGCATAACAACAGCGAAATTATTTGCGTGGATTTGGGGCGTTCACCCGATTATTTGGAGCGCCATCCCGACGCGCTACGCGAGCTACTGTTCACCCCGACGGCTGAGCTGGCCGAGGGCACGGAGCGCCCCCCCATCAAGACTATCCGCCTCAATCGTGCGCCGGTCTTGCTACCGGTGCAGTGGGTGGCGGGTGTGGCGGCGGAGCGACTGGGACTTGATGGTGACCTGCACCGGCGGCACTTGGCTGCGCTCCGGGAGTTGAGAGCAACCAGCCCGGCGGAATTCGCTGAGCGCTTTCAAGCCATTTGGCGGGAACAAAGCTTCCCCGAGCGCTCGGATCCCGACCAAATGCTGTATTCGGGATTTGTGGGGAACACCGATCGTGAGCTGTGTGCACAGGTGGTCGCTACGGATCCCACGGCGCTGGCATCAGCAACTTATCCTTTCACGGATAAGCGCCTGCCAGAGCTTTTGTTTCGTTATCGCGCCCGCAACTATCCAGAAACGCTGAACAGTGCCGAGCGGGATCAGTGGCGCGAACACTGCGTATCGCAGTGGCACGAGGGCTCCTTCACGTTGACGCAGTTTGATTTGGCACTGGCGGAAGAGCGCGCGCGTTCGGAGCTCACCCCAACAGTTTCGGCGGCCCTTGATGAGCTGGAGCAGTGGGTCAGAGCGCTGTCGGTTCAGGGCTGATCGGCGCTACAATGAAAGCGGAGTAGGGCACGTCTCCCGCGCTTCGAGGGAGTCGCGCTGGCCTCTCCTTTCTCGCTGTAGCGAGAGGGGAAAGTGGCGCCAGGCAGGCTCTTGATGCCTGGTGAATGGTTCAGCAGTGGAGTGCAGCGAGTGCAATTTGCCGGTAGCCATATCCTGAGTATCAGTCAGTTTGAGCGCGCAGATGTAGAGCGATTATTTGCCGTTGCAGATGCCATGCGTCCCTACGCTCACCGAGAACGCGTGACCCGGGTGCTCAACGGCGCCATTCTGGGCTCGATGTTTTTCGAACCTTCAACGCGCACGCGCATCAGTTTTGGCAGCGCCTTCAACCTGCTTGGAGGCGAGGTGAGAGAAACAACCGGCTTTGAGCACTCAGCAATCGCCAAGGGAGAATCGCTCTACGATACGGCCCGGGTCCTCAGCGGTTACTCCGATATTATCGTGATGCGTCACCCGGAAGACGGCTCGGTGTCCGAGTTTGCGTCGGCGAGCAGGGTGCCCGTAATCAACGGTGGCGACGGGGCGAATGAGCATCCGAGTCAGGCGCTACTTGATCTTTACACTATTCGATCTGAGCTGGCGGGCCGCGAGCGCGGTCTGGACGGGTTACGCATTGCGATGGTGGGGGACTTGCGATTCGGTAGAACCGTACACTCGCTCTCCAAACTGCTGTCTTTGTTTCAGGGTCTGCGGGTCAGTTTGATCTCACCCGAAGCGCTGAGCATGCCGGAAGAGGTAGTGGAAACGCTGCGTATGGCGGGGCATGAGGTATTGCAAACGGACGCACTCGAGACCGGTATCGCGGGCATGGATATTGTGTACAGCACACGTATCCAAGAGGAGCGCTTTACCAGTCGAGAGGAAGCCGATCTCTATCGGGGTCGATTTCGATTGAATCAGAGCGTTTATACCGCTAATTGCGAGCCCAATACCGTCATCATGCACCCCCTGCCGCGCGATTCTCGAGAGGGCGCGCGGGAGTTAGATATTGATCTGAACGACAATCCGAATCTCGCGATCTTCCGTCAGAGTGACAATGGTGTCTTGGTCAGGATGGCGCTGTTCGCGCTCATACTCGATGTGGTGGATCAAGTCGATCGCCATGCCGCGCCGGTCACGTGGTACACGGAGCGACGGTTTTGACTGCCCTCCAACCCCGCTACGGTGCCGGCGATGTCAAGCTGGAGCAGCGTGAGCACAGTTTCCAAGGCTACTTTTCATTGGAGACGCTGACGATCCGCCACCGCCTTTTCTCGGGTGGGTGGTCAACTCCTATCCGCCGGGAGTTATTTCACAGAGGTGACGCTGTCGGCGTCTTACCCTGGGACCCGGTTACCGATGAAGTGGTGCTTATTGAACAGTTCCGTGTTGGTGCCATTAGGGGTGGAGACAGTCCGTGGATGCTGGAACTGATTGCCGGTATGGTCGAGCCGGGTGAATCTGACATCTCGGTCGCGCATCGAGAAGCCACTGAAGAGGCTGGCTGCCAGCTGGGCCGTCTGGTGCCCATAGCCGCGTTTTATCCCAGCGCCGGTGCTTGTTCGGAACAGATACGCTTATTTGTGGGAGAGCTCGTAGCGGCGCGACCGGGCACGGTGCAAGGCCTTGAAAGTGAGCACGAGGACATCCTCGTGCACCAGCTATCGCGTTCTGAGGCGCTGCAGATGCTGGATAGCGGCCTCATCAACAATGGGCACACCTTGATCGCGTTGCAGTGGCTAGCGCGCCACGGCGATCGGCTCCGGGCGGACTGGCAAGTGGCCTGTGCCGGCTGAATCGACGCTGAGACCAAGGCCTTAGGCTATGTCCGCTCCTTCTTCAGATGATGCCCCGAAGCTGGTTCGCTCCAGTGCTGTAGTGGGATCAGCGACGATGTTGTCGCGGGTTCTGGGTCTCGCGCGCGACGTGGTGCTGGCGAATCTGATTGGCGCTAACGGGAACGCTGACGCCTTCTTCGTTGCCTTCAAGATTCCCAATTTCCTGCGCCGCTTGTTTGCAGAGGGCGCGTTTGCACAGGCGTTTGTACCCGTTCTGGCCGACACACGTGAGAAAGGCGGTCTGGTAGCGGTGCGCGAGTTGATTGATCGTGTTGCCGGTGTGCTCGGAGGCACACTGCTGCTTTTGACGCTGGTCACCATTATGGCCTCGCCGCTTGTCGCGACTGTATTTGCACCAGGGTTTTTGCGAGACCCCGCCAAATTGGCGCTCACTGCGGATTTGATCAAGCTCACCTTTCCTTATTTACTGCTGATTTCTCTGACGGGCTTTGCCGGCGCCATCCTGAACAGCTATCAACGGTTCGCTGTGCCGGCACTGACTCCCATATTGCTGAACCTTTGTTTGATCTGTGCAGCACTGTGGTTGGCCCCCAGCTTTGCCGAGCCGGTCGTCGCACTCGCGTTGGCGGTCTTGGTGGCAGGGTTCGCCCAGCTTTTGTTTCAGGTGCCGGCTCTGGCGGGGATTGGGCTGGTACCGAGGCCGCGGTGGGCGCCCGGACATGAAGGCGTGCAGCGTATTTTGACGCTCATGGTACCGGCGCTTTTTGGCGTATCGGTGAGTCAGATTAACCTGTTGCTTGATACGGTGCTGGCTTCACTGCTACCCACGGGGAGCGTTTCTTGGCTGTATTACTCCGACCGATTGACCGAATTGCCTTTGGGTGTCTTCGCTATCGCCATCGCGACTGTCATCTTACCGACCTTATCGGGTCATCGCGCGCGAGCTGATGATCCGGCGTTCGCCAGCACGATGGACTGGGCTATCCGGAGCGTTCTGCTCATTGCAATGCCCGCCACCGTTGCACTGGCAATACTGGCGGAGCCGCTGCTGACCACCCTGTTTCAATATGGCGCTTTTGCGGAAACGGACAGAAATATGGCGGCCGCCAGTTTGCGAGCGTATACGCTTGGGTTGGGGGCCTTCATGTTGGTGAAAGTCCTCGCCCCGGGATACTACGCGCGAGAGGATATGCGCACCCCTGTTCGCATCGGGATTGTCGCCATGGCGGCCAACATGGCACTCAATGTGGCCTTTGTCTTCCCGCTGATGTGGTGGCTGGGTCTCGGGCATGTGGGTTTGGCGCTTGCGACCAGTGTCTCAGCCTGGTTAAACGCGTTGCTGTTGTACCGCGGACTCCGCCGAGACGCCGTTTTGTCAGCGGGTAGCGTGCCATTGAAGTGGTTCCTGCAAGTCGCACTCGCCACCGCCAGTATGGCTCTGATGCTGTGGTGGCTGATGGCCGATGATACCGGTTGGGCTGACTGGAGTTGGTGGCAGCGTGCTACGGAGCTGGGTATGTTGTGTTTCAGCGGTCTGTCAGCATTTGTGGCTGGTCTCTGGTTGATGGGCTTTCGTCCCGCAGATCTGCGCCGCTGAAATCCCTATCTCTCGAAGGCGGTCGCGTTGGGTGTGGCGGCTGATCTCGATGGGGCTGAGCGGTATACTGCTCGATTATCCATATGGGAAGAGAGGCGGGGATGGAACTCATCCGCGGCCGGCATAATTTGCGACCTCGCCACCGGGGCTGCGCGGTGACGATAGGGGCTTTTGACGGCATTCATCTGGGCCACCAGGCTGTGCTGGCTCACCTGAAGGAGCAGGCCACATCATTGGGTGTCGCAACGACGGTTGTGACTTTCGAGCCGTTGCCGAGGGAGTATCTGCGACCGCTGGAAGCGCCGCCTCGCATCACTACCCTAAGAGACAAGTGGCCTTTACTTGAGTCCTGTGCGGTCGATCGTGTGTTGTGTCTGCCCTTCAACGAACGGCTGCGGCAATTGAGTGCCCGGGATTTTGTTGAACAGGTTTTTGTAGAGGGGTTGGGGGTACGGTATCTCGCTTTTGGTGATGATTTCCGCTTTGGCAATCGGCGTGAGGGTGATCTGGATTATGTTCGCGCGTTGGCAGCAGAATTTGGCTATGCTGTGGCCCCCACGCCTACCAGAGAGGCTGAGGGAGAGCGGATCAGTAGCACGCGAATTCGCGCGGCACTTGCAGAGGCGGACTTTGAACTCGCGGCGAATCTATTGGGCAGACCTTTTGAGATGGCCGGTCGCGTATTGCATGGGCAAAAACTGGGTAGGCAACTGGATGCGCCAACAGCCAATATCGCGTTGCATCGTATTCGCTCGCCTCTGCACGGCGTCTATGCGGTCAGCGTCACGGGTGCGGGACTACAGGGCGTTGCGGGCGTGGCTAATGTGGGTGTCAAGCCAACTATTGGAGAGAGTCTGGAGGCCACGCTGGAGGTGCACGTTTTGGACGGATCACCCGATTTATACGGTGAGCGCCTGACAGTGCAGTTTCGGCACAAGCTGCGTGATGAACAGAAATTTCCGTCGCTTGATGCTCTGAAGGAGGGCATTGCTGCGGATAAAGAGCACGCCAGAGCATGGCTGGCGGAACACGGATGAATTATGACCGACTATAAAGCGACGCTGAATCTGCCCCAGACGGCGTTTCCGATGAAAGCTAATCTGACGCAGCGCGAACCCGAGCGTCTGAAAATGTGGGCAGAGATTGGCCTGTATGAGCAGATGCGAGCTGTCGGCAAGGGCAAGCCGCGTTTCATCCTGCACGACGGTCCTCCCTACGCCAATGGCGACCTCCATGTGGGGCACGCTATCAACAAAATTCTCAAGGACATCATCATCAAATCAAAAACCTTGTCTGGTTTTGATGCGCCTTATGTTCCGGGCTGGGACTGTCACGGGTTACCTATTGAACTCAATGTGGAAAAGAAAGTGGGTAAGCCCGGACACAAAGTCACGGCGTCGGAGTTCAGGAAACAGTGTCGAGATTATGCAAATAAGCAGGTAGAGGCCCAGAAAGCGGACTTCGTTCGCATGGGGGTGTTTGGAGATTGGGATCATCCCTATCTGACAATGGATTTTCAGTTTGAAGCGAACATCGTTCGCACGCTGGCGAAAATCATTGATCGTGGGCACCTGCATCGAGGTTTTAAACCGGTGCACTGGTGTCTGGACTGCGGGTCCGCGTTGGCAGAAGCGGAGGTGGAGTATCGCGATAAGCAGTCTTCCGCGATCGACGTCAGCTTTCCTTTTGTGGATTCGGCCGAGGCTGCCACTCGTCTGGGCTGTGACAACAGCATTCCGATTGAGTTGGCTATCTGGACGACCACGCCTTGGACGTTACCTGCCAATCGGGGCGTGGCGCTTGCTGCTGATTTGGATTACGTGCTGTTGTCCTTTGAGGGTCGCCGGGTGCTGGTGGCGAATGCCCTTACAGAGCTCTGTGCACAGCGTTTCGGTGCCGTGTCCTATGAAGTGGTGGGGCGTACCAAAGGTGCTGACCTTGAGGGTTTGATGCTTTCACCGCCCTTCAGCGATAACCCTGTGCCCATCGTGCTGGGCGAACATGTCACGACGGAGGCGGGCACTGGCTGTGTTCATACAGCACCTGCACACGGTATTGAGGATTTTGAAATGGGTCGGCGATACGACCTCGAAGTCTACAATCCTGTCGGTGGCAACGGGGTATACCACCCTGATACCCCGGTCTTTGGGGGGCAGCACATTTTCAAAGCCAACGACGACATCATCGCCGGACTGTCTGAGCGCAATGTGTTGCTTTGCCACGAACCCTTCCAGCACAGCTACCCCCATTGTTGGCGGCACAAAAGCCCCATTATTTTCCGCGCCACGCCCCAGTGGTTCATTAGCATGACAGGGAATGGTCTGCTTCAGGCGGCAAAATCCGCGGTAGACGAGGTGCAATGGATCCCCGACTGGGGGCGAGCGCGCATCGACAGTATGCTGGAGGACCGCCCCGACTGGTGTATTTCGAGACAACGCACTTGGGGTGTCCCCATCGCATTGTTTGTCCATAAAGTGACGGGGGATCTGCATCCCGCGACCCAGTCTCTGATGGAGCAGGTTGCGCTACGCATGGAAAGTCAGGGTATTGATGCGTGGTTTGAGCTTGATCCGGCCGAGTTGCTCGGAGAAGAGGCAGAGGACTACGAAAAGGTTACCGATACGCTCGATGTTTGGTTTGATTCGGGCGTCACCCATGAGTGTGTACTGCGCGAAAATGAAGCGCTGAATTGGCCTGCCGATCTTTACCTAGAGGGATCTGACCAGCATCGAGGTTGGTTCCAATCTTCGCTCCTGACGGGCATTGGCACGCACGGCGCCTCACCCTACCGCAGTGTACTTACCCATGGCTTCACGGTTGATGGTGAAGGCCGAAAAATGTCGAAGTCGCTAGGCAATATTATCCCTGCGGCTAAGGCCATGCAGGATCTTGGCGCTGACGTGCTGAGGCTTTATGTCTCTGCCGCTGACTATCGCAACGAGATTTCCGCGTCGGATGAAATTTTCAAGCGCACCGGAGACGCCTACCGGCGTATCCGCAACACCGCCCGCTTTCTGCTGTCTAATTTGGCTGGCTTTGATCCGGTAACGGATTGTCTTCCCATTGAGCAGTTGCTGCCGCTTGATCGCTGGATTCTTGCTCAGGCGCATGCGCTGCAAAACGAAGTGCGAACGGCTTACGATGAGTATCAGTTTCACCACGTGTATCACAAAGTGCACAATTTTTGCAGCGGTGAACTGGGTGGCTTTTATCTCGACATCATCAAGGACCGCCAGTACACCACGGGTGCCGACTCGCATCCGCGTCGCTCGGCGCAAACCAGTCTCTTTCATCTTGCTGAAGCGTTGTGCCGCTGGATAGCGCCGATACTGAGTTTTACAGCCGAGGAAATTTGGGAAAACCTTCCCGGCACACGTGACGCATCTGTGTTTTTAGCCCAGTGGTATGAGGCCTTACCCTCCGCGGAAACCGATGGTGGTCTCGACCAGGCTTTTTGGATGGAAATGCTGAGCGTGCGTCAGCAAGTCAATAAGGCGCTTGAGCTTCAGAGGGAGCGCGGCTCGTTGCGTGGGTCACTCGACGCGGTGGTCACGTTATATGCTGAACCAGCGTTAGCGCAGCGTTTGCAAAGCCTGGGTGAGGAGTTGCGGTTTGTGCTCATCACGTCCGACGCGGAGGTGGCCGAATACGAGCAAGCACCCGAAGATGCCTTTGAAGCGGAAGGCCTGAAGTTGCGTATAGTCGCCAACCCATCGGCCGAGGAAAAGTGCGAGCGGTGTTGGCATAGGCGAGCCGATGTGGGCGAGCACACTGCGCACCCGACGCTGTGTGGCCGCTGCGTGACCAATGTCGATGGCGCGGGTGAGGCACGTCAGTTTGCCTGAAAGTAGACTCTTGGCTGGGATCGGCCGGCGACCTTGGATTGGTCTTCTGGTTGCGGCTGTCGTGGTAGTCGTTGACCAGTGGACCAAGCAGCTTGCTGTGGCGACACTGGACTTTCGCACCCCCCAAATGGTCACGAAGTGGTTCGATTGGATGCTGACTTACAACACGGGTGCCGCTTTCAGTTTTTTGGCCAATGCAGGCGGCTGGCAACGCTGGTTTCTCGCCGGGGTCGCGCTGGCGGTAAGCGTTTTTCTGATTGTCTGGTTATTCCGATTGGCCCCGAGAGATCGCTCGCTGGTGATTCCCTTGGGCCTTATTCTGGGCGGCGGTATCGGCAATTTGGTTGATCGTGTCATATTGGGGCACGTGGTAGATTTTATTTCGCTTCACTACCGAGACTGGTATTGGCCTGCCTTTAATGTCGCGGATTCCGCCATCACCCTTGGCGCCGCATGGTGGTTGCTATCCGCTTTTCTGGGCGCTTCTTCTGCCGACACCGACCCGGTAAACATTTGAATACTATGCAATTAGAAATCGAAGCAAATACGAGAGTGACGCTCAATTTTTCGCTATCGCTTGAAACCGGCGAGGAAGTGGATACTAATTTTGGGCAGGATCCTGTGACCTTCGTAATGGGTGACGGATCTTTGCTGCCCGGTTTCGAGCGGCGGCTACTAGGGATGCGGTCCGGTGACGAGGCTGAGTTCAAGATTCCCCCCGAAGAAGGGTTCGGCGAACCGCAGGAGGACAACATTCAGAGAATGCCACGAAGTGATTTTGATGGCGATGCGCCTGTAGAGCCCGGCATGCTGTTTTCGTTCGCCGATGCGGCGGGGGGCGAAGTGCCTGGCATGGTGGCGGCCGTGGATGAGGAAGAGGTGACGGTGGATTTCAATCATCCCCTGTCAGGGCGTACTATTCACTTCAAGGTGCGAATCGCGCGCGTGGAACCGGCGGAACTGCATTAATGGACATCGTGTTGGCTAATCCGAGAGGGTTTTGCGCAGGCGTAGATCGTGCCATCGATATCGTAAATCGCGCGTTGGAGGTCTTTGGTGGGCCTGTCTACGTTCGTCATGAAGTGGTCCACAATCGCCACGTGGTAGACGATTTGCGTACACGAGGCGCCGTATTTGTAGACGAGCTCTCGGAGGTGCCCGATGACGCGATCGTCATTTTCAGCGCCCACGGCGTTTCCCGCGCCGTCCAGGAAGAAGCAGAAGATCGGGGTTTAAAGGTATTTGACGCAACCTGTCCGCTGGTGACCAAGGTGCATGTCGAGGTGGCTTCGTTCAGTTCAGCAGGTCGGGAGTGTGTCTTGATCGGCCACGCGGGGCATCCCGAAGTGGAAGGCACGATGGGGCGCTATGACACGAGTCAAGGCGGCGCAATCTACCTGGTTGAAGACGAGGCGCAGGCTTCCCGACTTGAGGTGCGTGATCCGAGCACACTGTCTTTCGTCACTCAAACGACACTTTCCGTGGATGACACTGCCAAGGTCATTGACGCGCTGCGAGAAAAATTTCCGCAGATCCAGGGCCCGAGGAAAGACGACATTTGCTACGCGACGCAGAATCGACAGGATGCGGTCAAGTCGCTAGCGAGTGAAGTGGATCTGGTCCTCGTGGTGGGCTCCACCAACAGCTCTAACTCGAATCGCTTGCGGGAGTTGGCCGAGCGCTGCGGCGCTGAAGCGTACCTTATCGACGACGCCAGCATGATTGAATCCGCTTGGTTATCCAGAGCGCGTTCAGTGGGTATCACTGCGGGTGCGTCAGCGCCAGAGTTGTTGGTTCAGGAGGTGATTGACGCCCTGCGCCAGCACGGCGGCTTGGCGGTGCGCGACCTTGATGGGCGTGAGGAGAACATCACATTTTCGCTCCCCAAGGGCTTGCGAATTCCTACCGTGGCAGTGGATGAGTGAATTTTAGGCGCCTGTAGTCCACGGCGCTGCGGGCCCCTCTACCGACCACTGGCAAGAGACCCAAAGCGGTTATTGGTCTCCCTGACGCACTGCTTTGTCCCTATCGTCTCATCATGCGATACCGAGTTGGCAGGGTGGAACGCGGGCTGACACTGATTGAGTGCCTCTTCACCCTCGTTTTAGTTACATCCTTGCTGGTGTTGGCAGTGCCCAGTTATCGGGACCAATTGTCATCGGCGCGTTCGCTTTCCGCCGCGCGCCAGCTGTTGGCTGCGGTACAGTTCGCTCGCAGCGCGGCGCTCAGTAGGAGAGCCACCGTATTGCTGTGTCCACAAGCCATTGCCTCCAGCGCATTGATGGATTGCTCCGGGCACTTTGGCCAGACAATTTCCGCGGTTCTTGCGTCGCCGTCTGGGGAGGAAGTGATGCGTGTTTGGTCCCCGATGCCGGAGGTGACCGTGCTGAATCGGCAAGGCACGCAGCGCGTGACAGGACCAATACGCTGGCATCCCAATGGGCTCGGCAGTCGCAATCTGACGCTATCGGTGTGCGCGGGAGGCCAAAACTGGTCTGTGGTCGTCAATCGATTGGGCAGACCCCGCTTGGCAAAAGACTGGGGGCACTGCCCGGATTGATGCTGCAGCGTTGAAACGCTACGTGATCTACCAGAGGTGGAGCGCGGATGGCTGTCAGGGCAACTTGAATCACGCTTGCGATTTGTCGCGACGGTGGGCCACAAAGCCGCGAAATACGGTACCCTTCGCTCCCCGCTTGAGCATGAAAGATGAACGCTGCAAGGGAGTGGTGAATGAAAGTCTGCATGGCACAAATCAATACCATGGTGGGCGATATCAGCGGTAACACACAGCGCGTGCTGGAGGTTTGTCATGAGCAAGCCAGAGCGGGCACGCAGCTGGTTGTATTCCCCGAGCTGACCCTGACAGGCTATCCCCCCGAAGATCTTCTCTTACGCGACGACATGACCACTCGGTCGGCGGCGGCGATTTTGCACTTGTGCCAGGCGCTACCGGCGCAGCTGGCGGTTGTCGTCGGTTATCCAAGGCGTGAGGGCGAATACTTGTACAACAGCGCAGGCGTTCTTCTCGATGGAAAATTGATTGCTGAATATGACAAGCAGTGCTTGCCTAACTATCAGGTTTTTGACGAGAAGCGGTATTTTGAACCCGGTAGCAAGCCCTGTGTGTTCCTCCTGAACGGCTTGCAATTTGGTCTCACTATTTGTGAGGACATATGGCATCCGGAACCCCTCGCCGCATCCAAGCGGGCCGGTGCAAGCGTGCTGATTAACGTCAATGCTTCGCCCTTCCATCGGGGCAAACTGGCTGAGCGCGCTGCACTGGTCGCGGATCGGGCACGGTCGAATCAGATGCCTATTTTGTATGTCAATCAGGTGGGCGGGCAGGACGAGCTGATCTTTGATGGCGGCTCTTTTGCTGTCGATGCAGAGGGTAACGTGTTGGCGCGCGCTGCGGAGTTTAACGAGTCGTGTAGTGAGGTCATTTTTGACGCGAGCGGTGCGCTACAACCGGCTGAGCAAGTCGAACCGTTGGATGACCTCGAAGCGGTGTGGCAGGCGCTGGTGATGGGCATGCGCGACTACGTCAACAAAAACGGTTTTCCGGGTGTTGTATTGGGGTTATCGGGTGGTATCGATTCCGCCGTAACGCTGGCGGTGGCCGTAGATGCCTTGGGGCCGGAACGCGTTGAAGCGGTAATGATGCCTTTCCGTTACACGGCCTCGATGAGTATCGAGGATGCCGAGGAGGAGGCATCCATTCTGGGCGTGCGCTATAGCACGCTCTCTATTGAGCCGCTTTACGAGGCTTTTATGGAAACTTTGGCGCACGAGTTTGAAGGTCTGGCTCCCAATATCACGGAGGAGAATTTGCAGGCGCGCTGTCGCGGTGTGTTGCTGATGTCGATTTCAAACAAGAAAAATTTGTTGGTCCTGACTACGGGTAATAAGAGTGAGCTCGCGGTTGGCTATTCGACTTTATACGGCGATATGGCTGGTGGATTCGACGTGCTGAAAGATTGCCCGAAAATGCTCGTGTACGCCTTGGCCCGCCATCGCAACAGTTTGGGTCACTGCATACCAGAAAGGGTGATTACCAGGCCTCCTTCTGCTGAGCTGGCTCCAGACCAAAAGGACGAGGATAGCCTCCCGCCCTACGAGATCCTTGATCAGATTATTGAGCGCTATGTTGAACAAGATGCTTCTAAAGAGGAGATTATTGCAGCGGGCTTTAGTCCTGAAGACGTGCATCGCGTGGTACGTCTAGTAGATCTCAACGAGTACAAGCGGAGACAGGCGCCGGTTGGGATTCGGATCTCCAGGCGCGCATTTGGGCGTGATCGCCGCTACCCGATTACCTGGGCATGGCGTGCGTCCCAGTGATCAACGCCTAAGATTTTGGCCGGTAGTTAAACTGCGGTGGCTCGGGCGGGTCAAATAACCCCAGAGTCGCCTCGTTTATCCAGGAGCGCTGCAGGCCGTCCACCGTATACACGCTATCAAACGTACATCCCGCCTTGATATTCGGGTGGTCCGGGAAGTTGTCGCAGAGTACCTCTATCGAATCCTCCGCGAGGTCATTGATTCCCAGTAACAGATAGGCCTGAGCCATGATAGCCAGTCCGTCCGCGACGCTCGGGGTTTGTTGCATGTGTTCTACGACATACTTGCCTCGATTGAGAGCCGCCATATACGCACCCCGTCGAAAATAGTAGTTGGCTACGTGTATCTCATGGCGCGCCAGCATATTGCGCATATGCACCATCCGCTGGCGGGCATCAGGGGCGTAGGCACTGTCGGGATAACGCGCTAACAGTTGCGCAAATTCAGCAAACGCAATCTGAATGTGGCTGACGTCTCGCTTGGTATCGTCTGAAGGAATGAATCGTGAGAAAAATCCCGGCTCGATGTCGTAGCTCGCGAGGCCTTTCATATAGAACGCGTAATCAACATTGGGATGCCGTGGATGCAGCCGTATAAACCGGTCGGCGGCCTCCGTGGCCGCGGCAAATTCATACGCACCGTAGTGGGCGTAGATGAGTTCAAGCTGTGCTTGCTCTGCGTAGCGACCAAACGGATAGCGACTTTCCAACATTTGTAGGCTGCGCACGGCCAAGCTGAAATTCTCGTTTTTCAGGTGGCGTTGCGCCTCCCGATACATCTGTTGTTCTCCCGAGTCAGCCACCAGTTCGTCATCGTCTCCGCCAAACCAAGAGCACCCCGCGCTCAGGAGAATGAGGAGGATCAAAACTGCGCGGTACAGGAAAGCTGATTTTGCCAAGGTCTACTACCCACCGTGGTACATTTCGGGGTGGTAGTGTAAACCCAACCGTATGGGAGTCACAGCGCTTGCAAGACGAAGTTTTAGAAGAGGGTGAAGCGCGCGCTGAGGTGGTCCCAAGTGACTTGCATGGCGCAAGGCTCGACGCGGCAGCGGCCGCATTGTTCCCCGACTATTCCCGTAGCCGACTGGCAGAGTGGATCAAGGCTGGCCGCCTATTACGCAATGAAGCCCCGGGTAAGCCACGAGATAAAGTATCTGTAGACGATCGCCTAGATCTTTACCCGCTAAGCGAAGCCAGAATAGATTGGGCGCCAGAGACTTTGCCGTTGGAAATCCTATTTGAGGACGAGCATGTCATTGTGGTCAATAAACCTGCCGGGTTAGTGGTGCATCCCGCCGCAGGACACCACAGTGGGACGCTGGTAAACGGGTTGTTGGCGCACGCGCCGGCGATGTCTGAGTTACCTCGGGGCGGCATCGTTCACAGGCTCGACAAGGACACGTCAGGCGTGATGCTGGCGGCCAAAACTTCTCTGGCACATAAATCTCTGGTGGCTCAGCTGGCTGAACGATCCGTGGCGCGAATTTACAGCGCGGTGTGCCGCGGCACATTTTCCGGTGGCGGCACGATCGATGCGCCGCTTGGCAGGCATCCCACGTCGCGCATCAAAATGGCAGTAGTGCCCGAGGGAAAACCGGCGGTGACCCATTACCGTATTGCGCAACGATTCGGCGCTTTTACTCACCTCGAAGTGTCGCTGGAGACGGGTCGTACGCACCAGATAAGAGTTCATCTGGCGTGGCGCAAGCATCCCCTGGTGGGCGATCCAGTCTACGGTGGGCGAGACGCCAAACCTGCCGGTGCCAGCGACGCGCTGTTAAGTCAGCTCGCAAGCTTCTCGCGACAGGCGCTACACGCCAAGGATCTGGCGTTTCTTCACCCTGAAACGGGTGAGTCGTTGTCATTCTCCGCACCCATGCCCGATGACCTGCTGGCGCTACTCAATTGTTTGCACAGCGAAGACCCGGCGTGACAGCTGGCCTGAATTTACTCGCCCCCGATCTTGGTGTATCCGGCGTTGGCGCGCGCGTGACAACTCGGTCGGGGGGGGTGAGTGCTGATCCCTATGGGACGTTAAACCTGGCGCTTCACGTTGGAGATTCGCCTGAGGCCGTTTTGGAAAACCGCCACAGGTTGCAAATGGCGCTCCCCAACCGGAGATTCAGCTGGCTAAAACAAATTCATGGGACGGCCGTAGTACAGGGTAGCGATAGTGATGTGCCCGAGGCCGATGCGCAGTGGACCACCGAACCGTCGCTGGTGTTGGCTGTGCTGACAGCAGATTGCTTGCCGGTGGTGCTCGCGGCGCAGGATGGTAGCTGCGTGGCGTTGGCGCATGCTGGCTGGCGAGGGTTGGCTGAGGGCGTGCTGGAGGCTCTCTTACAGCGCTTACCGGTCCGAACTGAAGAGGTGATCGCTTGGCTTGGGCCTGCGATTAGTGCGCAGGCTTACGAGGTCGGACCTGAGGTGCGCGAAGCCTTTTTGACCCAAATGGGTTGGCGGTGTGAACAAAGTTTTCAGGTCTCGAATCGGACCGAAGGACACTGGATGGCAGATCTCTATTCGCTGGCGAGACATAGGCTGGAGCGCGCAGGCGTGGGAGTGGTGTTGGGGGGTGATTGGTGTACCTTCAGCCAGCCTGGGAATTTTTTTTCACACCGCCGCGATGGACCGGCGACGGGCAGGATGGCCACTTTGGTATGGAGAGAGGTTTCATGAGCGTTTACGCGACGGGATACGTGACTGCTGCTTGAGGGACCCCTCCGAAGCGCCACACCGCGCAATAACCTCACTTGAAAAAGGGATAAGTCACCCCATATCTCCAACAGGACAATCACTACCCGCAGGAAGGCGGGTATTAAGGAGACAGCAATGCGCACGGATAAGCTAACGCATTCCTTACAGGCTGCCCTGGGAGACGCGCAGTCATTGGCCGTTGGGCGGGACCATCCATTTATCGAGCCGCAACATGTCTTAAAGGCGATGGTTGACCCATCGGGTTCGGCAGCCAGATCGTTGTTGCGAGCAGCAGGGGCGCGCCTGGATCAATTGGAAACATTGCTTAGTGCGGCATTGGATCGGTTGCCCACTGTATCCGGCAGCGAAGACATCCACGTAAGTCAGGAGACGCAGCGGCTGCTCAATCGTGCCGATAAACTCTCTCAGCAGGCGGGAGATAGCTACATCTCCACCGATTCCGTCTTGTTGGCCATGCTAGACAGCCGGCCAGTGGCGGCCTTGATCACCGAGGCCGGCGTAACCTCTGAGACGCTCACGGCTGCTGTAGAAGCGGCGCGTGGCGGGGAGAGCGTCAACAGCGCGGAGTCTGAGGAGACTCGGCAAGCGCTGGAGAAATACACGGTAGATCTGACCGAGAGAGCCGCGGCTGGAAGACTCGATCCGGTAATTGGCCGGGATGATGAAATCAGGCGAACGATTCAGGTGCTCCAGCGGCGCACCAAAAATAACCCCGTGCTGATCGGTGAGCCCGGCGTTGGCAAAACGGCCATCATCGAGGGGCTGGCGCAGCGCGTAGTGAATGGAGAAGTCCCGGAGGGACTGAAGAACAAGCAAATTCTGGCGCTTGACCTGGGGGCTTTGCTGGCTGGCACGAAGTTCAGAGGAGATTTCGAGGAACGCCTTAAGGCTGTGCTGAACGCAGTGTCCAAGCAAGAGGGGCGGATTATCCTTTTTGTCGATGAGTTACATACGATGGTCGGCGCGGGCAAGGCTGAGGGCTCTATGGATGCGGGGAACATGTTGAAGCCCGCACTTGCGAGGGGAGAGCTCCATTGTGTCGGCGCGACCACGCTTAACGAGTACCGACAATTTGTCGAGAAAGATGCTGCGCTTGAGAGGAGATTTCAAAAAGTGCTCGTTGATGAGCCCAGCGAAGAGGACACGATTGCGATCCTGAGAGGCCTCAAAGAACGCTATGAGGTCCACCATAGCGTTGATATCGCTGACAGCGCGATTATTGCGGCCGCCAAACTGAGCCAGCGTTACATTACCGATCGTCAGTTGCCGGATAAAGCGATCGACCTTATTGATGAAGCCGCCAGTCGCATTCGCATGGAAATTGACTCTAAGCCCGAGTCCATGGATCGGCTTGAGCGGCGGTTAATCCAATTGAAAATCGAGCGCGAGGCGGTAAAGAAGGACGAGTCCACGTCAGCAACTAAGGAATTGGCTCTGCTCAATGAGCAGATCGGCCAGATTGAAAGCGAGTACGCCGATTTGGAAGACATTTGGCTGGCGGAGAAAGCGGCTGTTCAGGGCCTTGCTCAGATCAAAAGCGATATAGAGCAGGCCAAACTGGAACTCGAAGTTGCCAGACGAGCGAGCGATCTTACTCGCATGTCGGAGATTCAGCATGGTGTGCTACCCGATCTCGAGCGCCGCTTAGCAGCCTCCGCGCAGGGCGAGCAGCCCGAACCCACTCTCCTACGGTCGCGCGTCACAGACGAAGAGGTGGCAGAGGTTGTGTCCCGATGGACAGGAATTCCCGTGGCGAAGATGCTGGAAGGTGATCGCGAAAAGCTCCTCCGCATGGAAGACACCCTGCACCATCGGGTGGTTGGACAGCATGAGGCGGTCGCCGCGGTGTCCAATGCGGTCCGCCGCGCACGCGCTGGGCTGGCTGACCCTAACCGTCCCAACGGTTCCTTTCTTTTTCTCGGGCCGACGGGCGTCGGTAAGACTGAGCTGTGCAAAGCGCTCGCTGATTATTTATTCGACAGCGAGCAAGCGTTGGTGCGGATTGATATGTCGGAGTTCATGGAGAAACATTCGGTCGCTCGGTTGATAGGCGCGCCGCCGGGGTACGTGGGCTATGAAGAGGGGGGCTATCTCACTGAGGCCGTGCGCAGGAGGCCATATTCGTTGCTCTTATTGGACGAAGTCGAGAAGGCCCACCCGGACGTTTTCAACATCCTCCTGCAAGTGCTTGACGACGGCCGGCTAACGGATGGGCAGGGCAGGACGGTCGATTTCAGAAACACTGTGGTTGTCATGACCTCTAATTTGGGTTCTGAGCACATCAGGGACGCTGTCGAGCAGGCGTCGGGTGAGGATATTGAGGCTGCCGTCATGACCGAGGTTTCGGCGCATTTTAGACCCGAGTTCTTGAATCGAATTGATGAGTCAGTTGTATTTCATGCGCTTGGCCACGAACACATTTTGCACATTGCGACGCTTCAGCTTGACGCGCTGTCAGCGAGATTGAAGGAGCGTTCTTTGCGCCTGTTAGTCAGTGACGAGGTCAAAGCGTTTCTGGCCGACAAGGGCTTTGATCCGGTCTATGGTGCTCGACCGCTGAAGCGGACGATTCAGCGTCTGATTGAAAACCCGCTCGCTGAGGCACTTTTGGCGGGAGATTATGCGCCAGGCGCTACGCTCCAAGCCTCGCTTGCGGGAGACCAAATCGTGTTTGGTAAGGCACCGGATATTTCCGAGGCCGCATAATCTGCTCTGCAAAACATCACCGGGCAGGTTCCACCGAATCTGCCCTGTGATGTGTCAACAGGCTTTCTCCAGACCAATAATCAGCTTTTCATCGCGTTGTCGTGGAGAGTTGGGTTGGTCGTGGTCAAGGTGGAATACTCAAGGGGCTTCACGCTCTTAGAGGTGCTGGTCGTTCTGCTGATGACCTCGTTGCTGGTCGCCGCGGTACTGCCAAACTGGCGGGCAGTCCAAACTGAAGCGCTCACTCGCGAAGCGCAAATCGCACTGGCACGTATTGATTTGGCGCAACGCCAGTTTCGTCAGCAATATCGGCGATACGCTCAACGCAACGAGCTCCCCGATTTGACGCACTTTTCCCAGACGATCTCGGAATACTACCGGCTTGAAGTGGAGGCGTCTGATACTGCGTATTTTCTAAGGCTGGTGGGTCTGAGAGGGGATCTGGAAACGTTGACGGCCGATCATTTGGGTGTGAATGGCTCTGCCCTTGTAACGGTTCCGAAGTAATGTTGTTTGAGTATCTGGTAGCGGTGAGTGTAGCGACGCTGGGTATGCTTGGGCTGTTGCATTTAGCCAGCGAAATCGCAGCGCTCCAAGAGACGAGCCATCAGGTGACGGTGGCGGGATGGGTATTGGAGGAGTGGGCCGCCATGGTAAAGCTCGCGGGTGGGCAATCCCGCTCGCTGACGAGCTTGTGCAATTCACCGCCAGACCCCTTGGTGGCAGAGCATTGTTCCATTATCGAGACATGGCTTCAGGATCTGCCCGACAGCATTTTGCAGGCCAGACCCGATGGGTCGCTTCGCATCGACTGGCTGGATCCTGCGAAGGGGCCCATGTATCGAGTATATGGGTCGTAGCGGGAAACGTGTCGCGATGTCGCGTCCTCCGCGTTTGTGCGCTTCGATAGCCCGTTCCAGCATCTGCCGGATTGAGTGCCTAGCGGATGCTACGAGGGGGTTTTCCCTCATCGAATGTTTGATTGCGACTGCGCTAGCGATGAGCTTGATTGCCAGTGTGTCGAATGGGCTGGCCGAGTTGCTCGCCGCGACCGGGGAAATGGTCGCAAAAAGCGATCTGATGCTCCGCGCCCGCAACATCAACCGTTTTTTGGCAGATACCTCGAAGCGCGCTCGGTTGCCTGAAACTTCATTGAGTGTGGCGGATGCGCCACAGGATGCTGGGGTCGCGATCTGGACCGCACTATCAGACCCCTGTATTGATCCGGGCAAATTGGGTGAGCGTCGCCATTGGGGCGGTATCAACATCCTGAACCTAGAGGCACTGGAGTGTATCGCAGGCTCCGGACCCGGGCTTTACATAGAAAGCGTGCTCCCGTGCCCTGAATTTTGCGGCAGTGGGTCAGGCTGGGTACTGACCGGTCCCAATTGTGACTCCCCGTTCGACATGGCGGCCAGTCAACCACTTTGGCGCGCAAGGTGGCAGGCCAACATGGGGCTGCCCAGCGAGTGCGCGATCGGTACAGTTTGGGGTCGGCTTGACCGATTTGTCTTAAACGTGGGTCAGTCCTCCTACAGTATTTCAGGCGTGCCATCACTGCGACTGAGCCAAATGAGTAACGATTACCCCTATCGCTGGCAGCCATTCGAGAGCCTGGTAGACGGGGTGGCGACCTGGCGCTTGCAACCGGTGCGCCAACACCCTGACCAGTCTGCCGCGTCGGCTTACTCAGTCATATTTACTCTGGATGAGATGCTGTGGGGCTGGCGCGATGCCGGTAGCGGGCGTGTTTTCAGTCGCTTGCTAGTTCCCCAGCCTACCGACTAACCCGTGATTCATCCACGAGAGCGGCCACGTCTTGTCAGCAAGCGATCGGGGTTTTTTATCGTTGCCAGTGTGGCTGTCATGCTACTCATAGGCCTGCTCTCGCTTTTTGGGGCATATCAACTGGCGCTTGCTGACTGGCACGCCGTAGAGGAGGACCTCGCGATTTCCAAGATGTGAAAATTTTTTGTGTTCAGAGGTTGCAAACAGGAGCGCTTCTCACCAATAATCGCAAAATGCAATAAAATAGCAAAATGCAATTAACCGATATTGGTGGAAAAGCCTTGCGACACCTTCAATTTTTCACAGCTTTGTCGACGCCTGATGAGTGCCAACCCCGGCGTGAATCGAGTTCGGGGTTTACCCTCGTCGAATTGATCATTGTTGTAGCGATATTTGGGATTTTGGCCTCCGTCGCCTATCCGTCTTACTTGGGCCATGTTCGCGAGGGCAATCGTGCAAAGGCTCAAAGTTTTTTGATGGATCTTGCCCAAAGGCAACAGGGATATTTGCTGGTGCATCGGGAATACGCCGAATCGCTACAGCAGTTGGGTTTCGGCGATGACACGGGCGGCGTGCTCCTCGGGGCGGAATTGAAAGGCCTGTCTCGGGTCTACGAGATCACCGATCTCGAGATGGGTGTGACAAGGGGCCCGCCACCACGGTTTGCATTGAAATTGCTGGCTCGACCGGGTTCAGCACAGGAAATCGATGGAGACTTGTGTCTCAGTAATACGGGAGCGCGATGGCGTCATTGCGGTACTCCCGAGGAGATCCCATGGTGAGAAAAAATCTTCTTGGACAGTCGCTGTCTGAGTTACTGGCGGTGTTGGCAGTGGTGTCTGTGCTCGTATCGGTAGCAGCGCCCTCGTTTTCGCACATGCTCGCAGAGCAACGGCTGCGCCAGGTAGGGAGTGAACTTCGTCTGTCAATTGCTACGGCACGCTCAGAGGCGGTCAAGCGGAATCGAAGCATCTCGCTGGTCAAGCGCGGCGATGCATGGAGCAACGGATGGTGTGTGGATCAGGAAAGTGGCTCAGCGTGCTCCAGTGCGCCGCTACAGGTCTTTGCACTCGGTTCTGGAGAGGTCTCGATCGCTCGAGATGGTGCTGTGGGTGGTGAGGCGGTGGAGTTCAATGCGTGGGGGCGGCCCCGCGGCTGCCCAAAGTTCACCGTATCGACCTCGTCCTCAGGTGGCCAGTGCACGGTCTGCCTAACGCTCTCTGCTGACGGTCGGGTGTCCAGCCACGGGGGGGCGTGTTCCGACAGTTGCGATTCCCGCGCTGAGGATATGAGTTGGGCAGGTGCTTGCTCTTGAAGCGCTTCGGAAAACAATCGGGTTTTACGCTGATAGAGGTGCTGGTCACATTCGTCGTGATTGCCCTCGGACTATTGGGTTTTGGCGCCATGCAGGTCAGCACCATGAACGGTAGCTTTGAGACCTATCAGCGAGCGTTAGTGACCTCAATGGTTGAGGATATGGCCGCTCGGATCAGGATGAATCCCAGAGGGGCAAAAGCGGGAGAGTACTTTTTAAGCTATCCCGAATCGGAATCCTGCAACGACTTATTCGGGGCACCCAGAGATGTGTGTGAGTGGTCAGAACAACTTGCGGGCGCCAGTACCAAAAGTGGCAGCGGTGTGGACGCGCAGAATCTGGGTAGCCCGCCTGGGGCTCGCGGCTGTATCTCACTCCTCAGCGAGAGGGCCAACGCGGAATTATGGATTCGGGTATCGGTCGCCTGGGTGGGCATGACGCCTCAGACGGAGACCTCTTTGGAATGCGGCCTTGGCGAAATGGGCGATGAGGCCTATCGCCGAGTGGCGTTCAGAGACGTTGCGGTGAGATAGGGCCTAATTATGTCCACTGTTTCCCTTCGATCAAGAACAGTCATGGCAGGCTTTGGTCTTGTTGACCTAACGATATCTTTGGCGCTGGGTTTGGTGATCATTCTCGGTGTGACCACGTTATTTGCAGACAGTAGCCGAGCGCTGACCGACATCACTCGTGCGGGTCGGCAGGTAGAAAACAGTCTCTACGCAATGGATGTGCTGGCAAAGGAGATTGCTCTGGTGGGCTATTGGGGTGAAGCGAATTCACCGGTAGATGCAGATGACCCCACCTATGGGGTGCTGCGGAAATCAGAAGTCGTGGATTTGGAAACAACCCCCTTACCGGAGCTTCCGCCGTTGTGTGTGGGCACGGGCGCAACGGGCTTCGATCCGCTCGTGGAATTGGGTTGGGCGATGGAGTATCCATTGCTGTCGGGCTCGGGTCAGTCCTTCAACGACCGCCGCGATCTCGGGGAGTGTGGCAGCGCCGCGGAGCCTGTCTCCGAAATGAGTCAGTTTATAGCGGTAAGGCGTGCCAGCACCTGTGCCACGGGTTTGGGTAGCATCGCGACTGCTAATCGGTGCAGGGAGCTTGATGATTTTTTCTACTTACAGACCAATGGCTGTTTCGATGAAAACGCTGGCTTATCAGGTGGTGAAGTCAGGCTGTCTCGTGTTGATTCTGCTTCAATCGGCACCAAGCTGAACTACCTCGCCTATGGTTGCGACGCAGCCCGATTGGCGCCGATTTATCGGTACGTGTCTCGTATCTATTACGTGACCGAACGAGACCAACTTGTCAGGTCTGATCTTGACCTGGCCGCTGCCGGGCTGATGGCCTACAAAGAAGAGATTGTGGCGGAGGGCGTCGAGGATCTGCAGTTCGAGTGGTTCATTGACGACACCGGTGATGGTGAATACGACAGGGTGGAGCGCATCCTAGCCCACGACGATGTCAATAATACTGTCGGGGTCAGAATCTGGTTGATGGTGCGCAGCCTCGCTTCAGTCTCAGGCCATGCCGATAACAACGTCTACTCTGTCGCCGGGCAGGATTGGCAGGTTCCACCCGAAAAGACGGCTTATCCGCGCACGCTGCAATCACGGATGGTATCTCTGCCGAATGTTCTGGGTCGCCGGCGATGAGGCCGTTCCAGCGCGGTATTGTGATGGTCATCACTTTAATCATGCTGGCTGTCGTCACAATGATTGGCACCGTGTCGGCCAATATCGTGATGGGAAACCTGAGGGTGGTGCAAAACATCGAGTCGCGAGCGGCGGCTAAAAGTGCTGCGCTTTCAGTTATGCAGGAAGCCATTACGACCAGTGGTTTTCTCGAGGGGCAGAAAGCATTTGTTGTTGGATGTCGTGGTGACGGATACACGCGTTGCCTTGACCTGACGGGCGATGCTGTGACCGATGACATGAGCGTGTCGCTGAGCGCACCTCGCTGCGTAGCGGTCATCCCAGTGCGCAACGCGGCACTGAATGTTTGGGACGATCCAGCAGACGCCAGCTGTTATCAACCCGGCGCTTACTCTCTTTGTGCGAATGCCCTGTGGGAGGTCACGATGACTACGGAGGATCTCGTGACCGGAACGGAAGTTGTCGTCCGCCAGGGTTTAACCACCCGAACCGCTATCAACTTGATTACGACTGCATGTAGTTCGCCTGGCTAGGAAGCTGGGTGTCGGCAAGGAGGGACTCGATGCGCCGATTATTTTACATTCTGATAGGGGCAGCTATGTTCTCCACCGCGCACCTGGCGATAGCAGAGGACATCGACCTCTTCGCCAGTGGTTTGGTAGATAGCGCTGCTGCCGCAGAGCTTCCCAATGTGATCTTCGTCCTCGATAACACCTCGAATTGGTCAAGGCAGAGTCAAAAATGGCCGGAGGCAACGCAGGGTCAGTCAGAGGTGAGGGCAATCAGGAGCACACTCGAGCGGGTGCTCGATGCGGACAGGGACCTGAATGTTGCCATCATGGAATTCACCACGGGAGGCTCCGCCAACACCGACGGAGGCTTTGTTCGCTTTGACCTCAGGCGGCTGAGCGAGCATACGGATGCCTTGTGGTCGGTGCTCGATGAGATTGATCAGAATATCGAGAGCCCTGCCGAGAAGCGGAATGCCAACTCTTCATACGGCAACTTGGCGAGCGATATCTACGCTTATCTGGCGGGGAAAGCACAGCGGTTTGCAGGATCCGGCACCCCCGCGCAGTTAGCAGACCCAGCCGGATACGCGTCGCTGTATGGCGTGTTTGAGTCGCCGCTTTCGGCATCAGACATCTGTGCGGAGACCTATGTCATTTTGATTAGTAATCCCGACAATAATGGTCCGGAGCGCGATTCTCTGAGCAATTCTGATTGGTTAGGCTCGCTTTACGCTGAAGCGGGTGAAGTCGTCCCCGCGGCCCTTGCTGGAGGCGAGGGAGCGGGCCTCTTGATGCCGGAGTACGAGGCGTCCCGCGTCAGTTCTGCCGATGTTGAGGTGATTGGCTACAGCGCCCTGGGCTATCAGCGAGCAACCGAATGCAGTAGCTTTGTAAACGGTAACGCGCTCCAGTCCAGTGAAATTCAAGCAGCCTGCCCAACAGGAGGCGGATGCTACTGTGTCAGCCGTTTTCAGCGTTGCGAAGGAGATTTGAAGTGCTATCAGGTTGAGCGACCTGTGATTCAAACTCAGCAAGGCAGTTACGGCACCACGGGTCGAGAGGTCGACGGGGTCGATTACAACCTCGACGACTGGACCCGTTTTATGCATGAGCTTGGCGTTCCTGTGGGCGCATCAGAGACACTCGTGGGGTCTGGGGACGCGGTACGGGTGCCCGTGACCACTTACACCGTAGATGTGTTCAATGCACAGCCTAGTCCGTCACATTCATCGCTGATGCACAGCGCGGCGGAGCAGGGTGGTGGTTACCGCCAGGCAGCGAGTAATCAAGCGGAAATTGAACGAGCGCTGACCCGCATCTTTGGCGATATCATCGACATTAATACGACTTTCGCCGCAGTCACCTTGCCGCTGAGCGCGACCAATCGAGCCCAAGCTGAAAACAAGGTTTTTGTAGGGATGTTTCGTCCCGCCAGTCAGCGAAAACCCCGTTGGCTGGGCAATTTAAAACAATATCAGCTAGCCAAATTTGACGGTCAGGTGGAATTGGCTGACGTGAACTACAACCGCGCCATTAATCCACAGACCGGATTTGCTCAGTCTTGCGCAACCAGTTTTTGGACCGAGGATACCAGTGCGGTGGATAAGCAAGGTGGCGCCACTGGGCCCTACTTTGCGGGGCTTGGCATGCAGCCGAGCCCGACCAGTAACTGTGTCGCAGAGTTTAGGGGTGACAGGAGTATGTTGTCCGATTCCCCCGACGGGCCTTTCGTCGAGAAGGGCGGCGCCGCTCAGCAGATTCGCAGTCAGTACAGTGGATCCCGCTCGAGCACCCGCACAATACTGACCGATGTCGGGGATGCCCTCACCCCGGTTACCGCAAATATTGTTGCGGATGACACAGCGCTGTCTTCAGACGCGGCCGACATCTATGCCTACCTTGTGGGCGAAGATGCCGGTCTGAGGGGCGGGGATCTCATGGTCAGGGATGCGCAAGGAACCTATGTCGACAACCCCTATCTTGGTGAGTCAGAGGAGATGCCTTATTTGGGTCTCCGGCCGACCGTTCACGGCGATATTGTGCATTCACGCCCCCTGACCATTACTTATGGACCGCCCACCTCTGCCGAATCGGGCCCGGGTAGCCAATTCCGCATTTTCTATGGTGCAAATGATGGTTTATTCAGGTCGCTGGACCCCAGCACAGGAGAAGAAGACTGGGCATTTATTGCCAGCGACCATTTGAGCGGCATTGCCAGACTGCGCCGCAACACGCCGACGGTGGATTTTTTTGGATTGGACGATTCTCTATCCGCAGACATCGGCGCAGAGAAGAAGCAGTACTTCTTCGATGGCTCCACGGGTTCTTATACCGAATACGATCGAGATAACAGACTGACCAAGGCTTGGGTTTTTCTCAGTATGAGAAGAGGTGGACGCCAGATTTATGCACTTGATGTGAGCCCGGAGGCGGGGCCGGGCATCCCGCCCCACAAACCGAAATTAAAGTGGCGGGTCGGGTGCGCTGAGTCTGACAACGACGGGAGATGTGACGAGGGTTTTGAGGCTTTGGGGGAGACCTGGTCGACGCCCGTAGCGGGGCGCGTGAAGGGGTTCGAGGGCGACGGCGCACCCACCCAACCTGACCCCGTTCTGATTTTTGGAGGAGGTTGGGACAACTGCCTCGATGCGGATCAGCCGCAGTTTGATGCGGCACGATGCGAGCGCGGGAAAGGGGTTTACATACTGAATGCCAATTCGGGACAGAAGGTGGCTGAATTTCCAACCAAGGCGCCGGTTGTGGCCGACGTCAGCGTTCTCGACATAGATAACGACGGATTCTTGGATTTTGCCTACGTGGCCGATGCCGCAGGTAATCTCTATCGTCTAAATTTTGCTACGTTGGCAGGACTGCGGGATGCCTCAGCCTCTCCGCTGACTCCTTCCAAATGGTTTCTCACACATATTGCTGCGTCTTCACTGCCTAATATCCGGTTTCTGAACAAACCGGTTATTGGCGCCATCCAGAATCGTGTTTTTGTCACCATTGGATCTGGCGACCGGGAGCGGCCGCTGAAGCAAAATTATCCGTTTACCGAGAACGTGGGGAACCGTTTTTACGCGCTGGTCGATGAGCCCTACGATCAAGCTGCGGGAGTCATCAATCTGGATCGAGAGTCGACGGCAACCGAGCGGTCTATGTTGAACGCTGCTGACGGCTTGCCAGCGGGACAGTCACTGATCGAGCTTCACCGCGGCTGGTTCGTCGATCTGCCTGATCAGGGTGAGCAGGTGGTGAATCCCTCGGCAATCGGAGGTGGGTATGTATTTTTTAACTCATATCAGCCCGAAGGGGGGACCGGTGGCTTGTGCCGAGATCTCGGTAAGTCCAAGGCGTACCAGATTCCCCTCTTCAGCCCTCGGAAACCTCAGGGCAAAACCTTCGGGCAGGGCATACCTATTCCGCCTGTTATTGCCACAGTGCGGCTTAATACGGGCGGCGCCGCCTGCAGCGGCTCCTACTGCGGAGAAGGCGAGGCGCCGAATGAGATCGTGACGGTGTGCATTGGCTGTGAAGGCTTTAACCCAGTCGAAATTGCGCCTGACGTGTCAGATGCCGTGCGTGAGGCCTACCAAGCTGAGGACATCGATCGTTTGTAACGCGTCCTCATCGTCTTAGCCTCAAAGCACCAGAGAGCGTCTGTGGTGCGATGGTGGACAGCGCCGCATGGAAACATTTCGGTCATATGCCCGCGTAACTTGACTTTCGCCCCTGACGCCTCAGACAATTCGCGCTGTCACGCGGGCGGCAACGGTTATTGGTGAGTACCCTCACCCTCTGGCCTACCTTCAGGACGGGATAGTTCTGCAGGCTGTTTGCGGGTTCCGTTAGGCGAGGATAGTCTCCTCCCTCGGGCTCGACACTGCGTTACCCCGCAGGTCACCGGTACACGGGTTTCGTGATCGTGATTTGGCTGGGTACGGGCTGATTCGGCTAGTGTCTCGTGCGACAAATGATGGTGGAGTGGCGCTGACGCGTCTCTGTACCTTCGTGTTAAACGAGATGGAGACTGGCCATGGAAATGCTTTCCGGCGGCGATATGATCGTCCGCGCTTTAGAAGACGAGGGTGTTGAATACATCTTCGGGTACCCCGGAGGAGCAGCGCTCCACATATACGACGCCCTGTTCAAGGGCGACAAAGTTCCTCATATTCTGGTGCGTCACGAGCAAGCGGCGACGCACGCAGCTGATGGCTACGCCCGCGCGACTGGAAAGCCCGGTGTCGTGCTCGTCACTTCCGGGCCCGGTGCAACGAACGCCATAACCGGTATCGCCACTGCCTATATGGATTCGATACCGCTTGTGGTGATTTCCGGCCAAGTGCAGAGCCACCTGATTGGTGAAGATGCGTTTCAGGAAACCGACATGGTCGGGATTTCGCGACCCATTGTGAAGCACAGCTTTTTGGTCAAACGAGTGGAGGACATTCCCGCCACCATCAAAAAGGCTTTTTTCATTGCAGCGACTGGTCGGCCTGGCCCCGTAGTCGTGGATATACCGAAGGATCTGACCCATCCGGAGCACAAGTTTGCGTATGAATATCCCGAAAGCGTCAGTTTGCGATCGTATCAGCCCTCTTCAAAAGGGCACTCGGGACAGATTCGGAAAGCGGCAAGAATGTTACTGAGTGCAAAGCGGCCCGTTATCTACGCAGGTGGGGGGGTCATTCAAGGTAATGGCGCTGCGCAGCTTACCGATCTGGCGCGCCGCCTTAACTACCCCGTTACCAATACATTGATGGGATTGGGTGCTTATCCGGGTTCAGACCGTCAATTTCTCGGGATGCTGGGAATGCACGGCTTCTACGAGGCCAATATGGCCATGCACCACTCCGACGTCATCCTGGCCGTTGGGGCGCGTTTCGATGATCGCGTGACCAATACGGTCTCGAAGTTCTGCCCCGGCGCCAAAATCATTCACATCGATATTGATCCGGCATCGATCGCCAAGATTGTGCCTGTAGATATACCGATCGTTGGTCCCGTTGACACCATTCTGGAAGAGCTCGATAAGCAGGTGACGCTGCAAATGGAAAGCGGGGAGCGAGCGCTACCCGATGCTACTGCGCTGGCGCAATGGTGGCAGCAGATTGACAGTTGGCGTGAGGCACACGGTTTGTGGCACGGACGTCGCTATGGGGAATCTGAGGCGATCAAGCCGCAAGATGCGATCAAGGCGTTGTACGAGGCTACGAAAGGGGAAGCTTACGTGACTTCCGACGTGGGCCAACATCAGATGTTCGCTGCGCAATACTATAAGTTTGATCATCCTCGGCGTTGGATCAACTCCGGAGGTCTTGGCACGATGGGGTTTGGGCTGCCTGCCGCTATGGGTATCAAGATAGCATTACCCGATGCCGATGTTGCCTGCGTGACAGGGGAGGGCAGCATTCAGATGAATATTCAGGAGCTGTCAACCTGCAGCCAATATGGGTGTCCGATCAAGATTATCAATCTGCGTAACGACTATCTCGGCATGGTGAAGCAATGGCAGGATATGCAGTACGAGGGGCGTTACTCAGAAAGCCATTACGCCGCCTCTCTGCCTGACTTTGTGAAGCTGGCAGAAGCCTATGGGCACGTTGGGCTGGAAGTCCGTGCCCAAAAAGACCTGTTGCCGGCGATGGAAGAAGCCTTCTCGCTCAAAGATAAATTGGTGTTTCTGGATGTCCACATCGATCCTGATGAGCATGTTTACCCCATGATGGTCGCACCAAATGGTGCGATGAAAGACATGTGGTTGAGCAAAACGGAGAGGACCTGAGATGAGACGGATACTTTCTGTGCTTTTGGAAAATGAGCCCGGCGCGCTGTCGAGAGTTGTTGGCTTGTTTTCTCAGCGTGGCTATAACATTGAATCTTTGAATGTCGCGCCCACCGATGACCATACCTTGTCGCGCCTTACCGTGACGACTACCGGAGACGACCTGAAAATCGAGCAGATCACCAAGCACCTCAACAAGATTATCGATGTAGTAAAGGTGGTTGACCTCACCGAGGGTGCCCACGTTGAAAGGGATACATTGCTAGTGAAGGTGCGCGCCGAGGGTGCGCAGCGCGACGAGGTAAAAAGGACCACCGAAATTTTTCGGGGGCAAATTATTGATGTAGGTCCCGTGACTTATATCCTGCAACTCACGGGGCCGTCGGACAAGCTCGACTCGTTTTTGCAGGCCCTTGGAGAGGCCGAAGTGATGGAGGTGGTGCGCTCGGGTGTCGCGGGCATGGCACGTGGGGAGAAAGTGTTGGCACCGTAAGGTTAGCTTGAGAGCTGCGTGCTCAACGAAAAAAGGGGCCTCAAGGCCCCTTTTTAATGACTGCCAATGGCGCTCAGAGCAATGGCGCAATGACCAGACTGACGATGGCCATCACGTTGATGAGAATATTCATTGACGGGCCGGAGGTGTCTTTAAAGGGGTCGCCTACCGTGTCGCCCACGACCGCCGCCGCATGGGTATCGGATCCCTTGCCACCCAAATTGCCCTTCTCGATGTATTTTTTCGCGTTATCCCAAGCCCCGCCGGCATTCGCCATCATCAGAGCCATCAGCACACAGCCAAGCAGTCCTCCCGCCAGCATCCCGCCAAGGGAAGTGGCACCGAGTCCCAGACCGACAGCAACAGGCGCCAGTACGGCAATCGCACCGGGCAATACCATCCGCTTGAGCGCTGCGGTGGTTGCGATATCGACGCAACGAGCGGTATCAGGGTCTGCATTACCCTCGAGCAAACCGGGTATCTCCCGGAACTGTCTGCGAATCTCATTGATCATGTCGAAGGCTGCGTCACCCACTGCTGTCATTGTGATGGAGGCGATGAGAAAGGGGATCGTGCCGCCAATAAACATGCCGATGAGTACGTCTGGGTCGGAAAGCTGGAGTACAAAGTCAGGGTTGTTGACTTTAACGGTCTCGACGAATGCGGCAATGATCGCCAGAGCGGCTAGGGCTGCGGCGCCGATTGCGAAGCCCTTGCCGATCGCAGCAGTCGTATTTCCAACTTCATCCAAACCGTCAGTAATTGATCGTGTCTCTGCACCCATGCCCGCCATCTCAGCGATGCCACCCGCGTTGTCAGCCACCGGGCCGTAGGCGTCAATCGCCATGGTGATTCCGACCGTTGCCAACATGCCTACAGCGGCAATACCAACGCCGTACAGTCCCGCCAAATGGGTTGATACAAAGATAATTGCGGCAAGAAAAAGAACAGGGGCCACGACGGATTGCATGCCCACGGCAAGCCCTGTGATCATTACGGTAGCCGGGCCCGTTTCACCTGACTTGGCGATCGTGCGAACGGGTTTCCCGCCCGTGTAGTACTCGGTAATCAGACCGATCGCAATGCCGCCGACCGCACCCGATACCACTGCCCACCAAATGTTCTGCTCGATCCCCATTGATTGGGAGAGGAACCAGGCCATAGCAATGAAGATTATGGGCGCACCCAAGGTGCCACTGCGCAACGCGGCTTCTGGCGCGGCGGATGAGCGCGCGCGAACGATGAGAATGCCTGCGACCGAGGCGATGAGTCCAATGCTTGCCAGCGCAAGAGGAAAGGCCATCATGGCGCTTTGCAAATCTGCTGCCATCGTCATGGTAGAGGCGATGGCGATGCAAGCGATCATCGAGCCACAGTAGGACTCGAAGATATCGGACCCCATGCCCGCAATGTCGCCCACGTTGTCGCCCACATTATCCGCAATGACGCCAGGGTTTCTGGGGTCGTCCTCGGGTATCCCTGCTTCAACCTTACCTACCAGATCGGCGCCTACATCAGCCGACTTGGTGTAGATGCCTCCACCAACGCGCGAAAAGAGCGCTACCACTGAGCCACCCATGCCGAACCCGTGGATGGCGTGTGCTGTGTGGGGATCTCCTCCGAAGTAGTAGTAAAGACCGCCCAAGCCAAGCAAGCCCAGCGAAGCGACGCAAAGGCCCATGATCGAGCCACCATAAAATGCGATGTTCAGCGCAGCAGCGGCGCCCTCTTGATTGGCTGCGACCGCGGTGCGCACGTTGGCTTTGGTCGCCGCATACATACCAAGATAGCCTGCAGTTGCCGAAGAGACAGCGCCAGCCACGAAAGCAATTGCCGTATCGGTACCCAGAGGAGAGGCGAGTATGCCCACCACCAATACCAGCGCAAACGCGAGCAACATCTTATATTCACGGTGCATAAATACCATGGCACCGAGGTGAATTTGCTCCGCAATACCCCGGACCTTGTCGTCACCAGCGGGCGCACGTGACATCACCGAGTAAATGATAAAAGCAATTGCGAGTCCTACCACCCCAAGAATGGGCGGCATAGTTAGATCAAAGCTCATAGGATTTCCTGCTGAGTAATGTTCAAATTTTGGTGGGGCGCAAGTCTAACGACCGGCCGGTGTCCTATCAATGCAATTGTTGTGCGATCTCATACGCCAGAGTCGGCAAAGTCGTTCACTCGTTCTCAATCTGCTGACGAAATGGCCTTCATCCCCGTCATATAACCACGCAGTCTCGCTCCGACCACCTCGACAGAATGAGTTCGTATCTGGTTGTTGACCTCGATCAGTCTCCGGTTGTCTACCGCCGTGTTGCCGACGACACCGCCGCCGATTACATCGCTATCTAAGGCGCTTACAAAATCCTTTAGGAGTGGCCTCGCGGCCTGATCGAAAAGATAGCACCCGTATTCTGCGGTATCCGAAATCACCACGTTCATTTCGTACAATTTTTTCCGCGCGATGGTATTGGCGATAAGCGGTGTTTCGTGCAGGGATTCGTAGTAGGCCGACTCCTCGATAATGCCCGCGGAGACCATGGTCTCGTAGGCCAGTTCTACCCCTGCCTTGACCATGGCAACCATCAAAATCCCCTGATCGTAATAGGTCTGTTCGTCGATGGGTTCGCCCGAAATATCTTGTAGTTCAAAAGGCGTGCCGTTGGTTTCTTCACGCCATTTCAGCAGATTGCTGTCCCCGGCGGCCCAGTCTGCCATCATGGTTTGTGAGAAGTGCCCGGACATGATGTCGTCCTGATGCTTCTCAAAGAGCGGCCTCAATATGCCTTTCATATCCTCAGCCAGGTCAAATGCGAGGATTTTGGCCGGGTTGGACAAGCGGTCCATCATATTGGTGATGCCGCCCTGTTTAAGACCTTCCGTGACCGTCTCCCAGCCAAACTGCACCAACTTTGCAGCGTAGGCGGGATCGGTACCCAAACTCACCATCCTGTCGAAACAGAGTAACGAGCCTGTCTGCAGCATGCCGCAGAGAATGGTTTGTTCACCCATAAGGTCAGACTTGACCTCTGCAATGAAAGAGGACTCCAGCACGCCAGCGCGGTGGCCTCCGGTACCTGCGGCGTAGGCTTTCGCCCACTCCAGCCCCATGCCCTGAGGATCGTTCTCCAGATGCACCGCGATGAGGGTGGGTACGCCAAATCCGCGCAAGTACTCCTCTCGCACTTCGGTGCCCGGGCATTTCGGGGCGACCATGATGACGGTAATGTCCTCCCGCACCTTCATGCCCTCTTCGACAATGTTAAAGCCGTGTGAGTAGGACAGGCAGGCTCCCTGCTTCATTAGCGGCATCACTGACTCGACCACATTTGTGTGCTGTTTGTCGGGTGTCAGGTTCAGGACCATGTCAGCATCAGGCACCATCTCCTCGTATGTGCCTACCACGAAGCCCGCCTCGGTGGCTTTGACCCATGAAGGCCTCTTTTCAGCGATTGCCTCTGCGCGCAGGGCGTACGACACGTCCAGCCCGCTATCGCGGAGATTCAGTCCTTGGTTGAACCCTTGGGCACCGCAACCGATGATCACCAGCTTTTTACCCTTTAGCGGCGCAACACCCGCTTCGAATTCACTCGGGTCCATAAATCGGCACTTGCCCAATTCTTGGAGTTGGGTGCGGAGTGGGAGGGAGTTGAAATAATTACTCACGGGCTATACCTCGGCGTGGTGCCTTAAAAAAAAGGTGCGTATTGTGTCGGACATCGTGCTCGGGGTAAACGCCGCTGTTACAATTTATTGGTGGCCTAAAGGCATGGCCATAGAGAGAGGTAGTATGACTACAGAGGGTTCTAAACCTGAGACCGACGAGCTGGAGCGGGCTGCAGAGCAGATTGAGGCGCCCTTGGCCAGCTTGGTTGGCGATTATGTAGAGGCGGAGTCAGCGAATGTGCCGCAGGCAAAAGGTATTTTCCTGCTTCCGAATTTGCTGACCTCGGGCGCACTGTTTTGCGGGTTTTATTCCATTATTGCGGGTATGCAAGGCGATTTTTATGCCGGTGCGGTGGCGATTTTGGTGGCGATGGTCTTCGATGGTCTCGATGGGCGGGTCGCGCGTTTGACGCACACGAGCAGTGCTTTTGGGGCCCAATACGACAGTTTATCCGACATGGTAAGTTTCGGAGTGGCGCCTGCTTTATTGACGTTTAATTGGGCACTCACCGGTTTGGGTAAGGTTGGATGGGTGGCTGCGTTTATCTACGCCGCCTGCGCGGCGCTACGTTTGGCGCGCTTCAACGTTCATATGGAGAATCAGGACGCCACCTTCTTCACCGGCTTGGCCAGTCCAGCTGCTGCAGCCACTGCCGCCGGTCTGGTATGGATGGGCCAAACACACGGATGGACCGCTCCCGCGCTCGACTGGGTGCATGCTTTTTCGCTCACAGCTCTCGGTTTTCTGATGATTTCCCGCTTTCCCTACTCCAGCTTCAAATCGATTACCTTTGATCGACGCGTGCCGTTTGTCAGAATGTTGCTGGTAGTGGCGCTTCTGGGGCTCATCGCTCTCGACCCACCACTGGCGATATGGGGCCTGTCGGTTTTGTATGCGCTGTCGGGACCGGTCCAGTACCTTCGCCATACTGAACCGAGTATTGGTGACGAGGAGCGGGAGCGGCATGAGAAAACGGACCTACATTGATCGCACGATAAAGTCTTCTGAGATTACCCCAGAGCCGGTTTTTCTGAATCGCCGATCTTTGATTCAAGCCTCCACATCGGCCATGGCAGCATTCCTGGGTACGCCTGCGATTGCGGCTGAACAGTCCATTCATTCGCTACCGCTTGACTACCGGGATGATCCCGATAGGAGTTTGGCTGATCAGCAAACGCCTTACGATGCCGTCACGACGTATAACAATTTCTACGAGTTCGGCACGGATAAATCAGATCCTGCCAGATATGCTCACGAAATGACGACAGATCCTTGGACGATCAAAGTGGGGGGGTTGGTTAATCAACCGGGGGCGCTGTATCTGGAGGATGTGTTGCGAGGCTTCGATCTGGAGGAGCGCATTTACCGGTTCCGTTGTGTCGAGGCGTGGTCGATGGTTGTCCCCTGGATAGGCTTCCCATTGTCGAGCTTGCTGAATCGATTTCAGCCCAAAGCAGAAGGCCGTTATGTGGCATTCAAAACGCTCCACAGGCGCAGTGAGATGCGAGGTGCGCGCTCATTTACCAGCGTGATTGACTGGCCTTACAGGGAGGGACTACGCATGGACGAAGCCATGCACCCACTGACCCTGGTAGCGGTGGGTCTATACGGGAAAACGCTCCCCAATCAAAATGGCGCTCCACTGAGGTTGGTGGTGCCCTGGAAGTACGGATTTAAAAGCATCAAATCTATTGTCGAGATCCGTGTTACGGATCGACAGCCGCAAACCAGTTGGCAAATGTTGCAGCCGCAAGAATACGGGTTTTTTGCAAACGTTAACCCAGATGTGGATCACCCTCGCTGGTCGCAACGCTATGAGCGGCGGCTTCCGTCGTCCGTTTTTAACCCCAATCGTATCCCCACGATGCCTTTCAATGGCTACGCTGATCAGGTAGCAGGGCTTTATGAGGGGATGGATCTTACGAGGTACTACTGACGGAGCGAGGTTAACGACTCCGCCTATGTCCCTTGCTCCTTCTGCCGGTGAGCCACTCCGTGTCGAAACGCGATTTAAATAAGCTGAGCCGTTCAGCGTCGCCAATATGGGTGCTGGCACTGTGCTGTGTCCCGGTGGCATTCTTGGGGTGGCAGACCTTCGCCAATCAATTGGGGCCTGATCCAGCAAAATACCTCATGCAATCTACCGGAGAATGGGGGCTGCGTGGGTTGGTATTGGTGTTGCTCGCGTCACCACTATCGCATCGGGGCTATCGTTTTATTCTCAGACACAGGCGGATATTGGGTGTCGCCACTTTTGGCTACCTCACGGTGCACTTTTTACTGTTTGCGCAGGTCTATGTTGGCTGGAGCGGTGACCTGCTACGTGAGGAGCTGCGCGAGCGGCCCTACGTTCTGGTTGGGTTCGCCGCTTGGCTGTGTCTCGCTCCGTTGGCCGCGACCTCTACAAATGCCGCCATGCGATTAATGGGGCGCAGCTGGTGGTCTCTACATCGTCTCGTTTATCCGGCGGTGGTGCTGGCGTGGTTACACATCTTCTGGCTGGCACGCTCTGATGTAGGTAAGGCGGTTTTTTATGGCTTGGTGTACGCCGCACTGCTGGCCTGGCGTCTGGGACGGCTGCGACGGCGGGGAAGGCGCGGTCGCGCGGCTTGAGAAGGGCTCACGCCAGGGGGCGAAAGGCTATTATCGTGCCGGCCGTGGCTTTCCATGCCACGGTCCGTTTGATAGACTTTGCGGCCCGCTCGGCTCGGCTGAAGCGGGTCCGCTACCCACGTTTTTGGGCCGTACAATTTTTTTTAAAAAAAAGCTTGCACGGGTTAAAGCGGTACGTATAATGCGCGACCTCGGCGGGGGAACCCTCCCGGCGAAAGACCTGCC
>JAYOEE010000077.1:0-10064 GCA_038106565.1 Halieaceae bacterium
TCGCGACCTGGTTTTTTCGACGTTGGATGGGCCAATCTGCCGGCATCATATGGCGGGACCGGCAAGCGTTAACGCTCCCGTTGGTCGGGCGGGTGGTCGTCAAATATGAAGTGGCGCGGTTTTCCAGAACGCTGGGAACGCTGTTACATAATGGTGTGAGCATGCTCAAAGCAGTGGACATCGCGGTAGCTACTGTGGGCAACAGTCTTGTTCGAAGTTCTCTCGGTGATTTAGCGCCCACCATTAAGCGAGGCGGACGTTTGACTCAGGCTTTAGATGCCAGAGTGTTCTCACCAGTCGCGATGCAGATGATTCGCGTGGGTGAGGAATCAGGCAATCTCGATAACATGTTGCTTGAGTTGGCGAGAGTGCATGAAGGCGATGTGGAGACGGAAATCAAGCGCATGCTGACGCTCCTAGAGCCCGCTCTGATCTTGGGAATGGGAGGCGTGATCGCCATCATCATTATGGGCATTCTCATGGGGATTCTGTCGGTCAACACACTCGTCGTGTAATGGCAGTCGGAAAATAAACGCAGTACAAGGGGTCACGCAGTCATGAAGGGATCAAATCGGCGCTTGGTATCAGGTTTCACTTTGGTGGAGCTTTTGGTGGTTCTAGCCATCCTCGGGATGTTGGCTGCACTGGTAGGCCCGCAGGTGTTGAATCAGTTGGGAGGCGCCAAGTCCAAATCGGCGGTCATTCAGATCAGAGATTTGGAGCAGGCTTTGGAGCTTTACAAATTGGATGTAGGCCGCTTTCCAAATAGCTCCGAGGGTCTCGAGGCGCTGGTGCAAGCGCCGGGAGGTGCACGCGGGTGGAACGGCCCTTATCTCAAGAAAGATGAGGTCCCACTTGACCCCTGGGGCAACGCGTATGAATACCGTTTCCCCGCGTCCAATGGCGCTGGTTATGAAATCATTTCGTTCGGCGCTGATGGACGTGAAGGTGGGACCGGTGAAGCGGCGGACCTTAGCAGCTAAGCCACAATGATTACGTCCCCGAAGGGCTTCACGCTGCTGGAGCTAATGGTTGTTATAGCCATGATCAGTGCGCTGCTGTTGATAACCGGTCCATCGATGGGCACCTTAATGCAGACAGTGGAGTACCGCGAAGCAGTGCGGCAGTTGGTGTCGGCAAATCAAAAAGCACGCAGGACAGCGAGAGCAACGGGCAGGGCGGTGGACGTGGTGATTGATCCGCATCAAAACCGATTTGCGGTGACAGCGGAGCCGGAGCGCCTGGTTCCTGAGGACTACACCGTCCTGGCCGACGATCTCGAGTTTGAGGTGGTGTTTGCCGAGGAGGTGAGCCCCGGGAAAGGGCTTGCCGCCATTCGCTTTTATCCGGAGGGTGGCGCATCAGGGGGGGAGGTGCTGATTCAGCGCCCCTCGGGCGCTGGTGTAAAGCTGACGATAGATTGGCTTATTGGGGATGTCCGACAGGAGCCTCTATGACCCCTCCTCTTAACCGCGTGCCTTCTCAATCGAAGGGGTTTTCGCTACTGGAAATGTTAGTGGCGCTCGTGATTCTGTCCTTTTCACTTGGTGCGTTGTATCAGAGTGCCACAGCGGCTATTCGGAATGTGGCGATTGCTGAAGAGTACACTCGAGCGATCATGCTCGCGGAGTCTATGCTGACATCTGTCGGGTATGTGTCAGAGGCGCAGCTGGCTATCTCAGGCACATTCGATGTTTTCAATTGGGAGGCGAGATCTTGGCCTGCCGAGCCATCGGATACGATCCCTGAAGATTCACCCATCCAGGGTCAGCCCTTGCAGTATTTAGAAGTAACAGTGCGATGGGCCGGAGGAGCAACAGATAGGGAGATCTCGTTATTGACTGCGGTGCCATTACAAGAGCTGACGGAATGAGAGCCCGCCAGTCCGGTATGACGTTAATAGAGGTTACTGTGGCCTCGGTCATTTTTTCCATGATCATGCTTGCCACCGTCACCGCATTCAGAACCTTCGCTGGCACATACGCGCGGCTGGAGGTAGAGACAGCGCGCACGACGCAGATGCGGGAAGCTGACAGATTTCTCCGCGAGACGCTCAGGAATGCAGTGAACCGATCTGGGTTCTTCCGAGCGAGTCGTAGCAGTGTGCAGTGGGTCGCGCCGCTAGATAGAGTGGGAGGCGTAGTAGGTCTTCAGCAACTTCGGTTGGTACAGCTCAATGACAAACTCATGCTTTCCTTCGCTCCTCTGGGGCGTGCAGACGAAGCGCCTGCCTGGGATGCGGTAACGCCGGCATTTCCATTGGTAGAGGATCTGGACAGAGTCCGCTTTTATTATCGGTCCACAGCTCAAAGTGAATGGGTCGCAGAGCTTGAGGGCGAGGGAGCCAACCCCGAGTTTCCTAACGCTATCGCCCTCGAGATTGTATCAGGCGGGCAACCTTGGCCTCCCTTGGTGGTGCAGTTTGATCAGTACAGGGCATCTTTGTGAAGCGCTGCCCAAGCTTGAGAGGGCGTGATCGCGGCTTCGCGATCGCCCTATTAATGTGGATGATTGCCGGGATGTCTTTGCTGGTAACGGCCGTCATACACTTTGCGCGAGATGATATCGCTTTGGCGGAGCAGCGACTGAACGAGGCGCGAAGTGAAGCGATAGCGCGTGGTGTAGCGCTAATGATCTTGCGCGACGAGGTTTTGGCGCCTTTTCAGGCGCAAACAGAAAAACGCGAGAGTGATGTGCGACGGGGAAACTCAATATCAGGGAGCGGGAATGATCAAGCCCGGACAACAGTATTTACCAAACGTTACGAGATTGGTGGACATACCGCAGTGGCAACCGTTCATCCAGCTTCGGCGTACGTGTCCCTCAATGGTGGCTCTAATGAAGAGCTACGCAGGTTGTTCTCCGTGATTGGTGGCGCTGGCCAATCCGAAGCGGGAGCTTTGGCGAGTGCGGTGATGGATTATCGTAACCAAGGGGGCGGAAATGCTGATAAAAACAGACCATTTTCAGGGTTTATATCTCGTGAGGAACTGCTGGTAGTTGGCGGGATGACTAAGACGGTTTATGACCGTGTCAAGGATTACGTTCAACCCTTTGAGTTTTCGAGCCTTGATATGGCATCAGCGCCCAGCCGCATGAAACAGGGCTACGGTCAAGCAGGCGAGGCGGCGGCGACCCAGCAGGCCGGTCAGGGGCAACAGAAAAATGACCGAGCGGACTTTTCATCGACAAACGACGGACGGGTCACTTTTGAATCCATCGGTCGCGAGCGTAGCGCCTCGATCAGTAGCAATAGATTCACCGCCGTGGAGGTGGACGTGGTGTTGCAAAATACCAATGCCTCGAAATATCGCATTTGGGTGACGGGAGCAGAGCGGAATATTGTCCGATCGGAGCGAGTTCACTTAAAAGGACTTGCTCGAGGCGGGCTCTTGTGACGAATCAATGGGTGCTTTTTGGTCTCGATCTCACTCGCCTGGTCGATAGGCTGAACCTTGGCTTGGCTCAACTGCTATGGAGCGAAGAGGTTGGCCTGAGACGCTGTTTCTATCCGGCAGCCCGCCTATTAAACGCTGATACGGCAGATTTGGACGCATATCCGCGCCTCATTTCGCGAAACGATCAGGCTGAACAAGATCTCCCCAACGCGGTGTTGTTCCCAGCTGACTTGACGTTGTCGAAGATGGTTGAATTGCCTCTGGATGCTGAGATCGATTTGCCCACAGCCATGAAGTTTGAGGTGCTGAGTAACTCTCCTTTTACTGAGGAAGATACCGCTTTTGGATGGCGCATGGTTTCGCGTGAAACGGGGTCCTTGAGGGTGGCTCTGGTGATTGCCTCTCGTACCCAGATCATATCGCTGTTGGAGGAGCACACGGGTTTCGACCCCGAGGCGCGCCTACATTGCGAAGTGTGGGTTCAAACGCGCGACTTGATGGTCCAGTTTGCAGGTTTTGGGGGGGCTGCCAGGCGCGCGCTGTACCTTCGGCGTTTGGCGAACTGGGGCGGGAAAGTTACCGCCATGGCTTTGGCTCTCTTTTTACTGCTTGCAATACCCGTGGCAATGTTGAGCGTGCGGTCAAGTCAAATTGCTGAATTGCTGGTAGCGACTGAACTAGAGGCCGAATCGGCGGCGGCCGCGCGCAATACATTGGTGACGATTGAGGACAATGTGCTGGTGGCTCGGGAGTTTTTTGCAGGAAGGGTTTCCTACGATAGGTGGTTAGATGTTATCGCTGACCTCACTCCGGATTCGGTCTATCTCACGCGCATGGGGCTGGAGGAAGACAGGCTGACGATATCTGGAATGGCGGAAAATGCCGCCGAGTACCAGACGACACTCGCCGCCTCCGGGCTCACAAGCGAACTGAGCGCGCCCTCCGCTTTTACCCGAGACGCTCGCACGGGCCTAGAGCGATTCACGCTAACAATGCAGTTGGGTGCCCAAGAATGACCTGGGCGCAGTTTGATGCTTGGTTACGAGCCGTTCCCAGAGAGGCGCGTATTCTTGTGATCACCCTATGTGGTTTATCCACTGCGGTAGCGCTGTTTTTGGTCGCGGCAGCCTGGGCGTCAATATCTCAGAGTTGGTCCGAGATGTCGCGTAGCGAGCCGAAAATAGCGCGCTTGAAGGGCTATCAGGCGTCGGAGCAAGACATGGTCGAACTCGCATCGGAGACTGCATTGCTGCTGCGGGAGCTGGCGTTTTCCTCCGAGTCAGACGAGAGCCAAACCGGGGCCAGGTTGCAGCAGGCGCTGAGAGGCTTTGCTGAAGATGCTGGCATGACCATTCGAGGTAGCCAGCTGGTCTCTGGAGGGCGCGCGGAGGCGGGTCCCGATGGCTTTATGCTCTTGACAGTCGAGCTTCAGATGAGGGGATTACCAGCCGGGCTCACTGTTTTTCTGCGGGATGTCTACGACCACAGCCCACTGCTGAAAGTTTCTAAGCTCAGCATAGTGAAAGTGAGGGATCGACGCGCGTCACGGCGTCGCGATCAAGGTTCGGCGGAGCCCGAACAGAACCTGGATGTGAACATTCAGATAACGGCATTGATGGTGTCAGCATGAACAGCCCAGCCCAGCCAGCCAGCATACTGGATCGCGCATTGAAGCCTGTGTGGTTCGCCACATGCGCTGGCATCTTGTCCGTGTTTATCTTCAGTCTCTGGACACCCACTGTCGATCCAGTCATGCCCGGTGGCGCCGTGTTGCCATCTGCTGCAGAGAGATTTGAAACAACCGGGTTACCTCAATCGCTGAACGGTTTCGTTGAAAGGCCTCTTTTCTTGCCCGACAGAAGACCTTCGGCGACAGAAGTGCCCGCTTTGGGGCAAACGGTCGTGCAGGTTACGCCGGCGGAAGCGGCGCGCGACATAGAAGGGGTGACGCTGCTCGGTGTCTTCTCGTCTTCAGATGCTTCTGGCCTGATTCTATCGGAGAGAGGGCTGGGTAAACGTCGCCTAGTGGAGGGAGAGACCCTTCAAGGCTGGACCTTAGTGGGCATCGAATCTAGGGCCGCTATCTTTAGTGACGGCGCGAGAACTGAGCGCTTGGAAATGGAGTTAATGTCAAATCTGTCTGCCCCTGCTGCCGCCATGGATGGGAACGCTGGCTTGAAAGACGGCGCTGAAAGCATGGTGTCTGAAGAGTCATCCGAGTCCGGAGGCACTGACGACTATATTCCCACTTTCGAAAATCAATATGAATCAAGGAAGCGCCAGTCAGCACAAAGTGAGGCGAGTCAGGATGGCGTCCCAGATTCAGAGGATTCAGGTGTTAAAAAATGAAGACTATATACAGGCGCCCAGTGCGAAGTAGCGCTCAACTATTGGCCGTGCTGGTGCTTAGTAGCTGCGCCTCGGTACCAGAGCAAAGGATGCAGGATGCCAGTCCTTTGACTGCAGCCGCCACTGAGACCGAGACGCGGGTTCAGGGGCAGTCGGAGCAGCCTTTGGAACTCCCAGACATCACCCCGTCGGTCATGTTAGGCAGTGACCAAGTCGTGGCGCTGCCAAAAGCAAGAGAGCCCATTGCTTTGGATGGCGGCTCGGTGATGGTGAATTTTGAGCGAGCGCCACTTGCGGAGGTGGTTCATTCGATTATGGGCGAAACGCTCGGTTTGGATTACGTGATTGAGCACCCGGTGAAGGGGGAGATCACGCTGCGAACGCGTTCCCCAATACCTAGAGAGGAGTTGCTACCGATACTCGAGTCCCTCCTCAGGAACAATAACGTGCTGATGATACGGGGGCCTGAGGACCGCTATTTCATCTCTGGTTCTGCGAATGCTCGCACCACGTTGCCGGCTTATCGGTCTGGAGCTGAGGGGGGCTATGGGAATGTCATTATTCCCCTGCAGTACATCAGCGCGGCTGAAATGGCGGAAATTCTGAAGCCTGTAGCGCCGGGTGACGCGTTTGTTCGCATAGACAATCGCAGAAATCTACTCATCTTGGCTGGTACACAGGTGCAGCTGGAGGGGTGGCTCGATATCATTGCGACCTTCGATATCGATCAACTCGAGGGGGTGTCGGTTGGTATTTTTCCTCTGAGCAATTCCACCGCAGAGGAGATATTTGCCGAACTCGAGCAGATTTTGGCCGAAGCGCCGGGCAGTACGCCCGGAGCGGGTCTCGTATCCATGGTTCGCGTGATGCCCATCGAGCGCCTCAATAGCATCATGGTGGTCTCCCCCCGGGCACACTATATCGACGCTGTGGGAGACTGGGTCGCTACGCTTGACGGGATCGAAGACGAGGGATCGGAACCCACCTTGCACGTGTATCCAGTACGCAATGGCAATGCCGGGCAACTGGCCGCCCTGCTCAGTACCATATATTTTGAGGGCCGAGGCGGGAACGCCGGCGCCGGTGTTAAGAGATCGGGCGTGGCGCCAGGCATGGCGCAGGCATCTTCTGGCGGTGTGTCATCTGAAATGCCGCAGCGGGGGGGTGCAGAGGGTGGCCAGGGCGCCAGTTTCGATCTGGGTGACGGTATCAGGGTAGTCTCCGATGACTACAACAATTCATTGCTTGTGTTGGCGACGCCCTATGAGTACCAAAAAATCGAGCGCACGCTTATTAAACTGGATGTTGTTGCCACGCAGGTGCTGATTGAAGCCAGTATTATCGAAGTGACGCTCACAGATGGACTAGAGTACGGACTGGAATGGGCCTTTGATAACTATCTCGGCGGGGGCGATACCGGCACGGGCCTTCTCGATCTGGGTGGGGGGCTGAATCCTGCAGTACCGGGGTTCTCCTATACGGTGGCTGATAGCGCGGGGGCCGTCAAAGCCGTGGTAAACGCGCTGGCGGAGAAGTCCCTCATTAATGTGATATCAACGCCATCCGTCATGGTCCTCGACAACCACACTGCCGCCATACACGTGGGCGATCAGCAACCGATTCGTAGCGCATCGACCGTTACGACGGGCGGTAATGTTCAAAACTCAATCCAGTATAAGGATACGGGGGTCAAACTGGAGGTGACGCCTACGGTGAATGACGGGGGTCTTGTCACGCTGGATATCAGTCAATCCATCACCGATGTAGGTCCCGTTGATGCAGCCACTGGCCAGCGAAGCTTTCTCGAGCGCAATGTCAGCTCTCGTGTTGCGATTCGCTCAGGCGAATCGGTCGTGCTGGGTGGCTTGATCCGAGATAACGAGTCCAAAGGCCGCAGCGGTATACCTCTGTTGATGGATATTCCAGGCTTGGGAGCGCTCTTCAGCACTACCAATACCGTATCCTCCAGAACTGAGTTGCTGATTTTCATTTCTCCCCGGGTGCTTGAGGGCGATCAGGACCTCCGAGACCTCAATAGAGAGATGCGTGACAGGATGAAGGGCCTTACTGACTTCAGTGACTTGCCGGTGAGCTTTGGCGAGGAGCAAGGCGTTGAGAGTCGTTGACATGTGTCGCACCCTCCTAGTAGCAGTCCTCTGCTTGTGGCTCTCGGGGTGTGTGACGAAACCTCCCCTGGAGCCAGAAGAGGCGGTTCGGCAGCGCGCGCAGGCGTGGCTTGACGCCGTGATGGCCTTTGACGTGGATGAGATGTACAGCTTTACTCCGCCCGCTTACCAATCTGCACACACGGCAGCCTTTTATTCACGGAATTATGCTGGTCGCGGCATGTGGACCGCTGCTGAGTTGGGGCCGATTACTTGCCCGTCAAGCGAATCCTTTGCGGTCTGCAAGGTTCCCCTGATCATCACATTCCGGGGTTTCAATATGCGAGAAGCCTTGACCACGACCTTGACCGAGACATGGATTGAACTTGACGGGATCTGGTACACCCAGCCCCGATAGCAGTGCCTATTAGCGGGTTGGCCGCGCCGTGAGCCGCCCGTCTCACTGTATTTTGGGCATGGATGCCCCCCAGAGAGGTTAGAGCAAAAAATAAAGACTATCGGGGGAATAAAATTCTGCAGCCAATCGTCTCACTTTAGGTTGCGGGAAACTGCAGCCTGCATGCTCCGTAAAACGTTATTTTTTGCCATCTAGCAGTCAGCGTAGATGTGAAAAAAAACAGTTTTACGGTGCTTGAGGAGCGTAGTGGTGTATGCTACGTTTCCTAGGGTTGGTAAGTCAGAGGAGCTTCGGTCCTGCAGTAGCTGTGGCCACGCGACTCGTAAGACCGACGGGCTGGGCGAAATGCGAGAGCATTCCGCTTGGAGTTGCTTGACTTAGCGACATAATCAAACGTTTGAAAAACTTTTTAGGAGTGATTCATGAAAAAGAACCTACTGGCGGTCGCGGTTGCGGCAAGTGCAGCAGGGATGGCTTCGGTGGCAACGGCTCAGATGTATATTAATACTGAGCACACCGGTGAAGCTCTGGTATTCCCTTTCTATTCTGCCCAAAATGGCAACACAACAAATATTCACATCGTCAACACCACCAGCCAGTTTAAGGCTGTCAAGGTGAAAATGGTGGAAGGTTATGAGTCACTGGAGACTAGGGACTTTAACCTGTATCTCTCGCCCCAGGATCACTTCTCCTTCGCGATCATGGCAGATGGTGATGGAGCGATGCTGAAGACTTCGGACACTTCCTGTACGGTTCCCCAGATTGATCCTGAGAATGGCGTCTCGTTCACTGATCAGCTCTGGGCCGACACAATCGGTGAGGAGCAGGAGCGTGAGCAGGTCGGCTACGTAGAAGTGATTGAGATGGGCCAAATAGACCCCGACACCGCAACCGCTACGGCGATTAAGCACGTTAACGGCGTTCCTGGGAACTGTGATCTGCTGGTTGAGCATTGGTCCAAAATCGAGGACGACATCGGTCCTTGGTGGGCAGAGTCGCAAGCTACGACCGAAGGCGGCAACACCTCAGTGGGTTATACGCACTTTGAAGAAACTTGGAACGGTGGCGGCCTTTACGGCGTGGGTACTGTGATCAATGTCGCTGAGGGCACAGCCTTTGGTTTTGACGCAGTTGCCATTGAGGACCTCGTGTCACCGGGTTCAGCGGGCCACATCCTGCACTATCGTCCCGCGGATCTGCGGCCGAACTTTGCGGATCCAGCGATCGATAGAGATGCGACTATTGCTATCGAAGGTAGCGACGTCGAGTTTACAGCGGCGCTTGGTCGAAATCACGAAGCCGTATCAGCGTTGTTTATGACTGAGACCATCTCTAATGATTACGTGATTGATCCAAGCGTCAACGCGCTGACCGACTGGGTTGTGACGATGCCAACCAAGCGTAATCACAAGGGTGTTCTCTTCAGCGAGCCCTTCAGCAACCAGACGATTGACGCGCTCGATGGCGAAGCGACTGCTACTGGTCTGTGTCAGCCGGTTACCATGACAGGATATGATCGAGAGGAAGACACTCAGGATGCACCTCCTCCGCCCCCCGAAGGCAGCGAAGGTCCTGCGTTCTCACCTTCTGTAACGCCTGATCCGATTGACCCTGAGTCAAGGCCGGATTACGCGATCTGTGCAGAGTCCACCATTATCCACTTTGGTTCAGCCAGTGCGACCAATACAAGTGGTGTGGGTGAAGCAGGGAAAGAAAATCTGTCTAACGCAGGCGTCTTCGTTGACGGCTGGACTGAGGGATGGGCTGTCTTGGGCCTCACTGAAGATGGCTTGA
>JAYOEE010000014.1:0-1170 GCA_038106565.1 Halieaceae bacterium
TCTGCTCCAGAAGGTGTTCAAAAACAGCGAAATCCCCCTCACAGCCAGCCAACGCAGTGCTGTCGATGAGGATCTCGAGCTGGTCTTCCACCTCCGCGACAACACAGGGCAGCGCGTGCTCCGCCAGTTTCTCACCCAGTGTGAGCGACATTTCATTGCGGTGCAGCCAGTGCAGGGTCGCGCTTAAACCTTTACGGTTGCGCCAGGCGTGCTTGCCCATGGGGTTCCAGCCATGGGTGATATCACACAGGGCGCAGGACTGCCGGCCGAGGCTCTTTTGCAGGGCGTAGCGCAGTTCTCCCTCCAGGGAGTTTTCAGCGTCATAGATGGCAAAAAGATTGAATGTAGAGGGGGCGCGCACGCTAGTTTGTAAATCCGTCTTGGCGCTCTAGTATACCGCTTTCGAATCTGAGACCCGTGTGGAGATCTCAAGCTTATGCGTATTCGCATCGGCGCCGAACTCGGTGCTTTTGTAGCGGCGGCCCTGCTCACCTTTGCCTCGGCAAGTTGGGCAGATGAAGCCCTGCGTTTTCAGCTGCAACGGGGAGACGAGTCGATCCCCATTCGAACGCTGCAGCAGGCACTGGCGCTAGCGCAGGGTGATCAGCTGCTTGCTGTGGCAGATCAGACACCCCTTTTTGCTTTGGATTTGTCGGCGGCCCGGGCCAGCAGTTCGGGCAATGCCGTGGTGTCAGGCCGTACGAGGGAGGGCAATCGCTTCACGCTGGTGGTAGGTGACGGAGATGTCGTCGAAGGGTTTATTCAGGAAGGGTCGGTGCGCCATCGACTCACGGGCACCATCGAGCAGGTCCAGTTGATCCGCCGGAGTGACTCACAGGTGCGATTGCCGGCAGAGTCAAGGCCATCGCTACCCGTCCCCCCCAAAAAAGAGTCGATCCCACCCGATGTGTCCAGAGAGCCCAAGGCACAGTCTCGCGGGCTGTCGACCCCAACGCCCGCATTAAGATCAGAAGGCGTTCTCTACCCTCGGCACCAATTGGGGCGGGCGGTTATCGATGTACTGATTTATCACGATGACGACATGACTGTAGACCCCTCAGTGATCGCTGACCTTATGGTCGAGATCAGCAACCAGGCGATGATAGACAGTGACATTGAGATAGAGCTGAGATTAGTGGGGCTCAGCGCGATGGCGATCTCTAATCAGAC
>JAYOEE010000014.1:1270-17500 GCA_038106565.1 Halieaceae bacterium
GCGGCAACTTTTGTGATGACACTACCTTCGCCCATGAGGTCGGCCACATCCTGGGGTCGATGCATGAGCGGCGCCTGTTTGAGGAAGGAGATACGGGCGCTTATGAGTTTAGTTTTGGGCACTATCGGGATGGCTGGCTCAAAACCATCATGAGTTACGGTACCGAGGACGAAAAATACTTTTTCTCCAACCCCGAAGTCTCTTGTGGTGATTTTTACGGTAATGACATCCCCTGTGGTGTGCCCGCCGGCGACCCGCAATCGGCTGACAATGCCACAGGTTTTACCAACACCCGGCACATGGTGGCCGGCTATTACTCCGATCAACTCACGCACGAGCTGATTGTGCATCATCGCCATGAGGGCGGGTGTCAGTTGGGCGCAGGCCGCAGCGGTGTCTTTCGGGGCCATTCGGTAATGAATGAAACGCAATACGATGTGGAAATTCGCGCGTTTGCCGTGAAGACTGCGCAGGGGGAGATTCTCTCCGACACCTATGCTGCGGGCGCCGAAGTGCTCCGAGTCGGGGAGGAGCGGGAGTTTGGTTTTGACCAATGTGTGGCAGAGGACGAGATCCATCCCTACGGTAATGCCTATTTGGAATCTTGGGTGACTTATGCAGATCCCATCTCGGGCGACCTTTATGAGTCCATTCATATTCCTTGGGACGAAGATTACCAAGGGGATTACGCCCGGATCACGATTGCCTCCGCATCCGGGGGGGCAGTTGAGGGCCATACGGGCGTGTTCGTGAAGGAGGGGGTGTCGGAACAATTTCGTTTTGTGGCCGACAGTGGCTATCGGCTCTCCGGCATTGAGGGGAGTTGCAAAGGAGAGTTGGCAGGCAACGTCTATACGGTAGGCGAGGTACTTCATGACTGTACGATTGAGGCCTACTTTGAAGTTGGAGAAGGGACGGGTGGCGGAGACGGCGGCGGTGAAATTGTCGACCCAGAGCCGCCTGAGACCGCGCCGGAAGGGTCCGAAGGGATGTTTACCAGTTTGCTCAGGACGGTTCTTAAGCAGACCAGCCAGACCGCCGATAGTTCCGATTCTGATCGATCTGCTGCGCCACCTCGGCCTTCTGAGGCGACTGCGGGTTCGCGCGAGGCAGTGCAACCCATTCCCGCCGCAACCTATTTTTCTCTATTGATGACCGCTCTGATGATCTGTCTGGGCGCCTGGCTGAGACTGCGGAACATTCGCGCCCTACAGTACTCGCGCCCCACAGGAAAAGTGCTAAAACGTTGAGGTTAAGACCATGTAACGTGTTGCTCCAGCTAGGGGCGTGTGATTCGAGGCCGCGGCTGTGTACGAGTCGCATGGCCCGAGACCAACATGGCCCACGTGATTGCCGGAGACGAATTTCTTGAAGCTATACACCGTGCCGCTGGCACCCAACCCCATGCGGGTGACGCTTTATCTTGCGGAGCGAGCGGCGCTCGGCACCGACATCCCCGTCGAGGCTGTTGTCGTGAACACGGTTAAAGGGCGTCACCGCGAGCCCGAGCACCTTGCTCGCAATCCATTTGGAACGCTGCCTGTGCTGGAGCTGGACTCCGGGACTTTTATTACCGAATCGTTATCGATCATCGACTATTTTGAGGCGGCCTATCCGCTAAAACCGCTGCTACCTGCTGATCCGGAGGCGCTTGCGCACGCCAGAAATATAGAGCGCACACTGGAGATGCGAATCACCTATGATTTAGCGTGGTGGGTGCACTTCACCAAATCGCCTATTGACTATGAGGCGGACCCGCAAAAGGCTCTGGAGCTCGCTCAGCGTATGCAGGCGGGCTTCAACTATGCCGAGGGCTTGCTCGCTGATGACGGGCAATTTTTAACCGGACCTTCTCCGAGTATTGCCGACTGCACCTTGGCGGCATTTTTTCAATTCATGCGTTATACAGGGCAGGACTTGATTGGCGACAGAGCTAAGCTGGCTGCTTGGGATGTCATGTACCGATCGCGGCCCGAGGTGTCTTCGCTTTTCGTGCTCTAGACATCAACGTTAAACAAATCGATTGGCCTTGCCGTAGTCAAAGGCGACGACCTGGCGGCCACCCTGCCCGGAATAGGGGCGGGTGCTATGCCAGCAGTAGCTGGGGAACAGCACGATTTTGCCCACCTTCGGGCAAAGCGTGGCGAGTGGAGGCAGTGGATCTTTGGTCTCGAAAGGCGGCTCACCCAAAACAAGATGGCCCGCCTCAGCACTGTCGTTGAGGCTCTCGGGAACCTCGACATAGCATGTACCGCTGTACCAACCTTTGCTGTGTACGTGAGAGTGATGATACGTGCCGGCCTTTGCCTGAATCGCCCAACTGGCGTGCATCGATACCGAATTGGGTCGAAACAGTCTGAGGGGGTGAGGCTCTGCCAGATCTTTGAAAAGCGTGCCGTCAAAAAAACGATGAGCGACCTGATCGAGCAGGGCTTTGAGTGCGATCAGTGGCGGCGCTGCAGTTTGAGTCAGCAGGTTGCCGGGGGTTTGAATCCCGTCGACTACTGACTGGGTGGGTGGCGCTGATGTCATGCTGTGATGATGCGCGATGGCGTCCTCAACCGAGCGCCAAAAATCGGTTGTGCCCCCGGCCTCAAGCGCCGGCAACTGGGGTTCAGCTTCAGTCAAAAACAGTGCCGAATCCGTTAGCGCCGCCTGTCGCGGGTCATCAAGGCATCTGAGTGCCGTGACCAGAAGGGCGATGAAGTATTGATCGCCGGGAGCGGACCGGCATAATTGCTGTGCCGCCTCGAGCGCCTCTGCGTAGCGACCCAGCGCAAAGTGTGCGTGGCACACCACCTCCATGGAACCGAACGGATCAACCTGTTTGCATTGCAGGATCTCTTCGTAAGCCCGCTCTTTTTCCAGTTTACGCATGTGGGCCCATTGCCAATGGGCGTCTTGTCCAAACGTCTTTGCGTAGTCTTTAAGCAATGACTCGGCCCGGGCAAGGTCATCGGCCTCCAGCAGACGGTTGCACAGCTCTCTAAAGATCTCGGGCCCGGGCGCCATGTCCCAGCGAGATACCAGCAGTTGCAATGGGTCTGGTTGATCAAGTTCGGACAACAGCTCTGTGCAGTGACGCAACCAGGATAAGTCGGCGCTGGCGTCGGTAGCCTCTCGGATCATGTTCAGCGCAGCGTCGGTCTGCCCACTGTGCACCAAGCTTTGCAACAGGGTTTCGCGCGCCCCCCGCGGCGGCTCATCCAAGTCGAGCAGGTTTCTCAACGATGCCTCTGCGGCGCTAAATTGCCCTGTGTGCAGATCCATTCGCGCTATCCGGTAGGTCGCGGCCTTTTGCAGTGCGGGCGTTGCATCAATCTTGCCGAGCGTTTGCCGGGCTTCGTCGTAGCGTTGCGCAGCTGCCAGACACCGGCCTTTTAATAACGCGGCCTGGTCGTTGATGGGGTGCGTGGCGCGCTCGGCCAGCGCAGAGGCGAGTTTGAGCGCTGCATCGATGTCGCTGCACTGGAAAAGCCCCAGTGCGGCAGAGTATTGAATTTGCGGATTGTCGATGCCGGAGAGCGCCTGGTATAGCGGCAGGGCGTGGTGATGTCGATCGACGGCACAGAAGATGTCTGCGCGCAAAAGCAGCGCGGGTGGATTGGTTTGACCCTGGTCCTCGAGGCGTTTGAGCAGCGACAAGGCATCATTGAGCCGCCCTGATTTTCGGTAGCACAGCGCAGCTTGAAATAACGCGTTCGGATCAGTTTCCGTTGCGATAGATTGATCGAATAGCGAACACGCGGCGATCAGATCACCTTTTTCCATCGCTGAGAGCGCTTTTTCAGATGTTGGCTGCATGAACGGGCTTATGATCGCGTCGATGTGACGCGAGTTTGACAGAGGACGAAGTCAGTGTCCTCTATCCTTTTCGAGTTGGCGAACGCACTCGAGGGTAGCCTCCCAATCTGTCTGGTGGTTCTTGGCGCTACTTACAGGCAGTCCACCTCAAATCGCTGCGGCGACGGCATAACCATCCCGCGTGGCCGCCATGAGTGATCTGGGAGCACGGCAATCGCCGATGGGGATGACTTCAACGCCCGCTGCCCGCAAGGGATCCAGCAGTTCGTTGTTGGGCACTCTGTTGCTGGCATGGATTAGGCAAGCGACGTCTGCGAGCTCCGTTATGTCGCCGTTGTAGACGTTCTTTAAGAGCAGCACCCCGTCCTCCAATCTCTCGAGGCTGGCAGGCTCGACATGATTGATTAGCGAGATGTGCGCATCGAAGAGTCGCTGTAGGGTGCCCTGACGGTTGATCAGCGACATATCGTGAGCAAAACGTTCACGAGGTGTCACCAGCGTTACCTCATCAAAATACTGACTCAGTCGCAGTGCTACCGCATAAGTCATTTCGGTGTGGTCCTGATCAACCAATACCGCGCGTCCCGATACGTGTGGCATACCCAATGTGAGTTGCTGCGCGATCTCTCGAAGACTGGGAACGAGATCCTGAGCTTCCCAGTCTTTCGGAAGCCAGTTCGGGCGGGCAGAGCGGGACCCCGTCGCCAACAACACTACATCGGGGTTACAGGCCAGCACAGTGTCAACGCTCGCCTCCTGTCCCAGCGAAAATTTGACGCCGTTTTGTTGCGCGGCCAGCAACTGATAGTCATAGACACTTGAGAGATTCTCGCCGCCTGGCATGTCGGCATTGAGGCGCGTCTTGCCACCCACAGCGTCATTGCGGCCGAAAACGACCACCCGATGCCCTCTCTCGGCGGCGGTGTGTGCGGCTTCTAAAGCGGCGACACCCGAGCCCACGATCACGATATTTTTTTGTTGGGTTGCCTTGGGGAGCCCGAGTGGTAGTTCGTCGCTTTCGGCCAGTTTGGGGTTGTTGTCGCAGGCCAACGATCCCGCCTCGATGATGCTGCGCCAACAACTGTTACAGGAGACACAGTAACGGATAGCGTTGGCGTTGCCTGAAGCCGCTTTTTCGGGAAACTGCGGATCGGTAATCAGGGGTCGGCCGAGAAAAACTACATCGGCAGTGCCGTCAACCAGAGCGGCCTCGCACTCCCCCGGGTCCGTGAGGTAGCCAATGGCGCCAGTAGTGATATCGGGGTGCTGCGAACGAAGGGCCCTGATCTGCTCAAGATAGGGGTGTCTGGGCCCGTGCGCGTCGGGCAGATGTTGGTAGAGTGAGCGGGCATGCGCGCCCCAGACCCAAGTCCAGAGGTCAATGTCGCCCGCCTGTTTAGCCAGTATCGCGTTAATTGCTGAGGCCATTTCAAGATCGATTCCGCCGGGCACACCGTCATCGCCGGGGAGTTTCAACGCGATAATAAACGGGCGCTCACAGGCGCTGCGGATGGCAGAGATGAGTTCGGTGAGAAAGCGCATTCGGTTCTGCAATGCGCCGCCATATTCGTCGGAGCGCTGGTTTGACCAGGGCGAGAGGAACTGGTGAAACAGGTGGCCATGGCCTGCCGAAATTTCTACGCCTGAAAATCCTGCGCGTTGCAGGCGCCTCGCTCCGTTTGCCCAGTCATCAATCATTTGGCGAATCTGCCCGCCGGACAGCGCAGCCGGTACGGTCCAACTCAGATCGTCGGGTAATGCCGATGCGCCCACGGCATCGTCATTTCGGCCTACCGCATGTCGGCCTCTTCCAGAGTCCTGTATCTGCCCCAAAACATGGGCGCCCTGGTCATTAATCACCGCCGCTACGCGACATAAATCGTCAAAGCCTTCGTCGTCCCAGCATCGTAGCCGCGAGGGCAGGCGGCTGAACTCTGTCATCGCGATGGGTTCCGTGACGATGGCGGCGGCTCCACCCGATGCGCGCGCGCGGTAGTAGTTCAGCAGGCGGTCTGTTGGCGCATGATTCGCAACGTACTGCGTCACGATTGCGGCGTGGATGATTCGATTGCGTAGCGAGACACCCCCGATATCGATCGGCGCAAATAGCTTGGGGAAAAAAGGATTGTCGGGCATGGCGGTTGCAGTCTGGGCCGGCTGTGCAGTCCAAGGTGACACTAAGCCAACCGGAGCGTCAACCTCCTCAGCATCCGCAATGGCCTATTGATTCATGACTGAGCCTTGCGCGAGATATACTTGCAGGTAGCCGGTTCGGTATGCTCTGGCCGATGGGGTCGGCGGCGCGGCCAAGGGCCTGTCAGCCAACAGCGGCGCACTCGTCTCACCAGGCGGAAATGTCCGAAAATGAAAGGGGAGAAGGCGATGACGACAATCGTGGTACTGTTTAATCTCTTGCCCGGGGTAGATGCCGGCGAGTACGAAGCCTGGGCCAGAGATGTCGACATGCCCAATGTCCGCCGTTTGCCGGGTTGTAGCGGATTCAATGTATTAAAGGTTCAGGGTTTAATGGGGTCTGAACAGGCTGCACCCTATGCCTATACCGAGATCATTGAGGTCGACGACATGAGTCAATTTGGCGAGGCGGTGTCGACTGAAGCGATGCAGGCTGTGGCTGCACAGTTCCAGCAATTTGCCAAAGACCCACTCTTTATGGTCTCTGAATCTCTCGATTAGTGCCTTTGTGCCCCTACCGTCAAGCGTTCAAGGCGTTTTCTGCGCCAAGCTGATTGGCCTACACCTGCAAACCCAATAGGTATAGATTTATATCAAACTACCGGTTTTTGCCCGGTTTTTGGGGTTACTTTTTAGCCCTTTCTGTTACTCTTTGTCCGGACATAACAATAATTCGCGCTCCGGAGGGTGTTATCTGTGCACTCTGGAGGGCATTTTTTTTGGTCAGCTAAATGATGAGGGATCCCATGAGAAGCATTCGAAATACCTCCGTTCTCGCTGTTGCAGTATCCATGGCCATTTCGGCACAGGTGCATGCGCAGAGAACAACAACCACTCAAATTGAAGAGGTGGTTGTCACCGCGCAGAAGCGCGAGGAAAACATGCAGGATGTCGCGATTTCCATGTCTGCCATGGACGCCAATACCATCCAGAAGTCGTTTTCCCGCACCATTGATGAGATTACGGGAATGTCTCCCAATCTCATCATCAATCCCATCCTTGGAAATGGCACCGTCGGCGTGTCGATTCGCGGTATGCAGCACGCCGAGGTAGAGAAGAGCTTTGACCCGGCGGTAGCGATCTATCAGGACGGCGTCTACCTTGCGACGACCACGGGCGCGCTACTGAACGTCTGGGATGCGGAGCGCGTGGAAGTCCTGCGCGGTCCCCAGGGCACCCTTTTTGGTCGAAACACCATCGGTGGCCTGGTACACGTGATCCGCTCGAAGCCTACGGGTGAGATGGGCGGTAAAATCATCGGTACCTTTGCACAGGACAGCCAGACCGACATTAAAGGTCTGATCAACTTCCCAGAGATGGGCGGCTTTTCTCTGAAACTCTCAGCTTCGAGCATCAAGGGCGGTGAGTACATCGAAAATGCCAGTCGAGGCACTACCGACGGTGAGAATGACCTCACCATGATGAGTGCTGATGTACTGTGGGCGCCCAATGACAACTTCGATATTCGTGTCATTTACGACTACATTGATGATGAGACGCCCACGCGGCCAGTCACCGCATTGAGCGCGCCTGGCGAGGCATTTGGGGCATTTTGTGCCGGTAACTGCGCGGTGGGTAAAACCTCCGATTCGCTCTACACCACCTACACCACCCAAGAGCAATACGCGGCCTTGCGGACCGATGCGGTGACGATTCACGCTAACTGGCAGGTCTCCGACAATCACAAGTTGGCGCTGGTATTTGGCGATCGGCAAACCGATGAGCTGGCCCGTCAGGAATTTGACGGCGTGGCTGCTGATCTGTTCTGGACGGATCGTCCCACAGAAGAGAATCAGACCAGCTATGAGTTGCGGCTTGAGTCAGACTGGAGCGATAGCCTTCGCTCTACCTTTGGCTTTTTCTACTGGGATGGTGATTACACCCTTCAGCAGAACACGGGCCTATTTAATATCTTCAACCCGCTGGTACCCGGTAGCTCCGATGGTCAGCCTTTTAGTGTGATTAACCTAACGGCCTCTCCGCTTTATCATCAGGATGTGCAATCTACGGCGGTGTTCGGACAGGTGGACTGGGATGTCACTGACCGGCTCATGCTGAGTGTGGGCGGGCGTTGGCTTGATGAGGAAAAGGATGCCTGTATGACGGTGACAGGTTACTCGTCAAACGTCTTTGATCAGCTTTTGGGTATTCCGGCTAGAAGCGTTGCCTACACGGACGTCGCGGGAATCGATAAGACACTTGAAACGCATTTGGCCTTTCCGGCCGGATCGATCGTGCCGGGCGCTTGGGGCACCAACTGTCCAGATTGGGCTTCCCCGGTTTACGATCCGTCTTTCGACGGCAGCGCTTCTTGGGACGATTTCACGCCTCGTATCGGTGCGCAGTACTCCTTCGATAACGGCATGGCTTATGTCACCTACTCCGAAGGTTTCCGCTCGGGCGGTTTCAACGGCCGTGCCACGGCGCCCGGCAACACAGGCCCTTACGATCCAGAGTCGGTGAAGAGCTGGGAGGCAGGTGCCAAGTTCACCATGTTTGACAACCGCTTCCAGTTGAACGTCGCCGCGTTCACTGTGAAGTACGACGACAAGCAGGAAGACATCGTCAAGCCGGGTGAAGACGGGCAGGCTACCCTCACCATTGTCCAGAATGCTTCAAGCGCAACGATGGACGGCCTCGAAATGGACTTCAACTGGGTGATCGCGGAGGGCCTCTCGCTACGTGGTAACGTGGGCCTGCTCGACGCTTCCTACGATGACTTCCTCGCCTCCAGCGCAACCGGCACGGTGGACTTGAGCTCCGTTTCCTTGCGCCGCGCGCCCGATATGACCGCGGGTCTGGGTCTGCTGTTTGAGCGTGAAATGGCCGAAGGTCACTGGTTCGTCGCTACCGTGAACTACACCTGGAAAGACGATTACTACGTCTCAGCTAGCGCCAACGGTGGTGATAAAACCATCTCACCTGCTGCTGGCGGTGCCGGTTATGTCGACAACCCCTCGCTGGTTGACTCTTTCGGCCTGCTTGATGCCTCGATTAACTGGGAGACCGAGAACTGGACCATCTCACTCTTTGGTAAGAACCTCACAGACGAGACTTATCTGATGTCGTTCTTGGATGTGGGTGGTAATGTCGTGGCCGCGAGCGCGACTGACACGACTCCGGTGTACGCCCCGGGCCTATGGTCCTTCGGTACACCCAATCGGCCCCGCTACTTTGGCGCCGAGGTTCAATTCAAGTTCTGATTCAGGATGTAAAGCGAAAGGGCGCCTTGCGGCGCCCTTTTTTTTGAACCTAGGATGCCGCGTAAGGCGGTTTTACCGGTGGATCCGCCGCGTTACCTATGTGGGGTTTGGCTCGCGATATCGCTTGGGCGTTTTTCTGCGGGGCAATGGCTTGGGTCAGATGGTGATTTCAGGATCACCCACGTGCACCATCCTGACGCCCACGTTATTTCCAAGATAAAGATCCGCGAGTGCTTCTGGCATCGTTTCGATGCCCTCTGAAATATCCTCGACCGGATTCAGCCTGCCAGCTCGCACCCAATGAGCAAGGGTTTCGATACAGTTAGGGTACTGCTCCTCGTAGTCAAATACGAAGAACCCTTCCATCTTGGCGTCCTGACGCCCCAGATTCTGCAGGTTCACAAATCGATGCTTGTTTTGCTTCTCAACGAGATACTCCGAAATGGATCCGCAAATGACGATGCGAGCTCGGCGCTGGATGCGACCCAATACGTTGTCGAGCAGCGCGCCGCCGACGTTGTCGAAATAGAGATCAATGCCATCTGGAAAGGCTTGATTGAGCGCTTGATCCATATCCTCAGTTTTATAATCGATGGCGCGGTCATACCCCATTTCCGATATGAGTCGCTGGCATTTTGTGGTGCCACCGGCAATCCCAACTATTTCTGTGGCTCCCAGGGCCTTGGCAATCTCTGCAACGTGACTGCCAACGCCGCCGGCTGCTCCCGAGACGAGAATTCTGTCGGTGGACTTGGCCAAGCCGATATCGCGCAGGCCTACCAGCGCCGTGATGCCCGACAAGGAGATGGCGCCGATACCGTGGGATAGCGGCAAATCGGTGGGTAAGAGAAAGGGGGCCGGCCGATGTGACGCATCGATGAGCGCGTATTCCTGCCAGCCAAGGCGGGCCTGAACAATGGCACCTACGGGCAGTTCGGGGCAGTCGCTCGCCAATACTTGCGCCACCCCACGGCCTGCCATTACCGCGCCCAGCTCCATTGGCGACTCAAATTCCGTCTCGTTGAGCATATACCTCAGCATCACGGGCGCTACGCCGAGGTAGAGAGTCTTCACCAGCGCCATACCGGGCTCAAGCTCAGGTACAGGCACCTCCGCCAATTCAAAATGCGATCGTTCAGGGATGCCACTGGGGCGGGCTGCAAGCCGCCATTGCTTTTGCATCATAGGGCTTGGTACTGACCTAATGGGGCCAAAACATCCAGCATAAAGGAGGGGCGGCTACTCACCGAATGCAGGCGGGTCAATTGAGCCCCGAGGGAGCTGGCCAAACCACGTCGGGTGTGGCCTGATCGATATCTGCGGCGATTTTCCATTGCCCATTTTGCTTCTTGTACACCAAAAGAGAGCGACCAGCATCTTTGTACTCGGCGCCTGTTTTTTTGTCGATCGCCTTTAGCCAATACTTGCTGATGATGTAGGCGATCTCGCCATGGGTTTCTCTGAGCTCATACTGGAGTTCAAAAATGGAGTCTGCCTTGCCAATACGCGCAGCAAAGTAATCCCTTATCGCATCGATACCAAATAATGCGGGCTGCCCGTGCAGCGCTACGACGGCGTCCTCCACGTACAGCGTCATCAGGCCGTCGAGGTTTTCCTGCTCATAAAAGCGGGCCCATTTACCGCCTTCTGCCGCGATCTCGGTCTCGAAATCTGCCCATGAAGTGCAGGGAGCCGCAAGTCCGCACATCCATATACATGCAAGTGCGGCGGTTTTTGCGTGCTTTACTAGGTCGCTCGGCAAGATCATTTAAAAACTCCCAAGCCAGCGGCTATCAGCGCAAAAGCATAGATGGCCAACACGGCGATATAGACGGGCGATAGCGCCCGTGAATAGGCGGCGTTGAGTTCCGGATTATCAGGCGCCGAACCCAGCTGAATAAACAGGTCAACAGCGGGCTTGAACAACAGATCGAGTAAAACGCCGGCGCAAAAAATCGCGCCCACAGCGAGTATTTTGAGCGCCAGCCAGTCGGGAGCTTTGCCCTCGGTAAGGAGATAAATCCCCGTACTACTCACCACCAAAGCACCGACGAGGTTCAGCGCCCAATTGATCTTGGCAGATTGTTCCTGAATCTTGGGGTCGGGGGAGAGAAAACCGCGCCATAGGATAGCAAGCCAAAGCGCTGCGGCCGCCCAGAGACCTCCAAGTGCTGTTGACGATAGGGTGAGCCAGCCACTGGTTACCGCCAACTGGCAACCAGAGGGAATGATCAAAGTCAGTGCTGAACGAGGCAGCCGATCCAGCACCATGCCCAACTGCAGCACGGTCTGCCGTGTTTCCATACTCAAAGTGGGGCGCTCCGACCACTTGGCGGCGATGAAAACCCCAACGTCTGTTCCAACCCAAAAAACCAGTAGCAGAATGTGCAGATAGAGCCAGAAGCCTTCCATTTGCCGTCCCCTTATTATTTTTCTGTAATGTTCGCCCCGGATTCCAGAACGTCTTTAATCAGTTGGAACCTCGCCTGCGACCACGCTGCCTCCTGAGCATCGTCAGGTTCAAAGGACTCCAGTGCATCACGGGACAGTATGTCGGCGTCTATGAGCATCGTCTCAAGTGCTTTCACGCGTTCAGTGAGGACGGAGTGCTCGGTCATCAGTCTCACAATGATCGCCAAGAGGCGATCAATTTCCGGGTCGGAGAAAAAAGCAGGGCGTCCCGCTTTGACGGCCTTTTTGTCACTCATGAGCCACCGTGGCCCTTTTGCGCGCCAAAGGCATACCAGGTAATCGTATCCGAGAGCCGTCCGGTATCAGAGTCAAAGGATGCGTCTGCTCCGGAAGCGGCAGCAAATTCCGCTTCACTCACGTACGTGTAGCGGGGCATAGTCGCCTGAAAAAAGTCCTCTGACGAAAAGCCTGCATCGGCGCACAGCTTGCTATAGCTGAGGTCGCGAAAGTCCTTGTAAAACGGTTCATTGTTGTAAAAGCAATCCCAGTCCAGATAAAAGGCGTCATAGGCGGCAAGCGCATCGTTAGGGGGGAGCTCCATATTGATCAACACGCCTCCCGGCTTGAGAACTCGATAAGCCTCACTAAAGAAGGCGCGAATCTGAGCGGTGGGGAGTTCGTGGAGGAACATCGAAGAGAATACGACGTCGACGCTATTAGCATCATAGGGAAGGGCGTCGCAGAGCGCCTGACGGAAATGAATGGCAATACCCATGGCCTCTGCTCGGGCGTGACCATATTGCAGGCAGGAGGGCGCTGCGTCGAGACCGTGAACTTCCGCCTCAGGGAAGGTCTGTTTCCAGGGCACCGTGTTGTGCCCAATGGTGCAGCCCACATCCACGACAAGTTTGGGTTCCAGACCCGGCCATCGCAGTCGGGTGAAGTTGGCCATGGAGTGGCCGATATCATCGAGATTTTTCCCCATCACGCCGAATGAAAAGACGTCCAGACCATTGTCATAGATAGCGCCCGCTTCGGCACCTGTGCTGTGACTGCCTTGGTAGTTCCCGGGCATGAGATGCACGTCCATCTGGTCCGTATAGTCGGGTAGCTCAGAATCGGAGTCGAGCGTGAGTGTCCCACCATGGCGCGCAGCCGTATCGCTACCCATTTTTTCGATCGATGCGGGATCCGACTCGATGGCCCTCAAGACGGATTGCCAAACCAGTTCTTGCGTGGCGCATCGCAGGCTGGAATACCATTTGAACAGATCGCGATCTTTTAGGAATTGATGGACTGCTTCACCCGAACTGTGCTCGGCGCCCACTGCCGTGCTGGCCTGTTGATAGTCGGCTTGCATCTGACCGGCAAGATCCGTGAGAACCCAGGCTCGCATAGAGGAGGTGAAGCGCTCGCGCGCGCGTTGATTCAGGTCTTTGTTGAGCGCCAGAGCATGTTGGAGTCCCGCCATTTTTCATCTCCCCCACGGTGATTAAGTGTGCTTCCCACTAATCTGTGTTTATCGCCAAAGCGTGACCTTGATTGGTCTACAACGATAATGATATACCCATATGGCTATTAGAGGGCGAGCAGCTCTAGTGCTCAAAAAAATAAAGTTACAGGGGAGTCCTTCAATGAACATGCGCCGTCATCACGGTTATTTTCCGCTTATTTTGTCCGCAGCCGTTGCGCTGCCCAATCTCACTTATGCCCAGCTTGAGGAAGTGATTGTCACGTCCGAACGCCGCGAAGCTTCGGTACAGGATGTTCCCATCGCGGTCAGTGCATTTAATGAAGAATTGGTCGAGCAACTGCAGATCGACGATACGCTGGATCTCATCCATGTCGTGCCCAATTTGTTTGGGGGCAATAACACCGGACTAGGTACGGCCAATATGTACTACCTGCGAGCGCAGGGTAACGATGAATCGATTGCCACCTTCGACCCGCCCGTTGGGACATACGTGGATGACGTATACATCACGCGCCAGAATATCAACAACGTTACGTTGTTTGACGTTGAGCGAATTGAGGTGCTCCGCGGCCCGCAGGGCACGCTTTATGGCCGCAACACCACGGGTGGTGCGCTGAGCGTCATCATGAAAAAGCCCGGAGAGTCTTTTGGTGGCTTTGTCGAGGCCGGCGCAGGTAAATACGGCCGTAAAACCCTTCGCGGAAGCGTGGATATTCCGGTCAGCAGTAATTTTCTCACGAAGTTTTCCGGATACTGGGTTGAGGATGACGGCTACCTGGAGAATCGCCGAGATGGCAAGGATTACAACCAGGCGGAACTGTCAGGTATCCGCGCGGCGATGCGCTGGCTGATTTCAGACTCCATGACCTGGGATTTGGCAATAGATGGCGGCAATACCGAATTTGCGAACATCCATGGCTTCGTTGATGACGATAAACGCTACACCACGTCAGGTCTTCCCGCAGGGTTGCCTGATGGCAGCAACAAGGCGGATTACGGCAACGAGGTCCAAACGTTCAACGTCACCTCAAACCTGGCGTGGGACGCCTGGGGCGGCACCGCCAATTTTATCGTCGGTAACCGCCAGATAGATCACGATTTCCTGCTTAACTTTCCTTTTAACGAGGCGCTGCCTGATTTCTTCGTGATCGACAATATCGGCGAGCACGATATGTTCTCTGCAGAGCTCAAGTGGTCTGGCGACATTATGGATGGTCGTGCTTTCCTTCAGACCGGCGTGTATTACATGGATGAAGAGAACACCACCGATTTTCGGGATTATCTGGATCTCGCGTTTTTGGGTGTACCTGTGCCTCCCTCTACGCTGTGGTTCAACATCGCTGATCGTGTGATGGAGAATACGACCGAGAGCTTTGCGGTCTACGCGCAGGCAGACATTCAGATCGGCGAGAATGGCACCTTGACGCTGGGCGTGCGTTACACCGATGAAGAAAAAGAAGTCGATTTTTCGGGCACGGTGAATTCCGCGGCGATGGTGGCGGCGGGTATTCCGCTCTCTCAGTCAGAGGATGAGTTCACCCCGCGCATCGCCTATGCGCACCGCTTCTCCGATAACCTCATGATGTATGCCTCGGCCACCAATGGCTTTAAATCAGGGGGCTGGAACGCGCGAGGCTCTAGTTCCACCGCACTGCAGGCCTTTGGTCCTGAGACCATTTGGTCCTATGAGCTGGGTATGCGCGGTGACTGGATGGACGGCAGATTGCGCACCAACATCACAGCCTTCTATTCTGACCTTGAGGATCTGCAGACGACTTCTGCAACGCCTGATGGGCAGTTTCTCACCACCAATGCTGGTGGTTTAGAGGTGCCCGGAATCGAAGCCGAAATCACCGCATTACCAACGGACAATTGGAATATTTTTGCGTCTATTGGCCTCCAGAATGCGGAATACAAAGATCTCCCGGGCGGGTGCGTCGTGCCCAATGCCAATCTCGCGGCCTATGACGCCAATTGTAATATTGCAGAGCCCAAGCGAAGTCCGCATCAGACCTATACTCTGGGCACGTCAGCGGACTTTAACGTCGGTGGCCTCACCGTGACGCCGAATATCATGTTCCGATACATCGGTGCGCAGTATCCCGGCACGCGCAGTTTGGGCTATAACCAATCAGTCACGCTGATCAACGCGGGTGTGAAGGTCGGCTTCCCGAATGATCGCTGGGAATTGAATGTCGAGTGCAAGAACTGCGGGGATAAGGTCTACAACCAGTCCATCCTGTTTACGCCTTACTTCAACTTGCCGCAGACTTATATGGCGACACTCAGGTACCGCTTCGGCGACTGATCAGAGCTGAACCGTTTGCCACGATGATCTCGTGGCACACAAGAACCCCGTTGAGCACCTAGCCAACGGGGTTTTTATTTCATTGCTCATCTAACGAAAGGTGCTGACTTAGCGCACTTGGGTCGATGCAAATCGGCGTTTATCTGGCAATGAATAGGGGCTAGAGTCGACGCGTAGCGCTCAACGATGCGCCGCCTCAGTGAACCTCTTCGCCACCACTGACATTGATGGCTTCGCCGGTGATAAAGCTCGCGTCCTCTGATGCGAGAAAAGCGCACATGGCGGCGGTGTCAGATGCTTTACCAATACGGTTCAACGGAATTCGCGCAGCCATTTCCTCGAGATAAGCCTCCTCAGTCAGACCTTTAAAAGCCGAAAAATAGGCATTTTGTGCGCTGCCTAGCCCGGTGGTGACATGATTGGGGCAGACCGCATTAACAGTAATGCCCGCGGCGCCATAGTCGATAGCGGCAGTCCGTGTCAGCCCGATGACACCGTGCTTGGCTGCGCAGTAGGGGGCCATATGCGGGAAGCCGGACTTGGCGGCCTGACTGGCTATATTGATGATCCGCCCGCCACGGCCTGCTGCTTCCATGTGTTGGGCGGCGGTTTGGGTACAGAAAAATACGCCGCTCAAGGTCACGTCAATGACCAACGCCCATTCTTCGGGCGAAACCTCTCGGGAGTGCTTCATCACAAATCCAATGCCCGCATTGTTTACCAGCACGTCGACGCGACCAAATTGTTGAACCACCTGATCGAAAAGCTTGGTGACCGAATCAGGTGACCGTACATCACAGGGGTGACACATGACATCGTGCCCCTGAGACCTGAGC
>JAYOEE010000014.1:17600-47131 GCA_038106565.1 Halieaceae bacterium
CCACCATAGATTGTAAGGTCATCCTAACGCCGGCTGTTTATCGCCCGAGTGGGCGAGTAACCAACAGCACGCAAAGCCCACCCCCGCAGCCCCAAAGCACACCATAATCAATGCGGGCTGATGCTCGTAGATGGATGCGCCAAGCCAGGAAAAAACGCCGGCCATTGTCATGCCGATGGAGCTGGAGAGACCGGCAGCGCTTCCGCTCCAGCGCGGCACTGCATTCACTGCGCCATACATGGTGGTGGGCGTCAGGACACCAGACAGTAGCATTGAGGTATACAGTGGCAGAACTACCGAGAGCATGGTGAGTCCCTGACCGGCAATCAGCATTGGGGCAGACAACGACACGATGAGCATGCCCAGCACCGTGCGATTCTGCCATCGGGCGGTACTGAGGAAGGTGGTATGGCTTAGCAGAAATGATCCCAGAACGTAGATCAAGGCTGAGCTACCCCACACGAGGCTGAAGCTCTGCATAGAGAGGCCAAACTGCTCTTGAAACAGCACACTGCCGGTAGCGAGTAATGTAAATACCATGCCCTGCAGAAACCCAAATGCGCCCGCGTACCCCCAAAATCGAACGGATTTCAGAAGTGACACATAACCTTTGAGCGACGCGCTGTTCGCATCAGCGCGATGTAAAGGTCGATCGTTCGGTATAGCGCGAAAGCAAAGTATCAGTAAGCTCGACCCCAGCAAGGCAAGTACGATGAAGACCGATGCGATGCCCGCGAGCGACGCGATGAAGCCGCCCATGACCGGTGCGATAACCGGTGTAAAGCCCATTGCGGCGGTGAGAATGGCAAAGGTTTTCAGCGCCTCGTCGGGAGGTAAATGATCTCGTGCAATACCCCGCGCGACGACCGTGCCGACTCCCACGCCTACCGCTTGCAGGAAGCGCAGCAAAATCATGGTGTGTAGCGTTGTGGTAAACACCAATAACACGCTCGCGAGGATAAAAAGCGTAAAGCCTGCAAGCAAAATAGGACGTCGGCCGATCTGATCGGTCACGATACCGAAGATCGGTTGGCTCACCGCTAGACCGATCACATAGGCAGAAAATAAATATTGAAGCTCACTCACGCTGTGTCCCAGCGACAGGCTTAATGCTGGAACCAGTGGCACCATAATTGAAATGCCGAAAGGAGACAGGCTGCTAATCGCCGCAAGCAACCAACGCGAGATGTTTAAGGTAGGTGCAACCAGATCGGTTTGGTTCACAGGCTGATTACGCGAAGGCCCAACGCGGCATTGATAAAAAGCCCAATCCAGATGACCCAGACGTATCGCCGGACTACGCCCATATGGTGAATCATAGCGGCGTTGCCTTCGCTACTGGCACCCTCTGTCAGCATAGCGGCGTAAGCGGTGGCAAAGGGTTTGAGCGCAAACCGCACCGCGATGCCACATGCAACCAGAACTGAGAAGACGCCGACTTTGAGCGCAAGCCAAGCGGGCAAACCCGCTTTTAAACCAATGATGCTCAAAAGGAGAAGACTCGCGACTACAGCAAATCGAAGGCGGAGATCCCATTGCGTTAGAGAGGGGAGGCGATGACCTATGGGGCTGTGTATCGCAGCCACCAACCCCACCCAAATCGCGACGGTAGCCCAACCAACCAGCGCGGTATAACCCGGTAGCAGGTTTGGCCAAGAGAGCATCGCCAGATGGCAGCCTGATCCCAGAATAATGGGCATCGCCAACCGGGGACCCATGTCACATTCCATCAGAATGGTAAACGCAGTTTGACGGGACTCGACGCTGAGGTCGGTGCGCAAAACATGCCTGCTGGAGAGAAACGTGCCAAGGTCCCCGCCCAGCCAGTAAATCAGTGCTAACAAGTGGATGTAGAGCAATACGGTATACATGGATGCCTCTCAGTCAGTGCCCAAGATAGGCCTCAGGATCAGCTCGCGGGGCAAAGCCATTCGATGCGTTCACCGTCGGGAGTTGAGATGAGGAAGCAGTCTGTAGTGCCGTCTATCGGTTGTCGATTCGCAACATAGTCCTCCGGGGGCGGAGTCTGCCGACGAAGCGACAGCGAATGCCAGCCACAGGGAGCAATGTCTTGGGCAGCAATGGGGCGGTCCACCCATTGATCAAGCTCAAAGAGCTGTCCTGGCCCCAGCTCGATGGGTGCAATACTGTGGCGATGATCTTCATCAAGCCCGTTGGTCCGGGACAAAATCGATACGCGTGCGGGCATCGGAGTCGGCGCCTCGCAAGTCAGTAATTGGGCATAGAATGCAATGGATCGTTCGATGTCAGTGACCGCATTGATCATCACAAAGCATTGATTCACCTGACGCGTGGCGGCGGGCAGCTGAAAGCCCGGCACCTGTCCCGATACTTCGGTGAAATAGATCAGCTCCCCCGCGGGGCCCGCGACCTGCATCGCGCGAATCTGGTCAGAGAATGATAGCGCCGCAGGGGGATTCAAAACGCTAAACCCGTCGGGTAACGCCTTATACAGTGCATCGAGATCTTTAACGAGCACTTCCATGGCCGACCATCCTGGCGATGCAAAAGGCGTGGGGAGCGAGCCCGGCCATTCCACCAGCGTCAGTGTCTGCAGAGGCTCCGCCGACATCAGTATGGCGTGATGTGAACACCCCGCCAACGAGCCATCCAAAAGTGCGACGGCTGAGGCGTAGGCGGCATCCGGAGGTGCGGTGTCGTAACCGAGTGCTTGATAAGCAGCGACGGCGCTGGCCAGTGAGGGCACCCGTAGCGTCATATTCTCGATCATGCTTGAGCTCTCCCGCTTGTGATACTCAAGGTGTTTGCTCGATAGAAAATTCAGTCAGTTCATAGTGGGTTTGCATATAGCCCTCGGCGCTGGCTCTCAGCAGGAGGTAATCGTCATCCGCCGTACACCAGACATCATAGGGTGGGTGCTCTTCGGGCAGGTTACCCGCCGTGCCGGTAACCTGAAAATGTCGCGAGTTAAATTTCCCGGCGGCCACCTCAATTTCCTCTTCTCCGACGTAAACGAGATCGAAACTTGTAACAAAAAAGAAGGGTCCGGTAGCGCCGCGATGATCCGGTGACGTGAGGAAGACATTCGATAGTGAATGGACCCCCGGGCCTTGTTGGAGAGGGTAGAGGCGCATGAGAAGTGCGTCACCTACGATGGGGTGACTCTGGAGCCATCCGACCTGTTCGTGGGTATCCAACTCCTGACTGATGCGGCCATCGCGGGCGTTAAAGGTTTCACACTCAGCGTATCCTTTCGCGAAACGCATCCATCCCGAGCCCTCAAATTGGCCGCCAACAGACAGCCTGACCGAGCAATCAATTGGACTGGAATCAGCGTGGCGCAGAGCGAGACAGACATCCCGCACCACCTTGGGCGAATCATCGATTTCGCAGTGTGCAAGCAACACGTCAGTACCATCGGGTTGGCAGCTCAGCGTAAATACCTCACGCCCGCGAACCTCTCCAAAGCGCTCGGGTTTGCGGCTGGTGTACTCAATCCTGCCTTGAATAAGCCTGTGTCCCATGGCGCCCCCCGAGTAGTTCCCGTCCTGTTCAGGACGTCAGACCTGGCTATGTATTAATGATATGTTTTTATATCATGGAGGCTCGCGCTCCAGCAAAACAGGAATAAAAATGGAAACCAGTGACCTCACCGCGCGGCAGCTTTATCAGCAGATCAAGGAAAACCCCAGCCGAGCTCGGTTCGGTTTTGGCAAGAAAGCTATTCTCGTCAATGTGGATTTGCAAAAAGCGTATACGCGAACGGATCTTTTCAAGACAGCATACGAGACTGACCCCAGGCAGCTTGAGTGGGTTAACCAGCTGGCGAGTGCATGTCGTGCACTGGACTGGCCGGTGGTGTGGACCTATGTTGCCTTCATGGAGTCCGGCGAGGACTGCGGCATTTGGGGTACGCGAACGGATACACCCGATTCGCTGCAAAATATTAAGTTCGGCTCGGAACGCGCGGAATTTGACGAACGTCTGGAAATTGATCACAAGCGTGACGTGATCTACTGCAAAAAAATGCCGTCGGCTTTCTTCGAGACCGCGCTTCAATCGCTTTGCGTCTGGCACCAAGTGGATACCCTGATCGTGACAGGTGGTTCAACAAGCGGCTGCATAAGGGCTACCGCGGTAGATTCTCTGTCGCGTGGCTATCGCACAATCGTGCCGGAAGAATGTGTCGCGGATAAGCACGAGAGCTATCATTTCGCTAATTTGACGGATCTCCTGATCAAATATGCTGACGTATTAGGGACGCAGGAAGTGCTTGATTGGCTCTCCCAGCAGGATCGCTGATGAGCGCTTTAGAACAGCGTGCTGAACTTGCACTCTATGATTACAACCCGTACGAAAATCGGCCCAAGATAGCGTGGCCCAATGGCGCGCGGCTGGCATTTTGGGTGGCGCCTAACATTGAGTTTTACGAACTCAACCCACCCGACAACCCGTTTCGTAAACCTTGGCCCCACCCTTATCCCTCTGTTCCGGGATATAGCATTCGAGACTATGGGAATAGGGTAGGGCATCAGCGCCAGATGGCTGTACTCGACAAGTATGGCGTGCGCGGCTCGATCAGTCTGTCTGCCGCACTGTGCGAGCACCATCCTGAGATCATTGCAATGTGTGCCGAGCGGGACTGGGAGTTTTTCAGTCACGGGATTTACAACACCCGCTACACCTACGGCCTGACAGAGGATCAGGAACGGGAGATGATCGAGGATGCCATGGCGACCATCGAAAGCGCTGTTGGCCTGCGCCCCGCGGGATACCTCGCGCCAGCACTATCCCATTCGGATCATACGATCGACCTGTTTGCTGAGGCTGGTGGTCTCTATACATGCGATCTGTTTCACGATGATCAACCGACTTGGGTTAAAACGCGAAGCGGTAAACCGTTTGTCTCGATTCCGTATTCACTGGAGCTCAACGACACCATTGCTTATGTGGTGCAGCGCATGGAACCGCGTCGCTATGGAGAGATTATTCGTCGGGCCTTTGATCAGTTGTATGACGAGGGTGCTGAAAGTGGCACGGTTATGTGCATCCCCACCCACAACTATCAGGTCAGCTGTCCTCATCGGCTACGAGCTTTTGAGGAGGCGCTCGAGTACATCACCGGGCACTCAGAGGTATGGGTGACAACCGGTCGCGAAATTGCTGAATACGCCCTGACTCATCTGAAACAACAGATTGGCGGTGACAGAGATGCAGCGCGATGAGTGACGATCTGTTGATCTACTCCCAGCGGCGCTATGGCATGGATCACGAGCGCTACGAATGGTCGATGTTGCAAGATCGAGCACCCGTTGCGTGGCCGGGCGGTAAACCGCTTGCGCTGTGGATCAATATTTCGGTTCAGCATTTCCCGCTTTCCGGAGAAAAACCGCAGGTGGCGCCCCCCGGCGCGCTCACCATGCCTTACCCGGATCTGAGGCATTACACGCTCAGGGATTATGGGAACCGGGTGGGCATTTATCGGTTGCTGAAGCTGATGTCAGAGTTTGACGCGCAGCCGTCTTTGGCTGTATCCGGCGCGTTGGCAGAGCATTACCCCCAATTACTCGAACGTCTGGCGGCCACCCCCTATGAGTGGCTCGGGCACGGCTGGAATATGCTCTGCATGCACGCCGGCGAGGTGGATAGTGAGCTGGAGGTGAGTTGGATTCAAAAGACGCGATCCGCTCTTGAGCGATTCACCGACCAAAGTTTGTCTGGCTGGCTGAGTCCCGGCCGGATTCAGACCGCCAACACGCCGGAACTGCTGGTCAGTAACGGATTCTCGTACCACAGTGATTGGGTGAATGACGAATTGCCGTATCTTTTTAATACGGAGCGAGGGAGCATGACCTGTCTTCCGTCCTGTCTAGAGCTGGACGATGTTTTTGTGCTCACCCAGAACCTGCACAGTGAGGACAGCTTTGCTCAGCAGGTAATCGATGCAGCCGATTTGCTGATCAAGGAGGGTGGCGAGCAGGGCGGGCGGCTGTTGTCACTGAATTTCCACCCTTGGTTGGTAGGGCAGCCGCATCGCATCCGCACGATACGTGAAATCCTGGAAGCCCTGCTGGTAGAGCGTGGTGAGGCGATTTGGCACGCCCCACCCGGTCATATCATCAGGGCGGCCAAGACCTGATTTTCAGACTGCTTTAGTGGCGCCAAAGAAGGCTACCGAGGCAATCGTGATCCAGTAAAAATAGGCCAGGCGTTTGCCGAGAGCGAGGCTCTTCTCAAGCTGATTTTCCGCTTCCTGATTGGGTCCTTCTGCCAGTACGCGGAACAGGGTCGTCCACTCGCGCATAATGAAACGTAATTTCAGCCCAATCATCAGGGTAACGCTGTAGAGCAGGATCTTGATCGAGAACCAATATTGCATCGGCCCCACATTGAAAGGACCGTAGCCCAGTAGCGAACTGATTGATGAAATCACCAACAACGGTATGAGAATAAAGCGCACCCTCTCATCCCACAGCGTGAGCTGGATACCGCGGTCAGTCTCGCGGTGAAAATAAGCGGAGATGCAAAGCGCCAACCACGCTATGGCCAGCACCCAGACCGCGACCAGAAAGTTCCCGCCGAAGGGTTGCACACCCCACAAGTGCCCCATGTGTAGTCCGAGGGGCAGCAAACTGATGATGCCAATACGGGCGAGGATATCGATGTGATAAGCGGTCTGCATGTGCCGTCGTCGCTCTTCCATCGAGAGGTTGCGATTAATGACGTGGGTTGAGGTGTTGAAAACGCCCCATTCTCCGCCTAACCAATAGACCATTGCGATTATGTGCAGCCAGCGAAGCACTGCCAGTTCGGTGATTCCCATCCCTCTGCCCCCACAGAATAAAGATATAACATTATACCAAAATCGCTGCCGCGGCGTGATGATGGCCGACAGTAATGACGGGTATTTGGCAGCGAGCGACAGATCCTGATATCGATTACACCTAGTTTGTTATATCATTATGCTTTTGCGCATATTGAGGATCCGGACAAGGCAACGTGGAAGAATTCTTTAGTCCTCATCTGGTGGGTCAGCTGTCCAAGCAATCACCCACGCCCCTTTACCATCAGCTTTTTGCGCTGCTGAAATCCCGCATCCTCGATGGCACGCTTGCATACGGTATGCGGTTGCCGCCTGAGGAACAGCTGGCCGATTTGTTTCAGGTATCCCGAATCACAGCCAAACGCGCGATGGATGATCTCTCCAAAGACGCTTTGGTAGAGCGACGACGGGGTCGTGGCACCCACGTCATTTATCAGTACTCGCCCAAACCTGTTCACGCCCCGCTTACGGGGATGCTGCAGGAAATTGAGAGCATGGCCCGCAATTCCTCTGCAGAAATTCTCGACTATGGTATGCGCATCCCGCCTCAGGCGATCAGAGAGGACCTCAAGTTAGCTGACGGGGAAGCGGCGCTGCATTTGCTCAGGGTGCGCGAGCGAGACGGCATGAAGTTTGGCCACTACACCAGCTGGACTGCCGGCGTGGACATGCCCTCTGACGCCAGTATGTTCGAACACACTCCTCGGTTGAGTTATTTTCGCGAGCAGGGACTCGAGGTGAGCCATGTCACCCAAACACTATCGGCGGTGTCTGCCACTGCAGCGGTGGCTGACGCGCTAGGGGTGGTCCAGGGAGCGCCGCTGCTGAGTCTGACGCGAAGGTCCTATAAAAAAACGGGGGCGGAAAGTGAGCAGATCATGGACTTTCTGGAGGTGCTCTATAACCCGGAGCATTTTCAGTACTCGATGGATCTGACCTTAGACTAACCGTTCAGATTAATCCTTTCCTTTTCAGACGATCGATGACTGCGGACTGTTGTGCCATAAAGTGCGACCGGTCAGCGGAGGTGATTGAACCATCGGCCTCAATGAGATTGTCCTCGGGGTAAAAGTCAGGCTGATCGTAAGTTGACCTGAACAGGGACAGTCTCTGGCGCGCCAGCAAATTCGTCATTGCCGGTTTGGCCCTCGCTTCGCGCAGTCGCGGTATATCTATGATCGCGTGCGCCACCATCGACTCGCCGGTGTATGCCTCGGCCATCACCTGGCCCTTGTAGTCCACCACCTGCGAATGACCTTGAGTAGAATTTTGGGGAACAGGCGAACCGTGAATGGCTGATGTATTGCTAGAAATCACGTAACACATATTTTCATAGGCTCGCGCGCACTTGGCGATGTTCTTTGGTGTGGGTCTCGGGCTCCCCACTTCGCTGGAGGAGTGCAGTATGACTTCTGCTCCGCGCGTGGCGAGTGCACGCGTGATCTCCGGATACAGAATTTCTTCTGAGGCAACACAGGCAAGTCGCCCCAATGGCGTGTCGGCCACTGGAAACAGCCCGTCGTCACCATAGATTTCTAAATATCGCGTCAACACATCATGCGGCGTGGGAGCAAACATGGAAATCAGTCGCCGATAGCGCAGTATGACCTCGCCGGCGTCACTGATAATGAAACTGGTCTGAAAATAGAGCTCTGGAAAATGAGGGTCGAGTTCGTAGGCATTGCCTGACAAGTAGACACCACGGGTCTGGGCGATTTCTCCTAGGCGACGATACTCTGGCCCGTCTGCCGCGATACATGCTTTGGCCCGCCATTCATCAATACTCTCCCCCATGGGAAAGCTGGTCAGAAAATACTCAGGCAAGACGACCAGCTGCAAGCTGTCGCCGCTAAAAGTGCCGATGAAGCCTTTACTCCCCGCGATCAACCGGTCGACGTTTTCAAGCGTGTCTGACATTGCGTTTTCGACTGAGGCCCGGTCTTTCAAACCGTTGACTGCCTTACAGTCCATTTGCAGTGCTAGCGCGGAATAGGGCGTCACCGAATATTACTCCAGAGGGGTTTGTTGGAGACCGTCCACCAACATCACTCTGAACTCACCCGTGCCTTCGCGAAGGGGTTTGGCGGCTTGATAGGCATCGCTGTTCCAGAACGCTTTTGCGTGTTCTGCTGAAGGCCACCGATGCATTACCAGACGAGTGGCGCCCCAATCGCCCTCCAGTGCTTCTTGTTGGCCGCCCAGAACAAGGTATTCCCCGCCAAATTCAGCCACGATAGCGGGAACGGTTCGAGCGTAGGCACCGAATGATTCTGGATCGGTAATGACAGCCTCTACGATAATATAAGCGGTCATGCTGCCACCTCCTTTCGGCTGGTCTTGCAACAACCGTTGGGCTCAAAATATATCACGCCCATTATTCTGGTGGCGTCCGCTGGCCCTTCCCAAGGCTCAGGAGGCATCTGCGAGAACGCGGCATGACATGCGCCGTCATGCTGCCTGACCTTGCTAGCCAGACCGGGGTTGCCGATTACACTGGCAGTCGCATAATGGCGGCTCAAAGGCCCAGGGCGCCGGGGTTCATGATTCCATCTGGATCGAGCGCCCGCTTGAGCCCTGATATCAAATCCAAAGCCGGTGCCTTGAGCGCAGAGTGATAGTGGTAAGCCTTGCCCAGTTGAAGATGGCTTGCGCCTTCCTCAGACAACACATCGATCACCTTACTTTTCACCTCGTATACCGCGCGCCAAGCATCGGGTACCGCCTCGAACTGATTCAGTCGCGCCAGATGGTCGGGTTCAAGGCTGTGTTTGTGTAACGCATTCAGCTCATCCGGCCAGAAAAACACGGGCTCGAGCACAGTAATCTGTTCACTGACGACCGCAATCAGGTATCCGGTTTCAATATTAAATTGCTCGAGCAAGGCGCGGTGCTCATCGTATACCGCCTCAACGGCGGCAAGCACGGCTTCGCTCCGGGAATGGGGAACCAGGCCGTGCACGGGGAGCCAGCGCTCGCCCTCGGCACCCACCATGTTGTTGACCGGACCAAACGGATTGGCCGCCAAAATCCTCGGAATACTGTCCGGCAATTCGGTGCCACCCTCCGCCTCGCAGATGGCTCTGATTCGCTGTGCTTGATAGGCCGCCTCACCTTCGGTACGGCCTTCGCTGATGGTGAACATCGCCCATTCCACTTCGTCCATGAAGCGTCGCCCGGCTAGCGCAATTTTTGCGCCTTGCTTGATTTTGTTGATCACGCCCGATTCAGCCTGAACCACCCCCGACAGCTGCTGTGCGTCCGCGGTCAAGCTTGCACGCTTCATTCTTTGATGTTGCAGGTAGGGGTCAAAGCCGAAGCACTCCGTACTCAACGACTCCCTCGATATTTGTGCCATGGCACGCAGCATCGGCCCGGATTCATCAAAGGCGAAGCTGGTATATCCCTTGGCGCCTGCCACTGGAATCAAGGGGAGGGTGGCGCGCACTTTGATTCCCATCGCCCCACAGTCACCGAGGAAAAGGCCGGTGAGATCCGGACCGAAATGGCGCATGAAGGGGGCCGCGCGTTGCTGACTTGCAGACCCGGTTTCGATTAACTCGCCTTTTCCGGTGACGACACTGACAGACAAAACGTTGTCAGCTGCGGTGCCCCGTTGGCCACTCCCCCAGAAGATACTGTTTTGCGACAATCCACCTCCCACCGTGGCAAATCGACCGGAAAGCGTTCCCCAATAGGGGGTTCTTACGCCAAGTGGCGAGAGCTTCTCGTATAGTTTCTGCCAGGTACAGCCGACTTCCACTGTCACATATCGGTCATCCAGATTGACTTCAATGACGGCGTCCATGCTGGTCATATCGACCAAGATACTGTCTGGCGCGGTCGCGATGTATCCACTGGTGTAACTCATGCCACCGCCCCGGGTGACAATCGGTGTGCCGCTCTCGCGGCAGGCTTTTACCAATGCAATGACTTCGTCGATGCTTCTCGGGCGCACGACAGCGCAAATCGGAGGTCCGATAGTGAACACATCCTGCGAGTACAGCCGGATCTTTTCTGGATCTGTATCGATGATCTCCGCAGGAAGGAGTGTGGTGATGGTTGATACCACTGCGTTCATTCGGCGCCTCCGGACTAGTGCCAACAATATTGCATGACATAAAAAGGTTAGCAGACGTTAGGGGATACCACTCGCGGTATTAGTCAATAGAGACATGGCGAATGCGAGCAGAAGACCCCGCCAAGCGCCGACAATACTGTACGTGGGAGCAATCTGCCAACACTCTCGTTTTGCAGCAAAAGTAGGTCCTAATGCCCAGTCGGATGCGCTGAAACAAATCGCTCGGATTATCTCTACACGGCAATCCGGTTTTCTTTCACGGTATGATGCGACCAGTGCGACAAAGAAAAAGGGGGCCTACTTGCGACAGACAGGTTTTTCGCATGTGGTGATGATCACCGCGCATGCACCCGTTCTGGGAGGTTTTTTCGGCGCGCTAGGCTGGCAAGCGGCACACGGGCCTTTAGATGCGACAAGTGCCCATTTCTGGGGTTGCGAGCACCCCGCCGAACTCACTCGTTGGTCTTCCCCCGACGGCGACTGCGAGGTACTGCTGATATCCGCAGCGGTCGACGTACCCCTGTTGCGACCCTTCGATTGTCCTGTGACCACCCCGGGTGGCATTTTCGACATCAATATGCGCACGGCCGATAGTGATTGGGCTCGCGCTTTCCTACTTGAGCATGGCTGGCGCGAACTGGTCCCTTCCGTCGCCTGGCGTTTCGGAGATATTGAGACCAAAGAAGGGCTATATATTCAGGACGATGGCATCGTATTGGCGGTGATGCAGCGATTGCATCCACCGCTTGAGGGTGTCCAATTCGACCGTATGAGTACTATTTTCAATAGCACTCAAATGGTGAGTGATGTGGAGCAAACCCTGGCGTTCCTTGAGCTGGCGGGTTTCAAGCGATTCATCGATCACACAGGCCCCTTGCCGGGGGAGGGGCCCAAAGTGTTGCAACTTGAACACCACCCACCCGACAGTGCGGGTATCCATCTTAGTATTGCTCACCCGCAGGCCGCGATGTCTGGATCCATTGAATTGATCGACGTTCCGCAGCATGCATTGCAGCCGCTGCAAACTGTTCCCATTGGAGGTCGCGGTTTGCGAGCCTTATGTATACCGATTGATGATATTGAACAGTGTTATCGTCGCTGGAAAAGCAGTAAGTGGTCGGGGCAGATTCATCAACAGCTGGCGCATCGCGATTTACCGGGTGTGCTCAATACCCTCAGCTTTTCGGTGATCGCCCCCGACGGTGGAAGACTGGATCTCTATCAATGCCCCGAGTGAGTGTGTAGTCATGTTGAAATCAATAATGATGGTCTGGGTCCTCGTTACTAACCTCGCAGCGACTGAGGAAGCCTACCGGGAATATCTGGGTTATCGCGTTACCGAGGAGGGGACGATAGCTGAGTCGATGGCAGCAGCCATTCAGCGACCTGAGTTGACGGGACGACGTTTTGTGACGTTGATGCCGACATCTGGACCGCAGGTTGGTATCCGGATAGTGGAGGGCGCAGAAGCGGGATTTCGATCCATGCGGCGAGTCGGTTGGAGTGCGATCGAGTTGCTGGTAAAGGATCCAGAACAGCTACGGCAGGCCTTGACCGGATCGGCATTTACCCATCTTCAGGGGCCCGATTTCTTGACCGAGCAAAAAAATATTCTGGCGATGCAGGTGACGGGACCCGACCAAGAGCTGTTTTACCTGACCCATATGATTGACCCCTCGCTGTCTTTTCTCCAGCCCGAACCAAGCCCAGCGCCAGTTGGTCAGACTTTTATCATGGTGATGGGTAGCCGTGACCTTGCAGCCAGCGTCGGTTTTTTTAGCCGTTATTTCGACAATGGGGTCGTTGGGCCCATTCCCTATCGTATCGGCGTATTGTCCGAAGCCTACGGTTTGCCAATTGAGACAGAGCATCCACTCGCGCTGGTCTCAATGTCCGATGGTTATGGCATCGAGATCGATCAGTACCCGGAGAACGCCGAGCCGGTCCCTGCCGCGGACGGGCAGAGAGGTGGTGTTTTTCTCGTGAGCCTCGCGGTAGACCCTGGCAAGCTCAAAGCGCCATTGCCGTGGACCCTGCCCTATTTGGATCGTGAGGGCTTAGTCAGCGGCGGCATCATTACCCTGCCTTCGGGTACCCCACTGGAGCTCTCTTTTACCCAAGCCGATTTGCCAGTCTCCACAAATTAGGCTTATTGTTATATTGAATATGACTTTTACGGCCCTCTGTTTTCACTGGGGGCTCTGAACATGCGGGTTTTACTGTGGGGCAAACACTGTTTGACAAGCTCTGGCAGGTGCACGAGGTGGAGGCACTCGCTGAAGGTCAATCCCTGCTTTACGTGGACCGCATATTCTTGCATGAGCGAACTGGCAGCGTCGCGCTCAATAGCCTGTTAGACCGCAATCGGTCGGTGCGTCGTCGTGAGCATGCCTTCTGCACCATGGACCATATCGTTGACACCTTGCCGGGACGCGGCGATGAGACGCTCATGCCGAGCGGTCGTGATTTTATCGTCGCGACGCGCAGTGCGGCGCAAGAAATGGACATTCGCCTGTTTGACATTCAGGATCCCGATCAAGGTATTGTTCATGTGATTTCACCGGAGCTCGGTATCGCTTTGCCCGGGCTCTCCCTGATCTGCCCAGACAGTCATACTTGTACGCTGGGCGGGCTTGGCGCACTGGCCTGGGGCGTGGGTTCAACGGAGGCGGAACACGCACTGGCGACCAGCACCCTTCGGGTCGCGCGCCCTCAAACTATGCGCGTTCATTTCTCTGGCACCCTGCCCGCACAGGCTACTGCCAAAGATCTGATCCTCTATACGATTCGCGAGCTGTCGGCAGCGGGGGGTGCAGGTTGTGCAATCGAGTTTTCCGGTCGGGCTATCGAGCAATTACCGGTTGAATCGCGCTTGACCCTCTGCAACATGTCCACAGAGCTTTCCGCCTTTACCGGTCTCATCGCCCCGGACGAGAAAACGATCGAGTACTGTCACGGTCGTCGTTTTGCTCCCGAGGGTGATGCCTGGTCACAGGCGATCGAGCATTGGCGTTCACTCCAAACCGATCCGGACGCGACGTTTGATTTTGAGCATCACTTGAGTGTTGACAACTTGAAGCCGCAGATCAGCTGGGGAACCAGCCCGCAGCACTGTATCGATTGGGATGGATCCGTGCCGCGCATTGCGGACGCTCCCGATGACGCATCTGCAGCGGCTTGGCGACAAGCACAAGATTACATGGGCGTGACGGGTGGTACGCGATTATCGGATTACCCGCTGGATGCCGCTTTTATCGGATCCTGTACCAACAGTCGGCTGTCGGATTTGCGCTTGGCGGCAGCGTTCCTCAATCGCACCGGGCAACGGGTGGCCAAAGGGGTCAAGGCGCTCTGTGTGCCGGGTAGCGGTCAGGTGAAACGCGCGGCTGAAGCAGAGGGACTGGACGAAATCTTTCGCGGCGCAGGGTTCGAGTGGCGAGAGCCCGGTTGTTCCATGTGCTTCTTTGCCGGTGGTGAAAGCTTTGGTCAGGAAGTGCGGGTCGCCTCTACCACCAACCGTAATTTTGAAGGCCGCCAGGGATTGGGTGTGCGCACCCATATCGCCAGCCCACTTACCGTTGTTGCCAGCGCCTGCGCGGGGTATTTACTCGCGGATACCCCGGTGGTGGATACCGCAGCATGAAACCGTTTATCCGGCACGAGGGTGTGGCTGCAGTGTTGCCTCGCGATAATATCGATACCGATGCCATCATCCCGTCTCGAGAAATGCGAACCGTTTCTCGCTCGGGGTTGGCCGATGGTTTGTTTGCCCCTTGGCGGTACACGGATCCTGATGCTCGCGCAGCCGATAGCGATTTTGTGCTGAACCAAGCTGAATTTTCTGGCGCATCTGTTTTGATCGCAGGGCATAACTTCGGTTGCGGCTCCTCGAGGGAGCATGCGGTGTGGGCGCTGATGGAGTACGGATTTCGAGTTGTGTTGGCGACTTCCTTCGCCACAATTTTTCGCAATAACGCACTCCGAAATGGCCTCCTGACGATTCAGCTGGCGCCTGATCAAATTGATCGGATATCTGCGTGGGTTCGGCGGGACCCCCAAGCCAATCAACCGAGAATCGATCTGGAGGCTTGCTCGATACAGACTGATCCAGCGGCCGAGGCAGTTCCTTTTCAAATCGAAGCGAATGCACGCGAGATGCTGCTAAAAGGGCTCGATGAAATCGGGTTGACAGAACAGTCTCTCGATGCGATCGCCGCGTTTGAGGTGCGCGACCGCGCTCTTCGGCCGTGGGTTTATCTGACGGGCTGATCAACCACTCAATACACCCTCTGCGACAAGCGCGGCGATGGCCTCGTTGTCTATCCCCAGCTCGGTGAGCACCTCATGATTGTGTGCCCCCACGCTGGGTAAGTCCCTATGCAGCGCGGGTTTGCGATGCCCAAACTCTACGGGTAGACGGGGCAACGTTGTGGCGGTGCCGGCTGCTTCACCATCTGTGAGATGGATCGGCAGCAAGCCCCCTGAGGCCGTCAAATGGGGGTCATCGAACAAATCGCCGGGAGTGTTGATGGGCGAGAAGGGGAGCCCAGCACGATCGAGCCGTTGACTGAGTGCTTCCAACCCCATTGGCGCAAACAGTGAGCGGATGGCTGGGAGAAGCTCCGCTCTCGCCGCTACGCGGCCGGCGTTGGTAGCGAGCGAGTCGTCTGACGCCCACTCAGGGCAATCAAATTCCTCGCAGAATCGTAGCCATAAGGTGTCGCTGACGATACCGACAAAGACGCGTTCGCCTGAATCAAGATCAAAGATATCGTATATCGCCCAGGCGGATTGGCGGACCGACATGGGTGGCGGAGCCTCTCCACTGACCGCCTGCTGCGCCATGTGCTGTCCCACCAGAAACGCCGTCGTCTCAAATAATGCACTGGTGATATGGCTACCTTCACCTGTTGTCTTGCGCTGATGAAGCGCGGAGAGGATGCCGATGACACCAAACATACCGCCGGTGATATCGATCACCGAAGAGCCTGCGCGAAGAGGACGTTCCGGAAGGCCCGTCATATAAGCGAGCCCACCCATCATCTGGGTGACTTCGTCCAGCGCTACGCGGTTTTCATAGGGGCCTGACAGGAAACCTTTTAAAGAGCAATAAATCAGTTCAGGGTGAGTCGGTTTAAGCGATTCATAGTCCAGACCGAGATTGGCCATAGTGCCGGTGCGGAAATTCTCGATCACAATATCGGCAGAGGCGATGAGTTGCAGGGCAAGATCGCGCCCTTGTGGATGCTTCAGATCCAGAGCGATGGAGCGTTTGTTGCGGTTATACATCGGAAAGTAGCCGGCTCCAGACCCTTTCAGGCGGCGAGTATTGTCCCCTTGAAGCGGTTCGACTTTGATGACATCGGCGCCCAGATCCCCGAGGATTACCCCCGCGGTTGGCCCCATCACCATATGAGTGAACTCGACTACTTTTATCCCCTGCAGCGGAGTCGCCTGCTCCTCTGCCCCCCGGGCACCCGTCATCATTACCTCTCCGGATGATTTGTTATGATGTTATATCATTAAGCTGTTTGGGGCCGCAAAGCCCAGAGGTGACCGAAATTTTGGACAACAGTGCCGTCATTTTAGCTAAGCGCCCGGAAGGGTTACCCAGTACAGGAGATTTTGCTCTGGAGGCGCGTGCGCTGGGATCGCGGGCTGACGGAGCCGTCCGTTGCGAAACGCTCTATTTGTCTCTGGACCCCTATATGCGCTCAGTCATTGCGGGAAACCATATGGGGCATGGGGTAGATCCCGGACAGGTGGTCCCGGGCGAAGTGGTGGCTCGCGTAGTAGAAAGTGACGACCCCGATTGGCAACCGGGCACGTTGGTGCGGTGCCAGGGCGGCTGGCAGCGATTCAGTGACCATCGCGCCGGCGAATTGTCGCGCTTGCCGGCGGGTTTGAGTCGCCCTTCGTTAGCGCTATCCATACTCGGTATGCCCGGGCTGACCGCCTGGGCGGGCATGGTTCATCAGGCCAAGGTACGCGCAGGTGACGTGGTCGTTATTCCCGCTGCGGTAGGCGGTGTGGGCGCCATGGCTGCACAGCTCGCCCGTCGCGCGGGTGCCACGACCATCGCGGTCACCAGTGGCAAGGAGAAGCGACGAATTGCCCTGGAAACATTGGGTTATGACCACTGCATAGATCGCGTTGACGAGGACCTGTCTGAAGCGCTGTCTCGCGTGGCGCCGGAGGGCGTTTCCGTTTATTTTGATCTGGTGGGTGATCCGACACTGACAACCGTTGCGCAACAACTCTCGATCGGGGGGCGAGTTGTGCTGTGCGGTTTGATCAAAGATTACAACGGTGACCACAAAACCACTGGCCCGCATCCGGGATTGTGGATCACCAAGCGCGCGACCGTCAGCGGCTTGGTTGTGTACGACTACGAACCCATGCGCGGCGCGTTCGAATCGGAATTTGTGCCGCTGGCTGAAGCGGGAGAGTTGGTTGCCAATGAGGAAATCCACGAAGGTCTCGCTGCTGCCCCAGACGCTTTTTGTCAGCTGATGCGGGGGCTGAATACCGGCAAGGTTGTGGTCAAGCTGGATCACTGAAGGACAGAATATGAAGCACATCACAATCAGTGAGGTCGGTCCGCGCGACGGATTGCAGAGCGTAGAGAGCATTTTGTCTACCGAAGGAAAACTCTCGTGGATCGAGGCAGAGTATGGTGCGGGCGTGCGCGAGATCGAGGTGGGCTCATTTGTCTCGCCTAAGCTATTGCCACAGATGGCAGATACCGCCGCCGTGGTAGAGGGTGCTCGGCGTCACGCCGAGCTGGTGATTGCGGTGTTGGTGCCCAATGTCAGAGGTTGCGAGGCTGCACTGGAGGCAGGTGCGCACAAAATTTCCATCCCACTTTCTTTGAGCGAGACACACAGCCTCAAGAATGTTCGTCGAAGCCATTCCCAAATGCTTGAGGAGATAGCGGCTTGTCAGGCGTTGGTAAATCAGGTGCCGGCGTCATCCCGTCCCGCTTTCGAGGTGGGTTTGTCTACCGCTTTCGGTTGCACAATTGAAGGCGCGGTGGAGGAGAGTTTTGTTATCGATATGGCGGAACGGGTGCTGGATCTTGGCGTGGCCGAAGTCGGTCTCTCGGATACGACTGGCATGGGCAACCCCGCTCAGCTGGAGAGGTTGGTCACAGGCATTTGGCGACGCTCTGGGGAATCGAGTTTGACGGGAGTGCATTTGCACAATACGCGAGGTCAGGGCTTGGCCAATGCATTGCGTGCTGTCGATCTGGGTATCACTACACTCGACAGCTCCCTGGGCGGTTTGGGTGGCTGCCCCTTTGCTCCCGGCGCCAGTGGCAACATCGTGACTGAAGATCTTGTATTCATGCTCGACTCGATGGGTTATTCCACGGGGATCGATTTAGAGGCGCTACTGAAGGTCCGACAAGACGTCGCGCAGTTACTACCGAATGAGGAATGGTTCGGTTTCACCGCCTCAGCAGGCTTACCCAAACATTTTTCTGGCGCGATGCTCAGGAAAGCGAGCTGAGATGACACCCGCGGTGTTATCGGTTCGAAATCCTCGCACTGGCGAATGGGATTACCAGATCCCCGCCACATCTGCTGAAGAAATCCAGCGGCTTACCGATTCGCTTCGCGACGAGCAAGTGGGATGGCGAGCGCTGGGCGCCGACGGGAGAGCGAATTGCCTGAATCGTTTTGCCGAGGAGATGATGGCCGAACTGGAGCCCCTCGGTCAGGCATTGGCTGTCGATACGGGCCGCACGACGTTTGCCCAGTTTGAGGCAGTGAAATCGATAGAGCTGATTCGGATGTGGGCAGAGCGCGCCCCGTCGCTGCTCTCTGAGGCTGAGCGAAGTGGACAGTCGGCGCAGGTTCCTACTGTGCATTATCAGCACAGATTGGTCCCCTACAGCGTAGTAGCCGTTATCAGTCCCTGGAACGTGCCGTTGCTACTGGCCATGATTGATAGTCTCGCCGCGCTGTCTGCGGGTTGCTCGGTATTGCTGAAGCCCTCTGAGGTGACTCCGCGCTTTATTGCCCCGCTTCAGCGGGCACTGGATCGGGTGCCTGAGCTGGCGGCCGTATTGCGCATCGTCACGGGGGGCCCGGAAACCGGAAAGGCGATGATCGACCGCGTTGACGCAGTATGCTTCACGGGTAGTGTGCGCACAGGAAGGCAAGTGAGCCAGCAGGCCGCCGCGTGTTTTATACCCGCTTTCCTGGAGCTCGGTGGTAAGGATCCTGCGGTGATTTTGCCCGATGCGGATCTACCGCTTGCTGCACGAGCCATTATCCGGAGCGCGATTGGCATGACCGGACAGGCCTGCCAGTCGCTGGAGCGTGTTTACTGCCACGAGGCGGTCTGTGAGCGCTTTACGCACGAGCTGGTGGACCAGCTGAGTGCGCTGACGCTGACCTGCTCTGAGGACGGTGCCGGCGACATTGCGCCACTGATATTCGAGAAGCAGGTCGACACTATTCAGGCTCAGGTAGACGACGCGCTTGCCCAAGGCGCAACCTGTTTGTTGGGTGGCAAGCCGGTGCGAAAGGGAGGAATCTGGTATCCACCAACGGTGCTCACCGGGGTGACCCACGATATGTTGATCATGCAGGAAGAAACATTTGGGCCCGTGATCCCCATCATTGCTTTTAAAGAGATTGAGCAAGCAATCAGTCTGGCCAACCACTCGACTTTTGGTCTTTCTGCCGCTGTATTCTCGGCCGACCGAGACGCTGCGATGGCCGTGGCCGAGCGCTTAGAGGTCGGTGCGATCAGTATTAACGACGCTTCGCTGACCGGGATCGTGAATGACGTTGAAAAGAACAGTTTCCGAGGCTCGGGAATGGGTGGCTCCAGAATGGGGCCAGCAGGACTCATGCGATTTCTTCGCAAGCGGGCCTTACTCATACAAACCGCCGAGCCCGCCGCTATCCAACTTTTTTCTGACTCTGCACAGGAGGTATCTCAATGACGATGGTATTGGTAGATCTCAAACCGGGTGATGGCGGTTGCCAGCCTATCCTCGATTTTCTCAGCGGTATATTGCCCGACACGCGGGCGTTTGATGGATGCCAGGATTTGCGCGTGTATATCGAGGGCGACGGCGAGGCCATCCTGTTTGTCGAATACTGGGACAGTGCCGCGCATTATCAACGCTATCTGGACTGGCGGACCGAGACGGGTGTCTTGAATCAATTGGTAGAGATGTTGGCAGCGCCGCCTGCGATTCGTGTTACCGAGGATTCAGGCGTCTGACATGGACATTAACGCCTTGTACCAAGCGCGAATGGTATGGGTCGTTTGGCTCTTCGTCATCTTCTCCGTCATGACGCAGCCCGCTTATTCACAGGCGATTACCGGCTGTGACTGGGAAGTGGCGCACCCCTCGGACCCGGATCGAGTTGGCCCGGGCGTGTCCTCTTCGGACGTTGATACCGTTCGAGCGATGGCCGCATGCAGACGTGATCTGGAGTCGGATCCGGGTAATGCCCGGCTCCAGTACCAGTTGGCGCGTGCGATCGTGTATCACGCTGATCGTTATGACACCTCTTATGAGGAGGGGATGGTATATCTCGCTCAGTCGGCCAGCTCGGGTCATACCCAGGCCATGTTTGTATATGGGTTGATGCTGTCGAGGGAGGCTCGACTGTGTGAAGCTGAGCCATGGATGCGCGGTGCTGCAGAGGCGGGTCTTAAGTCCGCGCGCATTGCCTATGTCGATCATGCCGTAGCAGGAAATTGGTCACAGTGTGGCGTTCCCACCGATGCAACTGCACTGAAAGGTTACTTGGAGGAAGCATCCACTCAGGTGTCGGGCTACTACGAAAAGATGCTGATTGGCGCGCTGCAGAGAGAATTAAAGCCACTGGTTGCGTCCGAGGCGCCTTGAAGGTTAGGGCGCTCGGTTCATGCCGGAGGGATTTGTAGCGAGCCTGTCGTCAACCCGTTTCCTTTCTGTAGGGTTATTTACAAACCCTCGCAGTCGCCACACGTCCGCAATATCAAGAGACAAATCCGTAAAGGACCCCTGCGATTTTTCTGAGTTGGATTTCCTCCGCACCTTCGGTAATGCGATAGCGCCGGTGGTGTCGGTAAATGTGCTCAAACGGCTTGTGCCGCGAGTAGCCAAGACCTCCATGGAACTGCATCGCCGTGTCGGCAGCCTGACAAACCAGTCGGTTGGCGCGGTAATTACACATCGACACCTTGTCTGTGAGTTGTCTGGCGACGTCGACCTTATTCATGCGGTCCATTTGAGCTGCGGTTTTGTAGATTAAAAGTCTCAGCATTTCGAGTTCGGTTTGGAGCTCAACCAGAGGAAACTGAATGCCTTGATTGGTGGAGAGTGGTTTACCAAAGGGAGCGCGTTCTTTGGTATACGCGAAGGTTTCATTCAGGCAGTACTGGGCTGCGCCAAGCGAGGAGGCAGCCTGACGGATTCGGCTCTCGTGAACGAAATGCATTGCCACCTTCAAACCCTGATCAACGTCGCCCAGTACGTCCTCATCGGTTACAAACACCTCATTCAAAGTGCATTGTGGGTGGTCTGTGGGCATGTTGAAGGTCCACAGATAGTCCCCAATCTGAAACCCTGGTGCCTCTGTGGGCACCACAAAACAACCAATTCCATGTGGGCTACCGTCCTTGCCGGTGTGCCGGGCAAAGACCAGTACGTGGCTCGCCTTGTGAAGGCCGGTCGTCCACATCTTTTCTCCTGTGATCAGCCATCCCTCTTTGCCATCCCGATGGGTGCGCTCTGCTCTCGTTTCCATCCAGGTGGCGTCGGATCCATGCGCGGCTTCGGTCAGACCAAAGCACCAGCCAAGCTCCCCCTGCAGCAGCGGTTCCATCCATCTGGCTTGCTGTGCCGCCGTCCCAAAGTCGCGGAGCATCAGAGGTGTCATGAGGTTGCCGACGATTGAACTCTCGTTCTGCAGGTCGTTGTGCAACCCAAGCCCTTTGCTGGCGAGATGTTCTCTGATTCGAGCCATTGCCAAATTGCTGCCACCTTGCCCCCCAAATTCTGTGGGTAACGCGTAGCGAAAATGGCCCGCAGCGTCAGCGCGCCGACGCATCTCCATCAAAAGGGCCTCCCACTCCTCTCTGGGCAGGCCGTCATTGTCCCAATCGGTGCGGGCATGTTCGCGCCGATGATCGAAGAAACGCATGTTGTCGTCTTGCGCTTCAAGCGGCTTGATCTCTTGCTCAATAAATTCATCGAGTACCAGCAGGTAATCCTCGATAGATCGGGGAATATCGAAAAGGAATGTCTCAGCCATTGGGGGGTATCGCCTGTGTCAGTATCGCCATAAAACTGTTAGATCAATGCGCATAAAAATCGCGTTCCGCCGAGATCAGTCGATCAATCGTCTTCCAATGCGCCGCGCCATCGTTCTTCCGCGATGGTGCGGCTGGGGTAGCGCGGATTATTGATTGCTGTCACCAGAAGCTGGCGAGCTTTTAAATATTGAATGAAATCATCATCGATGGTGATTTTTCGGTTGGCCAGCGCGCGTGCAATATCTACCGCGGTGTGCGATGGACTCGAATCAGTCGGCAACCATTTTGCGGCTGCTGCGTCATCAAGCTCTGCCAGCCTGGGTGCAATGGCTTGCTCCCGATCAATGATACCCAGCACGTTTGCCGCTACCCGCGCGTTAAATTGGTCTCGCCCTGACAGGGCGGGGACGGCGCGCTCCTTGAGAAACTGTGTTACCGCAGCTAACAGTTCCGCGGAAGACACGTCAGATCGGATTGTGGCGTCAGTGTCTCTGGTCATCACGCGTCCCATTCCTCTATGAGTAGCAATATATCCAATTCCGCCTCTGAGCGTCGGCGCGCCACCGCAGCTCGTTCAACATCACCTTGCCCACTGTGCCAGAGTGCTCCCATGGTCTGGCAAACAAGTCCCCAACTGAGCGCCGCAAAGATTTCCCAATAGCGGATGGCACTAAGCTGAGGAGTCCAGCCAGCGATCGATTCGTAGCCAGCGATCAGGTCGGAATAGTGACCAAAGCCACCCACGGGTTTATCGAGTTGCCCGAATCGCCAGACATGCGTGCAGAGGTAGCCCAGATCCTCTTCCGCCGGTCCCTGATGCGTCAATTCCCAATCCAGAACGCCCGCGAGTCCCTGCTGGTCAATGAGTAGGTTCCCGGTTCTAAAGTCTCCGTGTAGCAGTACACCGGGCGCGTCGCTTGGCGCGTGGTCAATAAGCCAATTGAGCCCAAACTGCATGACGGGTGAGATATCGCCAAACGCATGCAGGCGCTGTTGTGCCGCTTCGAATCGCCTGTCGAGTGAGGTGGGCCCGATCGTCTTGGGCAGCTGTGTGCAGTCAATGGCATGAATCCTGGCGAGCGCTTCACCACACTGGTATGCCAAGTGGTGACGGGCGCCTGAGAAGGCTTCGTCCACCAGCCAGCGTTGGGGGATGCTCTCTCCCGGTATGAAACCCATCAGGAAAGCCTCGCCAACCGGATGAGTCGAATCGAAAACGGCATGTACTTTTGGGACGGGCACATCGGTTGAGCTCGCGAGTCGGATGACGGCGGCTTCGTCAACCAATGAGAGTCCCAGAATGTTGCCTTCGAGTTCAGCTACTGCGTTGGAAGAAAATGGCCGACGTCGAAGAATCAGAGGAGTATCGCCCCATTGGAGCTGCCAGGTCTCATTGTTCGCGCCGCCCGATAAACGCGTCAGCTGACTGACATGGTCACCCGAAATCGTTCCCCGAAGGTGGTCTGGTAACGCGCTATCTAACAGTGCTTTGAGTTCTTCTGGGGACATCGTCAGTTCGCGGGACAAACAAGCACGGTCAGCCTTTTTCAATCTGGAAGGTGAGGCCGGCGTAGTCGTTAAGGCGTGTTATCAGTGTCTCGCCAAGAGCGGCGGCGGGCGTCCAAAGCCCTCCCGCCGCCAGGTCTGGATGCAGCAACAGGCAGACCGCGGCTTCGGCCAACATTTTTGAAGTCGAGCCGTAACCCGGGTCCCGGTCGCCCTTAACGCTGCTGATCATCAGCTCACCGCCTTCACTTTCACCGAGGAAAATGGCGTCATAAAAGCCGTTTTCTCGCTCTTCCTGACTGGGACCTTCACCGGGCTGTAAATTACTTTTGGAGATCGAATCATCTTTGGTAATGAACTCGGCGGTGGCTTTGCCCTCATCGCCGTCGCCCGTCAGGATCATTTCGTCATAACAGAAGCCCTCACCGTATGCATGGTCCAACAAATAGTTGGAGCGGTGCACGTTCTTGGTATTAATGGGCGCCATGAAGAAGGGTGCGCTCCAACTTTGCAGTTCGGCGTCGTACTGAGGGACAGCGCCTTTGGGTTGTTCGGGGCCGACAAAACCTTCTGTCAGCGCAAAAGGATTGGTGAGTATGCCAATGAGGTCCGGGTTTGCCTTGGCTGCGGCCATCGTAGCCCGCATTGAGGCAATCGTGCCTCCGGAAAAAGTGCCGCTCATGGCGCGCATGCGACCCTTTACAGCCGCAATCGGCCTACCGGTTTTTTTGATGGCATGTTGCTGGAGAATAAACACGCCAAGGTCAAAGGGGATCGAGTCAAATCCGCAGCTGTGAACAATGCGTGCTCCGGTTTTCTTGGCCGCTTCGCTATAGCGTGCGATGGTGCCATGCATCCAACCCGGCTCGCCTGTGAGATCAACATAGTCTGTCCCTCGTTCGGCACACTGCTTGACGAGCTCTTCGCCGTATAGCTGGTAGGGGCCCACTGTGGTAATCACCACTTTGCATGCGTCTACCATTTTCTGGACCGATGCCGGATCGTCGACATCGACCGCTAATAGCTCGATTTGCTCGCCAATTCCCATCTCTGCGCGCACAGCGGCCAGTTTCTCAACCGAGCGTCCCGCCATGGCCCACTTGAATTCGGATTCGCCGTATCGTTCCCATAGGTATTCCGCCACAAGGCGGCCGGTATAGCCTGAGGCGCCGAACACGACGATATCGAAAGAGGGACTGGACACAGGCTCGCTCCTGAGTGCTGATGAGTGGGGGGACAAGGGTAACCGTTAAGCCGCCTTCGGGGAATCGCCCGGGGGCACGCTGTCTGTGAGGCCAATCTTCATGCACCCCGTTACGGGCGATCGACCTGTTGCCTCACCCGTAAAGACGTCGCGTGAGCGAATTACCGACCGACGGGATTCCCGGATTATGATGACGCCATGGAAACTGAATCGATAACGCGGCAGGTTATTCAGCAATTACTGAGTGCGATTGAGTCGCGAGATTTGCGGGCTGTGCGACGGGCGCTACACCGCGACGCGACGTGGCAGAACGTACCCCATGCTCCATACGAGGGCCGGGAGGCGATCATGCTACTGCTGCATCCTATTTTGTGCTGGTCAGATAGGGTCCAGTGGGACGTATTGTCTTCGAGTGTGGAGGGAGTAACGGGTTGGTACGAGCGGCAGGATCGTTTTTGGCTGGCGGGAGCTGAGTATGCAGTGTCCTGCAATGGCGTTTTGACGATTGACCCCGAAACCCAGACGGTGTTGTCGGTGCGAGATTACGTTGATTTGGGTGAGTGGCGAGACAGGGTGAATCCTACCCTCGGTGATTTGGCCAGTCAGTCTGCCGAGGCGGTCGTGGCGAGACATTTGGATGCCGTACGCAGCGGGGACCCGATCAGGATGAGCGCTGACTATTCTCTGGACGCTGTGCTGGCGCGTCCAAACGCCCGGTTTGAGGGCTGGTATGCCATCGCAGACTACTATGACGCCGTCTCATCGGGGCCCGACGCACAAAGTCTGACCTTCGGCCGCATTGAATCACTCAAGTCAGACATCGTGCGAGTGCGCTGGCATAGGACGCAAGACAGTGCCGATCTCGTCTCGGGTGCCGATACCTTTACGGTGTATCAGGGACGAATTAGCCACCAGCACACCGAGTTGAGTTGAGACGGCTGTCATGCTCCGCTTGAGTTCAGGGAGTGGTCAGTGCCGGGGACAGGGTTGCGGGAAACGTGCCGCCTAGCAATCCGCTATTGTGAAGCAGCCCACTCGACCATCGTGTCTTTGAGAATATCGAGGGGCATCGCGCCATTCATTAATACCGCCTCATGGAAGGTTCGCAAATTGAAGCGCTCGCCCAACGTCTCTTCGGCTTCCTTGCGCATATCGAGTAGGGCAAGTTGGCCGGTTTTATAGGCTGTGGCTTGTCCGGGCCAGACCACATAGCGTTCGATCTCACGAGTGACCTCTTCATCTGTCATACCCGTTTTGGTGATCATGTATTCAATAGCCTGCTCTCGACTCCAGCGTTTCGCATGCATTCCAGTATCGACAACCAGGCGAACGGCGCGAAACATTTCGGCCTGCAGTCTGCCCAAGTCGCCCAGGGGATCGTCGTCGTAGAGGCCCATGTCGGTTTTGGCGATCCGCTCCGAGTACAGCGCCCACCCCTCTGAGTAGGCATTAAAGGGTGACAGCCTCCTGAGGAGTGGCACACCCTCTATAAGCTGAGACGTTGAAATCTGGAAGTGATGGCCGGGAGAGCCCTCGTGAATCATGAGGGTTGGCAGTGTCCAGCGAGGGTTATCTGCTGTGTTTTTCTGATTGATGTAAAAGCGACCGGGTCTCGAGCCATCGAGTGCCGGACCGTTGTAGTAACCGCCTGGAGAGGAGTCTTGCGAGTATTCGGGCACGCGGACAATCTCCAGCGGTTGCGGTGGAATGGTAATGAAGTAGTCGGCGGCTATTGCCATCACCCTTTGATCAAATGCTTCGAGGTAGGCAATCATCTCGGCGCGCCCCTCGTCACTGTTGGGAAACTGATGTGCGGGGTCGTCCATCAGCACTCTGATGCGGCTGGCAAAGTCCGCGCCTGTGACGCCCTGACTATCCAGAATGTCCAGCATTTCAGCTTCGATTCGGTCGACCTCTGCCAAACCTGTTTCGTGAATCTGATCCGCGGAGTACTGCGTGGTGGTGTTCGATCGCAGATTGGCAGCGTAAATGGCTTCCCCGTTGGGGATTCGCCATATGCCTGCGTCGTGCGTTGCCTCGGGCAACATGGATTCGAATAAATCAATCATGGCCACATAACCGGGGATCACTTCGCTAGAGACCAATCTCGCGGCCTCGGCCATGAAGGTTTCGGCCGTGGCTGCATCGACCCCTTCGAGCTCAGCAAGCTTGGGTTCCAGTGTCGTGACAAGCGGGTTTTGCTCAGCACCACCGTCAATGAATTTGTTCATTCCCACAAGTGCTTTTTCAATCACAAAGTCAGGGGGAATCACGCCATTTGCACGATCGTCTGCGACTCTCGTGTGAGTCTCTCTGAGCACTCGGCCAAACTCGGCCAGACGAGACAGATAACGCCGCACACTTTTTTCATTTTTGATCACGTGCGTATCAGTCAGAAATTGCGGCATGTTCACGGTCACACCCGAAATCTGATTAACGCGATATCCGCTGTAACGAAGCTCTGCCTGCCGCAGCAGGTCGTCAAAAAACCAAGCCGCTATTTTCCAGGTCAACAGTTCCTGACCCGATAGCCCCTCCGGTCCATAGGCATCTAAACCTGCGCGCGCCCGGCGCAACTTTTCGATGCTGCGCTCCTCTTCCTCTTGAGTGTAGTCCGCGAGTTTGCCACTGTGAAAATCGAGAGGCGTGTTGTCGATGGCTCCGAGATAGGTCAGCAGCTCGGGCGAATCAATGGCTAGCTGAAACGTGACTTTATTGATGTAGTTGTTCACGCCGACGGGAGTAAACCAAAACCACATGGAGGCCCCCGCTGTCGCAAGCAGCAGCGCGCCAAGCAGGCCTAAGATGCCTCGCTTTATCCGTCTCATAGGAGCCACTCCATTTCTTGAAAGCTACGCATGGTATATCAATCATCGTGTCCGCATCGCGCGGTTTGATCTCAATGGGGCAACTGAGCGAGTGAAGGGGGGCGGAATGCGTTGCGCTCAATTTCCCGCGCCAGCCAACCAAGTACCCGCCGCGTTAGTCGTTTCGATGTTTAGTTGGCCCGCGAGCCCTGCGGTCCGGTGCACACTGATCTCGGCATATTCGGGTAGCTGAATCATCTGGAACATCGCCGTGCGCGAAGGGTACATAGCAATCGCGACTTGATCCCACATTTCTTCCACGCTACCCAGCATCAGTCGTTCTACGTCTGCGCCAAAGCCCAACAGGCCTCCGACCTGAGTGATCACTTTTGCCACGCCCGAAGCGTAAAGCTGGTAGGCCTCTCGGCCGGTCAGTTCGGTTTCGCGGCCGTCTTCATACTCAGCCCGGTCTTTGAACTTGAGGAGATTCACCATGAATATGGGCCCCTCTGCGCCAGGTTGAAGAAACCCCTCAAGCTGCTCGGTATTGGGTATCACGGCGTTGTGTACTTCCACATTGTGCTCCTGTTCAGTCCTTTTTTGGGTGGCGTTACCAACGCCTTGCCAGACAGTTCCCCGACTCAGATTCGATTTTCATACCCAGCAATCTGCTCAGTAGAAAAAATTGCGCTTGCCGCCGCCCGAGCACCACGCAGGGCGATGGCGCCTGTCTGCCAGCGATTGATCTGCCGTATATTATGGCATATGTTATGCCAAAATTAATCCAGTCCCAGCCCCAAGGTGGCTTCCCTATGCATATTCTCCGCACCCCCGAGTCCTGTTTTGAGGGCCTGATCGAGTATCCCTTTGAGCCACATTACACCGAAATCGACTCAGGAGAGGGGGGCACTCTGCGCGTTCATCATCTGGACGAGGGTGATCGCGACGCGCCCATTGTGTTGTGCCTGCATGGGCAGCCAAGTTGGAGCTATCTCTATCGGAAAATGGTCCCGCTTCTGGTTGCACAGGGCCTCAGAGTGATTGCGCCGGATCTACCCGGCTATGGCAAATCAGATAAACCGGCAGCCCGAGAGGATTTTAGTTACCAGCGTCAGGTGGACTGGATGGGCCGGTGGTTGGAGGCGAATGACTTTGGGGACATCACGTTCTTTGGTCAGGACTGGGGAGGGCTGATCGGGCTGCGTATGGTGGTAGATCAGCCCCATCGCTTTTCTCGAGTCGTCGTGGGCAATACAGGGCTCCCCATGAATCCTCATCTCGACGCAGAAATCGTGGAAGCCGTGATGCGCTTTCGAACTGACGGTCAGAGGCTCAGCTTTCCCAAAATGGCCCGTGCGCTGACGCGGTTGCGGAGTATGGGTTCAGATCCGAAGGCTTATCCGATGGGGTTTGCTCACTGGCAGAAATTTTGCTGGGAAACGGCGGATATGCCAGCCGGCTTTTTGATGGAGATGATGGTGCAGCGTCCCGCACCTTGGCGCGTCGCTCCAAGTATGCTGTTACATCATGTCTTGGGTACCTCTCTCCGCCCGCTCACCGCATTGGGTCGGGCCTACGAGGCGCCGTTTCCCGACCCGGCTCACAAGATGGGCCCAAGAGCGATGCCCTCTCAGGTTCCAACTTTGCCAACGGACCCGTCTCTTGAGGCGCAGGCTCGGGCATGGGATTTTTTTGAAAAATTCAATAAGCCTTTCCTGTGTTTGTTTACCGCCGATGACCCCGTTACGCGAGGGCTGGAAAACACTTTTATTGATCGTGTGCCGGGTACAGCCGGACAGTCGCACCAGGTCTTTAAACGCGGCGGTCATTTCCTTCAGGAAACGCGCCACGTGGAAATCAGCA
>JAYOEE010000078.1:0-9973 GCA_038106565.1 Halieaceae bacterium
CCCTATATTCATCACTTTCCTGACGGTAATGCAGGTGTCGCACGCGCATTGGTCAAATACTTGATTCCACACATCGCAGAAGGAAACTCTGCAGAAGCACTGGTGGGCGCGCAATTTGACTATGGCCAGCTCGACGGCGACGCCCAGTCGTCGCGTATCCGGCTCAATGCCACGGTCGTCGACGTGTCACATCGGGGCGCATCAGATACCGCGGAGGACGTCTCGGTGCGGTACGTGCACCAAGGCAGCACCTACGAGGTGTCAGCGAGCAATGTGGTCATGGCCTGCTACAACATGATGATTCCGCATATTGTCACCGACCTGCCGGCCCATCAGGCTCAAGCTCTGCGGCAACAAATGAAAAGTCCTCTGATCTATACGACGGTCGGGCTCCGGAATTGGCGGGCATTCAAGGAGCGAGGTCTGGGGCTCGCGATGTGCCCCGGGAATATGCATCAAACACTTTTTATGGATTTCCCGGTTAGCTTGGGTGAGTACCAGTACACCCAAACACCGGACGATCCCTGCATCATTCAGATGATCAGCTGTCCTTACAGCGAAGAACTGGGGAAACCCCGCGCTGAGCAATACAAAGAAGCACGCTACAGAATGCTGGGCAGAACCTTTGCAGACTACGAATCAGAGGTGCGCGAGCACCTCACCGGAATGCTGCACTCTAAGTATTTTAACTTTGACCGCGACGTCGCCAGCCTCACGGTAAACCGGTGGGCGCATGGCTATGCCGTCGCAGGCCCGGGTGACTCTGCCGCCATAGGCCGGCAGCCCCATGGACGCATCACCATTGCTAATTCGGACTCAGCGCCCGCCGCGGATGCCATTGAGGCCATGCGCATGGGTTACCGCGCCGTCAGAGAAATACGACCGCTGACATGACACTAGACCCATCTTTTGAAATCAAACCGCTTTGGCATGCACTGCTATTAATGTGGCTACCTGATGAGGCTCTCTCGCAGGCATCCCTAATGAGCTCAGCGCTAACATCATCTGTTGATGAGGATGTTCGTTATCAATTCGCTGTTAACGATTCGCAGGAGCAGGTAACGCTCACTGGCACAGCCGGCGGCAGTGACCATCCTCCAAACGTCGTGATTGCTGTCACAGGCCCCCTGCAAGGCACCTTGACCAAGGCAATCGCTGCATTCGGTAGCAAGCTGAAAAAACTAGCTGGTGAATCCCAATGCCGCGTCGTCGGGACAAAGCAGTTTCAGATTTTAGAGGGCGATGGGCCTATTGCTATTTTTTACGGCTTGAGGCGCTTACCCAAGCTCGACAGGGCGGGTTTTCAAGATTACTGGCTGAATCATCACGCCGACATCGGTCGCAATCTCATTCCTCCCTACAGCTATTATCAATGCCATACGGACGCCGAATTTACGCTTCAGCTGCATAACGAGAGCGGCTACCGCCCCTGGGACGTAGACGGAATAGTCTGGGTGCATTTCCCCGATCGCGACGCTTGCGACAGACAACTCGCCCGCGAGGATGTAGCAGAGATCGCTATTGCCGATGAACTCAAGTTTATAGACCACAGCCGGTCACCCTTCGCGATTTTGTCAAAGGTAAACCTCTGAGCAAGAATCTTGCCTCACTCGGCGCAACGACTCCCTGGCACCGAGACAACTCGCACCTCCAGCGATATCCTCTGTGCAAACTACCTTGGCTCGGTCATCCGAGTCATCATAAAAGGACCTCTCTTATGGCACTGATTCAGGCAGATATGCCCTCTTCCAATTTCTTCCTCGATGGCAACTTCAGCCCGGTTGCAGAAGAGCGTGATGCCGACAACATGGAAGTGATCGGCACCATCCCCGAAGATCTGCAGGGACACTTTTTAAGAGTGGGCCCCAACCCTGTTCACGTGTTCAGCGAAGCGGCGTATCACACGTTCGATGGTGACGGCATGATCCATGCCATCGAGTTCGACCGGGGCGCCGCGCGTTACCGTAACCGGTTCATTGAAAATGAAGGCTTCAGACTGGAACGCGAGCGAGGGGATTGGGTCTACAAGGGAATGAATTCGTTGATGGATCCGGCACCCTCACGCATTCCTGAGGGTGCTCCCGCTTCGAAGAATCTTGCCAACACAGCCTTCGCTTATCACAACAATACGCTCTATGCTCTGCACGAGCCCTCCCAACCCACTGTTATTCAGCTGCCGGGGCTTGAGACAGTCGGCCCCACCGACTTCGGCGGTAAACTGACACACCCTTTCACGGCCCACCCCAAGATCGACAAGAAAAGTGGCGAGATGATGGCCTACGGTTACTCGTTTCAGGTGCCCTTCGTCACTTATTCAGTCATCAATGAGCGAGGAGAACTGGTGCACTCGACACCCATCACCATTCCTCGCTCCATCTTCATGCATGACTTTGCAGTGACCGAAAAGTACACGCTGTTTCTCGATTTCCCAATCACGCTGGATATCGGGCGGGCCATCTCAGGCGGCCCAGCAGTCGACTTCGAGCCGCAATATGGCTCACGCATTGGCGTGATGCCGCGCTACGGCACCGACCAAGACGTGAAGTGGTTCGATGTAGAGACGGGCGTGGTGATTCACACCGCCAACGCCTGGGATGAGGGTAATGAAATCGTGTTGCAGGCGTCTCGCTCACAAACCGCTGATATTGCCGGCGCGGGCACCACAGAGGGTAATAACCTCAAGGAAAATCAGGGCCGACTCTACGAGTGGCGCATCAATCTTGAGACGGGATCCGTCATTGAGCGAACCCTCAGCAACACGCCCTGCGATTTTACCCGCGTGAATGATGACTACGCCTGCCATAAAACGCGCTACGTTTACGCAGGCATCTTCAACACTGAACGCGCCTTTACCTTCGACGGCATCATGAAGTACGACAATAACTCTGGCATTACCACCGAATTCAGATACGGAGCCAATCGACACGGAGGTGAAGCCGTTTTCGCTCCAAAATTGAACAGCGCTTGTGAAGATGACGGCTACCTAGTGTGCTTCATACATGACGAGGACGCTCACCAAAGCGAGTGCCTGATTATTGACGCGCAACATCTGGAGGCCGGCCCTTTAGCGACGATCGTCATGCCTTTCCGAGTGCCCTACGGCTTCCATGCCGGATGGGTCAGTGCCTAAGAAAGGTTTCATTGACCACTCCATAGTGAGTTCGATCCGCGCGCCAAAGTCGATGTTTAACTATTTTAATGGCCACCTCGAGCTTCGAGTAATCGATGGCTTTTAGGTTGGGGCCCGGCGCAATGGTCGCCGCGGCCTTTATCGGCCCCGGCACGTTGACCACCGCTACGGTCACTGGCGCTTCCTCGGGACTCGGACTGGCCTGGTCGCTACTGTTTGCCTTGGTCGCTACCGTGGTATTACAGGAGCTGGCCGTGCGCTCTGCGCTCTCTACGCAACGGGATCTTGCGGCTCTGGCGAGAGAGATTGGCGGCCCACTTTGGGGGCGCTGGTTAATCGCCCCACTCATTATGACCGCAATTGGCATTGGCAACGCTGCTTATCAGTCAGGCAACCTAACAGGCGCCGCGGTAGGGCTCGCCACTTTTTTCCCCGACCGATTTGCTCTTCTGATCCTGTGCTTGAGCGCCATGGCAGTCGCTCTCATCCTCACCAACTGCTACAGGTGGCTCGAGCGGCTCTTGGTGGCACTTGTAATCATGATGGCTGTGCTATTTCTGGGGCTTGCGATCGCCTTACTGCCGGACCTTCTGGCTCTGTCAGCGGACCGATTACGACCGCGGTGGAGTCATGAAGATGCGCTGCTGATACTGGCTCTCATCGGCACAACCATCGTCCCGTACAATCTTTTTCTCCACGCTACGGCCGCACGGCGAAAATGGGAAGGCTGCCCGCTGCCAATCGCGTTGCGAGAGGCGCGCCTGGAATCCTGTCTTGCTATTTCCATTGGCGCAGGCATCACGCTAGCGATCATGGTCGTAGCCACCGTATTGTTGGAAGCACCTTCAGACCGCCCGATACTGGAAGCACTCATTCACCAAGTTGAGCAACGCTTACCCGGAATGGGTGGCGTACTGGTGGCGGCGGGTCTATTTGCAGCGGGATGCAGTTCGGCACTTGCCGCACCCGTCGCCGCCGGCTGGGCAGTATGCGGTGCGCTGGGTCTAGCCACCGATGAGAGCAGTAAGGCATTCAAGTTCGTGGCTTTCATCGTGTTGGCAGTCGGGGCCAGTCTGGCGCTGTTGGCAAGCAAACCTCAAGTTTTGATCGTTACGGCGCAGGCCACTAACGCCATGTTATTACCAGTGATTGCTGTCATTCTGCTCTGCATCGCCAACAGCACACTCGTGCCCAAACCCTGGCAAAACGGCAAACTGACCAACCTGCTTGCAGCGGCAATCATCGCGTTAGTCATAGCGCTGGCGCTAGTGAAGCTCGCGGCTTTATTGCCGGGGTAACGTCCTGACCGCAGATTATTCGCTGGGCAGCGCCTGCCATTGATCCCAACCAATGGTTCTGCCCGGGTAAGCCACGTTGCGGAAAGGCCAATCGGCCTTCAACCAAGCCTGCACCGACTGAAAGAGATCTGAGTCCAACCCGGCGGTTAGCTCGCTTTCTCTTACCCACATAAATGCCTCGGCGTCGTATCCAGTCTTTTGCGTGGGATAGAAATAGACACAACCCAATACTTTGGATTCATCCGGTGAAACAACCGTATAGGCAAATGAGCTTCTATTTTGAAATTCCTTTTCGTGCCATCCGAGATCAATGAGGTTTTGCCTGAGCGTCAATCCCTCAGGCCAGCCGCTGTCTGGCCATACTTTGCTCAAGTGCGCCGCACTGGAAGTGACTGCTTCAAAATCTTTCTCCACATCGTCAATCGACAACATGCGAAGCGTGAACTGATCGGTCAAAAGCTCAAGCGGGATGACGAATTCCGGGGAGACAAACTCGATTTTTGATCTGGAACCCATTTGATTCTTCGAAACGGGGCCTAATCGCACAAACCCTGCAACACGGCAGCCTCATGCCTAACCGCTTCAGGGGAGCCCAGCATTTGCCGGTTAAAACCGATGCGCTTGAACCAGTAGTGCAAGCCCACGAGATCAGTAAAGCCCATGCCGCCATGCACTTCGGTACTGGTTTTTGCAACAAACTGTCCCACCTCAGCCAAATGCGCTTTCGCATGACAGGCGGTAAGCGCTGCATCATCAGTCCCCTCATCGAAGGCATGACCCGCGTACCAGACAAAGGCGCGGCAGGGCTCCAACTGGGACGCCATCTCGGCACACATGTGCTTTACCGCTTGAAAAGAGCCCACAGCTCGATTGAACTGTTTTCGCTCCAGCGAATACGCCACAGCCTGATTGAGCATGCACTGCGCCGCACCCAAGGTATCCGCTGCCTGAATGGCACGCCCGCGAAGAATGGTTTGCTTCAGCAGCGCCATATCTTCCATGACCAAGCAAGCAGGCGAGGCATTAAAATTCAGCTCACAGACACTGCGGGTGTGATCAATGGTGGTGAGCGGCGCGCGCGTTAACGCCGACGTTTCGACCAAGAACACGCGTCCGTCATTGAGCGCGACCAGATACGCATCGGCCTCAGCATCCAGCGCGAACAAGGCCTGCCCAGATAAGGTTGAGCCGGACTCGCTGACCTGACCTTTACGCGCGCCGATCGCGTCGCCAAAGGCAATGCCCACGCGGTAATCACCCGCGGCCATGCGCGCCAACGGGTCAGTGGCACCCGCCTCATTCAGTAGAAAAGCTGCCATTATCGCACTGCTCAAAAACGGGCCCGGGCATGCGGCGTAGCCCAGAGCCTCGGCAAGCACCACCGCATCCAGCATACCTAGCCCCGAACCACCATGCGCCTCAGGAGTCAAAACGCCTGCGAGCCCCATCTCGGCCAAACCCTGCCATATATCGGAGTCTGCGGTTTCCCCCGATGCCACAGCGCGGACGGCGTCTAGCGGCACCTCAGAGGAGAGGAACTTGCGGACACTTTCCTCGAGAATCACTTGTTCTTGCGATAACCCAAATTCCATATCAGCTCACCTTTGCCGTGTTCTGACTGGACGAAATCTTGGGCTCCTTAGGCATGCCCAAACCCCGCTCGCTGATGATGTTTTTCTGAATTTGCGATGTGCCGCCACCGATGATCAACCCGAGATAGAACATATACTGATACTGCCAGGAACCCTTGCCTCTGATATGGGGGTTATCACCGTAGCTCAACCCGATCTCGCCCATGACATCGATACCGAGGCATTCAATTTCATGGCGCAACTCGGTGCCAATGAGCTTCACAATCATTTTGGCAAGGCGCACGTCCTGATTTTTATTGATCTTGGCTGAAAGTAAGCGCATGTCGTTGTACTGCATGGCCAGTACACGGCCTTCCAGTTTCATCAGCCGATCACGGAAAACGGGATTCTCCATGATCGGTTGGCCATTAATGCTTTCCTCGCGCATGAGGCGCTTCACGCCATTCAGCCGATTCATTGCCGCGTCGGGCGTCGCCAGCGAACCCCGCTCGTGCCCCAGCACCGCATTTGCGACCTGCCAGCCTTGGCCTCGCTCACCTACGATCTGATGCTTGGGCACGCGGACGTCGGTAAAAAACACCTCATTGAAGTTGGCATCACCCGTCATATCCACCAATGGCCTGATCTCGATGCCGGGGGTATCCATGCGGAACAACAGAAATGAAATACCGAGGTGTTTGGGGGCGTCAGGCTCGGTTCTGACCAGACAAAACATCCAATCGGCGTGATGCGCCGTGCTGGTCCAAATCTTCTGCCCGTTGATCACCCACTCATCGCCGTCCAACTCGGCTTTAGTGGTCAGGCTTGCCAGATCACTCCCGGCGCCGGGCTCAGAATACCCTTGGCACCAAATCATTTCGGCGTGAATGGTCGGGGCGACGAACGCCTGTTTTTGCTCCTCGGTGCCCATTTCCAGTAACACGGGGGTGAGCATGGAGATCCCCTGCCCACTGAATCCGCGATGCACCCGAGCGGCGCTGAATTCTTCAGCGATGATGCGCGATTTTATGATGTCGGGCTCTGCACCATAGCCCCCGTACTGGCGCGGAATTGTCCTACTGTGGTATCCGTGCTCGATGAGCAGGCGCTGCCAGTCCTTGAGTGCTTGGCTCCTGAGGCCATCGCCGGCCTGGGGCTGCCTGTGCTGGTGCTCCCGAATAAACGCTTTGACTTCCTCTCGGAAGGCGTCGTACTCCGCCCCGTATGCTAGATCCATTCACATATCCACGCTGCTTTTTGCTTCAAGGTAGCACAAGGGGCGCGCCATCACTGCTACTCAATCGCTGACATGACTCAAGCTGAGTACTCAGAGCGCTTTCAGCCCATGGCGCTATTACCACCCACGCGCCCACTGATACCCCTCGTCATTGCATGGGCCAGATTAACCCCATTAAATCGAGCCGCTTCTTGTCGATCCCGGGCTGACTGACAGGCACCGGCCCTATGACCTGCGTAGCTGTGTTAGTGCTCTCAAACGCAGGCCAGACCGGCACACCCTCTCCGTTGGGGTCGCCCGTTTTGGCAAAGTTAGTCCAATAACGGACCATATGACGCGAAACCTGGTGGTCATCCTCAGTCCAATCGAGGCCGACCTTGTCAGTGGTACCAAATACCAAAGCTAAATCACCAGAGTGATAGGCACCGCCGCTCCGTCGCCCTCCGGGCAACTGTAAATCCGGGTCATCCGGCATATAGATGTGGAACGCCGGCGGCACGTGATCGACGTAATAAAAATAAGTGGGTTGCCCAAGCCTCGCTTGATATTCGGCCCAACGTCGCATGCCAAATGCCATGAGCCAGTCAGTGGTAATTGAGAACTGTATTGCCTCGGGAGTCGCACCGGGGGTGCTGTAGGCCGCCACGAGCTGTGATCCCCTATCACCCGCAATCGAGCTGGCGAATTTGGCAAGCGCTGTCTCGGTAAGGCCCGGATATTTCGGAAAAAGCTCGACGCCTTCATCCGCCATGTACCCAAGCAACAGCGGCACCGGCGCTTGCCGGCCGCTCGCAAAGACCTGTTCTGGCGACTCTGGCACGACCCAGCCGTCAAGAGTAATGCGACTGCCGTTCTCCCAACCAGTGGACAGTGCCGCCTTCAACACATCCTCCGCATCGGCATTTCGCAAAGCGGCAAGGTTGTTACTACCCACTTCCGTGACAAGTGTCGCACCACGCGCGTAGCCCTCGGGGTCGGGGTTCGACCCCGGATTCAGTGCAGAATGGTGAGCACAGCCCGCGGACTGACCGATCGCTTTTTCAAACAGCCCCCGCGCAAGTGGCGACGCCATCAGTGTGCAAACACTTTGCGACCCTGCTGACTGCCCAAAAATCGTGATGTTCTCGGGGTTACCCCCGAAGGCTCGTGCGTTGGCCTTAACCCATTTGAGCGCCGCTATTTTATCGAGCAGGCCGTAGTTACCGGCACTGTCATGTGGGGATTCATCCGCGAGCCAGGGGTGTGCTAAAAAGCCAAAGGGGCCCAGCCGGTAATTAATCGTCACCAGTACCACCCCCTGAGATGCCAGTGACGTGCCATCGAAAATCAGAGAATGCCCTTGCCCACTGGTATGTGAACCACCGTGAAACCAGACCATGACAGGAAGGTCCGTGCCCTCGCGCGGCGTCCACACGTTGAGATACAGACAGTCCTCAGAGACCTCGAAGTCCTCACGCCGCCACACAAAAGTCGACACGTGACGCTGCTGATAGCAGCTGGCAGCAAAGCGATCTGCTATCAGAGGTTGTTGCCAGAAGGTGGGTGGCTGCGGTGGCTGCCAACGTAATTCATCAACCGGTGGGGCCGCGTACGGTACGCCGCGGTATACGGTGATATCGGGGTCATGGGGTGAAGCAATCCCAAGGATTTCCCCATGAGAGGTCGCCGCACTCCGAGCGACATCTGCTGCGCCACCAATGAGATCACAAGCACTCAACCAGAACATTGCGAGTAGCGCTAGGACGCTACCAGCGCAGCAATTGCGCAAATGGAATCTGGGATTCACAGACTAAGGCACCTTCTCTTTATTTGCATACTCGTTTTCGAGGGTCCACGGGCGATCTATACAGAATGTCGACTCATACCATGCCTGAAGCATTGGGTTCCCATGTGAAACGCTCTGATCTTACTCCCACTCAATGATCGCATCGTCTAGAGCCCAGTATCTACGCGGTTCTTTTTGGACTATGTAAGTACTATGTAAGTAAATCGCGATCATCAGTTTTTGCTATTCGTCTCTATGCGTTGTCATTCAACGCTCTGCTCAAATCATACATACATAGTATGTAGCGGGCCCATCTACTTTGCTCTGAAAGTAACCAACCCCTTAGTTTTGATCCACTCTGCGAACACCCCAGGCGCTATGACTGAAGACGTCCTTGCTCAGACCGTACACCACCTTCTCATCATCGCCTGCGCACTCTACAGCACCCAGTTTTTCGACGGCTTTTCGCGACCGAAAGTTTTCTTTTCCAATGTCAAAGTACACGTTCTTTACGATTATGAACGCATACTCAAGGAGCACTTCTTTCATTTCCTGATTAGCGCCAGAGCCCCAGTATTTAGGACATAGAAACGTGTATCCAAGCCGCACTGCCTCGCCTGCTACATCGTGGGAATAAAATCGCGTGGACCCTATGACGATACCCGCAGACTTGTCGCGAATCGTGAAACAGCCCAAGTCATTTTCCATAGCCCCCTGAAAGAAGGCTGAAAAGACGGGTCGCTTCCACCTATCTTTCTCTGGGTGCTGTTCCCACACCACTGGATTGCTGGCGATCTCGTAAAGCAGATCAAAGTCTAACGACGTGGTTTGCTCGAGAGAAAAGGCGTTCGTTTCCAGATTCACGTTGAACGCGTGCGGTTTTTTCATACTGGAGAATCGTCATTCCCACTCGATAGTGGCGGGCGGCTTGCCAGAGATATCGTAGGTCACGCGGGAAATGCCGGAGATCTC
>JAYOEE010000079.1:0-9678 GCA_038106565.1 Halieaceae bacterium
TGGCGTCTTCAGGACTGTTTTCGCCAGCAGCGCTGGCCGGGACTGAAGCTGGGTTCCGAGGTGAGTATCGCGCTACAAACCTACATGGCAGTAAACGCCGCGGGCGGCGTGATGGCAGCGCCGGGGCTCAAGCGATGAGGCGGCTAGCGCGAGGGAGGCTATTATTGGTCAGCGCGCTAACGCTGTCGTCAGCCGTTGTGTCGTCTGAGCGACTCGATGCGGTGCTCATGGAGTCCTTTGTTGATAACGGACAAGCAACGATGGAGCGGTTGCAGCAGGATCCCGTTCAGCAGGCGTGTCATCAGTCGAGAACAGAACCGCCGGATGCCGCGGTGGCTGCGACCTTACGTCAGCAGCGACTCGACGCCGTTGTGTTTCCCGCAGATGGCAACTTTCTGGGTGATTGGCAGCGGGGTGCAGCGGTCGCCGATAATGGCCGGGGGCTGCAGTCCAGTGATGATCCCGCACAACCCAACGGCGGCAATTGCTATGCCTGCCATCAGTTGGCGCCTGATGAGGTGGCCTACGGCACGCTGGGACCGTCATTAACGGGTTATGGCGCTCGCGGGCAATCCGAGCCGATGCTCCGTTATACCTGGACCAAGCTGTGGGATACCCACGCCTACAATCTGTGCTCGCACATGCCGCGATTTGGTGCTCAGGGCATTCTGACTCAGCAGCAACTTAAAGACATCATGGCGTTTTTGCTGGATCCCGCGTCACCCGTCAATCAGGGTCTGCGTTAACACCTCGGTGCACTATGCAACGGCGTGAATTTCACAAGTTATTAACCCTCGGGGTGGCCGCGGGACTCGCATTGCCGTCAACACTTCGCGCCCGTGGCACAGCCAGCGACGCCTATCACTTGCCCAGAGTGGGTAATGTTCATCTGATGCATATCACAGATGTGCACGCGCAACTTCTCCCCATTCATTATCGCGAGCCGTCGGTCAACATTGGCTTGCACGATGCTCGAAATCGAGCGCCTCACTTAGTGGGCGAGCCGTTTCTACAGCGCTTCAAGATTCCGGCGGGATCTAGTACCGCCCACGCGATGACGTACCTCGATTATGTTGCTGCCGCCGAACAATACGGGAAGGTCGGCGGCTTTGCGCACCTGGCCACGCTGATCAAACGCCTGCGGGCGGATCGGCCGGGGGCGCTACTGCTCGATGGCGGTGATCTATGGCAGGGGTCCGCGACCGCATTGTGGACCCAGGGTCAGGACATGGTGGCAGCCAGCAAATTGCTGGGCGTCGATGTTATGACGGGGCATTGGGAGTTCACCCTGGGCGTCGATCGAGTGATGGAAATACTCGAAAACGAGCTCGATGGCCATATCGACTTTGTCGCTCACAATGTCAAGGACATGGACTTTGGCGACCCTGTGTTCGCGAGCCATACGCTGCGCGAGATCAATGGTGTTCCCGTCGCAATTATTGGTCAGGCGTTTCCCTACACACCGATAGCCAATCCCTCGCACTTCACTAGCGGTTGGACGTTCGGTATTCAGGAGCGGGAGCTACAGGCAAAAGTGGATGAGGTTCGCACTGCAGGTGCGCGTGTGGTGGTACTGCTCTCTCACAACGGCGCTGACACCGATATCAAATTGGCCTCGAGAGTGAGTGGCATCGATGCCATTCTGGGGGGGCACACGCACGACGCAATCCCGGAGGCGATCGAGGTCATAAATCCGGGTGGTATGACGCTGGTCACGAATGCCGGTTCAAACGGAAAATTCGTGGGCGTGTTGGACTTTGATGTTCGTGACGACAAGATCCGCGGTTGGTCCTATCGTTTGCTCCCCGTGTTTGCCGATCTCCTGCCTCCTGATGCCGACATGGCGGCGCTCATCCGCCAGATTCGAAAGCCGTTTGAGGCACAACTTTCAGAGCCTCTGGCGGAAACTGACTCGCTTTTGTATCGCCGCGGTAACTTTAATGGCAGCTTCGATCAGCTGATTTGCGATGCGCTGATGGCAGAACTGGACGCGCCTATCTCACTCTCGCCAGGTTTTCGCTGGGGCACGACTCTGCTACCCGGCTCGGTTATCACCATGGAAGACCTGATGGCGCAGGTCGCAATTACTTATCCTTCGGTCACGCTCACTGAAATGAGCGGCGAGTTTCTGAAACGGGTTCTGGAGGATGTTGCCGATAACCTTTTTCACCCGGACCCCTACTATCAGCAGGGAGGGGACATGGTGCGCGTTGGAGGACTGTCATATGACATGGCGCCGTTGGCCGACGCGGGAGCTCGTATTTCAAATATGATGCTTAACGGTGCGCCTATTGAGGCCGGCAAGTCCTACAAGGTCGCGGGTTGGGCCTCGATGCAGCAGCAGGACGGTGAGCCGATATGGGACGTTGTAGCACGCTGGTTGCGAAGCGAAGGAAAAGTTCGCAGCGTAAACCCCAACCAACCTACGTTGTCCGGGGTCACCGACAATCAGGGCATTGCCTGATCCAACATTACAACCCGTGAGCTCTGTTACGATTTTACAATCAGCCCCGGCGGACAGGCCGGAGTGGCTGTCCCGCTGTATGGGCTCTGTGAGGGATTGGGCAGCCGTCCAAGGTTTTGATTATCGCTTTCGGGGTGACGACCTGTTTGCAACAATCTCTGAGGCAATCCGCGACAAGCTTGCAGGGCGCACACCGGTACTGGCTGACCTCGCGCGCCTCGACTGGATGACATCGGTGCTTTCCGAGCGAGGAGGGCTGGTCGTCTGGGTGGACGCGGATACCGTCGTGCTAAACGTTGACTGGCGACCGCCTTGCGATACCCACAGCTTTTTCGGCGAGGAATGCTGGGTTCAGCAAGATGACAAGTCGCGTTGGCGAGCTTATTTATCCCCACACAATGCCTTTATGGGCTTTACGGAGGCGTCCCCGGTCCTGCCTTTTCTCCGCTATCTCTCGCTTTCGTTGATAGAGCGAGCGGATGCGGCGTTTATTGCGCCACAAATGATTGGTCCGAAACTGTTAAAAGCGCTGCACAGTCTCGCTGACTTTGAGTTGGTGCCGGAGGCAGGAGCCTTAAGTCCCGCATTGTTGGCAGAGTGGGTACATGGGTATGCTGGAGCGCAGGCCTGCTACGCGCGGCAAAATCGCCCAGATCTTGCGATGATTAATCTCTGCGGTAGTCTGAGTGCTGAGCCCGGCCAGCGGGCGCTGATTGAGGCTTTTCTTGACCGCTCTCAAGTCTAGCTAAGGCTGCACTGCCGGTTCTGTCTGCTCTTTGGCAGGGTCACTTGGTAACGCCACCCAATCTTCCAGAATCACATAAAGCGACGGGATCAGCAGTAGTGTGACCGCAGTAGCAAAAATGACACCGAATCCCAGGGACACGGCCATCGGAACAAAGGGCGCAGTATCGAAGTCTCGGGTGACCATCAGCGGCATCAGGCCCAGAAACGTTGTCATTGAGGTCAGGAAGATGGGCCTAAAGCGGGAAACGCCCGAGTCGATCACCGCCTCATGAAGCGTCATGCCATGGAGTCTGCGGTTTCGGTTGATGAAGTCCACCAGAACCAGACTGGAATTAATTACGACGCCGGCCAGCGCGACCATCCCCAGAAGCGAGAAAAATACGAGATCGTAGCCCATGATCAGATGACCCAGAATCGCCCCAATGAATCCGAAAGGGATGCTGGCCATCACCACAACGGGCTGTAAATAAGATTTTAGTGGTATTGCCAATAGCGCGTAGATGACCATGAGCGCAATAAGACTGGTGCTGACCAATCCGCTGAGTGCGGCCGCTCGTTCCTCGGCTTCTCCCGCCTTGGTAATCGAAACGCCGGGATGAGCATTCAATATCTCGGGTATCTGGGTTTCGAACAGCGCAGCCATAACCGCTTCGGGAGCGGCCACTGTCCTATCCGCGGAAGCCAAAACGCTGATCCGCCGTTGTCCATCAGTACGTTCAATGGAAGCGTTACCCGTAGTTTCTGCGAGTTTTGCGACGTTTAGCGCGGGAACTTCGGTACCATCAGGAAGGCGAATTCGCATCGCTTCCAACGTGCTGAGCGCTTTGCGGTCGGCCTCTGGAAAGCGAACCATGACTCGAACATCGTCGCGTCCTCGCTGGACACGTTGCGCCTCGCGACCATAAAACGCATCCCGGACCTGATTGCCAAGGTCCGCTTGAGTGAGACCCAGGGTTTCTGCGGCGGGCAAAATTTCAAGCGTCAGCTCCCGCTTACCAGAGCGATAGCTGTTGCTAATGTCGTAAAGACTGCTGAAGCTATGCAGTACCTCGTCCAGCGCTGAAGCGGCTTTACCCAGTTCCTCGATATCCCGGCCGCGCAGCTCGAGATCGACGTCTGCGCCCAGCGAGACTGCGTTGGCGGAAAAACTGAGTTCAAGCGCGTCGGGAATAGGGGGCGTCAGCTCTCGCCAAAGGTTCGCAATCTCCTGAGGCGTTTTTCCACCGCGTTCGCGATAAGGAACCAGATTGAGTGACACCTCAGCGATGTGGCTACCTGTTTCCCCAATCATGACCATGGCGCCCTGAGTGATGCTGAGCCCGATAGAGGACAACTCGTTGGTAAAGGCAGAGCTTCCCTCGGGCATGTCGGCATCGATTTGCTCCCGGGTCTTGGCGGCAGAGGCCTGCAGTGCCGCTAACACCTGTTTGGTGCTGGCAATGGGATAACCCTCCGGCATGGCGACATGGGCTACAACACTGTTGCCCGATACAGAGGGGAAAAACTGGAAGATCAGCCGACCGCTCGCGAGCGTAGCGCCGGTGATGATCATCATTCCCAGTGCGACGGAGAGCACCGCATAGCGATTTTCAATACTCCACTGAACGACCTGCCGGTAACGAAAGTCAGAAAAACGTTCCAGAGAACCGGATAAGCGATCTTGAAATCGCTCCCATCGGACGCCCCAGTCGGTCTCGCCCCGCGCTCTTCTGCGATGGGACAGGTGCGACGGCAGTATCAGTTGGGATTCGATGAGGCTGAAGATGAGGCACAGCACGACCGTCCAACCAATGGACAGGAAAAACTGACCCAGATTGCTGTCAACGCTGAGCATGGGTAAAAACGCAGCGATCGTGGTCAGTACCCCAAAGAAGACGGGTACGGCCACCTCACTGGTGCCGGCAATGGCCGCCTCTCTGCCCGACAGGCCCTGCTGTTCTTGGGTGTAAATCCGCTCTCCCACCACGATCGCATCGTCGACAACGACACCGAGCGACAGGAGCAAACCCATCAGAGAGAGGGTGCTGAGGCTGAGATCCATACTGGGAAACAGCGCGATTGCGCCAAAAATGGCAACGGGGATCCCAGCGCTTACCCAAAGTGCGAGACGAACCCGCAAAAACAGGGACAAGCTGATGATGACCAGAACGAGACCACTGAGCGCACTATCGATGATCGCGCTCAAGCGGCCAATCAGCTCGTTGGCTTCGTTATTCCAGACCGTGAGATGCAGCCCATCAGGCAAGGATTGCTCTTTTCTGGCAACGTAGTCCAGAACGGTTCTGGAAATTTCCAACGCGTTGTCGTTCCCCACACGCCAGATTTGTATGAGCATTGCAGGCTCGCCATTCAGCTCCGCATATTGGTCGACCTCTTCAAAGCCGTCGACCACTGTGGCGATATCACTCAGTAATAAACGAGAGCCATCCGGATGACTCATTACCACCACGTCTAGCAATTCGTCCCCAGAATAGCGTTGGCCGGTGCTACGCAGGCGAATTTCTCCTCCCTCGGCTCGGATGGTGCCGCCGGGTATGTCGATGCTGGTGCGGCGAATCGCGTCTGCGACCGAGGCGATGGTCAGCCCGTGACGCCGCAGTGTCGCTTCAGACACTTCCACCGAAATTTCGTCTGGCCGCAGATATGTCGTTTCCACCAGGCTGACAGCGGGTAATTCCAGTAGATCTCGACGGATATCCTCGACCAGAAACTTCAGCGATTTCTCATCAGTCTGCCCATGCACAGCCAGTTGAATCACCAGTGACTGCATGGTGATCTGCGATACCACCGGTCGCTCGGTATTTGCGGGAAAAGTTGATATGGCATTGACCTGGGCTTTGACGTCGTCCAGCGCCTTTGAGAGATCGGCGTCACGATCGACCTCGACCATAACGCTGCATCTTCCCTCTGCGGCGGTGGTGCGTATCTTTTGGATCCCCTCAATGCCAGAGATTGATTCTTCGACCCTCGTACACACCCCGGATTCCACCTCGGCCGGCGCCGCGCCGCGATAAGGAACGGTGACAGTCACGATAGGAGTCTCGATATTGGGGAACTCTTCCTTGCGCACGTCCTTGAGACTGAGCAGACCCGAGGCCACGAGAATGAACATCAGGAGGTTGGCTGCGACAGGATTATCGACAAACCAGGTAATCAACTTGGGCATGGCGTTATAACCTAGTCGACGATGGTCACGGGCATGCCTTCCACGACAAACTGCAGCGGGGAAATACTGACCCGCTCGCCGTCATCGAGGCCGCCAGAGACAAGCACTTCGTTGTCTGTGAGTCTCAGAACGTCGACCTTGCGGAAGTTGAGTGTGTTGTCGGGATCGATGACCATCACCTGATTGTCGGCCCTGAGTGAAGACCGAGGTAAAGCCACCACATTATCCACTTGGCGACCGGCGATTTCTGCCGTCACAAAGAGCCCTACCGGCAGCTGGGTTCCTGACTCGTTGACAGGTTCAGCGACCTCAGCGACCAGATAAATGAACCGGCTACGCTCGTCGATACTCCCTTCTGTTCGCACCAAACGTCCGGTCCAATTTTGGGCGCGACCGGCAAAATTGGCTGTGAGGACAACCGGGATTGCCAGATCTGCACCAACAACCCCGTTAAGTGCCAAGGATTCGTCCAGAAATGCCAGATGTGCATCGGGAATCGGTAGCTTAATTTCCATGGCCTCGGTGGAGTAGATCGTGGTGACCGGCGAACCTTTCTGCAGAAACTGCCCGATATCTACCGCTTCGTTGCGCACGCGCCCCGCGTAGGGCGCTTTTATCTGGGTGCGCTCCATGTCCAGTTGCGCACGTTCCAGCGCCGCGTCGGCACTTAATGATGCCGCGAGCGCATTTTCCAGTGAGCGTTCAGCGAGCTGTAGTTGAGAGATGCTGGCGAGGTTCTGCGAATGTAGAGCACCAATCCGCTTAGCTTCTGCCATCGCGTAGGCTTTATCGGCTGCTGTTTGCCGGACCTGAGCCTCCGCATTTTTCAGTGCTACGGCGTAGTCGCTACTATCGAGCCGAATCAGCACTTCTCCGGCAGAGAATTGGCCGCCGGCGATCAGATTATCAGAAGTCCATTTGACCTCGCCGGCCACTTGCGCAATCAGTTTCGTCTCTATTCGGGGTCTGACCGTGCCCTCACTCATGACGGTAAGCTGCTGCGATTCGGGTTTCGCCACGACCATCCTGACCGATACGGGGACCGGTGCTTTTGCCGTGCTGATAATTTCAGGTGGGGTCAGTAATAAGATGGCGCCAATCACTACCGCGAGTGCGATCACAATAAACGGCAGTCTGCTTTTTTGCAGCCACCACTTTCCCGTGGCAGATGATAGAGCGCTGTTCGCCATGAGACCTCTTTGTAGTCGCGACTGGGGTTTCCCAGAGAGCGGCGATTCTATCGCATCCGACCCCCCTAAGCGGGATGAAGCGACAAACTTTTCTAGGCCAGTTTTAGTCCGTTTGCTACCGGGAGATCCGGACCGATGAGCACCACTGATCCGTCATCTTGGGTGAGTCCGGTGACCAGACATTGGGATTGAAGGGGGCCAATCTGTTTCGGGGGGAAATTCACCACGGCGATCACTTGGCGACCCGCCAATTCAGAAGGGAGGTAGCGCTGCGTGATTTGAGCACTCGATTTTAAAATGCCGATGTCCGGACCAAAATCGACATGAAGGATGTAAGCGGGATTGCGGGCTTTTTCAAAAACCTCTGCGCTGATAATGGTGCCGACTCTTAGGTCCACTTTTTCGAAATCTTGCCATGAAATGGTTTCCAAAACGGTTTCCCCTTCTCTTTTTGCGCGGGCGGAGTGTAACGAGAACCCACATGACAGGATATGCACTTGTCTGGCAGATTTGCCCACAAGAAGCCTGGGAATTAACCTGTTGTGAAACGTGGGAATAGGCGACGATGCGTTACTCTCAGGCACTTGTTGGATGGGCTCGGGATTCGGAGGATTAGCAGATGAAATTGACAACGATGGGGCGGGTAGCAGGGTTCGCATTGATTGCGATGGTGAGCGCATCAGTGACGAGTCTCCCCGCGATTGCGGACACCGCTACCCTCCGGGTGTCTATTGAAGGAGGGTCTTTCAACAGCAAATTCAAATTTTGGGATGCCAGTGAAGGCTGTCCCAGCTACCACGATATTCCGGGCGCACCGGAGTTTCTGGGCGGCGTGAGGGCGTCCGACAAGGGTGCGGATAAAAAGCTCACCGTGGGTCAGCCAGTGCATGTCTTCATGTTCAGACCCAAGGATTACCCTGGCATATCGGCCGCAGGGTTATTTACGGAAATTCGCCGCCGCGCGCTGCAGGTGGTACTGAGTGGTGACGCCACGCTTCGCTACAACGGTTTTGAAGATCATGTGCCCATCTGGGAAGCCACCGGTGAGATCGATGTGCAGCCTGCATCCGTCTGTGAAACTAAAGAGAGTGACGCGACCGATGAATCAGAGGAATCTGCAGACGTTGAGGGTTAGCCGCGGAGACGTATCATTGTTTACGAAAACAGTGACGGGACGGGCGCCAATCATGCCGATGTTTATGACTGGCGCTGCTCTCGTGTTGGCATTGGCGGCTTCAGTGAAGTCAGCCACTGCCGAATTAGCCGTAGAGCCCTATGAGCGTCGCCCTGCCGTTCAGAACCAATTGCTGGAAGAGCGGTTGACGGAGCTCCTCCCAAAGCTGATGCGAGAGTCCCGGATCGATATGTGGATTGTCATCGCGCGAGAGTACAACGACGACCCCGTATTTCTGTCCTTAGCTCCCAAGCCGCGTTTTACTGCGCGTCGCACGACCATGCTCGTTTTCTTCGATCAAGGAGAAGGAGGCTTGGAGCGCTTGACAGTAAGCCGATACCCCCTTGGCGCTTTGTACGAGGCGGCATGGGAAGGCGGTGATCTCGACGCACAATGGCAAAGACTTGCGACCATTGTCGCAGCGCGTAACCCCGAGAAAATCGCGGTCAATGTGAGTGACACGTGGCCGGTGGCCGACGGCTTGAGCCATAGCCTTTTTGAAAGGCTTGAGTCAGAGCTTGAACCAGCATTACGAGAACGCATTGTCTCCGCTGAGAACCTTGTTGTCCGTTGGATGGAAACTCGGACGTCTGCAGAAGTTGAAGTGTGGCAACGGGGGGTGGCGATAGCGCGCGAGACCATCGCGACTGCTTTTAGCAGTGATGTCATTACACCCGGCGTCACCACATTAGGGGATGTGGCCTGGTTTATCAGAACGCGATTTGAGGAACAGGGCTTGGAGCCGTGGTTTCATCCCGATGTAAACCGGCAGTGGCAGGGAGCAGATTATGGTGACACGCCCTTTTTGGGCAACGGTGATCCCGATGCCGTAATCCACAGAGGTGACGTTTTGCACACGGACGTCGGGCTGTGCTACCTCGGGCTTTGCACCGATACGCAGGAAATGGGGTACGTTTTGAGATTGGGCGAAGCGGCG
>JAYOEE010000080.1:0-9407 GCA_038106565.1 Halieaceae bacterium
CCAATAGTCATGGCTTAAACCTCACAGTGTACGGGGCTCAACCCTCTATGGCCGCCCGACACATTCGCATTACCGATTGAATCGGACGTTACACACCCGGCAAACCGGGCAGGCTACTTCTACTAAATTGTCCTTAACCCAGACTGATTTGGACTTCTACGCCCGCAGCCAGATCAAGTTTCATCAGAGCGTCAACCGTTTTCTCGGTGGGCTCGACGATATCGAGGAGACGTTTGTGCGTGCGGATCTCGTACTGATCGCGCGCATCTTTATTCACATGCGGAGAAATCAAAATAGTAAATTTCTCTTTTTTTGTCGGTAAGGGAATCGGGCCTCGAACCTGTGCGCCGGTGCGGCGGGCAGTCTCGACAATTTCCTGTGTCGACGCGTCGATCAACTTGTGATCAAACGCTTTCAAGCGAATACGGATGCGCTGGCTTTGCACGTTACTACTCCTTAAAACAGCCGGTACCCGCGAGGGGCCCCGAAAAAAGAGAGCGAAGTCTACGGATGGGGATCAGGGGTGTCAACAAAAAAACCGCCTGTGTATTGGGCTTTGAGGGAATTGCGACTTTTCTCACAAACCGGAAAGACTGGGCCCAACGCGGCAAGGGCCTAGAGGCGGCACTTCGGCCACCCGCAAGGCCAGCCCGGAAGCGGCGAGCGCTTCGCCCCGATGCGAATTAAGGTCATATCTGACAACTCTATTGACAACAAAAAAACAGACTGTCATGCTTTTTTTATGGTCCGTGTGATAAGCGCTCATTGAAAGAACTCGCAGAAGTCATATCGGGTCCCCCATAACATTCAGCCCTCAATACCCAAAGGAAATCTCAAATGAAGCGCTTTCAAAAGTTGCCTTTGGCACTGGCAATGGTCGCCGCCAGTTCCAGCACCAGTTATTCCACCGCTAGCTATGCCCAGGCCGAGAGTGGCGGCCTCGAAGAAGTCGTGGTAACCGCCCGCTATCGCCAAGAGTCAGTGCAAGATGTCCCGGTTGCCGTAACCGCACTAAGCGGTAACTTCATGGAAGACAACAACATCATGAGCATGCTGGACATTGAGAAATATGTTCCCAATGTTGAATTCACCATCATGGCGTTTGCGGGAGGCGCGCTCAGTGCCTCAATTCGGGGGCTGTCCTTTGACGATCTAGAGAAAAGCTTTGAACCCGCTGTCGGCGTGTCGATTGATGGCATGTTCATGGGTACTAACGCGGGCGCTAATGTCGATTTCTTTGATGTGGCCTCAGTCGAAGTACTACGCGGCCCACAGGGTACGCTTTTTGGACGCAATACCATTGCCGGCGCCGTCAATATCAAGCGCACTCGCCCGACAGGCGAATTTGGCGCAAAGTTAATGGCCGATATCGGCCGCTACGACCATGTAGACCTCAAAGCCGTTGTTAACTTGCCGATCATTCCCGACGTGCTGGCAGCGAAGATTACCGGGCGAAGCCTCGACAACAATACCTTCCAGTACAACGTCACGCGAGGAGAAGACGTTGATGGGCGTGATCTAACTCAGTTTGGCGGCTCACTGCTGTTCACGCCTACTGATAATTTTGAAGCACTGTTTACCTTCGATTTTTACGACGACCAAAGTCATCCACCGGAATTGCTCAATCAGTCAACAGACGATCCGCGCGAGACAGATCTGTTCTGTGTGCTGGTGAACCCTGTGGCATGTGGGTCAGCATCGGCCGATCTCTCCGCCCAGAAGGACTACACCGAGAGCTACTCCCCCATTCCTTTTCTTAGCTCGATCGAGGGGCATAACCTGATCGGCGAAATCAATTGGGACATCGGCAACTTTAATCTGACTTCGATTACTGCCGTGCAGGACTTCGACGAGTTGCTGGACATCGAAAACTCCGGCGCCCCAATTTTGCTCTTCACACCTTACAGACCCGGTACCTATGAGCAGTTCTCTCAAGAGCTGCGGGCGCAAAGCCAATTTGACGGACCATTTAACTTCGTTGCCGGTCTGTTCTACTTCAACAGCGAATACACCATGGATGGCAATGCTGATCTATTAGGCGGTCGGGTTACGGGGTTCTATCATTACCAAGAGGTCGACGCGTTTTCGGTCTTTGGCGAGGGCACCTACGACATCACGTCCAAATTGCGACTCACGGTGGGTGCACGATGGACTGAGGAAGACAAACTGGCCGACCACGACAACTGGTTTGGCGGCTTCACCTTCAAAGGCGAGGACACCTGGAGCGAGGTCACCCCACGGGTTGGTTTCGATTACAGCTTCAACAACGACGTGATGGCGTACGTGATGTGGTCGACGGGTTTCCGCAGTGGCGGTTTCACCGGCCGCCCCGGAAATTACAGCGCCGCTTCTACGCCGTTTGATCCAGAAACGGTCGAAAACCTCGAATTCGGTGTGCGATCAGAATGGTTCGACAACCGCCTGCGACTGAACTTCACCGTCTTCTCCATGAAGCTCGAAGACAAGCAGGAGGCCGTGGTCGTACCTGAAGGCAATAGCACCAACACGTACGTCTTGAATGCCGCTCAGGCAGACTTCTCTGGGTGGGAGTTTGAAGGCGCCCTTGCGCCGTTTGAGGACCACGATCTGAACTTCCGAGCAGCCGTTGGCTACTTGGATGCATCCTACGACGAACTTCCGTATCTCGAGAACGGCTCATTGGTCGATATCTCCAATGACGCGCTCGTCGTGTATGCGCCCGAGGTCACCGCCAGCGCCGGCATCGACTACACCCGCCAACTGGCCGGCGGCGAATTAAAGTTCAACATGAACTGGAAATACACCGATGATTCTTACGGACGCACCGCAGACTTCCGGCCCGATGCGCTGAACCGTCACATCATCGAGTCCTACGACACACTGGACCTGTCGCTCGGGTACACCTTCCCGGTCGGCGATACCATGGTTTCTATCACTGCCTATGGGCAGGACGTGCTGGAGGAAGGCGGTCGTCTGGCCCGGCCCTACGACACGGGTGGCCTATGGTGGTTCAATACGCCCGTCATGCGGCGTAACTACGGCGTTCAATTTGGCATTGAGTTCTAAACTCAGGCGACGCCGAAACCCGGGCTCTGCCCGGGTTTTTTTTGACTGACTGATGCGCAAAAAATAAACGGGATTGAAGCGCCCACACGCTCGCCGGAAAAATCCCATGATATTTAGTTGATATGTCAACGTTGTGGTATCAACTTATTAACCCTATGCTCCTTCCCCCTTGCCGCCAGGATGATCCGAACCGTGTCAGACGCCCCCTCACCCTCACCAGCGAGACGACGTAAACGCTTGCTCTGGGCAGTTTTAATCTTGGCCGCTATCGCTGCTGGCTTGATCACCTGGTATCTGCTTTTCGCCCAGTGGCGCGAGCGAACAGACAACGCCTATGTTCAAGGCAACTTGGTTAACTTATCCGCCAAGGTCGCTGGCCAGATCGTTTTTCTCGGTAATGAAGAGGGAGACCGGGTGGTGGCTGGCGAGACCATCGCCCGCCTCGCAACGGGCGACGCGGAACGCGATTTGCAGGAAGCCAAGCACACGCTCGCGCTGGCCGCGAGCGAGATCCTCTCGCGACGAGCGGCAGTCGAGACTGCCAAGGCAGAACTCGCGCTGCGTCAGAGTAGCTACCAGCTGGCGCTACAGGAGTATCAGCGCCGCACAGCACTCGTGGGCACTCAGGCCATCTCCCAAGAAGAAGTCGACGCTGCCCGCACCAGAATGGAGGAAGCCTCGGCACAACTCACCAAAGCCGAAAGAGAATTGGCCACCGCGCAAGTAGGTGCAGGAACCGGGGCCATCGAGCGCCACCCTCTCATCAGGACAGCATCCGAGCGTGTACGAGCCGCTGTTCGGGCGCTGAACAAGCACAATATTATCTCGCCAGTCAGCGGCGTCGTGGCGCGCCGAGCTGTTGATATCGGAGAGATCGTAGCTGCAGGCGCGCCCATTTATTCGGTTCTTGAAACTCAGGTGCGCTGGATAGAGGCGAATTTCAAAGAAAACCAGCTTCGCCACCTCAGACCCGGGCAACCCGTGACAGCCATTACCGACCTGCATGGTACTGAGCTACCCATGCGCGGCCGGATAACCCATATTGGCGCCGGCACCGGTGCCACCTTCTCGGTCTTACCTCCTCAAAACGCCACAGGCAACTGGATCAAGATCGTACAGCGAGTTCCAGTAAGGATTGATTTCGAAGCTGGTCAGCCCGAGGTGACGTCACTGCCCCTGGGTGCATCCATGACGGTGACCGTAGACACCCATGACCGTTCATCGATCCTTCATGAAGCGGCAAGCAATTTGGGCTCGGTGTCGACCAATGCCGTATTCGAGGATCTGAACGCCGACGCCGCAGAGATCATTAATGAGGTCCTCGCACCATTTAGCGAAAGCCGCCTCAACTGATGGCTGAGGAGACCACTACCTCCCCTCAGCCATTTACCGGCCCGATGCTGGGTCTGGTAACGGTCGGAATTTCCCTCGCCGCCTTCATGAATGTGCTCGACAGCACCATTGCCGTTGTCGCACTGCCCTCGATGTCAGGATCCCTCGCGGCGACCCCTTCTCAGGGAAGTTGGGTGCTAACCATTTACAGCGTCTGCCTCGCCGTGTCACTGCCACTTTCAGGTTGGCTGGCGCAACAATTCGGTCAAGTGCGCTCCTTTCTCTGGGCTGTGGTGTTGTTCACGATTTGCTCGTGGCTCTGTGCCTCGGCTACCAACTTCAATGAGATGTTGGTCTATCGCGCCTTACAAGGTTTATCGGGTGGCGTGCTATTGCCCTTTTCCCAGTCGCTGTTGCTCAGAATCTATCCACCAGAAAAGCACGGGCTCGCACTCGGTTTCTGGGGTCTGTCTGCAGCGGTTGCGCCCGTGATGGGGCCGGTTCTGGGAGGCGTGATTACTGATTCATTGGGCTGGCCTTGGATCTTTTATATCAACCTGCCGATCGGCGGCGTCTGTGTGGCCATCACCTACTTTATGCTGAAAGACAGAGAGAGCCCTACCCTCAAGCGGCCTGTGGATTCAGTGGGGCTACTTTCATTGGTATTGGGCGTAGTCTGCGTCCAGTTGGCCCTCGACAGAGGCCACGAACTTGATTGGCTCGCCTCCTCTGTTGTCCGGGGGCTCTTCGCTCTCGGCGCCTGTTCCATCGTATTTTTCCTGATCTGGGAGCGCGATCAGGCACACCCGATTGTCGATCTGTCGCTTTTCAGCTACCGAGACTTCTCGCTCGGCGCCGTGATGACCGGCCTCTTCTACGGTGTTTTTATTGTCGTCGCGGTAATTTATCCACTGTGGATGCAAACAACGCTGGGGTACACACCCAGTGCCGCCGGCTGGGTCATGGCAACCACCAGTCTGTTTCCACTTGTCACCATGGGGTTGATCGGCAACTGGCTGCGCGCCCAAAACCTCCAGTGGACCGTCATGCTGGGTCTTTGCACCATGGCGGTTGTGATCCTCGCTCACGGTCTGATGACCATACAGGTGTCCTCGCAATATCTGACCACCATTCGTTTTTTGGTTGGCGCGGCCATGCCCTTTTTATGGGTGCCTCTGCAGATGATTACGCTGGGTAGCATACCCATGGAAAAAATGGCTTCGGCAACCGGACTCTCCAATTTTGTTCGCATGCTGTCATCGAGTCTGGCTACAGCGATGGGCATCACGCTGTGGGACGAGCGCGCGATCGTGCACCGAGCCGATCTGGTGGAAAACCTCTCGATGCCCGATTTTCAGGGCGCCATGGCGACCTCCTCAGTAGCCCACGGTGGCCTCAACACCCCGGAGAATCTCGAGGTACTCGAGCTGCTGGTTAGCCAGCAGGCGAGAACGATGGCCCAACAAGATGTCTATATCGTCGGCGCGACCATTCTCCTATCGATGGTGCTACTTGTTGGCTTCCTACCCAAGAACGTATCGCGAGGAGCGACCTGAGTGACTACTCAAGACATGCTGGACAATGAGGTGAGGCAGATCTACCTGTTGCGCCGACACGCGCTAAAAGTACTTGACCGAGAGCTGTGCGCGCATGGGCTGGGACATGGTACCTACAAATACTTATACGCACTGTTTGTCGAAGACCGTCGCTCACAGCAGGCACTGGCGGACCGCGTTGGCGATGACAAGGCTGCTGCCACACGAGCACTGGCGCGCTTGGAAAAGCTGGGATTTATTCATCGGGAGCCCGACACCGAAGATCGCAGAATGATCGTGGTGTCGCTGACCCCGTCAGGAGAGGCTCTCCGCCCCGAGATCGTGGCGGCAGTCGGCGAGGCCTGCCAAGCTATGACAGCTACTTTGGAAGCGGACGAAGCAGCGCTGTTTAGGCGACTGCTTGCAAAAGCGGTCGCCGGTGTCGAGGTCTCTGCTAACTAAGCCGCATTGGCAGATCACGCAGGCGCCGCCCTGTGGCAGCAAACACCGCGTTACCGATCGCGGGCGCAACAGGAATCAGCGGCGGCTCGCCTAAGCCGCTTGGAAATTCATCACTGTCGATGAACTCGATGTCCAATTCTGGCACGTCAGACATTCGCAAGGGTTTATAAGAATCCAGATTGCGCTGCTTCACCTGCCCCTGCTCAAACTCCGCACCCTCATGCAAAGCGAGGCTGAGCCCCCAAAGTGCCGCTCCCTCAGCCTGTGACATTGCACCCGACGGGTTCACTACCGTCCCCACGTCAATCGTCTGCCACAGTTTCTTCACCGCGATATCGCCCGACTCTGGCGTGACGGCAACGTGAGCAACGCATGCAATCCATGTGGGCATGCCGCGCTCCTGACCGTGACAAATCGCCACCCCCATGCCCTCATTGGGCGGCAACGCTTGCCCCCAGTTGCTGCGGGCAGCGACGTTTTCCAACACGGCGCGAAGACGGGAAGCGCCGCCTACGGTGCTCCCCTCTCCACCCGCATTCTTGCCCGCGCCATCCAATAAGTGCAGCCGAAAGGCCACCGGGTCTTCGCCCAATTGATTTGCGATTTCATCCATGAAGCATTCCACACCCCAGCCGGTCCAACCGGACCCGACTGCCCTTAACCAGCCCGGTAGAAATGTTTTTTGAGCGAGCTCGTTGTTGATTGCACGCACTCGATGCGCCGGCACCGTATACCAATGCTCCGCACCGCTTATGGAAAACGGATCGAACTTACCCACACCGTTGACACCTGGCGCCAAAAAACCGGGCGCCATTGACAACGTTGGCCAGCCCGCTACCGCGGCATGATCAATCCCGGAAAGCGCGCCCTGCTGATCAAAACTGGCAGCAAACGTGCAGACCGTCGGTGAACGAACACAATCGAATCGACTGTCTGCCTCTCGATCGAATATCAGCTTCAGTGGTCGGCCCAGCGCGCGTGCCGCCAGGGCTGCGGGGATCATCTGGTCACCAAACAGGCGCCTGCCATACCCTCCGCCAAGATACTGCTGATGGATCACAATATCGGTTTCGGGCAGATCGAGCACTTTCGCCAACAGCGGCAGAATGAGCGACTGCCATTGGTTCCCTGCATAGATGTGACATTGCCCAGCAGCGTCAAACTCAACAACCGCATTCTGTGGCTCTAGCGTGAAATGCAATGCTGTGCCGGTTCTATAGACCGCATTAAGTTGCTTGGAAGCGCTCGCACTTGCGGCATCGACATCCCCGTCGTTCACCACGATGGTGCCCGCAGCGGCATCCTCTGCGAGTCTTAGGCCCTCCGCCAGCAAATCTGACTCATTGATGTTGTGGGTGTCGCCAGGTTGCCAATCTACCTTCACGACTCTCGCCGCTTTGATCGCCGTCGCCATACTCTCCGCCGCGACAACCACCCACCCCTGCAACGTTGCGGTCGGATCAGAAATAATGACCGCGCCAAGATAGCCATCCAGTGACTGTGCCGCGGACTCATCGACACCTGTCACCTGAGATCCATAGCGCGTGGGCGGAATCAGGGGAATGCCGTAAGCCATTCCGGGTCGCACCACATCGAGACCGTATCGCGCACTGCCATCTGTTTTGGCAGGGACATCAAGAGCGGAAACATCGCGCCCTATAATCCTGCGGTCGCTGGGAGCTTTGATCGGTAATGCAGATAATTCCTCGCTGGTGAATTGACGGGTAATGCCACCGGCCTGAATGATTTCCGCGAAAGACAAACTGGCTGACCCGGCAAAAACGCGGCCACCCTCAACGTGGCAGGAGGCGGGATCTGCGCCCATCAGTTTCGCGCCGGCTTCTGCAAGCACAATCCGGCCCGCTGCGCCGGCCTGAGAAAGCTGAGTAAAAGATGTGTGCACCGACCAAGATCCGCCAGTCACCATGTAACCCCACTTGGGGTCCGTATCAACGTGCCGGATACTTACTGCGTCCCAATCTGCACCTAATTCGTCAGCAATCACCTGAGCTAATGCGGTTCCAACGTGCTGCCCCATTTCTGCGCGCACAATATTGATCAACACCGCACCTGATGAATCAATCTCAAACCAAATGACAGGGGAAAAAGCCGCGCTGGAGCCGGCCGTCGTTAGATCCGATACCGCTTCATCAGCCGAACATCCGGCAAGGACCGTACCCAGACCCATTACCAGCGAGGAGGCCGCTGCACCCGCTACAAATTGACGTCGCGATACTGCTATGTGGCGTTCACTCATTGTTCTGCCCCCCCTGCGGCCGCTTGGTCAGCAGCGGCGGCAATTGCACGCTTGATGCGCGGGTAAGCCATGCAGCGACATAAGTGTCCATCCATATACTCAACGATGTCAGCGTCACTAGGCTGCGGGTTCTGCTCCAGCAGTGTCGCCGCCTGCATGATCTGCCCAGATTGGCAATAACCACACTGCGGAACCTGTTCAGTCTCCCAGGCCCGCTGTAGCGCCTCACCCGCCGGAGTTGCCAAGCCCTCAATGGTGGTGATGTGACGATTTGCGACCGCCTGGACGGGGGTGACGCAAGCGCGAGCAGGGTTACCGTCCAGATGCACTGTGCAAGCGCCGCACTGGGCAATCCCGCAACCGAATTTAGTGCCTGTGAGATTCATTTCCTCGCGCAGCACCCATACCAGTGGCGTATCGGGTGGACTCTCGCTGGTAACCTGCTCGCCGTTTAATACGAATTTCACCATCGCCGTTTCTCCGCGCTCGCTGATCTTTGAGGATAACCCTTTCTACCCCACTCGCAATAGCTGAGGGCAGGCAGGTGCCGGGTCCCTCGCATTGGCAAGGCAGAATAGGCGTCAGGGCAAAAGGAGCCAGTGCCAACGACCTGGTGAATAACGGAAATTCCTTACGCGTTGCGCGTGATCTGCTCACTCCCGGGCATAAAAAAGCCCGCTGGACGCGGGCTTTTGTGTGTCGGACTGAGTCGTCTACGATCAGTCGAGGATTTTGGCGACGACGCCGGCACCTACCGTTCGACCACCCTCACGGAT
>JAYOEE010000081.1:0-8873 GCA_038106565.1 Halieaceae bacterium
GTCATTGCGCGAAAATCTCCCCTGTCAGGAATCTTGCCGTGGGGGAGGCCCGCAAGAAAGGACTCACTGGGGCACAACAGCACCAGATTATCGAGTTGTGGCGCGTTGGATCGCCACTTCAGCATTTTGTCGAACCAGCCCGGTGTCAGCCTGCTACAAAAATGGGGGTAGAGCACTAACCCCTGAGGCGGTTCGTCCTTCACGGTAAAGTGATAATCGATGATGCCGCCATCCCAGAAGGGGCCTTCGCCCGCACCGGCGATGTGATTCTCGCATTGCATCAAAAACGGTATGGCGCCGCTTGCTTTCAGGGCGGGGATCACATTCTCGCGAACAAGAGGCACGTTTCTGGTATCGAAACCAAGGGCAAACGGTAGCGTTTCCAGTGCGTGGTGACAGAACGCCACGCGTTGAAAGAGGAGCGCGAGGCCTGACCGACGAACCGCATTGGTGAGTATCGCGCACCCCATCCCCGCCGCCAGTGAAACCCCGCTTCGACCTCCGGCAATTCCTTTGGCCCGCGCGGTGATAATGGCGTTGCTCAATCGGGGGTGCTCCACTATTCGCGCAATGCCATCTGCGCCCAGCGCTTCCCTGAGCATCTCTTCAGCAACGCTGCTGATTTCTTGTGGCGAGGGCCGCTCAGTACTGTATCGCTGATACAGATACGCGTGTTGCAGACGCCGGATGGCGGCGACGGCATTGGCCTGACTGAGACAAGCATGTCGCCAGGTCCCGATCGAGGATCCGAGCAGAGTCAGTTTCGGCATCGCGTTCAACCATTCAGCCGCCAGCACCTGATCCAATTCCGAAAGAATCAACCACTTGGGGCCGCCTGAGGCGCCCAGCAAGGTGCTGAAAGGCGCCTTTTGCCAGCCCATGGCGCTAATCTGCTTGGCAGCAATTCGGCCCATGTAGATAGAGAGCGGTTGTTCCATGAGACTGGCTGTCGCACCGTTGTGTGAGCTGAGGGATGTTGGAGCCTGATCGAAACAGTGTAACCAAAACGCTGGAGTATGAGATGTCCGGACAAAACCGGCACGGTACTTGCATCAGTCTTGCGTGGAGTTGGGCAAAGAGGTATTCGAAAAGCCCCACGGAGCTGTCAGGCTCATGCGCAAGAACAAAAACAGAATGCGGCGAAGCCGGGAAAATATGGGGGAACGAAGCGTGCACTGTTGGGTGATATCGCAGTATCGGATGAAAGCAAACAAGGTGTCAGCCCATGTGGGTTGAACAGAATCAAATAAGCGGAGCTCGCACGGTGGTAGGGGCTTTCGTGAAAAAGCAACGGTTACCGGATGCGTTTGCACGGAGTTTTTTCGATTGGTATGCGGGCACCGTGGCGCACCTTGCTAACAAGGCGCGGGCAAGTAACCACGCCATTTTAGTGGGGGTGAGCGGCTGCCAGGGTTCCGGCAAAAGTACGTTGGCTCGTGTCATGGCAGAGGTCGCGGAGTCTGCATACGGGATTCCATCGATGGCGATGTCGCTGGATGACTTTTACTTGAGTAAAGCTGAGAGACGGGATTTGTCCGAGCGGGTTCACCCGCTTTTTGCCACGCGCGGAGTGCCGGGCACGCACGACCTGCCGCTGCTGCGTGACACGCTACACCAGCTCGCCACCGGTCGCGATCGGGTATCGGTGCCCGTTTTCGACAAGGCACGCGATGACCGCACCAGTATGGTGCATTGGCGTCAGATTGGTGCGCCTGTGCGCCTGATATTCCTGGAGGGTTGGTGTGTGGGGCTGCCGCCGCAGGCAGAAAGTGAACTGACCAAGCCTGTCAACGATATGGAGGCTCAGAAGGATGATGAGCAGATATGGCGTCGCGAAGTGAATCGGCAGCTGGCGGAAGATTATCAGCAGCTCTTTGGTGAGATAGACGCACTGCTGTTTCTCAAGGCCCCCAGCTTTAGCGCGGTCTTTGATTGGCGATGGGAGCAGGAGCAGCGGTTATCTCAGGGGCATGGCGCGGCGCGCGCATCGCCGGCAGAAGTCACAATGAGTCGGGAAGAGGTGGCTGCCTTCGTACTGCACTATCAGCGCCTTACCGAGCATGCTCTGGCGACACTGGCGCATAGATCTGACTTGGTATGGGAGCTGGATGCAGACCGCTCTGTGCGCCGCATGCAGATGATGGCGGTGGCCGCATGAGTGTCGCAGTCATATATACCGATCTTGATGGCACGTTGCTGGACCATCACTCCTACTCAGCTGACGCAGCGCGATCAACGTTGGAGAGGCTGCGTGAGGGGGGCATACCCGTGATTCCCTGCACGAGTAAAACGCTGGCAGAAACGCAATACATTGCAGCTGAACTCGGGTTGGATGGCCCCTTGATCATTGAGAACGGCGCCGCGGTGTGGATGCCCGAGCACTGGGCGTTATCTCGCACAGACGTTTCCGAATCGGACGAGTCAGGCTGGCTTCATCGGTTCGGGCCTGCGCGTGGCATGATCCGCCGCCAGCTGGCGATACTCAGTATCGAGTGGGGCAACCGTTACCAATCGCTGTGCGATTTGTCTGATCGGCAGGTCATGTCTATCACCGGACTCGATGCAGACAGTGCATCGCGAGCCCGAGATCGCCATCACTGCGAAACGCTGGTGTGGCTGGGAACACCGGCGGATCGGCTCGCTTTTGCAGATCAGGTTGAAGCACTCGATATGCGCTGTGTCCAGGGCGGGCGGTTTGTGCATGTGCTCGCGTCGGGTGGCAAGGCAGAAGCGGTGAGCTGGTTGCATCGCAAGATTCGAATGGAGCTACCTGCATTTTCGAACGCGGTGAGTATCTCTGCCGGTGATGCCGAAAATGATGTGGAGATGCTGGAAGTCACTGACCTGGCCTTGCTTGTGCGCTCCCCCGTTTTTGAACCCCCAAAACCCAAGAGGGTGGGCGGCATTGTGATCAGCGACCTGTTCGGCCCCGCCGGTTGGGCTGAAGGAATAGAGATTCTCATAGAAGGCTTGGAAGAGGAGGAAGAGCGTGGCCGACTTTTATCAAAACGGCACAATCACGACGCTGCATAATTTAGGAGAGAGATCCACGGAGGATCTGGAGCGGGATTTGCTCTCCTTCAGTGAGAGAAGGCCGCTTGGGTTGATACTGCCCTCGCTGTATTCCGAAATCGCGACGCCAGCGCTACCTGCGATTATTAAAGAATTGGAGTCAGTGCCCTACTTATCGCAAATTGTGATCGGGCTTGATCGGGCAACCGAGGCGGAATATCAGCATGCACTCTCCTTTTTTTCAGATCTGCCCCAACATCATCGTGTACTGTGGAATGACGGGCCGCGGCTCAAAGCGATTGATGCACGCTTGCAGGAGGCGGGTCTGGCTCCCCAAGAATTGGGTAAAGGCAGGAACGTTTGGTACTGCATGGGCTATGTCTTGGCTACTGGACGAGCGGAAGCGGTGGCGCTTCACGACTGCGACATTCTGACCTACGAGCGGAGTTTGTTGGCCCGCCTGATTTATCCAGTGGCGCACCCTATTTTCGGTTACGAATTTTGCAAGGGTTACTACCCTCGGGTGTCCGACAACAAAATCAATGGTCGTGTTTGCCGTCTGCTGGTCACGCCGATGATCCGGGCGTTAAAGCGTATCGTCGGTGAGTCCCCTTACCTGAATTACCTCGATAGCTATCGCTACATACTCGCGGGTGAGTTTGCGTTCCGAAAACGACTGCTGGGTGATTTGAGAATCCCGACAGACTGGGGGCTAGAGATTGGAGTGGTTTCGGAGGTTTACAGAAGCAACAGCAATAAGCAGATATGCCAAGTCGATATTGCGGATAACTATGATCACAAGCATCAAGATCTATCGCTCAATGATCAGGCGGCGGGCCTGTCGCGCATGTCTCTGGATATTGCGCGCTCGCTCTACAGGAAGCTTGCTATACAAGGCACTGTGTTTAGCCCTGAAACTTTCCGCACGCTCAAGGCAACCTACTATCGCATGGCGCTTGATTTGATCGAGACGTATCGAAACGATGCGATCATGAACGGGCTGGATTTTGATATTCACAAAGAAGAGGAGGCGATCGAGCTCTTTGCAGAAAACATTCTGGAAGCGGGCACTCAATTTCTCGAGCGTTCTACGGAGGCGCCTTTTATACCGACCTGGAATCGTGTTTTCAGCGCCATACCCACCATCTTCGATGAATTGATTGAAGCGGTAGAAGCGGACCACGCCGAATATTCCGCGTCTCCGAAGCTGTCGAAAGTCGCCGGGGGATGATGACGGATGTGCGCCATCGGCTATTGGAGCATCTGATAGCCGTCTACGGTGACGTCTACGACTCAGACTCGATCGAGGGATGGGCCGCGCGAATTTTGCAGGCGGCGCAGCTGAGCCCTGATTCGCTGCCGCCCGAGGCGCACCGCAATCTGTGGTCTGAAGCTGATGTCGCTGTCATTACTTACGGCGATTCGATCATCACCGATGGAGAATTGCCGCTCAAAACATTGCATCGGTTTTTGACTCAGCAGCTGGGGTCATTGGTTTCCTGGGTACATATATTGCCGTTCCATCCTTGGACCTCAGACGACGGTTTCGCGGTGCTTGACTATTCCAGCGTCAACGAAGCGTTGGGCAGCTGGTCAGATATCACTCGACTGGGCATTGATTACCGTTTGATGGCGGATTTGGTCCTGAACCATTGCTCCAGCCGCTCGGCTTGGTTCGACAATTTCCGTCGTGGCGAGGAGCCCGGCGCTGATTATTTCTTTGTGCCCGCCGCTGACTTTGATGTCTCCAACGTTGTGCGACCGCGAACCTCGCCGTTGCTCAATGCGGTCTTGACTGATACGGGTGAGCAATCGGTGTGGTGCACCTTCAGCGCGGATCAAGTCGACTTTAATTTTGCCAATCCAGCTGTCGTGGTCGAGTTTGTGAGCATTATTCGGCAGTTGCTTGATGCGGGTGTGAGAGTCTTCCGGCTCGATGCGGTGGCCTTCCTTTGGAAGGAGAGTGGCACCACGTGCATGAATCTGCCGCAAACTCACGAACTCATTCGCCTCTTCCGCTTGGTGATTGAGTGCGCACAAGCGGACGCCATCGTCATCACCGAGACCAATGTGCCTAATCGCGAGAATCTCTCTTACTTTGGCAATGCCAACGAGGCGCACGGTATATACAACTTCTCGTTGCCGCCACTGTTGCTACATGCATTGGTCAACGGCAGTAGTCGTTATCTCTCAACCTGGATGATGAGCATGCCGCCTGCACAGGATGGCACCGTTTACTTCAACTTCATTGCCTCGCATGACGGCATTGGGCTGCGACCGGTTGAGGGGCTTCTGGAGCAGGCAGAGGTGGATGCACTGCTCGCAACCATGGAGCGTTTTGGTGGTCGCATTTCATGGCGCGAGACGAGCGAGGGTCAATCCAAACCCTACGAAATCAACATCGCGTTAATCGATGCGCTTAAGGGGACCACACAAGGACCAGATCAATTTGGTTTCGAGAGATTCCTGTGCGCGCACGCCATCATGCTGGGACTGGAGGGCGTGCCCGCCTTCTATATCCATTCGCTGCTAGGCACAGAAAATGATTTAGATCGGCTCGCCCATACCAGTCATAACCGGTCTATCAACCGACACCAGTGGGATGCAGAACAACTAGGGGAAGCGCTTGCAGATCAGGATTCGAGCCACCATCGCGTTCTGGCAGCACTCAAGCACCTCATTGCCTTGAGAAAAGAGCAGGCCGCATTTCATCCCAACGCCACCCAGTTCACGCTTCACCTCGGAGATTCACTGTTTGGCTTTTGGCGGCAATCCCTGGACCGACGGCAGAGTTTGTTCTGTGTCCACAATCTCACGGCGGTAGCGCAGCAATTGCCTCTCAGCCGCCTCAATCTGGTGGTCAATCACAGCTGGAGGGAGTTGATTACTGATACCACGCTGGAGGAGGATCGGGTCGAATGGACGCTGGCCCCATACCAAACGCTCTGGATTACCAACGCTTGATACCGGGCTGCGGTTCAAGCCTGCTCAATCAGTTTCAATCAGCCTTTCTTCTCTTAAGCCGCCCCATTCTTTAAGCTACTCACATGGCGATTCGGCAGTGATGCCGCTCTAAAAGAGTCGAACACGTCAGCCAGGGCACGTTCAATAAAAGAGGGTTAGCTTGAAAACAGTCAGAACAGATCGCGCAGCAGGCTACGGGTCGCTTCTGGCGATATTGCTCTTGTTGCCCGTGCCAGCCTGGAGTTGGTCGGATCATGCGAGTCTCGTTTGGCCCCTGCTCAGGCTTCACCCCGGCATTGCTCAGACCTCGGTGATCGCAGAACCTCTGGAGCGTTTTTTGGAGGCCGAACCCCAAGCGATAGCAGACACGCTTTCGGAGCTGGAGTTATGGGCGATACAAACGGTAGCGCATTACCCTCCGACTCCCGAGGACCTCCGATGGGGCGTAGCAGCCGAGCCAAACCGGGAGCGTTTCTTCGCCGCCCTCAGGGTCAATCCTACGTTGCCTTATCGGCTGTATGTACGTGCATCACCAGAGAATGCGGTCACCTCGGGTGAGGATTTACCCTGGGCTGCGCTGAGTTTTTTACGCGGGGGCGCCTCTCAGCATTCGTCGCATTACAGACAGCTCCGCGAGGGTGAAGAGGTTAGCGTGGCTGAAGTGCTGGCAAGCGCCAGCGACGAGCCAGATTTCGGGATGGACATTGGCTTGTTTGACGATAACGGTACGGATTTTGGTCGACGTTACGGGTTCGGGGATCAACCATTTGGCAATCCCAATCTTGATTATGGATCGCAGGCGCCCTTTCACATGGGTTTTTACCATCTCGATTGGCTTTCTCGAGTGGCGCAACCTGACTTGCTCAGAACGTTTCCGCTTTGGCGAATTGCGCTATTCGGAGAGTTGGCCGAGTTGGCTTTTCGCACGGGCCACCCCTACTGGGGCTGGCGCTTTCTGGGTTGGGGGCTGCATTACGTGGGCGACCTCACCCAGCCGTATCACGCGATGCCGCTACCGGGAGTGGATACCATCGATGCCCTCTGGTCAGTTATGCAAGGCAAGACTGGGGAGATGGTGCAGCTGGTTTCGAATCGCCACGGCGTCATTGAGTCCTACCAATATCAGCGATTGAAGCAAGCTTTAGATGAGGCTGACTGGGCACATCCGATCTTGAGGGCAATCGCAGACGATACGAGCGATGCGCCCTTGGATTACGAGCCGTTTGTCTTGCAGCTGACCGAGGAGTCGGTTGCAGCCGCTCCGGCATTTGATGAGGCGATCGAAATGTTCGTCCCGCCACGGTTGGTCGGTGATCCGCGATTTGAGTGGACCGGTTCGGGAGAAGAGTCAGACATTATCGAGTTGGTGCGAGGATACAGTGGCGCAATAGGGATTGATGGTCTGGATGCGGCAGTCGTGGTCCAGCTTCAGCGATTCTCCACAGTAGCGAGTCGCTGGATTGCCCGTGGTGGCAACGCCAACCTGCAGGATGACGCCGCCGCGCCATGAGGTTTGATGAACCCCACTTTGGAGAGCCTTCCCGGTATGTTTGAACTCGATCCAAGGCTCCGTGCCGACACCTTGCTGGTGGGCAAGACGGACCTCTGCAGCCTGCTGTTGATGAATGACTCGCGCTACCCCTGGTTAATACTGGTCCCTGAGCTTTTAGGTGTCACCGAACCGTTTGATCTGACCAAAGTGGATCAGACTACCTTGTGGGAAGAATCCATGGTGCTTGCTGCTTTTATGAAGCGTCATTTCAGCGCCGACAAACTCAACGTTGCTGCATTAGGAAACCAGGTGGCTCAACTTCACGTGCACCACATCGCTCGATTCCATCACGATGAAGCTTGGCCGGGGCCCGTTTGGGGAGTCGGTGCCGCTGTGCCTTACGGTGAGACAGCAGCGCAGGAACAAGTTTTGGAACTGCGAGAGGGATTGGTTCAAGCACTCTCGCTCACGGTGCCGCAGGACCGATGAGCATTCGAGTGCTGTTCGTCTGTATGGGGAATATCTGCCGCTCACCGACTGCGCATGCGCTGTTCCGAGACCAGGTCGACCGGGCCGGGTTAGCTACTCACATTGAAATCGATTCTGCCGGCACCCATGCCTACCATGTGGGCAACGCCCCTGATGCACGGGCGATCGCAACCGCCCGGGCTCGAGGCATCAACATGGCGGACTTGCGTGCCCGGCAGGTTCATCAAGACGATTACAGTCAGTTTGACTACATTGTTGCGATGGATGAAGAGAATCTCAGCGTGCTACTGGCATCTTGTCCCGAGGCAGAGCGGGCGCGGCTATCATTAATGCTGGACTGGACCACCGGGTGGGGAAGTGAAGTCCCCGACCCGTACTATGGTGGTGACGAGGGCTTTGAGCAGGTCTTCGATATGTTGACAGACGCCTGCCACGGGCTGATTCACCAGATCAGAGAGCGCTTGGGACTTCCGGCTATCGAACAAACGGATTGAGGTGCTTTTCCTCAGGGATTTTTTGTCGCGATGAAGTGTTTACTGCAGCGAGTGACAGCAGCCTCTGTATCAGTGGCAGGGTCGGTGATTGGCGAGATCGAGCGAGGCATCTTGGTCTTTGTCGGTATCGAGCCGTCTGACACCTCGCAGACAATAGCGCGCACCGCAGAGCGGATGCTGAATTACCGCTTGTTCTCGGATGCCGCGGGAAAAATGAATTTGAACGTGGTGGAGGCGGAGGGAGCAATCCTTTTGATCTCTCAGTTTACGCTGGCCGCCGACACATCAAGTGGTAATCGGCCCGGATTCTCGACGGCGGCGCCGCCAGAGCAAGCTAGAGCGTTGTTCGAAGAACTGGCAAGCACTTTACGCAGTGGCCCGGTACCCATAGAGACGGGGTGTTTTGGCGCAGATATGCAGGT
>JAYOEE010000015.1:0-43596 GCA_038106565.1 Halieaceae bacterium
GGGTATGGCATTGGCTAGTGACTATGGACTGGGTCCGTCCACGTTTCCTCGAGGTTGGTTTGTCGTTGCGGAAAGTGCCGAGCTGGACAAAGGACCCCAGCCTGTGCGCTTTTTTGGCAGGGATTTGGCGCTATACCGTGGCGAGAGCGGGAAGCCGGTCTTACTTGACGCCTATTGCGGCCACATGGGGACACATTTGGCGGCCAGTGATTCGGCGATGATCGTGAGAAACGGGCAGCAAATTGAAGGGGATTCGATTCGCTGCCCCTATCACGGTTGGCGGTATAACCCGGACGGTGAGGTCGACGACATTCCCTACCACGAGGGTCCCTGCCCCAAGTCCGCATCCATTCGCTCTTATCCCGTGGTGGATAACATGGGCTGCATCATGGCCTGGTTTGATGAGGAAGAGGGTGCGCCCGACTATCCGGCCCCGACCTTGACGCAGTGGCAGGATCCAAGATGGATCCACTGGCAGCTTGATCACCTGGGTGAGCTCGATATTCACCCCCAGGAAGTGCTCGATAATATGTCTGATATCAGGCATTTAGGCCCAACTCATGGGGCTCCTTGTCAATATTTTGAGAATGAGGTGCGCGACCATATTTACATTCAGCGCCAGGGAGGGCCTATGCAGCTGTACGGAGGGGTCATGCTGTATACCACCACTTGGTACACGGGTCCGGGCATTCTTTTATCCAAACAGGTTTGGGGAGATACGGCGCAATTTGAGTTGATTGCCAATACCCCTGTTGAGGACGGGCGAATCAAGGCATGGCATGGCTGTCTTGTAAGAGCGCAGGGAGAGACCGTTACCGACGAGGATCGCGAGATCGCTCGTCAGACGCAGGCGGGTGCGCTCGAGGCCTTTGCCACGGATTTCCAGATCTGGCGGCACAAGCGGCCAGCGCTCAAGATTATGGCCCTCAAAACCGACGGGCCTTTCAAGGTCGGTCGAAACTGGTATGGGCAGTTTTATCGCTCCCGAGAAGAGGCAGGGGCAGATACAGAAGCGCTTAATGGCGTATATCACGTGCCGGGTGTGGAGACCCCCCAGGACCACAGTCACGCCATCGATGATGGGTTGCCGATATGACGGAGCCCGCTGCTGTCACCACTGAGTCAGCGATGGCGCTCTGCGATGCTTACCTCGACGGCTTGGTTTCTGGGGATCTTGACGCAGTGGTCGCGTTGTTTGCTGATGATGCGACGGTCGAGGATCCAGTGGGCGGCGGGGTGCAGCAAGGTAGTGAAGCGTTGCGCGCGTTTTACCAGATTGCCTGTGATGCGGTTACTGCGGCGCAAAGAGCGGGGCCGCCGCGCATTGCGGGTTCAGAGATCGCCTTTGCTTTCACGATAACGGTTGGCAGTGCGCCCCATGCGATGAGCATCGATATCATTGATATATTCAGCTGCGATTCCGCTGGCAAGGTCTGCGCTATGCGTGCTTACTGGGGGCCTGAGAACATGCGCCCGGTCTGACCGCGGCCAGATCGGACTGCCGAGGTGCTGGGTGCCGGAGTGACGAGCCGCGCTTAAGAATAGGTGACTACACTTTTTAAAATCAGGCTTACCAGCATCGATTGGCGAGACACCCCTGTTTTGGCAAAAATCGAGCGGAGCTGAGCCCGGGCTGTATTGCGTGCGATCCCAAGTTCAGCCGCTGCCTGATCCAAGTTAGCGCCCTCTGCCAAGAGCTTTGAGAGACTGACCTCGGCCTTGGTGAGGCCGTACAGTGACATCAGAATACGGGTGTCGATTTCGTAGCTGCGCTCTGGCTCATTGATAAAGACAATCATGTGGGGCGTGTGACCAGGCTCCACCGTTTTGTCGATCATCATGGGTTTTATAAGCAATTCCAGGTCTGCTTTGCCAGAAGGCCGGTCTACAGACAGTGCGTTGGTGGGCGCGGGGGCCTGCTCTCTCTGAGCCGCGGTGATTGCCTCGATGTATTCCTGCAGCTTGGTCCGCGCAGCGGGGCTTTCAAGGTGGATCTGATCGTTAATGATGGTCAACCCGTCCTTCGCCCTGATAAGCGTATCTGCCACGGTATTGCGGGTGACCACCTTGCCCCGCTCATCGAGAGTGATGATCCCCACCGACTGTCTCGCGAACGTAGCGCTATATAGTCTTCTTTCGTTGTCGAGCTGAATCAGTTGCATGCCATTGGCGACTGCGCGCTGGATATGGTTTGCCAACATTTCCAGGAATGCTCGCTCCTCGCCCCCAAAATTTTCTGCGGCCTTGGGCCGGCAGAAGCGCACGCTAAAGCGCTGGCCGTTGGCGTTTCGGAGATCGACGCCGATCATGTGATAGATATCGATTGGCTCCATACAAAAGTGGTAGAGATCCGTTTGTTCAAGGGATTGATAAGACACGCACTCGTCCAGCGAAACGACCTTGCCCCAGGGCAGGTTCGTCATCAGATTCGAGGTGTAATAGCGATCCGTGTAGGGGTTGTTATGGTCGTCGACAAACGTTTTCGCTAGCTGCTCAGAGGAGACAAATAATAATCCTCCGTCGTCGCCTTGCGGCTCTCGCATGGTGATGGATCCGAAGCTGGCATCAATGATTCGCCGTGTCTCAGCCAAAAAGGTGTTGTACGGGTCTTCTTCGATGTGCCCATCGTAGAGGTGCCCCAGTAATTTGGAGAAGTCTGCGAGATCCGGATGTTTCATGTGCTGACGATATTATCATTACCGGCGGCACGCCACTCCCGGGCGGGCCTCGCCGCAGGGCCACGTTAAAGGACAGAGGCAGATCTGTCTGGTGCATCAACTCCAACTGGGCGTTGACCGCTTCGGCTCTGAGCGAGGGGATTCCGTTCAGTTTTGGCCGGATTGCAGAAACTCGATGCAGCGGCGGTTAAATACTTCGGGATACTCTGTCATGACCCAGTGCCCGCAGCGATTGAGTACTGATGCCTGCACGTTCTGGCACTGGTGTAATAGTTTCCATACGCCCGAGGCGGGGCAGAACTGATCCTCAGTGCCCCAGAATGCCAGCATGGGTTGAGAAATCTCATGAAGGCGGTCGGTCAGGTCAGGAATGGCCATGCTTACCAAGACGTGTGGGTTCTGCGTTTGCAGTGTTGCCCAGCGCTCTCCGATCAGTTCCTCATCGACTACCGCCGCATCGAATACCAGTAGCGTCAGCAAATTTGCCAGCACATCGCGATTGAATTCAGGCGACCCCATGGGGTACTTGACCATTTCCTGAATGCCCGGCATCGCAAAGTAATCTGCTTTCGGCTCGATGCCGCCGGGGGCCATGAGAATCAGCTGATTGACACGTTCCGGTTTATCGAGCGCCAACCCCAGGGCAACGGCGCCCCCCAGCGAATTCCCAACTAAAGAAGCGCGATGAATATCCAATCCGTCCATCAGCGAGGCCAGGCCCGCTACAAAGAAGTCGAGAGTATGGTCGATATCGGTCGGTTTCGAGCTCAAACCGTATCCCCACTGGTCGTAGACGACACAGCGGTAGCCTGCTTTCTGAAAGGCCTCTACATTGTGCTTGAAGTTGCTCCAGCCGCTGGCTCCCGGTCCGCTTCCGTGTATGAAGACCAGGGTATCCAGCGGGTCGGCGACATCGTGCAATGTAAAATGGAGTGAAAGCCCCTCAGCGAACTCGTGGAATCTCGAAGCTGAAGGATTGGCGGCCATCAGACAAACACATCCTGATTATCCATTCCCAGCTGGATCGCGCCCAGATTGCGGGCAAACGAAGTGGGGTTGTTGGCAACATGGCAGCGGGCTATGTGAATGTCGTGCCAAAGATTTTGCAGCGGGTGTCCGTCAAAGACGGACCGGCCGCCAGCTACCTGAAATAGCGTATCCATCGCCTCGCTGGCTTTGTCGATGACGATAGAGGCCTGGTACCGATACAAGACACGCTCTTCGATGCTGGGAGACCAATCGGATGCCTCCATTTGGTCGAAGTTATGGAACATCACTGCTTCGAGTTCTTTGATGGTATTCAGCACTCGCGCAATCCGTTCCTGCGTTTCAACGTCTCCGGCAAGCTTGGTCGGGTCACTGGTGGCGGCCTGGGTGCGTGTCTCAATAAAAATTTTCAGCGCCTTTTTCAAGGCGCCTATGGCAGCGGTATTGACCACGCGCACGAACGTTTGCGCCCATGACAGATCGTAAATGGGATTTTCCTGTTCGTTAACGCAGTTAAATCCGTCCATTTGCCGGTGTGTGCGGTGTTCCGGGACGAAGATGGGACTTTCGATCACCACATCATTGGATCCCGTACCCTGAAGACCCATCACGTTCCAGGTGTCCTCGATATCATATTGCGCGCGGGGGATCAGAAAAGTGCGATATCCGTCTCCCGGAATGACGCCACCCAGCAGCGCCCAGGAGCAATGGTCCGAGCCGGAGCTCCATCCCCACCGTCCGCTGAGCATGAAACCGCCGTCAGCCATTTCCGCTTTGGCGCCCACAGGATTGTAAGAACTGCTGACCAGCGTGTTGGGGTCGTCTGCGTACACCTCTTCTTGTGCGGCCTGGGACATGAGCGCAATCTGAAAAGCGTGTACACCGATAATCCCGCAGGCCCAGGCGGTACTCATATCGGCTTCGGCGATCAATATCTGCTCGCGGAAAAAGTCCTGTGGTTTGCGTTCCAGCCCCCCCCATTGCTTTGGCAGCAGCATGGTGAAAAACCCTGACGCTTTTAAGGCATCGACTACCTCCGAGGACAATCTGCGGTTGTTGCGTTGCTCCGCCGACTTGCTCTCGATCAGATCTTGTATTTGTTTGGTGACCAGTGGCTCATAGCTACTCATAACGTCATTCCCGTCAGCATTGTCGCGCCTTTCACAGCGCTTCACTCTAATCGGATCGCTAGCGCTCAGACAGTCGATGCCATAATCAATATGTAGTAACTGATCGCGACAATTAGTCCGTCTGACCTACGCTGAAGTCGTGCCCCCAGTAGCTCGCCGCGGTGCTCTCGAATACGGCGTACTGAGACCAATCATCTATCACGCGGCCCTCGGCGCCGAACTCGATATCAAAACCACTGGGGCTGCGCATGTAGAAAGAGATCATGTGATCGTTTACGTGACGCCCAAGCGTGCCCGTGAGCTTGACGCCAGCTGCGATCCGTCGGTCGTTGCAGCGACCTACCTCGTCGACATCATTCGATTCAAGCATCAGGTGTACACATTGAGTGGGCATCGGCATTTCAAACAGCCCGAGGCTGTGATGTCGTCGATTGCAATGCATGAACCAGAGTCGCTTCACGGGTTCGGCGGGGTCAGGCGTGAATCGGATTTTCATCAGGTCCGACAGTCCGAAACCGAGTACATCCGTGAAGAAGTTCGCCATCTCGTCAAAGTTGGCGGCCGGGATAACGATATGGCCCATGCCCTGATTGCCCGTTACGAATCCCGACACGCCTACCGGAGAGTTAAAAACCGAGAAATCGGAAATGCGTCCCCAGTACGCCTCGTGCTGTAGTCCAGAGGGGTCCGTGAAGCAGATCAGACTTTGCACCCTTCTGGTCGTACAGAGTGAATCGGAGCCCCATTCCCATTGTGTCCCTGAGGCGGTAAGTTGATCGCAGAGCGCGCCCAGAGCAGATTCAGACACGACCTCCCAGCCACATAGGGAAAGTCGATCATCGTCGGCGGGTTCGATGAATAGGCGGAAGGGTTGTTCATCCATTTTCAGATACAGTGCGCCTGCACCCGCATCCATTTGCTCGCTGACATCCTGAAGTCCCAGTACCTGTGTTGCGAAATGGTGCCACTGTGTCGTGTTCTGACTCGATACGCCCACATAGCCCAAGCTGTTGATGGTCATGACCTATTCCTTTTTGGTTTTATACGCCCTGATTCAGAGCATCTCTCTTAACTCGGTTTTCATCACTTTGCCCGCGGCATTGAGTGGAAGTGATTCCACCCACCGTATGACGCGCGGCACTTTATAATTCGCCATCTCAAGGCGGCACCAATCCAGCAATGCGCTGTCGTTCGGCACGCAGTTATCGGAAGCGACGAGAAAAGCCGCTCCAACTTCCCCCAGCCTTTCATCCATTATCCCTACCACAGCCGCCTGGCTGATACCGGGAAAATCCAGTAGCTGTTGCTCGATCTCGGCGGGGTAGCAGTTGAATCCCCCCGAGATGAACATGTCCTTCAATCTGTCGGTGATAGACAGATTGCCCCGTTCGTCGATTGCGCCTACATCCCCGGTGTGCAACCAGCCGTCCTGATCAATCACCTCTCTGGTGGCTTTGTCTTGGTCAAGATAGCCCTGCATCACGTTGAAGCCGCGAATGACAATCTCGCCAATCTCGCCGGCGGGCAGAAGCGCGCCTTTGGAATCCATGATCCCGACCTCGACACCCGGAACAGCCCTCCCGGAGGTGGTGGCAATGGTCTCAGCACTGTCTCCCTGTCTGCACATGGTCGCGAGGCCACAGCTCTCGGATAACCCATAGGCGGTAATCACTGTCTCGATACCCAGCGTTTGCCACATGGATTCGATCAGTTGTGTGGGAATCACCGAAGCACCCGTCGTCACTTTGGTCAGGGAGCGAATGTCCTCCATCTTCAGACCGTGGTGATTGATCAAAGAGTGGAATAGCGTGGGTGGGCCGGGCATGCAGGTAATTTGCCGCTCAGCTATGGTGTTGATCACCTCCTGCGTGTCGAAGACCGCCACCGGATGGGCTTCTGCGCCGACCAGTAAACAGGCCAGCCAGCCGGCTTTGTAACCAAAGCTGTGAAAGAAGGGGTTGATGATCAGATATCGGTCGGATGCGTTCAGGCCCAGTATGTCGGCGAATGCAGAAAATGCCTGAAGATTTTGGGCGTGTTGGGTAATGACCCCTTTCGGGATGCCAGTTGTACCCGAGGTGAACAAAATGTCTGATACGGACTCGCCGGTGACTCCGGCTCTTGCCGATTCCAGTTTTTGCGCAACAGTGCTTGTTGGATTGGACAGTGCGGTCTGCCCGGCTTGCAGTAATCCCTGCCAGTCTGTCCGCTCCGTTCCGTCAATCGTCACGATAGCGTTGAGATCGCCACAATCTTCATTCTCTAGCAACGCTGGATAGTGGGTGCCCAAAAAATCACTGACGGTGATGACCATGCGCGCGCCACTCAGCCTGATGACCTGCGCCGCCTCTCGGCCCCGATAGCGCGTGTTGAGCGTGACGACAGTGCCGCCGATGTACTGTACTGCTAGCGCGCTGACCACCCACTCCCATCGGTTGGGCGCCCAGATGGCCACCCGATCTCCCGGAGAGACGTCACGCTCAATCAGTCCCGCAGCAAACGCTCTGACGTTCGCCAACGTCTCGGAGAAGGAGAGTGTCGCATGCGCTTCAACGAGGAAAGGTTTGTCTTGCCAGGTAGTGGCAGCCTTCTCGATCAGCTCAGCGGTATGCAAGGCGGCCACACTCATAATCAGGCGGTTGGGTCCAGCGGTTGCGTGGTAGCCAAGTTAAGCAAGGTGGCTGCCGCTGTCATAGTCTCTATGGGGGATGCTCACTCGAGACCCGACTTTGATACTGCTTGCCTTGGATTTCCCGAGGGACAAGCCCCATGGACAAGCTGGCCAGCGCTGAGCAGGCGCTGTCTGTTATTGAGAGCGGCATGACGGTTGGAATCGGTGGCTGGGGGCCTCGCCGAAAACCGATGTCGCTGATCCGTGGCCTGCTTCGCAGCGATGTGACTGACCTCACACTCGTGGCTTACGGGGGGGCTGATGTCGGTTTGCTGTGCGCGGCCGGCAAGGTAAAGCGTGTCATTTTCGCTTTCGTGTCTCTGGACTTTATGCCTCTGGAGCCGGCGTTTCGTCAGGCTCGAGAGTCGGGGTCGATTGATGTGACTGAACTAGATGAGGGCATGTTGCTGCTGGGCCTTCGCGCGGCGGCTTGGGGTTTGCCCTTCATTCCTACGTCGGTGGGCTTGGGTACCGACGTGATCCGCAACGCGCCAGCGATCAAAGTGATTGAAAGCCCTTACGACGACAAAGAGTGGGTGGCTATGCCTGCGCTCCCGCTCGACGTAGCGCTGGTTCACGCAACTCGGGCGGATGACTCCGGTGTTTGCGAGATTTCCAGTCCCGACCATTACATGGACGACTGGTTTGTGCGCGCGGCCAATCACAGTATCGTCTCCGTCGACGAGATCGTGGAGAAGCGATATTTCGCTAACCCCGAAGTCGCCCGCAGGGTCTATTGGGAGCGCAACTGCACGCAGGCGGTTGTGCACCAGCCCGGCGGTGCCCACCCAACGTCCAGTGACCCCCTGTATGGCTTTGATGTGCGGCATTTCAAGCATTATGGCGAGCTGATTGCGGAGGGAGGCTACGCGAGTTGGGCGGACAGGTATCTCGGCGTGAATGAGTCCTCGTATCAGGACGCAGTGGGTGGTCTGGAGGCGATTCAGTCTCTGGCGCTACCCGTCTACTGAAGGTTGCTTATGGGATTCACGCTAGCAGAGTTAATGGTGAGTGCCGCGAGCCGCGTTTTTGATAACGACGGTGAGGTGTTGGCGACCGGGATCGGCCTGTTGCCGAGGCTGGCTGCCAGCGTGGCGATGCGCACCAGCAATCCCGATCTGATGATGACAGATAGTCAATCTTTCATGTTATCCAGCCCGAACCCGGTCAGCGGAATGAAAAATCATGCGCAACAGGCAAACGAGAATTGGATGGGGTTTGCGCGCATTTTCGACAATGTCTGGAGTGGGAAGCGTCACGCCTTGGTCGGGCCAAGCCAAATAGATCGTTACGGACAGACGAATATTTCAGCGCTTGGAGGCACTTACGCGGCACCGAAGGTGCAACTTCTGGGGGTGAGGGGTTTCCCCGGAAATTCTATTCGCCACGCCAATTCTTTCTTCGTCCCGAAGCATTCCAAACGGGTATTTGTGGAGGGGGAGTGTGACGTGGTTTGCTCCATCGGCTACAACCCGAGTCGGCTGCCCAAGGGGTATGAGATGGGTGATGTTGATATCAGACAGATCATCACAGATCTCTGTGTGATGGATTTTACGGGGCCTGACTTTCAGATAAGCGTTCGGTCTCTGCATCCCGGGGTGACAATCGAAGAGGTGCGGGATAACACCGGATTCGAGTTGGCCGTTGCCGACAACCTGTCAGTCACCAAGGCACCTACTCCGGAAGAGCTGGCGATCATGGCAGAGCTGGATCCAGAAAATTTGCGGGCGCGGCAAATTAAGGACAATCCCCCGGGTGTGCGCGTGACGCAGGATGAGGACGCATAGCAAGTAGCACCTCCTGAGGAAGGTGAAGAAAGCATAGCGGGACTGAAAAACGGGCCCGGGGCCCAGCCTCCGGAGGAACGTGAAAAGGAGTGGCGGTCGTGACGAAAAAACAGATCGAGGAAGAGGCGGACATTGTTCTTTATGACGTGCGAGACGGCATTGCATGGGTCACCATGAATCGTCCGGAGTACCATAATGCGCAAAACGGACGCATGACCTATCTGCTTGATGGCGCCTTCCAGCGCGCGGTAGCCGACGACGAGGTCAAAGTCATTGTTCTGGCCGGCGAAGGGAAGCATTTTTCCGCGGGCCATGACATCGGGACGCCTGGCAGAGATGTTCATCTCAGTCAGGATCGCGTCACCATGTGGTACGACCATGCGAATAAAGAAGGTGGTGAATTTCTTTATGTGCGTGAGGCTGAGGCCTATCTGGGAATGTGTCGTCGCTGGCGTGATATCCCCAAGCCGACTATTGCTGCCGTGCAGGGAGCTTGCATCGCGGGTGGTCTGATGCTGGCCTGGGTTTGCGATTTGATTGTCGCGACCGACGACGCTTACTTTTCGGATCCCGTGGTGCGGATGGGCATACCGGGTGTTGAATATTTTGCGCACCCTTATGAATTGAACCCGCGAATCGCCAAAGAATTTCTGTTTACTGGCAACAAAATGGGAGCGGAGCGGGCCTACCAAATGGGTATGGTAAATCAGATCAGTACGCGAGAGAGCTTGACCGCCGATGTTGAGGCTTTGGCGACAAAGATCGCGGCCATGCCCCGGCTTGGATTGGCGCTGACCAAGCAGGCGATCAACAACGTGGAGGATCTGCAGGGTAAACGCTCGGCGATGGAGGCAGCATTTGCGTGGCACCACTTCACTCATGTTCATAACGACCTGACTACCGGTAACAAGCTCGGTGGCATGGACGCCAAATCCATGGCCAAAGCCAACAAGGAGCAGAGCTGATAAATGGATCTGCGCTATACGCCCGAGCAGGAATTATTTCGGACTGAAGTGCGTGATTGGCTCGCTGCTCATGTTCCCGCCCAGCCGCTGCAGTCCTTTGACACAGAGGCAGGGTTCGCGGCTCATCGCGAGTGGGAGAGAACCCTATCGGTAGGTAACTGGGGAATGGTGACCTGGCCCGAGATTTATGGCGGGAGGGGCTGCGATTTGATCCAGTGGCTTATTTTTGAAGAGGAGTATTACCGAGCCGGTGCGCCCGCCCGAGTGAATCAAAACGGGATATTTTTGTTGGGCCCGACGCTGATGGAATATGGCTCGGCGGAGCAGAAAGCGCGGTTCCTTCCAGCGATGGCCTCCGGACAAGAAATATGGGCGCAGGGCTGGTCCGAGCCTAATGCGGGATCCGATATGGCGGCGATTCGTTGTCAGGCCCTGCGCGAGGGAGACGAGTACGTCATTAATGGACAAAAGATCTGGTCCACGCGAGCGGTCTATGCCGACTGGGTATTCGGCTTGTTTCGCACGGATCCCAAGTCTGAACGCCACCATGGCTTGTCCAAGATCTTGGTTCCTCTCGATACGGAGGGGGTTACCGTGCGACCTATCAGGCAACTGAATGGCTTTCCGGGGTTTGCCGAAATCTTTTTCGACGACGTGCGTGTGCCCGCCTTCAACCTATTGGGTGAGGAGGGGGCTGGCTGGCAGATTGCGATGGCTACTGCAGGCTTTGAGCGCGGACTCATGCTGCGAAGCCCGGCGCGATTTCAGCAAGCGAGTCGTAGGTTGGTGGATCTCTATCGGCGAAGCGGTGAAGACTGCCTCGATCCGTCCGTTGAGGAAGACGTGGTGCGTTGCTATATGGACGCAGAAGCCTATGCGCTGTCCACCTATCAGACCGCGTCCCGGCTGGTGAAAGGGGGAAGCATCGGCCCCGAGGCAAGCTGTAACAAAATATTTTGGTCTGAACTGGATCTTCGAATACATGACACCGCGTTGCGTATTCTCGGACCGCGTGCAGAGCTACAACCCAATACCGCCGCGTTGTTTGACGAGCTGGGAACCTGGCTTGACGGGTTCCTCTTCGCGCAGTCGGGGCCGATTTATGCGGGTACCAACGAGATCCAGCGCAACATTATCGCCGAGCGCGTGCTTGGCATGCCGCGACGTTAGCTAAGGGTGGGAAAGTAGATGGATTTCACCTTCAGTGCCGAACAGCTCGAGTTCCGCGACGCTTTGAACGCTTTGCTGGAAAGTGAAGTGACGGGTGAGCGAATCCGTGCACGCTGGGAGAGTGGGACGGGCAGGGACGAGCGGTTGGACGCTCAGTTGCTGGATATGGGCGTATACAGCTTGATGTTCCCCGAGAGTCTTGGAGGCCTCGGGTTGGGCATGATTGATTGTGTTCTGCTTGCAGAAAGTTGCGGGCGGGCGGCGCTACCTGAGCCGGTGGTGGACACGATGATGATCGCTTCACCTCTGCTGGTGGATGTATTGAACAGAGGCCTGGGCAACGGTTCCGTTCAGTCGATTATCGACGGTCTCATGTCTGGCGAAACTCGCGTCGCTGTCGCTCACCCGATCAATCCGCATCTTAATTTTGCTGCAGAGGCTGATTGGATCCTGGCCGGTTCGGGTGACGGGCTGTACCTGCTACCAGAGGAGGCGGTGCACTTCGCCGCGTTAAACAGCGTCGATCCCAGTCGCCGGCTGGCTGAAATTCGATTCGAGGCTTCGCCCCATTATCGCCTTGCGGAGGGTGAGGTTGGTGCTGCCCTGCTTCGCGCAACCTTAAATCGTGGCGGATTGGCGAATGCAGCGCAGCTGTTGGGCCTCAGCGAAAAATTGATTCAGCAGAGCGTCCAATATTCTGCAGACCGCTTACAGTTTGGGCGTCCGATTGGCGCCAATCAGGCGGTGAAGCATCTGCTCGCAGACGTGGTGGTGCAGTTGGAATATGCCAGGCCCGTTGTCGCCCGCGCCGCCTATACGGTGGGTGTGTCACCCGAGCGAGCCGACTTCGCCGTATCCCACGCCAAGTTGGCAGCGACCCGCGTGGCGACACTTGCTGCGCGACAGGCGATTCAGGTACATGGCGCTATGGGCTACACGTGGGAGTGCGATGTGCAGATCGCTGCAAAGCGCGTCTGGGCTTTAATCAATGAATGGGGCGAGGAAGGGTTTCACAAAAACCGTATTCATGAGTGGCTACTTCAACCTAACGCGCTGATCGGACCGGAGTATACCTTTGGTCGTCGTTCTGTTATGCCATCCAGCTGCGAACGCGCTTTGAATTGAGCTTGGCGACCCGCTACGCCGACGTAGGAGATTACCGTGAAACAACGTGCAGAAGCATACATCGTAGACGCGCTGAGGACGCCAACCGGGAAGCGAAGAGGGGGCCTGGCGCAGGTGCATGGCGCGGACCTGGGCGCTACAGTCTTGCAGGCGCTGGTGGCACGCCACGACATTCCCGACGAGGATTATGACGATGTCATCTTTGGCTGCGTTGATACCGTCGGCCCGCTGGCAGGAGATATCGCTCGAACCTGTTGGCTGGCGGCGGGTCTCTCGGATGCGGTACCCGGGACCACCATTGACCGACAGTGTGGCTCCTCGCAGCAGTCGGTGCACTTTGCCGCGCAGGCCATCATGTCCGGGACGATGGATGTGGTAGTCGCGGGGGGTGTGCAAACCATGAGCGCTATTCCGATCTCATCCGCGATGCTGGCTGGTCAGCCCCTTGGTTTCGGTGATCCATTCACGGGCAGTCAGGGGTGGGTGGCCCGCTATGGGGATGGATTAGTCACGCAGTTCCGGTCAGCCCAGATGATCGCAGATAAATGGAATCTCAGTCGGGATGCGATGGAGGCTTTCGCGCTGGAGTCGCACCGCCGTGCGCGAGACGCAACTGATGGTGGCCTGTTTCGAAACGAGATTATTCCGGTGAACGGCTTGTCGGTCGATGAGACGATTCGCGACACCACCTTGGAGGCGATGGCGGAGCTGGAGCCATTAGCTCCCGGCGGCTCCATTACTGCTGCAGTATCGAGTCAGACCGGCGACGGGGCCTCGGCCGTTTTGGTGGTTTCAGAGGAAGCGTTGCGCCGCTACAACTTGACGCCCCGCGCTCGTATTGCGCACATGGAAGTGAGAGGAGCCGATCCGATATGGATGCTGACTGCGCCGATTCCCGCGACGGCGAGAGCGATGAAACGTGCTGGAATGAACCTGCAGGACATTGAACTGGTAGAGATCAACGAAGCCTTTGCGCCTGTGCCCATGGCCTGGCTCATCGAAACGGGCTATCCCCATGACCGAATCAATGTGAACGGCGGTGCGATTGCGTTGGGCCATCCTCTCGGTGCGACGGGCACGAAGCTCATGACGACCTTGCTACATGAGATGGAGCGTCGCGGGGCGCGCTATGGCTTACAGACCATGTGTGAGGGCGGTGGACAGGCAAATGTCACGATCCTCGAGCGACTTTGAGGGTAGGGCTATGACAGGTATCTGTGCGGGTCGAGTGGCCATTGTGACCGGGGCGGGCGGTGGGCTCGGTGCGGCCCACGCGCGCGCTCTGGCGGCTGCCGGGGCAAAGGTGATCGTGAATGATATTGACATCGAGGCTGCGGCCAAGGTGGTTGAAGATATTGTCGATCAGGGTGGCGCTGCGGAAATCAACCGGTCAGATATTACCGACTACGAGAGTGCCGAGGAGGCCGTTCGCCAGGCACTAGACAGCTTCGGCGATTTACATTGCGTCGTGAATAACGCCGGTAACAATCGAGATCGGATGTTCGCGTCTTTGAGTGAGGCTGACTGGGACGCGGTGATAGCTGTGCACCTGAAGGGACATTTTTGCATCACCTCGCACGCTGTCCAATACTGGCGCCATCAGGTGAAGTCGGGCCAGAAAGTCAGTGGCCGTATTGTCAATACAACGTCGGGAGCCGGGCTTCAGGGATCGATCGGACAGTCAAATTATGCGGCTGCCAAGGCCGGTATTGCCGCGCTCACAATTAATCAGGGCGCGGAGCTGGCGCGTTACGGGGTCACCGCGAACGCGATATGTCCGGTAGCGCGAACCGGCATGACAACAGCGGTACCCGAGATGGCCGCCAGAATGGCCGCGCCTGAGGACGGCAGTTTTGATCATTTTGCACCGGAAAATGTGTCTGCTGTGGTGGTCTGGTTGTGCTCCGAAGACAGCGCTGGGGTCACCGGCAAAATCATCGAAGCCGAGGGTGGGCGTATCGCTTTGGCTGACGGATGGCGCAGTACCGAAGGTGTTAGTCAGAACGCACGTTGGGAGCCCAGCCAGCTCGGCTCCGTCATGGCCCGACTTCTAGAGCAGGAGACGCCACCGCAGAAGGTGTGGGGTTCGTGAAGTCGATCATTCAATACTGGCGCTTCGCGTGAACTTCCGATTCACACAGGAACAGCGGATGCTCAGGGAGAGCGCCATGCGCTTTCTTTCCGCCCATTCGCCGACTGTCGTGGCACGCAACGCCATGACGCTGCCCGGCAACGTCGATCTCGCGCTGTGGGGCCGTATGACGCAAGAACTCGGTTGGCAGGCAATCCCGGTACCGGAGTCTTCTGAGGGTCTCGGCCTTGGACTGGTCGAGTTGACGCTGCTGCTGGAGGAAACCGGGGCGTGTTTGTCTCCGATACCGCTCATGAGCAGTGCACTGTCTGCGCTTGCGCTGCGGATGGTTCCGGATTCAGAGACGCAGCGATCGATATTGCAAGCGATCGCGGGTGGAGCGGTTGTGACCCTCGCGCACACTGCTGCGCGACCCGACTGGGGCGCTCCGGGCATCGCCGTTTCCGCCACGAAGCGCGGTGAGGGATGGCGCCTCCACGGCGAGGCCAGGTTTGTCAGTTGTGGCGCGGTTGCCGAGTGGTTGTTGGTGGCTGCGGTATCGGAAGACCAGCGGAGCGTAATGCTCTTTGGTTTGCCTTCCGATCTGGCCGGGATCGAAATAAACCATAGAGTGACGCTGGACCAGACGCGGTCAATGGCAGACGTAAAGCTGGAGAATGTGGTGGTCGAGGGATCTGCATTGCTGGCAGATAATTGTTTGTCGGCGCTCGAGACCACGCTAGATATGGGCAGAGTACTGGTAGCGGCGGAGCAAGTCGGCTGCGCCCAGCGTGCGCTCGATATAACGGTGGATTACGTGGGCGAGCGTGTCCAGTTTGGGCGCACCATTGCGTCGTTTCAGGCCGTCAAGCACAAAGCAGCCGATATGATGCTCAAAGTCGAATCGGCCCGCTCCCTGCTCTACTATGCCGCCTGCACGGCGGACGCCTGGTTACGGGGCAACGCGCGCGCCGAGGCGGTTCGCGAGGCGGCAGCCATGGTTGCCTCCGCAGCCGGCGACGCTGCGTTTTTTGTTGCCGGTACGGGGATCCAGCTCCACGGCGGTGTGGGAATCACAGAGGAGTACGATATTCAGCTGTACTTCAAGCGCGCGCGGGCACTGGAATCCTACTTGGGAAGGCCTGATGAATCCCGCGAAGTGATTGCTGCCGCGTTACTTGATGTTGACCCACCGGGAGCGGATAGCCATGCGGCTTGAGTTCAGCGAGGAAGACGAATGCTTCCGTGAAGAGGTTGCCACCTGGCTGGCCAAGCATCTTGTTGGCCAATTTCAAGCCATTCGCGGACGTGGCGGCCCAGGAGACGAACATCGATTTGTGCCCGAGCGGAAAGAGTGGGAACGATGTCTTGCCGAAGGGGGTTGGACCTGTCTCGGTTGGCCGGAGCAGTGGGGTGGCCGCGGCGCAAGTATTGAGCAACAGGTTATTTTCAATGAGGAATATGCGCGCGCCGGCGGTCCTGGCCGGATGGGGCACATCGGTGAAACCCTCACTGGCCCGACCTTGCTCGCTTATGGTTCCGAGGATCAAAAGCAGCGGTTCTTGCCTGGCATTCGGAAAGGGGAGGCGTTTTGGTGTCAGGGGTACTCGGAGCCCGCAGCGGGATCTGATCTCTCCAATATTAAGACCCGGGCCGAATGGGATGCCGAGGCAGCCTGCTGGCGTCTCTATGGCCAAAAGGTGTGGACATCTCTTGCACACGAATCTGACTTTATCTTCGTGCTGGCGCGCACCGATCCCGAGCAACAAGGTCATAAAGGACTGAGCTTCTTTTTATTGCCGCTGGCCCAGAAGGGCATCGATATCCGTCCGATCAAGCAGTTGACAGGGACCGCTGAGTTCAACGAAGTATTTTTTGACGGTGCCGCCTGTGCTGCGGAAGATTTGGTGGGGGAAGCGGGTGATGGTTGGCGCGTTGCGATGGGTTTGCTTGGCTTTGAGAGAGGTGTGTCCACACTGGGACAGCAAATGCTGTTTCAGGTGGAGCTGGACGAGGTGATTCGCATAGCGAGGGCCAATGGCTCAGCACAGCAGCCGGCATTGCGTCAGCGTATTGCCGAGGCACACATAGGGCTTCGCACCCTGCGCTACAACAGTTTGAGAATGCTCTCTGGCGATGATGACGGATCGCTCTCAAGAGAGGCCATGATTTACAAGCTGGCGTGGTCCAACTGGCACCGCAATTTGGGCAAGCTGGCGGTGGATGTGCTTGGTCCGGAGGCTGAACTGGTAGAGGCGGCCCCTTACGAATTGAATCGGCTGCAGTCCTTATTTCTTTTTACCCGAGCCGATACCATATATGGCGGCACCAACCAGATTCAACGCAACCTGATCGCCGAGCGTGCCTTGGGTATGCCCCGTGAGCCGAGAGGAGATGCTTGAAGGAATGAGTATCGAGACCGACAGTAAATCGCTGCCTGCGTACGTACCGGGTCATCAGCTATTGGCCGGACGGTCCGTCCTGATTACGGCGGCGGCGGGCGCCGGAATCGGTTTTGCAGCCGCTAAAAAGTCGATCGAAGAGGGTGCGGCTTGCGTGGTGATCAGTGACATCCACGAAGCGCGTCTGGCGCAGGCGGTGGAGACGCTCACCGACATTGCCGAGACGTCAGTTTCTGTTGTGGGCGTGGTTGCCAATGTGACCGATGAATCGGCGGTGCAAAGGCTGGTAGACGAAGCCGAGCAGGTGTCTGGTGGCATAGACGTACTGATCAATAACGCCGGGTTGGGCGGGACCTGCTCTTTACTCGACATGACGGATGATGCCTGGAGCCAGGTGATCGATGTGACGCTCACCGGCACCATGCGGATGACCCGGGCTATGCTTGGGCGCATGACCAAACGGGAGCGTGGGGTTATCGTTAATAACGCCTCAGTGCTGGGATGGCGGGCGCAAAAAGAGCAGAGCCACTACGCAGCGGCTAAAGCCGGTGTTATGGCACTGACCCGCTGTGCCGCCCTGGAAGCGGCTGATTTTGGCGTCAGGATTAATGCGGTGGCACCGAGCATCGCGCTACATGATTTTCTGCGCAAAACGACACCGGAAAGCTTGCTCACTGAGCTAGCGTCCCGGGAAGCGTTTGGTCGGGGGGCCGAAGTGTGGGAAGTGGCGAATGTCATGATGTTTTTGGCGTCGGACTACTCCAGCTACATGACCGGCGAGGTGATCTCGGTGTCGAGTCAACATCCGTGACAATGCGCGGCACGCTCGCCATGGGAATCACTGCATGAATATTACGAATGAACAGTGGGATCGCGAGGTCGATGTCTTGGTCGTCGGGACAGGCAATGGTGGTTTGACTGCCGCGCTGTGTAACTGGGAGATGGGCACGCGGGATGTACTCCTTGTCGAAAAGGGACCCAAGATCGGCGGAACCAGTGCCACGTCGGGCGGTGGTATCTGGGTGCCAAACAGCCACTATGCTCAGGAGGCCGGCGCGCAGGATTCCCGGGAAGCTGCCAAGGCTTATCTCACTCACACCCTGTTCGGAGAGGACGTTCCGGAGGCCCTGATCGACGCCTATTTGGATAATGGTCCAAAAATGCTTCGGTTTCTCCACGATCGCACCGATGTGCGCTACGAGTCACTCGAGCATTATCCAGACTATTACACCAATATGGAGGGTGCTCGCGAAGGCCACCGCTCCTTGGAACCCAGTCCGGTAATGGCTTCTGAACTGGGCACTAACTGGCGCAACATGACCTGGACGCATCACATGATGCGCATGTTCAACCGAATCCACTTTACGCAGGTAGAGGCCCATACACTGATGGTGCAACTCCCCGGATGGAAGCGCTTACTCGCAGGAATGATATGGGATTATGTCCGCGATCTACCCTGGCGAATGCGGACACCCATCTCCAGGCGATTGTGCTGCGGATCCGCGGGTGTCGCGAGGTTGTATCTCTCTATTTTGAAACGTGAAATCCCTATCGAATTGAATACTCGGTTGACGCGGCTGATTGGCGACGGCGCGGCAGTTCTGGGTGTGGAAGTGCAGCGCCAAGGAAAGACGGAGCGTATTCGGGCCCGAAAGGGCGTAGTGCTAGCCTCGGGCGGTTTTGAGAAAAACCAGTTGCTTCGCGAGCAATATTTGCCTGCTCCAACCAACACCGAATGGAGTGCAGGTAACCCGCTCAACGAAGGAGATGCGCTGGAGTGCGGGCTCGCGCTCGGCGCCCGGACCCGCCTCATGAACGATGCGTGGTGGACGACGACTTTGGTTGTTCCCGACGAGCCCACCCCCAGATTAGCCATCATGGAGAAGTCGTTCCCGGGGTCCTGTGTGGTCAATCGAGATGGCAAGCGATTTGCCAATGAATCCCAGAATTACATGGCGTTTCAGAAGGCGCTTTTCAGTACCCATTCGGATGCGCATCCGAATGCACCCGCTTGGCATATTTTCGATTCGCGCTTTCGCAAAAACTACATGGTCGGTCCCATGATGACAGAGGCGATGAAGCCGGATTGGCAGTTACCTAAAAAGTGGTTCGAAAGCGGTTTCGTCGCCAAAGCAAATACCGTGCGCGAGCTCGCTACCGCACTTGGGATCGACCCACAGGGGCTGGAGCAAACTATCGCCAACATGAATCGCTACGCCGAGACGGGAACAGATGAAGAATTTGGCAGGGGCGATTCGGCCTATGACCGCTATTACGCCGACCCGGCCATCCAGCCCAATCCGTGCCTGGCGCCGATTGATCAGCCGCCGTATTACGCCATGCGCATTGAAGCGGGAGATTTCGGTACGTTAGGTGGACTGGATACCGACACCCATGCGCGTGTTCTTCATGAGAACGGCGCTGCGCTGGATGGGCTTTATGCTGTTGGCAACTGCGCAGCGGCAATCCTGCCGACCTATCCGGGCCCGGGAGCTACCCTTGGGCCCGCTATGACCATGGCCTACCAGGCCGCCAAGCACATCAATGCATATCAGGATTGAGGTAAGCCATGCTGGATCTTGAGGCTATCGAACTGATCAAGCAGCTCAAGGCGCGATACTTTCGTTTTCTGGATACCCGTGACCTGGAAGGTCTGCAGTCGGTGTTCACCCATGATGCGGCCGCGCACTTTAAAGGGGCCGATTATGAGTTTGAGCTGCAGGGTTGGGAGGCTCTTGAGGCGTTCTATAAAAAGTCTTTCACGCCCAACGCCTTTGGGATGCATAACGGGCACCACCCTGAAATTTCAGTCGATGGTGATAGCGCGACAGGCATCTGGTATTTGCAGGATATTTTCGTCGAGTTAAACCATAACGTCACCATCATGGGCAGCGCGCTTTACGATGATAGCTATCGCAAGGAGTCTGGCGTCTGGAAAATCTCTCGCACCGGTTATCGCCGCCTCTGGGAGGAGTACCATCCGCGCGGCGATGACATCAAATTGCGATTAAAACCGATATCCTAGGCGCTCATGAAGTTTCACCCGGTTAACCCAACGGGTCGTGATCGCAGTCACTCACGCGAGGGCCAACCCAATGCGCTTTGATGTCTTTAACGGTGACGCGGATGGAATCTGTTCGCTTCTGCAGTTGCGACTGGAGCACCCCGAAACATCCAGACTGGTAACCGGCATCAAGCGCGATATTGCACTCCTTGAGCGCGTCGACGCGGGACAGGGCGACCACATCACTGTGTTGGATATCTCCATGGCAAAAAACGCCGCCGCCCTTGGGCGATTGCTCGAAGCCGGTGCGGTGATCGACTACGTAGACCATCACGCGCCGGGCGAGGTGCCAGAGCACGCCAACCTGTCTGTCACTATCAGCGAAGCGCCGGAGGTTTGTACGGCGCTATTGATCAACGCGCGATTGCGAGGCGCGAGAGTGCAGTGGGCCATAGCGGGCGCCTTTGGCGACAATCTCGACGAGCCAGCGAAACTGTTGGCAATCAAATCCGGCATCAGCGAGCGCGACATGATGCGCATCAAGGACTTGGGTGTTTGCGTTAATTACAACGGTTACGGGCCGTCATTGGCTGATCTGCATTTCCACCCTGAAGCCCTTTATGAGGCGCTGTATAGCGCTGGCGAGCCCCTTGCATTCGCAGAGTCTGACGTCTACAGGCAGCTACGTGATGGCTATGCCAGCGACATCGCTGCCTCGGAGGCGACTTATCCTCTCCTCGAGCTTTCCGGCTATGCGGTATACCAGTTGCCCAATGAGGCATGGGCGCGTCGGGTCAGCGGCGTATTCAGTAATGATTTGGTTCGCAGCTATCCGAAGCGCGCGCATGCGGTACTGACCGAGCAGGATGACGGTGCTTTTCTCGTGAGTGTCAGGGCGCCGTTTGAGCGACGGTTCGGTGCCGAGCGCGTTTGCGCTCAGTTTGAGAGCGGCGGAGGGCGGGAAGCGGCAGCTGGTATTAACCGCTTGCCCGCCTCAGAGCTGGATGCGTTTATTGCCGCGCTGGACGCTGAGTACGGCGCAGGGGTGTGAGTGCCTCAGGCCGCGCTCTTGCTAAAAGACAATTCCGGAAATCCTGAATCGGCGGATTCCCGAAGCTTGTCGTAATAAATGTGCGCGCCGCCGAAGTACACTAACACTCGCGGTTTTCGTTTTTCCAGATTGGCGCCCATCATCCAGGAATTCACCTTGTCGCCCTGAGCCATCAAGGTTTGGTTGTGAATCTCAGCCGTGTGCTCCGACCATTCGTCCTCAGCCTGCTGGCTGGGCTCAAAACGATCATAACCTTCCGTTTCCATCTTGGTAATGCAGTCAGTGATGTAAGCCACGTTCTGCTCAATTGAAGTAGGCAGGTTGGCGAAGGGAGCCTGCGGGCCGGTGATCATAAAGAAGTTGGGATATCCCGAGGCGTACACTCCCATGATGGACTTCGATTCATCTTGCCATTTTTCACGCAGGGTGTGGCCGTCTGCTCCACGGATGTCAATGGCCTCCAGCGCGCCCGTGTAGGCCTGAAACCCAGTCGCCAACACGATGATATCGAACTCATAGAGGTTTTCAGTGGTTTGAATACCGGTTTCGGTAATCTCCTGAATCGGCTCGCGATCTTTGATATCGACCAGTTTGACGTTGTCGCGGTTGTACGCTTCGTAGTATCCGTGATCCAGCGGCGGGCGCTTGGCAAAAAGCGGATAGCCCTTGGGCGTCAGCAGTTCCACCAACTCCGGGTCGTTAACCTTTTCCTTGATTTTGCTGGTAATGAAGTCTGAGGCCATTTGATTGGCTTCCGCGCTGCCCAACAAGTCGTCAAATGTCTCGAACACCCACCGGAAGCTGCCCTTCCAGTGTTCCTCAAAGATGCGTTGCACCTCCTCTGGAGGCGTATCGACAGCATTGCGCCCCGGTGGCTGCTCGAAGGCCATGCCAAACATGTGGTTGCGGGCTTTGGCGATGATTTCGTCGTAGTTATCCTTAATCTCTTTTTCCCATTCCGGCGTCATATCCTTCTGCATGGCGGGCAGTACGAAATTGGGCGTACGTTGAAATACAGTGACCTGCGAAGCTGTTTTGGCAACCTCTGGCAGCATCTGGACAGTGGTGGCACCCGCCCCAATGATGCCGACGCGTTTGCCCGCGACATCAAGCCCATCCGGCCAACGCGAAGAGTGGAAAATGGGGCCCGCGAATCGATCGATGCCAGAGAAAGTGGGGATGACGGGCTGTGAGATCATGCCCATAGCGCTCACGAAATATTTTGCTGTATGAGTCTTGCCGTCTCCGGTTTGCACATTCCACAACCCGGTATCGTTATCGAACGTGGCACTCTCTACCTCGGTACTCATTTGGAACATGGGCCACAGCGAAAATTTGTCCATGACAAACTTGAGGTAGGCCTGCGTCTCTTCCCATCCAGAGTATCGTTTGCTCCAAGACCATTCCTGCAGCACTTCCTTCGAAAAGGTGAGGCAGTAGTAGTAGGATTCGCTGTCGGTAGCAGCTCCGGGATACTTGTTCCAAGCCCAGGTGCCTCCCACGTCGTCGGCGCGATCAAAAACCTTTACGTTAAAGCCCGCTTCCCGAAGGTGGTAACTCAGTGAAATGCCCGCGAAGCCTGCGCCAACAGCGATGACATCGTAGTCTGCAGAATGGTTAGTGCTCATATTATTTCTCCCGCTCACTGGCACGCCTGTCTTGAGGCCGATACTCCAGTACACTCTGTTCCCGCGCGGCCTTTGGTAAGGCCGCTTTTTTCGCATTCTGGCTCTTGCGAGAAGCCAGTCTAAGCTAAACTTACTTGCGTTCAGCAAGTTGCGTTCGTCACTATCGCCAACGCTCTGAACCTTGTCAACGATCAGTCCACAATAGAGGTTACGAATATGTCTTCCAACACACATCTGCCGATCGGGATAGTCGGTGGTACAGGCGATCTCGGTCGCGGATTAGCGCTGCGACTGGCCACAGCGGGCTATCCCGTTCTGATCGGTTCGCGCAAGCCGGATCAGGCGGTTGAGGCGGCAGCATCGCTCAACGCCGAATTGGGGAGTCGGGGGGTCGATCATCAGCCGATCGAGGGAATGGATAACGTCAGCGCCGCGGACCGTGGCGACATGGTATTTGTGACGGTGCCATTTTCCGCTCATACGCCCACGCTTGAGACGATTCGCGAGGTCGTGCAGGGCAAGGTGCTGGTCGATGTGACCGTTCCGCTGGTGCCGCCAAGGGTAGCTCGAGTGCAGTTACCCCCTGAAGGCAGTGCGGGGATGATTGCCCAGACGCTGTTGGGAGAGGCTGTGCATGTGGTCAGCGCTTTTCAGAACGTGGCTGCGGCGCACCTGCAGGCGGACATGGAAATCCCCTGTGATGTGTTGGTCACCGGAAATGAAAAAACAGCCAGACAGGCAGTGATCGATTTGATCGAGGCCATGGGCATGCGGGGCTTTCATGCGGGACTGATCCACAACGCGGCTGCCGCTGAAGCGTTGACGTCGGTGCTGATTAACATCAACAAGCAATATAAGACCCACGCGGGATTGCGCTTGACGGGAATTGAATGACGTTGTGAAGCCCGGTGCCCTGCAACTGACGCCTCTTACGGACTTCCCGGCAGTGTTGGCCGGTGACGCTCTGCCTGAGTTGATTGTTGCCGCTGCGCGGCGTCAGGGTCTTCACCCCAGTGAATCAACGGTGCTTGTCGTTGCCCAGAAGATTGTCTCCAAGTCCGAGGGAAGACTGATCGCGTTAGATGATGTTGAGGTCACTGACGAAGCTCGCGCGCTCGCCGTGGAGTCTGGAAAAGATGCCAGGCTGGTTTCACTCATACTCCGTGAGGCCAAGGCTGTTATTCGAGTTCGCAGAGGGCTGATTATTGTGGAGCATCGTACGGGGCACATTCTTGCCAATGCGGGAATCGACGCTTCCAACGTGGGTGCAACAGATGACGAGAAAGGGGAGCACGTGCTGCTATGGCCGGCAGACCCGGACGCCAGTGCGAAAAGGTTGTCGGAAGCGCTCAGCGAGGCGTTCGGTCAGACCATACCAGTCGTGATCAACGATAGCCTGGGTAGACCCTGGAGAATGGGCACCGTGGGATTTGCCATTGGCGTTGCGGGAATGGAAAGTGTCTGGGACCAAGTTGGCGAGCCAGACCTCGATGGTCGTTTGATGCAAGTGACGGCCCCCGCGATCGCGGATTCTATAGCGGCCGCGGCATCGCTGGTGCAGGGTGAAACCAATCAGGGGCAACCTGTTGTATGGGTGGAGGGCTGCCAGTTGCGGCGCTCAGGAAACGCTTCGGCCCAGCAGCTTCTTCGGCCTCTCGATCAGGATATGTTTCGTTGAACTCGGATACACATACTCGGGAAGCCGGCAACCGAATGGTTCTGTTGAGCGGCGGCGGCGGCGGGGCCCGGCTGGCCGGCGCGCTGTCTCGCGTGGCCGGCGACAGGTCAGTGGCGGTTGTGACCAATCCTGGTGACGACTTTGAACATCTGGGTTTGTTGATTTGTCCCGATACAGACAGCGTTCTCTATTCGGCAGCACAAAACATTGATCCAGAGCGAGGGTGGGGGCGAGCCGGAGAGAGCTGGACCGTATTCGATGAGCTCAGAGCCTTGGGCGGACCCGGCTGGTTTCAGCTGGGCGATAAAGATATAGCCTTGCATCTGTTGCGCGCTTCGCTTTTATCCGAGGGGCTGAGTCTTGTAGAAGCGACCGAGTCTCTGGCGCGCCGTCTCGCTGTACCCCCATGGATGACTGTGCTCCCCGCAACCGAATCGGCCGTGCGGACCAAGGTCGTCTCAGATCAGGGTGAGCTGGGTTTCCAGGAATATTTTGTGGCGCGCCGATGTGAACCTGCCTTGAAGGACGTCTTCTATGAAGGGATCGGGATGGCCTCGCCGAGTAACGCGCTGAGAGATTTCATGGGGCCGCGTGATGGGGGTGCCGTCGATGTGGTGTTGGGCCCCTCCAATCCTTTTTTAAGTCTTGCTCCCATCCTAGATATTCCGGGAATGGTGCCGCTGCTTCGAGGAGCAGCGAGGCGTGTAGTGGCGATATCTCCCATAGTGGATGGTGAGGCACTCAAGGGACCGGCCGCGAAGATCATGTCGGAATTGGGGCTGACGGTGTCAGCGGCGGAATGGACTCGCTGGATAGATGATCGTTACCCGGGGTTGGTCGACGCGTGGGTATGGGACGCATCGGATCAAAATCTGCTGGAGACATCTTCAGGCGAGGGTAGGGACATCCGAGTGACCTCAACACTTATGTCGACTCCAGAGGAGGCCGATCGATTCGGTGCCTGGCTGCTAGAGGCTTGCTGCGATGCGGATTGACGCCATAGTGGCTTTAAAGACGTTATCCATGACCAAGAAACGTCTGGTGCCCGTATTGGGGGACGATGCGCGAGAAGCGCTTGTCTCAGCTATGGCGATCGATGTGCTTTCTCTCCTGCAAGCCGATTCCAGGATTCATAGCGTGCATGTCATTTGCGGTGACGGGTGGACAGAAGCGGGCCTTCTGCCAGACGGGGTTTCGGCATGGCGGGAGGTCGATGCGCCGGAGCGTGGGCTGAATGGGGCACTTGAATTTGTCGCCAAGCAGAGCATTGCGGAGGCGCATCTGTTCATGCACGCAGACTTACCGTTTTTGACGCAGCAAGATCTGTCTGCACTGATTGATGCGTCAGAAGGTGGGCACGCCGTATTCGCGCCCGATACCGCGCGGGAAGGTACCAACGCGTTACTGCGATGGGCTGATCAGATCTTGCCGCTATGTTTTGGTGTGAATAGTTTCCCACAGCATTGCGAAGCTGCGCGGGTTGGTTCTGTCAGATGGCGCGCCGTGGAGCGGTCCGGTTTGTTGATGGATCTCGATGCTCCCTCGGATCTGGAACGTCTGAATCGGTATACGGACCAGTTGGGTCGGAGCACGGCGGCGTGGTCCAAGCAGTATCAACCCCAACTCGACTTGCCGGCTATCCATTGTCACCCCTAAACCTGTAAAGTAGCGGGGCTATGGGGGCAGATCATAATCAGCGGGCTTTGATGCCGTTAGCGTTGATGCTGGCGGATGGGGGTGACGTTGTCGAAATGGACGACGTGCTCATGGCGCGTGCCAGATTAATTCGCGACGGCCATTACGGCGCGAACGTGACGTTCAGCCCAAAAGTGTTCATCCCCGTCACGCAGATGTGCCGTGACGTTTGCCACTACTGCACCTTCGCCAAGACACCCTCTCAGCTCTCGAGCCTCTACTTGGAAATCGAGGACATTCTCAAGACGGTAGAAAAAGGTGCGCGCGCAGGTTGTCGCGAAGTTTTGTTGACGTTGGGAGAAAAGCCCGAGCGGAGATACCGCGCGGCCCGAGAGTGGCTGCATGCTCGAGGCTTTGCCAGCACCGTGGATTACGTCGCTGAAGTAGCCAGACGCATCCTGACTGAGACGGGATTATTGCCTCACATCAACGCTGGAACGTTGACTGGAAGGGAGTTGAAGCGGCTTCGGCAGGTATCGGCGTCAATGGGATTGATGCTCGAATCAGGAGCGGACCGCCTGTGTGATCGTGGCGGGCCGCATTTCGGCTCCCCAGATAAGAAGCCCTTCCGTCGCTGGTTGACGTTGGCCCGAGCGGGTGCGCGCAGGATCCCGATGACGACTGGCCTCTTGGTCGGGATCGGAGAGTCGCGGGAGGAGCGTCTGCGCGATCTTGAGGGAATCAGGCGTCTGCATCTTCGCTATGGGCATATTCAGGAAGTGATCGTGCAGAATTTCCGTGCCAAGCCAGACACGCGTATGGCTAGAGCGAACGATGCCGACTTTGAAGAGCTGCTGTGGACGGTTGCTCAGGCCAGACTGATACTTCCGCCTGATGTGAGCATTCAGGCGCCCCCCAACCTAAGCCCAGGGCAGTTGGGTCGATTGATCGATGCAGGCATTAACGACTGGGGTGGCGTGTCGCCGGTAACGCCAGATTATGTAAACCCCGAAGCGCCTTGGCCCAGTCTCGAAGCGCTCCGTGCCGCGACGGCTGAGCGCGATAAGCGGCTGGTCGCGCGGTTAACGGTTTATCCCCAGTATCTCAGCGACGGGAAGTGGCTCGCGAAAGAGGTGCGGCGGCGCGTGTTGGAGTGCGCTGATGCAGAGGGTTTTTCCCGGGACGATCAGTGGCGGGCAGGTGTGTCGGAGGCGCCTCCGCGGGTTGATGGAGGCGTCGGTAAGCGCATAGATTCGGGAATACAAATGATCCTCGACGCCTGCTTGCGCGAGGAGCCGATCGATGCGCGGGCAATGTTGGCGCTTTTCCGAGCGCGCGATGCAGATGTGCATGCGATCTGCGATGCCGCGGACGCGCTTCGGCGACGCCAGGTAGGTGAGGCGGTCACCTACGTAGTGAATCGCAATATCAACTACACCAATGTTTGTCAGTACAGCTGCCGTTTTTGCGCTTTCTCCAAGGGAGGTGGCGAGGTGGCGAGCGGGCGTGCGGCCTACGACATCGATGGATCGGAATTGCATCGCAGAGTCTGCGAAGCGGCCCAATTGGGGGCCACCGAGGTATGTCTGCAGGGTGGCATTCACCCGGACTACACGGGTCAAACCTACCTAGACATCGTTCGCACTGTGAAAGAGGCAGCGCCCGAGATACACGTACACGCTTTTTCGCCACTCGAGGTCGATCACGGCGCCAGCACGCTCGGGCTGCCAGTGGACCGTTACCTCAGTATGTTGAAAGAGGCGGGCCTCGACTCTTTGCCAGGGACAGCAGCGGAAGTCCTGGACGAGGGCGTTCGCCAAACCTTGTGTCCCGACAAAGTCTCTGCAACGCGCTGGCTGGAGATTATGGAGGCAGCGCATGAGCAGGGCCTGTTTAGTACGGTGACGATTATGTTTGGTCATGTCGACTCACCCATGTCCTGGGCCAATCATTGGCTGCGAATCATTGGTTTGCAGGAGAGGACCGGAGGGTTTACCGAGGTAGTACCACTCCCATTTGTGAGTAGTGGAGCGCCTATTTATCGCCGAGGCGAGGCACGGCCGGGACCGACGTGGCGTGAAGCTCGCTTGATGCATGCGGTGGTCAGGCTTACAACTGGTCGGGTGATTCCGAACCTTCAGGCTTCGTGGGTCAAGCTCGGTCGGACCGGAGCGCTGGAAATGCTCTCTGCGGGTGCGAACGATCTGGGTGGCGCCTTGATCAATGAGAGCATTACCCGCGCCGCAGGCGCTATGCATGGTCAGATGTGGTCTGATACAGCCATGCGAGCGGCGATCCAGGGGCTTGGGCGCCCTGCACAGCAGCGTAGCACCCGCTATCAGCCTTTGCGTTCATCCACAGCGGGTCTTGTTCCTAGCAGCGAGCTCATTCCCGTCGTCCAGACCGCTGCAGGGCGACGTGCTAATTCAAAACGCGTCTCTTCTCTTTGATGCGCTACAGGCTTGACGATGAGGGGCGAATCTGGCTTGCTAGCAACAAGCAAGGGCATTGCGGCCCCTTGCGGCGGAAATCGTTGTCAAGCCGACCGCTAGCGTGTTTCAAACGTTTGGGGGATACGATAGCCATGGGACATGGGGGACCGGACCGTTGAGTGATGAACTGAGTTCTCGCCTCGATAGGCTGGAATCGAGGTATGAGATCGAGGCGCTGGTGAGCAATTACTGCCATGGCTTCGATAAGCGGGATTACGATCGCTTCCTATCGATATGGTGGGAAGACTGCACCTGGAAAATCGGGCCGCCGTTTGGAGATTTCGAGGGGCATGAAGGGATCCATGAGGCGATCCACGCAGTGCTGTGGCCAGCTTGGGCTCAATCGCAGCACGTTACATCGAATCTGGTAGTAGCGTTCTCAGGAACCGATACCGCCACAGGAATCTGCGACGTTGATTGCATGGGCCTGCTGACGGACAGTGCGGAGGCGACCTTTGTCGGCGCGACCTATCGTGATCGTTACGAGCGTCGCGAGGGGGTCTGGAAGATCGCCGTAAGAGAGGTGCAGATCCATTATTTCAACCAATTTTCAGGCACGACATTGAGTGCGCCAGAGGCATAGTTCCCAAGATGCCTTATGCCGCTCAGCATCGAAATAACAAAACCACTACTTTAATTTGAGGTTCAAACCATGAGAGTCCATTCGCAAAAACGTGTCATCGGAGCGGCAGTGTTGGCGGCATTGGCCGCGGTCCCCTATGTGCCCATCACCATGGCTCAGCAGGGCGTGCTGGAAGAGGTCGTCGTGACTTCGCGCAAACGCACCGAAAACCTGCAGGATGTTGGGTTCGCTGTCAGTGCTTTGACGAAGAGTGAAATTGAAGGTCAGTTTGCGCGAGACATCACGGATCTTGCGAATATCTCGCCGAATATTGTGATCGACGACACTGCGCAGGGCCCGGGCGGCGTAGCGGCTATCTTTATCCGCGGTATCGGGGTGGCGGACGTCGAGAAAAATTTTGATCCGGCTGTTGCTGTCGTTGTCGACAATATGTTCATTGGTTCTAACGCGGGTAGCCTCCTCAGAAGTATCGACCTCGAGGGTATGGAGGTGCTACGTGGACCGCAGGGAACGCTGTTTGGACGCAATACCATTGGCGGAGCCATCAACATTACTCGCTCAAGGCCGACGGGTGAGCTGGGCGGTAAGCTCCGAGTCGGTTACGAGAAGTACGACACGTTCTACGCTGACGGTATCGTCAACTTTGGTCTGAGTGAGAATTTCGCCGTTAAGCTGTCAGCTGCCAAGCGTGATCAGCAGGAGGGGTACTACGACAACGACTATGTCGGCCGAGACGTCGGTCGTAACGATTATCAGTCACTGGGTTTGAATTTTTTGTGGACGCCAAGCGATTCTCTGGAGCTGGAATACACCGGCCAGTTTGAGGAAACCGATCAGGATACGCCGCCGCTATTGAATACCGGACAAAATCGACACCTATTCTGTTCGTCTTATGGTTACTGTTCACCGAGTCTCAATTCCACTATCACGGGAAGTCGCTATAAAACCGCGAACGTGGGCTACATTCCCCCCGACCCGGGTGGCGCTGCCTTTGCGGCATCCGCGCCCGATCAGGCTCGTGAGGCCGAAATGTTGGCCACTTTCGACGCAGATACCCATATTGTTGAAGCCCGCTGGCAAGCGACCGATGCGATCAAGGTAGATTACATTTTTGGATCCTATGAGTCAGACGAGACCATCATTTCTAACTGGGATGGGACGCCCGAGTTTCTCTACGGGACCGACCGGCCCGCGACCTATGAGCAGACCACCCATGAAATCCGCGTTTCCTGGGATAACGATGGCCCCGTTAATGCGATCTTGGGCGGATACCTCTGGGACTCCGAATACGAAATTCCGCTTCGAAGTTGGGTAGGTTTCGTTGTGCCTGGCGCGATCCTCGACCTGCTACAGAAGTCCCGACAGGAAAGTGAGTCTCAGGCCATTTTTGCCGACGTTGACTGGCGGGTCACGGACAACCTGACGATTAACTTTGGTGGCCGCTACACCAAGGACGACAAGAAGACGCAGCAGACCGGCATGGTTAACGCGACAAACGACGAATCATGGAACGAGTTCACGCCTCGGGCCGGCGTGCGTTATCAGTTTTCCGATAGCCTAATGGCCTTTGCGACCTACTCAACAGGTTACCGTGCGGGTGGGTTTAACGGCCGAGTGAATTCCGTCGAGGAAGCCACGCAACCTTATGACCCTGAGACCGTCGATAACATCGAATTCGGTATCAAATCGGAGTGGATGGACAATCGCGTACGCCTTAATGCCTCCTATTTCGTGATGAATTATGAGGACAAGCAGGAGGAGCTGCAGTTGCCTTCCGATACCGGAACCGGTCAGAAGACGGTGGTCACCAACGCCTCCGAAGCTACCATCCAGGGCCTAGAAGTAGAACTGCAGGCGTTAATTGGTGAGGGGCTCTCTGTCAGGGCAAATCTGGGTTGGCTGGATACCGAATACGACAACTTCCAGTACACCGACGCGGTGTCGCTCGAGACGGTTGATTTAAGTTATCTGGAATTCCGGCGAGCGCCCGATATGACTGCGACGCTCGATGCAACCTATGAGTGGGAGACCGCATTTGGGCGAGCGTGGGTTCGCGGCGCTTATCACTATCTCGGAGAGCACTGGGTGAACGTGACCAACAGTCCGGAGCTGGAGAATGATGCGCAGGGTCTGCTGGACGCATCAATCAATTTGGAAACAGCCAATTGGCGATTTGCGGTGTTTGGTCGCAACCTCTCTGATGAGGACGGCTACACCCATGGTTACGATGTGGCGGGCCTGTGGTCCTATGCGGCAGTTCGCGCACCTCGCACCTTTGGTATTGAGGCGATTTACGAGTTTGGTGACTGAACCAAGTCTAGATATCGCCACAGCATTGTGAAGTATAGGCCCGCTGTAATAGCGGGCTTTCAATTTGAGGAATGAGTCATGAGTAAGCGCTTGGAAGGAAAAGTCGCTGTGATTACCGGGGCGGCCAGTGGTATTGGGGCCGCGACAGCTAAAACCTTTGTCGAGCAGGGTGCCCGAGTTGTGCTTGGGGATATCCAGGACCAAGCGGGTGCTGAACTGGCAGAGGCACTCGGAGGCTCCGGTACGGCAATCTTTCGCCATTGCAACGTGACCAGCGAGGCAGAGGTTGAGGCGCTGGTCGATGCAGCGGTATCAGAGTTCGGCAAGATCGACGTCATGTTTAACTGTGCCGGTATCGTGGGCGCCGTGGGGCCCATGTCCACCACCCCGGCAGAGGAATGGAAGCTCACCATCGACATCATGGTCCACGGCGTTTTTTATGGTATGAAGCATGCCAGCCGGTACATGAAAGAGGCGGGATCGGGGTCGATCATCAGTATGTCGAGCACGGCCGGCGTGATGGGTGGATTGGGGCCGCATGCCTACACGGCCGCGAAACACGCGGTGGTGGGGATGACGAGAAACCTGGCGGCAGAAGTGGGTGGCTTTGGGGTGCGGGTAAATTGCATTGCCCCGGCCGGAATGGCCACGCCGATGGTGGCCGATGTTATCACCGGGGATCACCATAAATTGGAGGAGACCATTGCCGCGTTGGCAGAGGGGTCTCCGCTCAGGGGACGCGCGGGCTTGGCGGAGGACGTGGCCAATGCCGCACTATGGCTTGCCAGCGAAGAGTCGGGGTATACCAGTGGTCTCACTCTCACAGTGGACGCAGGTTATACAACCGGTTCCAGAGTGGAGCCACCCGCCTTTGCAGAGTACCAGCCCATGATTCGCGAGGCCGGCCGCTCTGGACTCGACTAAGGGGACGGGGCTGGCAGGCCGAAAACAAACAGTCCCTGGCCATCCGGGGGCTGGTAGATATCGGGGAATATCACGGCGGTCAGAGCACGGAAGACGCCGATACCCGTCGGTATTGCAACGAACTGTCTCCCATCCGCCTCATACGTAATGGGATAACCATGTGCAGGCGCAGGCAGGCGTGTCGACCACAGTTTCTCTCCTGTTTCGACATCGAAGGCCTGAAAGTAGCGGTCGAGATCACCGATAAATAACAGGTTGCCGTCGGTGGAGAGGGCGCCGCTCATGAACAGCGCCGGTTGCTCGATCCGCCATTTGATCTCCATCGTACGGACATCGATGGCCAGCAATGCGCCGGCTTTGCCCTCCTTGCCAGGCATGGGATAGGTCGCGACATCAGCGCCGTAACCACCCCCTCCTGGACCCAGGTCTACCTCACGAGGGGTCATGTCGGAACACAGCTGATGCACGGGAAGGAGCAGCAGATGGCGCTCGGCATCATAGGTTGCCGACTGCCAGTTGTGTCCGCCGTAGATACCCGGACAGGCAGTGTAGGTATCGCCGATACCGGCTGATGCGATGTCGGCTCGGTAAGCAAGACTGCCGCGCTGACGGTCCACCTCGAATATCGTCTGATTCATGGTGTCGAGCAGGTCGATGTAGGCCCCGGTCGCGCGATCAAGTTTCCACAGAATTCCGTCTTTACCCACGGTGAGCAGAGTTTCCTGTCCATCGATGTCTGCCAGAATGCGCTCGAATCCCACTTCCATGTCGATGGTTTCGCCGGGAATATGCTGGAAATGCCAGACCAGTTCGCCAGTCCGGGGCCGAAGTGCGAGCGTTGAATTGGTGTACAAAGCGGCGTCTTCTACCGACATGCCCCGACTTGGTGCCGCCCAGGGTTTGGGCTGCGAGGTGCCGAAGTAGACCAGATCCAGATCAGGGTCGTAGGAGCCCGCAATCCACACATCGCCACCGCCCCGGCGATCGGGTTCGACGTTGCCCCAGCTTGCGTACTCTGGCGTACCCGGCGCCGCCAGCGTGGAGGTGCGCCAGAGCTCCTTCCCCGTTTCGGGGTCATGTCCTGTGATAAAGCATCCGTCTTGAGTGAACAATTCGCAGCCGTTGATGCCGCTGACAACCACGCCGTTGGCTACGATGGGCCCCGCACTATGGGTAAACGCCTCGCGGTAATCTGCCTTCTCGGTGCGCCACAGTTGTCTGCCCGTGCTCGCTTCAATCGCCACTACTGCGGCATCGTAGGTAGCCAGAAATAGCCGGTCCTGCCAGAGCGCGATGTTGCGAGTAGGCCCGCCCAGCATTTTCGACGCAGGCGGGAAGTCGTACTGGTATTCCCAGATCAATTCGCCGGTTGCCGCCTCGATGGCCTGAAGCTTGTTGTGTGGGTGCGTTAAAAACATCACACCATCGCGCACGAGGGGGGTTGGCTGATTACTACCCGAATGCATCGCGATGGACCAGCTGAGCGTCAAGTCAGGGACGTTCGCGCGCGATATGCTTCTGAGCGGGCTGTGTGCATGCCCATCCGGCGTTCGGCGCCAGTTGAGCCAGTCGCGAGAGCCGGGAAGATTAAGCTCATCGGTGCTGACATCGCGATACTCGGCAATCTGTTTCGCCGCATAACTGCCCGCATTCCGCGCCATATCCATCACGCTGCCGGCCCCTGAAAACTCGACGGCCTCTGTTTCCACTGCCGGTTCGCTGTCCAGATTGGGTGCGGACAAAACCAATGGTGCGTTTTGCGGGAGGGTTGATTGTGCGATCACATGTTGGGTGATGGCGGTGTGCTGGGCGAGGGATAGCGACTGGCTTTGCCCCGGCGGCATGGCAGCGGCTTGATAATCGCGGAGCGCTTCGGCGGACTGCTCGGCCCATTTGGCACTGAAAGCTGCCCCGGAGAGGGCGTTGCCGTGGGCCGATCCTCGCAGGGAGGTCGCGTGACAGCTCGCACAGTGTTCGTTATACAGCGCTTCACCGGTTTCGGCAGATGAGATGCCCTGCGACGCAGCGAGAAGCGATGTGATCAAGCCAACTCTGAACCTCAAGGTGATTGTTGTCCTCATCAAACATATCCCCCGTTTTTGCGATTCCAGGCGTATCGAATACCCCCGAGCCTTGACCGTATTGGACGTGAAGTAATTACGTTAAGTATCTAAAAAATGGCCATATTTTTCCATCGCTTTCGCGCGCAGCGTCGGCGTGTGGTAGCTCGGGAATAATGCGTCGTGAGCCGAATAGTGGCGCAGCACGGCTTTGGCTACGGCAATCTTGTGGACTTCGGTGGGGCCGTCGACCACACCCAGTTCGGGGATATTCGCCCACATTGTTGCCAGCGGCGTTTCGTCAGAGCTCCCCAAGCTGCCGTGGAGGTGCATGGCTCGAGAGACAATCTCAACCAGTACTTTTGGCGTGGCCGCTTTAATGGCGGCAATCTCCTTGCGCACCTCGCGGTTGTATTCCTTGTGTTTGTCGATGAGCCATGCGGTGTACAGCACATGCAGCCGATACTGCATCATCATTGTGTAGGCATCGGCAATTTTTTCCTGCGTCATCTGCTTGTCTGCCAGCAGTTCCCCTTTGGTCCGTCGGCTCAGCGCACGTTCACACATCATATCGATGGCCTTACGGATCACACCCACGGTGCGCATGGCATGGTGAACCCTTCCGCCGCCGAGACGCGTCTGCGCGACATGGAAGCCCTGACCTTCTTCACCAAGCAGATTCTGTGCGGGCACGCGGCAGTTGTTGAATGAAATATACGCATGGACACCATCGCCTTGCTCGACGTAAGGCCCGACGGCCGAGTTCCGCATGATTTCCATACCCGGTGTGCCCTGCTCAACCAGAAAGATGGAGGCGCCCTGATGAATAGGTGCCTCGGTGTCGGTCACAACCATCACCAGGAGAAACGCCGAGAAGCGCGCGTGGGAGGCAAACCATTTTTCACCGTTAATGACCCACTCATTACCATCACGCGTCGCAGTACAAAGGAACTCTCCGGGATCGGCACCAGCCTGCGGCTCAGTCATGGAATAGCAAGAGGCGATTTCCGCATTGAGCAGGGGTTTGAGGTATTTTTCTTTTTGTTCCGCGGTACCGAACTTGGCGAGAATCTCGGCATTGCCGGAATCCGGCGCCTGACAGCCGAAAACACTGGGACCGAAGCGACTCCGTCCGAGAATTTCGTTCATCAGGCCGAGGCTGACCTGACCATAACCTTGCCCTCCGAGATCGGGCTCCAAGTGACACGCCCAGAGACGCTTTTCTTTCACTATCTCTCTGAGCGGTGCCATCGCGGCAAAAGCGGGTGAGTTTGGGTCCCATGGATCGCCCGGCTCCCTGAATACCAGATCGAGCGGTTCGATTTCCTCGCGGGTGAAGGTATCAATCCAGTCTAAGGACGCTTGGAATTCAGGATCTGTTTCAAATGACCACACGCCATTACCTCCCGTGGGTGTCGATGAGCGAGCGGCACTCGTGCCGGCCCGCTTTAGGGTTGCCAAATCAGGTCGCTAGTTTAGACTTGCTAGACGCAAACAAGCAACGAGACCGATAAGAAATCCAAGTGTTTGCGGCGCGTCACGCGCGCAGTTCAGGAGTGAAAGTATGTCTGGCGGTAAAGTCTGGGTAGTGACGGGCGCCTCCCGAGGTATAGGTGCGGCAATTGCACACGTTGCAGCCGCTGGTGGACATCAAGTCGCTTTGCTTGCGAGAGGCGAATCAGTGCTGTCATTCGCCGAGTCACTGGGCAACGATTGTATGGGATTGCAGTGTGACGTGGCTAACCCCGAGTCGGTCGCTGAAGCCGTTGCCAAAGTGGTTGAGCGGTACGGGCGAATCGACGTGTTAGTGAACAATGCGGGGGTGCATCGTGGCGGCAAAGTGCATCGGCTCTCGGATGAGGCCTGGCAGGAGGTGCTACAGGTCAACCTCAGTGGAGCGATGCATATGACGCGCGCAGTCATCACGCATATGGACAAGGGTGGGGCGGTCATTAATGTCGGTGCGGTTGTCGGGTTCCGCGGTTTTCCCGGCGATGCTGCTTACGCATCCTCCAAGGCGGGCTTATCCGGCCTGACGAAAGCCTTGGCAATTGAGCTGGCCCCTAAGGCCATTACCGCCAATTTGGTGATTCCGGGATTGGTGCTGACCGAAATGACCTCCGAACTGAGTGCGGCGGCATTGGAAAAGATGACGGGTCAGATCCCCCTGCGCCGTTTTGCAGAGGATCAGGAGATCGCCGAAGTCGTGTATTGGGTGGCCCAGAGTCGTTACATGACGGGAGCCTGCATCCCTGTTGATGGCGGTCTTCTGTCCAGCTTTGGTGTGGTCTGATGACAGGTGAGGCGACTGAACAGATCGCCCACTGGCTCCAGGGTGAACTGGGATGGGAGCGAGCGGAGTTCGTCGGTGCGCTCAGTGGCGGAAATTCCAATTTGACTTGGCAATTTCGAAACGGCTCGCAAGCCTGTGTGGTGCGTACACCGCCTGCGAACGATATCTCCCCCACTTCTGCACGCGGCATTCAGCGAGAAGCCGAGATATTGCAGGCAATCCAAGATTTTCCCGTGAGAGCACCGAGGGTGCTGGCGTGGTGTGATGACAGTTCAGTCATAGGACGACCTTTTCTGGTGCAGGAGATGGTTGATGGTGTGGCGATCACTGATTCACTGCCTGAGGCTTATGACGCTTCCAGCGCCACGGTCAATCGGTTGGGAGAGGATTTAATCGATCAGTTGGCGGTGTTGCATGCTGTGCCACCCGATTTGGAGGCGCTGCAACAACTTGGTCGCCCAGAGCGGTTCGTCGAGCGCCAGATCGAGCGATGGCTCGGGGTGCGGAGGGAGCATGCGGTTCGCGACTTGCCTGAATTATTCGCTTTGGGTGAATGGCTGGGGCGCAATATACCCAGCGCTGCCGCACCTGCTGTGATCCACGGTGACTACCATCTGGATAACACGCTGGCAGCCCGCGACAAGCCGGAAATCCTCGCCATTATTGATTGGGAGTTGGCTACCGTGGGGGACTGCTACATGGACGTGGCGCTCACGTTAATGTTTTGGGGCGATTACCGCACCTGCGAGCCCCCGGCCTTCAGTGCGCTGCAGCGCGTCTCAAGACGACCCGGTATTGTGAGCCGGCGGGAGTTGGCGGGGCGATGGGCCGAGACATTGGGGCGACCCCTGAATCACATGAATTTCTACATGGCGCTCGCATTCTGGCGGCTGGCCGCAATCATCGAGGGTGCCTACGGACTGCATGTTGCGGGAAAGCTCGATTCCGATTATGCACGCGGACTCGAGTACGACGTCCCGGCACTGCTCGCTGAGGCCCAGAGGGCCGCCGCTGGCGATTGGTGAAACCGATGTTGAGCACCATGATGAATACCCCACTCGGCGTGAAAACGTTGCATCGCTTCGGTGCGCGGCACTTTGCGTCCAGTCGTGTTGGGGATTACGACGGTGATCGGATCTGCTGGCGAACCTATGCCGAGATTGATCAGACCAGCGGGCGACTGGCCAATGCGCTCGCGAGTCTCGGGCTCCAGATAGGTGATCGAGTAGGGACTTTCATGTGGAATAGCACTCAGCATCTGGAGGCGTATCTTGCTGTGCCTTCCATGGGGGCTGTGTTGCATACGCTGAATTGTAGGCTCTCTCCCGAGCACGTTGGTTTTATCATCAACCACGCGGGGGATCGTTGTCTTATCATCGACGGCCGTCTCGCTGAGACGCTGGTCCCTGTGCTGCCACATATTCCGGACGTGGAGCACCTTGTGGTAACGGGGATCGATAGGATTGCAGTAGAGGGGGCCGCCTTGCTGGAGGACGCTCGCGTCCGCTCCTATGACGCGATGGTGGGAGATGCTGATCCTCGGTTTGACTGGCCAGAACCCCTCGAAGATGCAGCTGCGGGAATTTGTTACACCAGCGGTACTACCGGGAACCCCAAAGGCATCGCCTATAGCCAGCGGACCACTTATTTGCACGCCTTGGCCTCGAGAAGTGTTGATAGCTTTGCGGTTCAGGAGCGCGACGTGATTCTGATGTTGCCGTCTATGTTTCACGCCAATGCTTGGGGTTTTCCTTACAGCGGCTGGATGTCGGGTGCAGACATGGTGATGCCCGGGCCTCATCTTCAAGGCCCGCATTTGCGCGCGATGATTACTGAGTCCCGGCCAACTCTGACGGCGATGGTACCCACCATTTTGGGAGATTTGCTGCTCGCGGACGAGGCAGAACCGCTCGACCTGTCCTGCTTTCGCGCCATCGTATCAGGTGGATCGGCAGTACCTTCCTCCATGATCGAAGCCGTTAGGGATCGATGGGGTGTTCCCGTGATTCAGGGTTGGGGCATGACGGAGACAAGCCCGATGTGCGTGTTGTCGCATCCTCCCAAAGACCTGGGGGAGGAGTCGGAAACTTACTGGAGATTGAAAAGCGGCAGGCCTGTACCGGGGATTGAAGTCCGCGTCGTCGATGATGAGGGTAATGGATTGGAGCAAGATGGTCGATCCGTTGGCGAATTGCAGCTCCGAGGCGCCTGGGTTACGGGTTCTTATCTGAACGAGGAGAGTGACGCATTTACTACCGATGGCTGGCTCCGCACTGGCGATGTGGGTTTTGTGGATTCGCGCGGTTACGTGCAGTTAACAGATAGAACCAAGGACGTCATTAAGTCGGGTGGTGAGTGGATTTCCTCGGTGGATTTAGAGGACGCGCTGCTGAAGCATGAGAGCGTGGCAGAGGTGGCGGTGATTGCGATCGAAGATCCTCGGTGGCAGGAGCGGCCCCTGGCCGTTGTCAGGGCCAAGGCAAACGAGGACGCGGCTACGCTGAGCGATGCGCTGAGGCAGTTTTTATTGGGTCAAGTGGCGAAGTTCTGGGTGCCTGAATTTTGGTGCTTTGTTGATACGATTCCCAAGACCAGCGTGGGGAAGATTGATAAGAAACTGTTGCGCGAACAGTTGGCTGCGGGCGCACTGGCTGTAGAAAAACAAAAGGGCTCTGGAGGGAGTAATGACTGAAGTAGCGATGACACCGTCTTCTGGTGCCACGACACAAGCCGAGCGAACCGCGCTTTCGGACCAGAAGATGTTTGAGGTGGCCATCGAACTGGTCAATGAGCGCGGTACGGCGAAAACGACCCTTAAGGATATTGGCGAAGGAGCAGGATACAGCCGGGGCCTGGCAAGCTATCGTTTCGGGTCCAAAGACGGACTTTGGATGGAGCTGTTTGCGCGTTTTGACGAAATCTGGAAGGCCCATCTCTCGCAATATCTGGCAGGAAAAGAGGGTCTGGCGGCTCTTCAGGCTGCGATTCAGGCGCAGCGCGACATTTTTACCCGGGAGTCGGGTTATCTGCGGGCGATGTATATATTGTGGTACGAGTCGCTGGGTCGTGAGTCGGATATTCGCGCGAGTCTGGCTCGGCATCACGTTATTTACCGGCGTGACGTTGAGCAATGGATAGCCCAGGGCAAGGCTGCGGGAGAAGTGCGACCCGACGTAGACGCGGCACACTTTGCCACCGGTTACTGTTCCACGATGTTTGGAACAATCTATCAATGGGTGGTAGCGCCCGAAGCGATCGATCTCGAGGCATTCTTTGAGCATTATGCCGCGGTGGTACAGGCGGCGATTTCTTATCAGGTGGAGGATTGAACATGGCCAGATTAGAAGTGGATGGTAGCAAGAGTATTTATTACGAAGACCTTGGAGGTCAGGGTCGTGCAATGGTCATGATTCATGGCTGGGGAATGGATAACCGGTGCTGGGATGGCGTGATACTCCCGCTTCAGGCGGCCGGTCATCGAGTTGTGACGATGGACCACCGAGGGTGTGGGCGATCCGACCATGATTTCGCCGATCTGAGCATCGCGGCGATTGCCGCGGATGTGGTGGCGCTGGTTGACCATCTAGGGCTCACAGACGTTGTGGTTAACGGTTGGTCCCTCGGTGGCGCGGTAGCCACTCATGCCGCCAGCCTCTTGGGCGCGCGTTGCGCAGGCTTGGTCCTCACGGCGGGTGCGAGTCCGATCTACACACAGAAACCCGATCTTCCCATTGGCGGGATGCCAGAGGATGTGGAGGGCAACGTGGCGGCAATGAATGACGACCGCGTTAACTTCCTGACCATGTTGGCAACCGCGATCTGTGCCAAACCGCCCACCGATGCGGTCCTGGCATCCATGGCGGGTGCGTTTCTGAATTCCAGCGCTCGTGCATCAGTCACGCTGGCCGAACTCGCTCACCTCGATCAGCGGGAAATGATGATGGCGCTGGATATTCCCGTGCTCTCGTTCATCTGCGGTCAGGACGGGTTTGTTGCACCTGACATCTCGCGCTGGGTGGCGGAGAACCATCCTCGCGCTACTGGCGTAGAGTTCCCGGAGAGTGGCCATGCGCCATTTATGGAAGAGCGCGACGGGTACCTCTCCGCGCTCAATGATTTTATTAATGGCCTCTGAGGAGTGACCTATGGCATCAAGCGTGGATTTTGGTCTCTGGTACGACTTTCGCAATCCTGAACCCTGGCAAATCGATTTTGAGCAGTTTTATGCCGAGCGACTGGATCAGATTGCGCGCGCAGAGACGATGGGATTTGATTCGGTATGGTTAACCGAGCATCATTTTTGCGATGACGGTTACACCCCGTCGCCCCTGGTCATACACGCCGCCATCGCCGCTCGGACAGAAAGGATGCGCCTCGGCACCAACCTCATGCTGCTGCCTTTGGCCGATCCAGTCAGAATGGCCGAGGATGCGGCAACGCTCTCTCTCATTTCCGGGGGTCGATTCGACCTCGGCGTGGGCATTGGCTATCGGCAATTGGAGTTTGATCAGTTTGGAAGAAAGATTTCCCACCGCCCCAGTCTGGTAGAAGAAGGCATAGAAATATTGCGCCGTGCTTGGTCTGGCGAGCCCGTCAATTTCGAGGGCAAGCGGTTTAACGTAGGTGATCTAAAGATCACCCCTAAGCCTAATCGTGCCCCCAGAGTGTTGCTCGGTGGTATGGCGCCGCCCGCGATAGATCGCGCGGCGCGAATTGCCGACGGTTTTCTCTGTACCGGCGGTATCGGCATGGATACTTACGTCGAGTGCCTTGCGGCTAACGGCAAAGCGCCCGAGGAGGGCAATATCATTCTCGGCTGTTGGGCGATCATCGCCGAGGACCCTGAGGCCGAGGCGGAGCGTGTGGGGGACTATGTGCTTTATCAATCCAACGAATATATTCGCTGGGGTGCTTTTGGCCCGCCTGACCAAACCCCGCTATTTCCCGATGCGCGCACGGCAATTGAAAATGGTCTCTACGAGCTTTGGGATGCCGACACGGCGGTTGAGAAACTGAGTGGTCTCATTGAGCAATATCCGCAAATTTCCGACATCCACTTCTGGGCGCAGTTCCCGGGGGAGAGTGTTGAATCGGGTGATCGGCGGATGGCTTATATCGCAGAAAAGGTGCTTCCCCGGCTTCGATAGAGAGGATCCGGAGCGTTACGCGTCTAGCGGCCGGCGGCTCAGTTTCGCGACAGACTGCGCGGTTGCGACCAGTGTGCCTTCCTTGTCTTCGATGTCGGCCTCGAGAAAAGCGGTTTTGAAGGTGGCTCTCTTTACCCGGCCCGTCACCTGCAGTGGCTGCTGTCCGCGGCAGACTCCGATAAATTGCGTGGCGATGTCGAGAGAGGCAACGCCCGAGATCGTGTCGTCGGTGCCGAACAGGGCGTGAGACATGGCGGCGTCCAGCATGGCCGTCACGAATCCACCCTGCACTACGTCTCCGGAATGGCAGTAATCCAAGGGAACGGTGAAGGTAAAGATGGCGCGTTGTGATTCCATGTCCAGCTCGATAACGCTGCCGCCCAGCAATTTGATGAAGTTGGGGGCCATCGCATTGAGTTGCTCAATGCGCGTGAGGGAGTCAGTCATGATGCGGTATCCAGGCTTTGTCGAGGCGCGCAGTGTAGCGGGAAATCAGCAGCAAGACGCAGAAAATGAGGCAGATCTGCCGCCCGATAGCCCCGGAACCTGTTGGTGCCCCCTAAGACACGACTACCCCGCGTCGACTGCGGCAGGGTGACGGCTATGGACAGTTCCTCACCACTCATCCATTTATCTGACTGCCAATGCGAAGGCTTGGCCGTGCCGGCTTGGTCGATTCAGTCGGGTGATAGCTGGTGCGTATTTGGACGCAATGGGTCGGGCAAGCAACTGATTGATCAGCTGCTGGTCGGCGAGGTCATGCCAAACCAAGGCGTTGTGGAAAGAACACTCGATGCGGATCAGATTGCGCTGATTTCCTTTGAGCGCCAGCAGGCTACCTACGAGGAGGAATGGCGGCTAGCGGCGACGGATATCATCCCGGAAGACGAGTGGGGTACCCGTGTCGCTGAGTTTTTGCCCCAGGAGCGCCTGGAAGACCCCCTCATTGATCAGTTGAACATGCGCCATCGGTTGCAGGCCTTCTATCGAGAACTGAGCACGGGTGAGAGTCGCAAGCTCATGGTGCTGAAAGCGCTGCTGGATGAGGCGGAGCTACTCATTTGCGATAACCCCTTCGACAGTCTGGATCAGAGCACGGTAACAGCGCTGAGCGAGACATTTCGGTTGGCTGTGGAGTCTGGCGTCGCGGTGATACTGCTACTCAGCAATCGCTCCGATATTCCCGCATGGGTAAAGCAGTTCGGTCATGTAGAAGCCGGGCTGCTCACGGTGTTCGCGGGTGCACGCGATGCACAATTGGCCGAGCTGGAGGCAGCCGTCGGTGCACGCGCCATCGTCCAGCCTGGCATTCCCGAGGACGCCATACGACTTGAGGCCTATGACGCGTCTTATATTGCGGAGCTTAACGAGTGCACGGTCCGCTATGGAGACCGCAATGTGCTCGACGCGCTCACAGTCAAGGTTGCACCGCTACAACATACCCTGATAACCGGTGAAAATGGTGCGGGTAAATCGACCTTACTGGGCCTGATCACCGGCGACTGCATGCAATGCTTCAGCAATGATGTCACGGTATTTGGACATCGGCGGGGCAGTGGTGAGTCAGTCTGGGACATCAAGCGCCAGCTTGGACTGGTCAGTAACGACCTCCACCGGCGCTACACGGTACGGTGTGATGTGTTATCCGCAGTCTGTTCCGGATTTTTTGACTCGATCGGGCTCTACGATCCCCCGACAGAATCGCAAATTCGGTTGGGGCGGGAATGGCTAAGGGCGGTGGATATGGCAGATCAGGCCGAGGCGCCGTTCCAGTCATTGAGCTATGGCGAGCAGCGTCTGGTGCT
>JAYOEE010000082.1:0-8422 GCA_038106565.1 Halieaceae bacterium
AGCGGAAAAATCTAAGCCCACGACGTTCAGCTGAATACACCCACGGGTTAATACCAAAGCCTGTTTTTTTAGACTTCCGCTTTCTCTGTTGATCCTCACCACCTTGATAGCCTAAAGTGCCGAGACTTGTTCGAAACAAGTCGCTGCGCCCGCGGCGCTGAGAAAACCATAAAGATTTTGCCTGCAGAGGACTCCAACCATGCCATCAGCCGACGACCGCCTCGCCATTACAGAAGTGTTGAACCGAATGGCCTACTGCTACGATGAGGGACACCTTGATGAACTGGGCGCCTGCTTCGCCGATGATGCGATCATGAGCATGCAAATTGCGGGCGGCGACCTCGTGGGACCTTTCAATGGCCGTGACAACATTATGGAGCTCTACCACGGCGCCAAATCGAGCCAGACCGATGTCCGCCGCCACGACATTACCAATGTCATGTTCGACGCGTCCGGCGACACCCTAGCGGTCACCTCGTATTTGACCTTGTTCGCGACGGAGAATGGCGAGACCAAGTTGCTCACGACCGGTGTCTACCGCGACCAGGTCGCGCAGGTCGGTGGCGAATGGAAAATCATTCGCCGCCACATCGATCTCGATAGCGCCTATTAGCGTTTTGCCATGAATCTTGGGCGCATCACTGCCAAAACCGCGTTGCTCGACCCCGAGCGCGAGGCGCTTATTGATATCCCTAACGACCGACGCATTACCTTCGGGAAGCTTGACGAGCGGATCCGGCGGCTGGCGAACGGATTTTGCGATGAGTTAAACCTCAGCAAGGGTGATCGAGTCGCCATTCTCTCCAAGAACTGCATCCAATATATGGAGGTGTTCTACGCCTGTGCCCGTTGCGGGCTGATCGCTCAGCCTCTCAACTGGCGACTCAGTGAGCCCGAAATGGCGCGGATTCTGGAAGATGGTGAACCGAGCGTGCTGATTGGTTCCGAGGAATATGCCGAGCTGGCCGAATCGCTAGCGAGCGCAACGAATATCCCCAAGACGCTGGTTTTTACCGCCTCGACCGACTGTAACTACGAGCAATTGATCGGGGCCGCCAGTGATGCGGAACCTGCCTCATCGGCGGATGTCACAGGCGATGACCCAGTGTTGATTCTCTACACCGGCGGTACAACGGGAGAATCCAAGGGTGCTCTGCACTCTCACCATTCGCTCTACATGGGCATGCTGAATCAGTCCATTGCGGAGCGCATCGTTCCCACCGATGTCTATATGCTGACCGGGCAGATGTTTCACATTCCCGTTGCGCTGGCCATGAACTATATGGCTCATGGCTGCCCCGTTGTGCTTATCAACTTTGATGCCAAGCTGGCGCTGGAGGTCATTCAACAGGAGCGCGTCTCGGCGTTTCTGGGTATCACGACCATGATCAACTGGATGATGGCGGTCGAGGGCTTCGAACATTACGACCTCAGCAGCCTACGCAACTTCCAATATGGGGGCGGCCCCATGCCCCGTTCGGTGGTAGAAGCGGCGCTCGAGGCTTTCCCTTGCACCATGATTCAGGGTTATGGTCAAACCGAGGGCATGACCATGACCTTTCTGTCGCAAGAGGATCATCAGCGCGCCATTGCCGGCGATCACCCGGAGCGACTCGCGTCTTGTGGACGGGAAGGCTTTGTGTCCGAGATTCTGGTGGTGGACCCCGATGGCAACCCGGTACCCAGAGACGGAAACGCAGCGGGCGAAATTATCGTGCGCTCTGAGGCCAATATGTTGGGGTATTGGCGCCGACCGGATCTCACTGAACAAACCCTCAGAGATGGCTGGATGTGGACCGGAGATATCGCCACCTGGGACTCCGAGGGCTATGTGTTCATAGTCGATCGGGCCAAGGACATGATCATCTCTGGGGGCGAGAATATTTACAGTACGCAAGTCGAGGCAGCGATCCACCAACACCCCGCGGTACTGGAATCGGCCGTATTCGGCGTCCCCGACGACACCTGGGGCGAGGCAGTCAAAGCCGTTGTTGTATTGAAACCAGGTCAAAGCGCCACTGCTGAAGAGATCATTGCCGAAGCCAGTAAGCACCTGGCGTCCTACCAAAAACCCAAGTCGGTAGACTTTGTCGACGCACTGCCAAAAGCGCCGACCGGGAAAATCCTTAAACGGGATCTGCGAGATCCGTATTGGCAGGGCGAGACCCGTCAGGTATGAGTGGCTTGCTTTCCGAGGATGTCCTGTCATACATCGGCAGGCAGAGTGAACCTCGCCGAGAAATCGCGACACGTCGCGATATCCGCAAATATGCCGTTGCCACAAACAACCGCCAATCGAAATACCTCGATGGCGACGTGGCGCCGCCACTCTTTCATTTGCATTTGTTTTGGGACGTTGTACCGCTTAGCGAGCTTTCACCCGATGGCGTTTCCATCGATTCATTACTACCCAAGTTCCCGCTGGAAAAAGCAATGGCCGGCGGGCTGGATATCCGCTACCACAAGCCCATTCGGCCTGGCGATTGGTTGACCGCCACTCGAACGCTCACCGATATCTACGAAAAAGCCGGCCGCAGCGGGCCACTCATCTTTTATGAGGTAGTGATGGAAGTGCGCGACGACGACGGTGAATTGGTCGTCAGTGAAAAGACCACAAGGATTCTTAGATGACTCTGGCACCGACGGTCGGCATGGCGATTCCTCAGCGAGAGCACTATTGCGATGAAGTCCAGCAGATGCTCTATAACGCGTCGCTCTGGAACGGGCACCGCATTCACTTCGATATGCCCTACGCAACCGAGGCCGAGGGCTACCCCGGTCTGGTTGTGGCGGGCCCGTTGATGGGCGACTGGCTGCATCAGGTTGTCGATGAGTGGCTGGGCGAATCCGGCATGATCACCGGCATTGAATATTCGAACCGCGTTGCGGCCTTCGTGGGCGAGACCGTCACCGCTGGTGGCACCGTTACGGCGTATGACGAGGACACCGGTGAAGTCACACTGGAGGTATTCGTCAAGAATGACCGCGACGAAGTGCTGGCACCCGGTGTGATCACAGCGAGGCTGGAACAGTAGATGGCTTCCTCCCGGGGAAACGGCGATTTCGCGCTGATCGGCATGGCCGAGAGCGACGTCGGCATCGTTCCCGATAAAAGCCCGCGAGAACTCTGTGTTCAGGTGACTCTGGACGCCGTGCGGGACGCAGGGCTGACGCTGAGAGAAGTGGACGGCCTCATCACCTGCAACGCGTTTGCGGAGCCGATCATGTATCACGCCGAGGCGGTGGCTGAGTACTTGGGATGGCAACCGCGGCACTGCGTAACCGTGAACACCGGTGGTGGCACCACCTTTATGGCACTCAACATGGCTGCAGCCGCGATCGCCGCGGGCATGGCAGACACCATTGTCGTTGCCATGGCGGATAGCCTGCGCAGTTTCATGACCCGCGAGCAGGCCATGGTAGTGCAATCAAGCTCTGGCCACCCCCACTACGAGCAGCCCTATGGACCCACTGTCCCCGCTTACTACGCACTGATCGCTCGGGCGCACATGCACCAGTACGGCACCACCGAGGCACACTTTGCAGAGGCAGCGGTGACCTGTCGCGCCTGGGCAAGCCAAAACCCCAAAGCGCAGATGCAGGACCCGATCAGTGTCGATGACGTGATGAACTCGCGCGCGATTGCAGATCCACTTAAAGTGCTGGATTGTTCACTGGTCTCAGACGGAGGAGCAGCAGTGGTCGTCACGCGCAAAGAGCGCGCTATAGACGGACCGCACCGGCCGATCTACATGCTGGGCTATGGCGAAGGACACGCCTATGAACACATCAGCCAGGCACAGGACCTCACCACCTCCGCCGCGGTTCAATCGGGCAAGGCGGCGTTTACACAAGCCGGACTGAGCCCCGAAGACATCGACCTGTTGCAGCTGTATGACTGTTTTACCCCTGCCCTGCTGATTCAACTTGAAGATCTGGGATTTTGTAATAAGGGAGAAGGCGGCGAGTGGCTAGCCAGCGGCGCAGGCAAGCCTGGCGGACACAAACCCCTTAATACCCATGGTGGCATGCTGTCTTATTGTCACCCCGGTAATCCGGGGGCCATGTTTGGTCTGACCGAGGCGATTACGCAACTGCGTGGCGATGCGGGCGCACGTCAGCAACCCGGCATTAGCACCGCCTTGTGCCATGCCCAGGGGGGCATTATGTCGAGTCACGCCAGTCTGATTCTGGGTGTGGAGCGCTAAACATGGCGAAACCCTCACCCCGACCCACGCCAACCGAGCAACCGTTTTACGACGCCTGCTCTCGGGGAGAACTTTTGCTCCAGCATTGCGAGGGCTGCGCGCACGTCCTTTTTTACCCCCGCACCCATTGCGATCGGTGCCATAGCGAGCAACTCACGTGGCAAGTTGCTGCGGGCACCGGTACGATCGCCAGCTACACGGTGGTGCGTCGGGGCGTGTCCAGCGATTTTGAGGCGCCCTACGTCATCGCTTTGATTGATCTCGCCGAGGGCCCAAGGATGATGAGTCAGATCGTCGACGTTGATACCGAGACGCTCGCAGTGGGGCAGCCAGTCACCGTGGACTTTGCACAATGGTCCGAAGACATCACACTACCTGTATTTCGCCTGCAGGCCGCATCCGACTAGAAAGATACCCAATGGCAAACGAGATCCGGGAGGGAAGAGAATGAACAGCCAGATGATCCCCGTTGCGGTAATCAATCCAGATGCCCCAGCTGAATGCCTCGAGGCCAAACAACCCGCGGTCGACAACGGCGCCAGCATCTATGGCAAAGAGGGGTACTTTAGCGCTGAGCAAATGGATCGGGAGTGGCACAAACTGTGGACTCAGAGTTGGCTGATCGCAGGTGTCAGCACCGATTTGCCAAACCTCGGCGACTATTTCCTGTTTCGGGTGCGTAGCGAGTCGATCATTGTCACCAAAACCGAACGCGGCGTGCAGGCCTTTTATAACGTCTGCCCACACCGTGGCGCCCGACTCCTTTCAGAGGAGCACGGCAACAAAAAAGTATTTGTGTGTCCTTTCCACAGCTGGAGCTTCCGCAACAATGGCGAACTTCGAAGCATCACGGATGAGGAGACTTTTCAGGATGCGGTCATCTGTCATCGACCCGGCCTGACTGCCGTCGCCTGCGAGGAACACGCGGGGCTCATCTTCATCAGCATGGCCGATAACCCACCGCCGCTTAAAGAGGCGATCGGGCTTCCCGAGGGCTACCTCGAAAATTATCAAATCGACCAGATGCGTGTGGTTCGCCACGTACGCAGCGAATGGGGCTCCAACTGGAAAGTAGGGGTAGAGGCGTTTTACGAGAGCTATCACCTGCATGCCGTGCACCCGGAGACCCGCGGCGTCATGGGTGATCTGAATGTTCAGTACGACTGCTATCCCAATGGAGCGAGCCGGATGATTGTCCCGTTGGGCCAGCCGAGTCCCAGACAGGCCGACCAAACTACCGTAAATGAGGGCCTGCAATGGATGCTGCAGGAATCGGGTGTCGATCCCGCGAGCTTCACCGGCACTGCGTCGGAAGTAAGAGCCGCCATTCAGCAGGCCAAGCGTGAACGATCCGATCGGTTGGGCCTGGGTTACGAGCGCTTCACCGACGGGCAGCTATCGGATAGCTGGGCCACAGGAATCTTTCCTAATGTTCAGATTGGCTGCCATCCCGAGGCTGTCTTTTTGATGCGCTTCCTTCCCCACGATACGGATCCGGAACGCTTCTGGTACGACACGATGACCTTGATGTTTCCTGTGGATGATCCCGACTACTGCCCACCCGCCTGGATGGGTCTGCCCGAGGGGACAGATGTGACCGGTGTCAGGCGTCCCGCGACGGAAAGCTTCCTGATCGATGAGGATCCGGGCCTCGGTTTGGTGCTGAGTCAAGACGCTGCTTTTCTACCATCGGTGCAAGAGGGTATGCGCAGTAAAGCCTTCAAAGGCCAGCTCTGGGGTGAGCAGGAGCAGCGCCTGCGTCATTTTCATGTTGAGCTCGAACGCCGCCTCAATGCCTAGCCGCGGCCCACAGTTACCATTGATCGATGCGCTCCCGCGACGGGCACCCTGAGAACGAGGAGTCTTCCAGTCCATCACTGTGGTGGGATGGCCTCGCGCGTCCACATGCTGAGCCGCCCTTGGAAACCGATCTTGCCACCCAGTACGCCATCGTAGGTGGGGGTTATACCGGATTATGGACGGCTTACTTCCTGAAAAAAGCGAAGCCAGACGCCGACATCGTTTTGGTGGAGGCGCAGCGTATCGGCCATGGCGCCTCGGGCCGCAATGGCGGATGGCTCATGGGGGCAATAGAGGGGGCCTCATCGTTTACCGATGACCGCGGCGGGTTAAGTGAAGCCACTCGCTACCAACTCACTCAGTTAGTAACACGAGCCGGCGAGACGCTGGCCAGCGAGGGGATTGACTGCGATTTTCATCATGGCGGTTGTGTCATGGCGGCCGCGCGCCACACAGCGCAGATCGGTCGCGCTCGGAAATTACTGGAGCATTTTCGCGGGCTCGGTTTTGGCGAGTCAGACTACCAATGGCTTACCCCGGGAGAGCTCTCTGATCGAATTCAGGTCGTCAGCCCCGGTGGCGGTGTGTTCACGCCACACGTGGCTCGGGTGCACCCTGCCAAACTGGTGATTGGGCTGGCGCATGTTGTCAAATCCATGGGCGTGCGCGTGTTCGAATACACGCGAGCACACGATATTCAGTCGGGCGTAGTCAGGTGCGACCGGGGCACTGTCAGTGCCGAAAAGATTGTGGTGGCCACCGAGGGTTACTCCGAGAGCGGGAATCCGCTTCACAGGCGGCTCATTCCGGTGCAAACCGGCATGGTGGCCACGGAACCTCTCAGTGAAGCCCAATGGTCCACTATCGGGTTCCATCAGCGGGAGACGTTCGCAGACTGCACCCGCGCGGCAACCTACTTGCAACGCACCGCCGATGATAGGTTAGTGATTGGTGCCAGAGGCCATTACCTGCCGGGCGGGTTGCCCCAACATGTACTGCGGGATTCAACAGCGATCAGGCAGCATCGGGAGCGAATCGCGCTAAGCCTGTTTCCGCAATTGCAAGGTGTGCGCTTTACGCATTGCTGGGGTGGCAGCGTGGGCGTGCCGCGGGCCTGGCGCCCTCACGTTTTGTACGATACCGAAACCGGTATGGGAAGTGCCGGCGGTTACGTTGGAGAAGGCGTAGGCGCCAGTTTCCTCTTCGGCCAGACCCTAGCCGAGCTGATTACAGGCCAAGATACCGAGCGAACCGCTATGCCGTGGGTCAAGCACCGCTCAATCGCAGTATTGAAATCCTGGGAGCCTGAACCGCTTCCCAGAGCGGGTCTTAACGCCACCATGATGTTATTCGGCGCCGAGGAATGGCTATTGGATCGATACGGCAATGGTTGGCCTGCGCGAATCGCGGGATGGGCCTGCGATCGCCTCGAGCGGCATTAAGCTTCGCAGTGTAACGGGCCCCGTCAGGGGCTCATAAACGACTGAGATCAGGCGGCTATGGGTTTGCTCCGAATTCGCTGGAGCAACCACCCACCTGCAGGTATTGCTGTCACAATCAGCAGAAAGAACACCCAGTGATGCCACACCGGTAAAGCGTCCCAGAACTGCCTCTGCACCACGACACCAATTGCCAGCATATCGAGGGTGGCCGCGATCAGACAGAGTCGTTGCCATCTGCCCTCCCCCGCGACCAAAGCCACTATGGCGCCCGACAGGCACAAAACCAACGCCTGACAGATCTCGATGGATATCACCAAAAAGGGCTCAAAAGTGCCGCCCAGATCATTGATATATTGAGGAAAATTACTCAACCACCAGCCCAGTAAAGGCAGGCACAAGAGCCCATATACCAGCGGGGCAGTTACCAGCGATGCCAATAATCGCAACCACTTCATCGCACTAATCCCCCAACCCTGCTGACCGCAATGGATCCAGCATAGCATTGGCGTCTTACTAGCTCATAAAAGCGTGACGTGCCACCTCGGGGTGCATAAGCAACGCTGGCCCGTATGGGCTAACACAGTGCTTTTCGGCTTTGGCAGTGTAAATGTGTATACTTCGCGTCCGATTCAAGGCAGGGAGAAGAGCAATGAATGCGCCCCAACAAGTCGTAGTAAGCCCCGATGTCGAAATCAAAATGCAGGATGCGCTGAAAGCACAGCGCGAGAGTTACCTGCAAGAAGGTTATGTGTCAGCTGAGACGCGGATCGACCGCCTTAACCGCGCGATAGACGTGTTAGTGCGTCACGCTGACCGCATCAGCGAAGCGATCAACAAGGATTTCGTGTGCCGCCCCAATCAGATCAACCTGATGACAGATGTCGCTGCCTCGATAGGCTCGATGAAGCACTGTCGCAAGCATCTGAAGAAGTGGATGAAAGACGATAAGCGGCCCTCCACCTTCCCGCTGGG
>JAYOEE010000083.1:0-8256 GCA_038106565.1 Halieaceae bacterium
TGGGCCGCAACACCTTTTGCCCAGAGCAGCACATCGCCGTCACCCGGCGACAGCCAAAAGTGGTTTTCGGCGTGTCGGTAGAGCACCGCATCGTTAATGATGCCGGCATTCTCATCAACAAAGACCACATAGCGAGCCCGGTTGATCGGGCACTTGTCGATATCTCTGGGTGTCAGCAGTTGTGTCAGTGCCAGCGCGTCGGGGCCGATGATTTCCACCTGACGTTCTGCGGCGACATCCCAAAGTGAGACGCCTTTAACGATCGCCCAGTACTCGGCGGTTGTGTCGCCGTAACTGGTGGGCATGAACATGTGGTTATAAATGGTGAATGCCTGAGCGCCCGCTTTGACGGTGGCGTCATAAAAAGGGGATTTGCGAACCCGGGGCCCGATGGTAATGGCAGGCGATGACATGGTGTTACTCCAGCGTCACAGATAGCTCTTATTTTGCGCCGCATTATGGCGTCGGATGCCGCGACACGAAATCATTTTTTGATGGTTAAAAAGCTCTTTGGATACAGCCGCTTGGTCTAGCAGAAATGACGGCCGTCACTGCAGCAAGCCAGTGCGTCATGTCTCCACCCGCTAATTGCTAGTCGACTACCCGCCGAATGCCTAGGCAGCCGCTCGGGGAAAATCGGTTTCGGTAAATTCCAGCGGTGCGTCGATTTCGCCATCGGCAGGCGCGACCGGCTCGTACTCGACTTCCTCGTCGGAGCGAGGATCTTGGTCAAAAGCAGCCGGTGCCATCGCCGACGTTGCGGGGATGAAGGCACCTTGCTCTTCAATGGTAACCGCGGTGCGGCCCGGGGGCTGCAAGATGATGAAGATGCCGGTGAGGAGACTTGCAATACCCACCAAGGCAAACAGCGCGCCGTCGCCCATACTGCGCATGGCCCAGCCAATGACCAACGAGCTACTCGCCGAGCCCAATGCGTTTAGTAGCAATACAGAAGAGCCAATGGTCACAAATTCCTCGCGCTTTGAGTTATCTGCGGCCTTGGCGAGTGAGACGGCATATAAAGAGTTGGCGAAAGCACCGAAGGCAAAAGCGCCGAACAATAGGGCTTGCTGCGAGCTGGCGAGCATCAAACCAAAGGCAGCGATACCGCTTAATGCGCAGAGCGCTGCGAGGACATAACGACGATCAATGCGGTCCGACGCCATGCCGATTGGGTACTGCGCCAAAGCACCACCAATAATGTTGGCGGCGATAAAGGTGGGCACAAAGCCTGGGTCGTTGGTGACGCCCAAGGCATAGATGGCTCCCAATCCCCAGAATCCGCCCATCACAACACCGGATCCGAGCGCGCCCGCAAACGCGGTGTGCGAGCGACGGTACAGCTTGAAGAAATCAACGCGTGTTGCCGGGACAGGGGCCGGCGCGAGCGAGCCTGTCAAACTGACCGGAACGATCGCGAGGCCCACAAGCAGTGAGACCAGAATAAAGGGGTAAAGCGGGTTCGCCTCGGTGAGGCCGAGCAGGTATTGCCCCACTGCCATCGAGCCCAGAACAATCGCGGTATAAACCGACAACACGCGACCGTGATTTGAGCGGTCACTCTGCTCGGCGAGCCAACTCTCGATCACCGTGTAGGAACCGCACATGACGGCACCCAGTACGAAGCGCACCAGCACCCAAAAGATGCCGTCATCGACAAGGCTTAAGAACAGGAAGCTGGATAAAAATATGGCGAGCAATGCAGTGAAACTGCGGATATGACCGACACGGGCAATAATGGGGGGGATGACCAGCGCGCCAGTCAGAAATCCGAAAAAGTAGGCTGACCCACTCAAGCCAATTAACGTTTGGGACAACCCCAGCTCGCTGGCCCGCAGGGGCAAAAACGTCATGTGCAGGCCGTGGCCGGCCAGCAGAAAGGCTGTGGTTAACAGCAATGACGAGACGGGCCGCAGGGTGCTCATAATGCGCGCTCAGCTACAGTTTCAGGTTACTCAGAGAGGCGCGCATTTTGCCCTGAAACTTCTGGCTCGCAAGCAACAACTTTGTGAATTTTTGGCGGCCATAAGTCGCCGCCGCAGACACCTGACTTCTGCCGGAGAATCAACCCACTGGCCCGCCTGATCAGGCCGCCAAATCTTGCCAAGTCAGTTTTTTGTGGCCCCGCCTGAGCAGAAGCTCATCGAGAGCTTTGATGTGCTCGGGACCCACCTCACAACACCCGCCAATCACGGTGGCACCGGCTTCCAGCCATTCGGCTGCGAACTTTGCGTATTGCGCTGGGGAAAGATCCTCTCTGGCTTGCAACACGTCGACCACTCCGCCTGGCTCTAGGGCATCAATGGCAGTGAAGCCATTGGCAAAAGCGCCGTAAATAAAGCGGGACTCAGCCAGCACCGGCATGGCCTGAGAGACGGCCTCGGGTTTGGAGCAGTTGATAACAACCGCCAGCGGATTATAGGAATCGATGGCCTCGAGTGCTTCTGGGAGGGGCTCGCCGGAACGGAGACGCTTTCCATCTTCGTCCGACACGGTGAAGCCCAGCATGATCCTGACGCCTGCTTGGTCTGCTGCGGTCAGAACAGCGGTGGCCTCTGTGATCGAGGGGATCGTCTCAGCCAAAAAGCCGTCTACGCGGCTCTTCTGCAGATCGATGAGTTCTTGGTACTCCTCAATCATTTGCGCAATGGGTAATTGCGTCTCTGCCCGGTAACTGGCGACGAGAGGAGGTAGTGCGGCGACCAAAGCGGTATTGGTCTTGCCACTGTCACTGGTGCCCTGTTTGGCCAGCTCGTAGGCGTCTTGGAGCAATGTCTCAAGAGAGGGGAGATTTTGACCCATGGCGAGCCTCGCCCGCGTAACGGCGTAGGTGTTGAGGCAGGCAATATCAGCTCCCGCCTCGCAGAATTCTCGATGAACCTCTGTAACCAGGTGGGGTTCATCCATCATGACCTGAAGGGACCAGTGATGTGTTGCCTGAGCGGTACTACGGTGGATGAGTTCCTGCCCCATCCCGCCATCCAGCAACAAGACCGGTTGCACCACAATACACCCCCTCTGCACCCTTACGGCCGATTAAGTTGGGCGAGAGTATAGGGTGTCTTCGAGTACCCACATAGCTGAATGTGAGTGGGTCAACCGTAACTTGGTGGGGATTATGTTGCTGCCGGTACCGTCTTGGGGGAAGGCGTTGAGCCGCGCTGGGTATTTTGCATAGGGAACAAAAGGGCATAGAAAACCGGCACGGCAAACATGGCGAGAATGGATCCAAAAGCCAGCCCGCCCATGATCGATACCGCCATCTCGCGGAAAAAATCGTCCCTTAAAAGCGGTGCCATCCCCATGATGGTGGTGCCCGCGGCCAGTAGGACAGGCCGAAGGCGACTCACGCAGGCGGCCGTGAGAGTGTCGTGGTTGAGCCCACCCGAGGCGGAGCGCAGGTTAATCTCCTCAACCATAATGACGCAGTTCTTGATCAGTATGCCTACCAAGCTCAGCAGGCCCAGTAGTGCAGGGAAGGTGAAAGACAGGTTGGTCACGAAAAGCGCCAGGAATACACCCACCATAATGAGCGGTACGGTCATCCAGGTAACCAGCATCTGCCGCACGCTGCCAAACAACATCAGCGTCGCGATGATCATCACCAGCAGTGCGATGGGGAACCGGGAGATCACCATGTCATTGGCCAATTTCATTGATTCGTACTCACCTCCCCACTCGAGTTCGTACCCTGGCGGAAGGGGAATTGATTCAATGTCACCCCGGATTTGATTGAAGGCACTGGTCGCCGTGTCACCCGGAGGCGCGTTGCCCTGCACCGTGATGGTTCGCACCCGATTGCGTCGCACGATAAAGCTGTCCTCTGCCTTCAGAGCGGCGCTCGATACGATTTGTCGCGCAGATACGAAAGATTGTGTGTTCTCACTCCATAGGTCGCGCTCAAGAAGGTCTCCTGGTGTCTCGGCCAGCGGCGTGATGCGAGCGACAATCGGGACAGGCTTGTCACCGTCTCGCAGTACCCCCAACGTGGTGCCAACGGTACTGGATTCCACTGCCCGGGACACGTCGGGTAACTGAATGCCGGCGCGCCGGGCTCGCGCCTCGTCGGGGATGATAGCCAGCGCAAGCCTCTGTTCCCGCCAATCGATCTTCCGATCAATCAGCTTGTGATCGATGTACTGTTGCATGGCCTCTTCTGCCAAGCCACGTAGAACAGCTCGATCCGTGCCGTAGAAGCGCGCCTCGATTTTGCTCGCAGTGCTGCTGGTAAACTCGAGGCGTCGCACCATGTGATGCGTTTCGGGAAACTCCTCTTCAATGAGTGCTCCCGCAGCCCTCATCAGCGGGCCCACCGCCTCGACGTTGTCGACATTCACCACCAGTTGCGCGTAGGCCGGATCCGGTCGCTCCGGGAGCAGAATCATGGTGAAACGAATAGGGCCTCGACCAGTCCAGCTAGAGACCTGTGTGACTCCCGCAAGCGTCTGCAACCGTTCGCGAACGCGGTTCGCCATTTGATCGCTGGCATGGATATCAGTGCCCTGCGTTTGGTACAGATCGACAAAAAATAGCGGTGTGCTGGTTGCCGGGAAAAAACCTTGCCGCAGCTGCGTGAATCCGATCATGCTCGATAACATCACCAACGCGAGTGTAAATGTGGTCCACCTGCGATGGGCAATACCGTGCACCATCAGCGTTCTGTAGGCACGAAACACAGGCCCCGAATAAAGTTGATGCTCTGCCTGAGCCTGTTGAGTTGCCTCGAGCAGTGCTATGCCCATGGACGGCACAAGCGTGATGGCCAGAACCCAGCTTAATAAGAGCGAGATACCACAAACGGTAAACAGCGAGCCCAGAAATTGACCGGTTGAATCCGAAGACAGCCCGATGGGCGCAAAAGCGGCAACGCCGATCACCGTCGCCGCCAATAATGGGAAGCGGGTTGTGGCCACTGCCTCAACCGCTGAGTCATAAGGATTCAAGCCCTGCTTGATGCGGGCCATCATACCTTCCGTCACAACGATGGCATTATCGACCAGCATCCCCATTGCAATCATCATTGCGCCGAGGGAGATACGTTGCAGTTCAATGCCCGCTGAGGCCATGATCCCTACGGTACCCGCCACGGTGAGTAGCAGCACCGCACCAACAATGACGCCTGCACGCCACCCCATAAAGAGACACAAGGCGGCAATCACTGTGGTGATCGAGGCGGCGAGGTTAAGCAGAAATTGGCTAATGGATCGGTCAACCAGTCGATGTTGCTCAAAGAGCGGGATCATCTCGATGCCAACGGGAAGCAGTTGCTGTAGCGCCTTCAGCCGCTGCTCCACAACCTGACCCACCCTGACAACATTCTGGGTTTCATCGATTGCGATCCCCAGTGCAAAGATGCGCTGTCCTTCGTGTCGCACTATTAACGGGGGGAGGGTGGTTTCAGCGCGAGAAACGCGGGCGATGTCCCCGAGACGAATCATCGAAGTATCGCCCGGCAGGGCGATCAGTAGCTCTTCGAATACTGCTTCGCTGCGCTCGAGCGGAATGTTGACGCGCAGGCGCTGGTCGCCCGACTCCATCATCGTGGACGGAAACAGCCCGGAGGCACTGGAGATGGCATCGACAATGTTTCTGAAGGGCACGCCCAGCTGACGCAACTGTGCGTAATCAAAATCAATGTGGATCTGTTCTTCGGGCACGCCCTCGATCCGAACTTTGGCAACGTGTTCTACCCGTTTGATTTCTGTTTCCAGCAAGCGCGCCGCATCGCGAACAGTGGCGATTTGGTACCCCTCCGGTATGACGAATCCATAAAGCAACCCGTAGACGTCGCTAAAATCGTCTTCCACCCAAGGTGGAGAGGTGCCGGCAGGTAGTCGCATTGCGCCCTCCGCCACCCGCCTGCGCAGTTCATCCCAGATCTGGCCGGTCTCATTGGCTGACACGGAATGGTTGAGTTCAATTTCGATCTCGGAGCGACCGGGTAGCGATCGCGAGACAATCTTCTCTATCCAAGGGAGCTCCTGAATGGAGCGTTCCATGACTTCGGTGACTTCCTGCTCAACCTCCAGTGCCGAGGCGCCGGGATATTCCGTGAAAACAAAGGCAATCTTGATGGGGTAGGGGGGGTCTTCGAGTTGCGCAATCCTCTGTCCACCCGCCAGTCCGCCGATCACGCACGCCAAAACCACCACCCACACATAGAGAGGGTTCGCCAGCGCAAATTCGGTCAGCGAGGATCGCGACATCGCTTAGTCCGCTTGGAGCGGCCGGACCCGCATGCCTTGATGGAGCCAGGCGCCTCCAGCCGCAACGATCTGTTCGTCCGCAGTGAGCCCGGCGAGAATCGGTACGCTATCTCTATTGGGGATGCCCACCTCAATTGCCCGTGGACTGACCGCGGACGTTTCCGGATCGACGATCCATACAAAAAAGTTTCCCTCTGCGTCGCTTTGCAGGGCACTCAGCGGCAAGTAGATCATGGCGGGTTCCGACAGAGCCGACGGCAGGATAAGTGTTGCGGTCATGCCCGGTAGCACAGGGAAAGCGGGCGCATCGACAAGCGAAAAGCGCACGTCGTAGGTTTGTGTATCCCTGCTGGCCTCGGCCTCATAGTCCAGCCACTTGGCGGTGAAGAGTCGATCCGGGTCAGCGGTGAAGCGGACTTGTGCCTGAGTCAATGCGCTGGGGTTGATGTTAGCCATAAATTGTTCGGGCACGCCAATCACCACTTCGACGCGCGCAGTCGGCGCGAGGCGGATAACAGGCGATAGTCGATTAACGGGTGAAAAGTTCTCCAGTAGGCGTTTGCTGACTCTGCCCTCGAAAGGCGCACGCAGCGTGGTGTCTTCCAGATCCTTCATAGCCGTCTTGACCGCGAATCCTGTGACCTTGGCGCGCGCCGTGGCTTCGTCGAGATCCGCCTGCGACACCGTGCCAGATGCTTTGAGCGACTCCATTCGGGAAAGCGTCTTCTCCGCTAATTCGTGATCTGCCTGCGCGCTAGCCAGCGCCAGCTCAAAGCGTTCCGGATTCAATTGGGCCAGAACTTGACCTGACACCACGAGCTCTCCTTCTCTCACAGGCAACGTTTGTAATGTCCCATCGATCTCGAATCCAATCTCAACCGTGGAGGCGGGCGCGACGACGCCAACAAATTGTTGGGTAGCAGAGTGGTGTCCGGTGGTGATGGTCAGCAGTCTGGCCGGGCGCGGAGAGTTATCGATGGGGGGGGCGGACTCACCGCCGCACCCTGTAAGCCAGATCAGTGCGATGACGACTATTCGCTTCAACATGGATGCAACTCCAGCGTCAGTGCCTTGAGGTGTTGTCGGATCTGATTTCGCTCGGCTGCGCTGAGGGAGAGCAGACCCAACAGCTCCAATACCTGCAGACCCTGTGATGCCAGCAAAATAGTGCGCGCCGGTGCGGCGACCCGCTTGGAGGTTCCCAGCTGGGCAAAGAGCGCCATGACATGATCTCTGGCGGGTTGCAGGAGGTCAGCGTTCTCGGCCGAGGCGGCAATCAGGCCTTGCGCAATGATTCGCTCTTCTTCAGGTCGATCAAAATCGGCATCGATCAGCGCATTGAGGAGCGAACCGTGATCAATGGTGTCCTCTGATGTCAGTTTATCCACCAACTCGGCGCGACCCTGGAGGAGATGTCCCAGCAGTCCCTCCAGCAGAGCATCTTTGGTGGGGTAGTGATAAAGCAAACCGCCTTTTGACAACCCAGCCTCTGCAGCGACTTTATCGAGTGTTAAATGCCCCGCGCCGTCGCGCTCGATCACTGTCGCCGCGGCAACACGGATGCGCGCCCGCGTTTGTTCCGACTTCATCACGCTACCATTACTAAACCGTCCGGACGGTATAGTAAACAGCCTTATCTTATTTGTCACCCGTGGTGCCCGGGTCTGGGATTGCTGGGCGAGAGGCGTGTGCGTACCCTGCACCCATGGTGACGACACGAGCCCCGCATGACCGCTGATTTGCTGCTGACTATGGCGAGCTGTGTTGGCTTTATGGGCCTCGTGGGATACGTGTCTTGGTGGCAGACCCGCGGCAGGGTTGATACGGGCGCCGGATACTTCCTCGCCGGGCGGGGTTTGGGCGCAACGTTTATTGCTGGCTCGCTATTACTGACGAACCTCTCGGCAGAGCAACTCATTGGTCTCAATGGGTCTGCCTATGGCTACAACTTGAGCAGCATGGGTTGGGAGGTGACCGCCGCGGTTGCCACCGTGTTGATGGCGTTTTTCTTTCTGCCGAAGTATCTCGCTGGCGCTTTCACGACGTTGCC
>JAYOEE010000016.1:0-38971 GCA_038106565.1 Halieaceae bacterium
GAAGTGCACATGCTGTCGAACCACAGCTTTAATGCATTGCTGAAAACACTGGAGGAGCCGCCACCTCACGCGATGTTTCTTTTGGCGACCACGGACCCGCAAAAGCTGCCAGCAACCGTCCTGTCGCGATGTTTGCAGTTCAACCTTAAAAACATGCAGGCGGACCAGATCGTGGCGCACCTTGAATCCATTCTGGCTGCCGAATCCGTTCCAGCCGAGCCCGAAGCGCTTGCGCTCATCGCGCGCGCTGCCGAGGGATCCATGCGCGATGCGTTGAGTCTGACCGATCAGGCCATTGCATTTGGCGAGGGAAGTCTGAAGAGCGCAGAAGTGAGAGAAATGCTTGGCTCGGTGGACCGCGGACAAGTTTTGGATTTGGTATCGGCTATTCTGGATGATGATCCCCGCACCACGCTGGCACTGGTTGCGACTATTGCGGAGCACGCAGCCGACTTTGTTTCGACACTTGATGAACTGAGCAGTGTGCTACACCAAATGACGATCGCTCAGATGGTGCCCGACGCCATGGACACCAGTTGGCCTGATCAGGCGCGGGTGGTTGAGCTGGCATCGCGGGCAACCGTAGATGATGCGCAGCTCTTTTGGCAGATGGCAGTGGCGGGGCGTCGAGACGTACACCTGGCTTCCTCGGCCAGAGCGGGTCTGGAGATGGTACTGTTGCGCATGATTGCGTTCAGGCCCGCAAAGGTGATTCAGCCGGCCGCCAAGGCGGGAGAAACCCCTGCAAAAAAGCCTGAGCCACCGGCTCTGCCGGTGGAATCGCCAGCCAATAACACCGGGGACACTCAGCCGCTTGGTGCCGATAGAACGATGGGTTCGAGCGCTGATCAGTCTGTTGCCCAGGAAGTGCCTCAACACAGCGCTGTAGCCAGCGGGAAGCGTGAGCGCCTTAACGAGACCGAATCGAAGGATGCCAGCCGAGACCCCGCGGCCGCGACGCCCCCCGTATCCGATCCAAATCGCGATGCATGTGATGATTCAGATCATGCGTCGGAAGAGCGGGGGTCAGAGGTTCAACAAAGCGCTCGGCTGAACGTGGGCAAATCTAGCCCGCTGGATTTGGAAGGGGCAGGTGAGCCGGTGAGTGATATTCCGGTAAACGATGAAGAGCAGCCTGCTTTAAAGGGTACTACGGCTTTATCGCTGACGACTGACACATGGCCTGAACTATTTGAGCAATTCCGCTTCAGCGGTATTTTGCACAACATTGCCCTTCACCTCGAACTGTCCGGGCGGGCGGGCTCCAGCCTGCAGTTCGCGATTGCCGAATCAGAAGCGACGCTGCTGAACGAGCGGCACCCTGGTCAATTGGCGCAAGCTTTGACCCAGCAGTTGGGGGAACCGGTGGTGGCTGAGATTGTTGTGAGCGCTCACGGCGGTCGCACCCCCGCCAGTCGCCGGGCGGCCGTGGCCGCCGCCCAATTAGCGGCGGCTGAGGATGCCATGTCTGACGACCACACCTTGCACGCGATATTGACTGCGTTCGACGGTGAAATCATTCCCGGCAGCATTCGCCCCAATTTTGCTGACGTCGATCAAGGCGAGATCGAATCCGATTCAGGCAGGGCCACCTAGTGGCACCCGATACGTGGCTCGGCGTGGAAATACGCACCATAAAGGTATGATTTAAATGAAGTTAAGCCCTTCTATTGAGCGACTGATTGACAGTCTTCGACACTTGCCCGGAGTGGGACCCAAATCAGCGCAACGGATGACCTTGCACCTGCTCGAACGGGACCGCGACGGCGCGCAACAGATTTCTGATGCGATTGATCAGGCGCTTGAGCGCGTGCAGAACTGTAGTCGCTGTCGCAATTTTACCGAGTTATCGGTTTGCGAAATCTGTGCCGACCCCAAACGTGACGCCAGCACCCTGTGCGTCGTGGAGGCGCCGGCGGATGTGATGGCGATAGAGCAAAGCGGCAGTTTTCGCGGCCACTACTACGTTCTTAAGGGCCACCTCTCGCCGATTGACGGTATCGGCCCCGAGCAGTTGGGCCTCGATGCGCTGTGTGCGCGATTCGGTGATGGCAGTATCAACGAGGTTATTTTGGCGACTAACCCGACCGTTGAGGGCGAGGCCACTGCTTATTATATCAGCCAGCGCGCAAAGGCGGCCGAGGTCACTGTCACAAGGATAGCCCATGGGGTGCCTTTGGGCGGAGAGCTTGAATATACCGACTCCAGTACACTCGCCCATGCGCTGAGTGGTCGCACGGTAGTGGGCGAGTGACCAGCCACTGGATCGACAACAGTGAGGCACTGGACGCGCTACTTGTCAGGTACCGGGGTGCGCCCGCGGTGGCGATTGATACCGAGTTCCGACGACGGGATACCTTTTACCCTCAGGTCGCACTAGTGCAATTGTGCTGGGGCGACGAGGCTTATTTGCTGGATCCGCTTTCCCTTGACAATACAGCCTCTCTCGAGGGCTTACTTTCAGATCCCACCGTGATCAAGCTCATCCACAGCGCCAGCGAAGATCTGGAGGTATTCTCCCGATGGCTGAGCAGGCTCCCTTCACCGCTGTTCGACACGCAGCGTGCTGCGGCGTTACTGGGGATGGGTGCCGGTTTAAGTTACCGCGCGCTGGTGGCAGCATTTTTTGATATTGAGTTGCCAAAAGACGAAACGCAGTCCGATTGGTTGCAGCGGCCGTTATCGTCTAAGCAAATGACGTATGCAGCCCAAGACGTGACTTACCTATTTCCGGCCGGAGTAAAGTTGCTCGACAGGTCGCGAGAGCTGGGGCGCCTCGATTGGGTGCTGGAAGATGGGGCACGCATGCTCCCTGGCGGCAAACCCCCTATTGGCAAGTTCAAGTCAGCGCATAAATTGCCCGTGGCTCAGCAGCGCGCCCTGATCGCTGTGGTCGATTGGCGCGAGCATGAGGCGCGCAAGCTGGATCGCCCACGGAGTTGGATTTTGCAGGACAAGCTGGTGTCTTCGGTGGCGCGAGCCCTGCCAGAGACGGTTCAGCAACTGGCATCCGTTGCTGACGTACCCAATGGGTTGGTGCGTCGAGCGGGTGAGACGCTGGTTGCTAAAGTTCAGCGTGCAGTAGCGGATTCCGGGCTGGATTTGTCACAAATTAGTCCGCCGCCGTTGCCCGCGTCCGCGCGATCGCTATCGGCTGCGCTCGCCGATCGGACGAACAGAATTGCCCAAGAGCAGGGCATCGCACAGGAGGTGCTCATGGCCAAAGCAGATCTCGAGCACCTCATTCGCCAGTTATCTGATCCGCTGCTACCGGATCTGCCCGCATGGTCCGGCTGGCGTCAGGCTGTGGTGGTGCAGCCACTCAAAACGTGGTTGCTTGAGGCGCGTCCGCGATGACGACCCGCAGACCAATTGAAGTCGACGTATATAAGACTTCCCGCAAACCGAACACGTTCTTGTACGTACCAAAGGACTTACTGCCCGATAATTGGCCTGAGGGATTGGCGCAGGTGTTTCTCGCTCCACAGAAAGTCATGACACTACTCCTGACGCCAGAGCAACCTCTGGCCGCGCAGCCAGCCGAGGTGGTGATGGACGGGATTGAAACGCGAGGCTATTTTCTTCAACTGCCGCCTACTGAGAAGGCAGCATGGCGCTCGCAGGAGGGTAAGACATGCTGACTACACAATCTTATCTCGTAGCCATTGCGATCTACGGCTTGGCAGCGGTCACCGGCGTGGCCATGCTCCGCAAGCTCTGGTTTGCCACCCCGCTGACCAGCAAGGGCGCTGCGCTGCTTGGGCTGATCTCCGGGACTTTAGTCACGCCGGCTTTCCCCGACTCAGAAGTGGCCACTGTGGCTCCCGCGTTGATCGTTGTCACGTTCAACTTTTTATTCGGCGACGGCATTCAGTCTGTGTTGGCTCCCTCGCTTTGGTTACTAGGGGGAGCTGCTGCAGGCCTTTTACTTGGGCTGTATTGGCGCCGATGGCGACTGCGGCCCGATGGTTGAGCGGTGGTTTGTCTATCTCACATAGGTTAGTCTGCGCGGCCCCATAAATCCTGAAACGAGAGACAGTTGGTATGAAGTTTGAAGGAACAGAACGTTACGTTGCCACGGATGATTTGCGCATGGCGGTTAACGCCTCCGTGGCGTTGCAACGCCCCTTATTGATCAAGGGTGAGCCGGGTACCGGCAAGACAATGCTGGCGGAAGAGGTCGCAGCCGGTCTGGGAAAGACGCTCATCCAGTGGCATATCAAATCGACTACCAAAGCCCAGCAGGGTCTCTATGAGTACGATGCGGTGTCTCGGCTCCGTGACTCCCAACTTGGAGACGGCAGGGTTGAGGATGTGAGTCAGTACATCAAGCGCGGCAAGTTATGGGAGGCGTTCACTGCCGAAGAGCAGGTGGTGTTGCTAATCGATGAGGTCGACAAGGCCGATATTGAGTTTCCGAACGACTTGCTCGTGGAGCTCGATCGTATGGAGTTTTTTGTTTACGAGACCGGTGAAACGGTCAAGGCTAAACACAGACCCATCATTATCATTACGTCCAATAATGAAAAAGAATTGCCCGACGCTTTCTTGAGGCGGTGCTTCTTCCACTTCATCAATTTTCCCAGCAAGGAGACGATGAAAGACATCATCGCTGTGCACTACCCGAAAATTAAAAAAAGTCTGGTGCAGGAAGCGCTGGAGGTTTTTTTCGAGCTGAGGGAGATTCCAGGACTCAAGAAAAAACCCTCGACCTCGGAGCTTATCGATTGGTTAAAGCTGCTCATGGCGGACGATATCCCAGACGAGGTGCTTAAGAATCGTGATCCGACGAAGGCAATTCCTCCGCTCTATGGAGCTCTGCTGAAAAATGAGCAAGATGTGCAACTGCTTGAGCGGCTAGCATTCATGCATCGACGCGAGGCGCGTTAAGCCCGTGTTGGTTAACTTCTTTCATGTATTGAAAGATACGGGCGTGCCGGTCACCCCCAGGGAGTTGCTGGACCTTCTCGAGGCAATGGAGCGCCGACTCGCCTTTGGCGATATGGATGACTTTTATTCACTCTCGCGCGCGATTTTGGTCAAGGATGAAAAGTACTACGACCGATTCGATCGCGCCTTTGGCCTGCATTTTCAGGATCTGGAGGCGCTGGATGATGTCATTGAGGCCATGATCCCTGACGACTGGCTGCGTTCCGAGTTCATGAAGCAGTTATCGGAAGAGGACAAGGCCAAGATTGAGAGTCTTGGTGGTCTGGAAGAGCTGATCGAGCAGTTCAAGCAGCGCCTCGAGGAGCAGAAAAAGCGTCACTCGGGCGGTAACAAGTGGATTGGTACAGAGGGGACCTCGCCATTTGGAAACGATGGCTACCATCCCGAGGGTATTCGCGTTGGTGGAGAGAGCAAGAACAAGCGGGCGGTCAAAGTATGGGATCGGCGCGAATTCAAGAATCTCGACGACAACGTTGAGCTGGGCACGCGTAATATCAAGATAGCCTTGCGCCGATTGCGTAAATTCGCCCGAACCGGCGCGACCGAAGAGCTTGATCTAGACGACACGATCAAATCCACCGCGCGTAACGCTGGCCTTTTGGATATCAAGATGGTCCCCGAACGCCACAATGCGGTGAAGGTGCTCTTGTTTCTAGATGTGGGTGGCTCGATGGACCCCCATGTCAGGGTTTGCGAGGAATTGTTCTCTGCCGCCAGAACGGAATTCAAGCACCTCGAGTATTTTTACTTTCATAATTTTCTTTACGAGAGTGTTTGGAAGAACAACATCCGCCGTTTTAACGAGCGCACTGCGACGCTCGACGTGATGCACAAATATGCTCACGACTACAAAGTGGTGTTTGTGGGAGACGCGTCGATGTCACCCTACGAGATCATGCAGCCCGGCGGGTCTGTGGAACACTGGAATGAGGAGTCGGGAGAGTTGTGGATGCGTCGCTTGAGGGAAACCTATGAGAAGTGCATCTGGATCAATCCGGTTCCGGAGGACGAGTGGGAGTACACCCAGTCCATCGCGATTACCCGGCAGCTGATGGATGGCAAGATGTTCCCCCTGACATTACGGGGGCTTGAGGAGGGCATGTCCTTTCTCTCAAAGTAGCGCTCAGCTGGCAAAGTCGTTCTCAGCGGGGTTTTGCAAGACGCGAGGCCTGAAAAAAAGAGCCTTTGCGCTATGATTTGGCTACACTTTCCTCCATTCGAATCAATAACAACATCTCAGGGGGCTGAAATGAATTACCTGCTCAGGATGGCAATGACTCTTGCTCTGGCGCTCGGTTTGATGGCCTGTGGCCAGTCGGGCGAGGAAGTCGGCAGTGGTGAGACTTCAGCGCCCACTATGGGTGCGCCCGCGCAAGTGGATACCGATCGGATCAAAAACGCTGCAACGGAACCCGAGGTCTGGATGACTTATGGGGGCGGCTACGATGAGCAGCGGCATTCGATGCTGGGTCAGATAAACCGCGACACGCTGCCAGAACTGGGTGTTGGCTGGGTTTACGAAATGGCCAAACCCAGAGGGGCTGAGGCAACGCCGATTGTGGTGGATGGCGTGATGTATGTTTCCAGTGCGTGGTCAGTGGTCTATGCCCTCAACGCCAAGACGGGTGAGGAGATGTGGGTCTACGACCCGGAAGTATCGGGAAAAGATGCCGCTAAAGGCTGTTGTGATGTGGTTAACCGCGGGGTCGCAGTGCACGACGGCAAAGTGTTCGTCGGTGTATTCGATGGCCGCTTAGAGGCGCTCGACGCTGCCACTGGTGAGGTGGTGTGGAGTGTTGTGACCGTAGATCAGAGCAAGCCCTACACAATTACCGGCGCTCCCAGGGTGTTCAAGGACAAGGTCATTATCGGCAACGCGGGAGCGGAGCTGGGTGTGCGGGGTTATGTCAGTGCGTACAGCGTTGATACGGGAGACTTGGCATGGCGCTTCTACACCGTCCCTAACCCTGAGAAGAAACCGGATGGCGCCGCCTCAGACGATATTTTGGCGGCACTGGCCAACGATACGTGGGGCGACGACGGCGCGTGGGTGACCGATGGTGGCGGTGGCACGGCTTGGGATTCCATCGTTTACGACACCGTTAATGATCAGATTTTAATCGGGGTGGGAAACGGCTCTCCTTGGAATCCCGATGTTCGTGATCCCAACAGCGACGGTGATAACTTGTTCCTGTCCTCGATCTTGGCGGTAGACGCCGATACCGGTAAATATCGTTGGCACTATCAAACGACGCCGCGCGATCGATGGGACTACACGGCGACGCAGCAGATCATGTTGGCCGATTTGCCGCTCGGAGAGGGCGGGGCCAGCCGCCGTGTTGTCATGCAAGCGCCCAAGAATGGATTTTTCTACGTTTTGGACGCCGCGAGCGGCAAATTGATTTCCGCGACGCCCTTCACCAATCAGAACTGGACAACCGGAGAGTTTGACGAAAACGGAAGGCCGGTGCTGGTCGAGGAGGCGGTAGATCTCGCGCTCTATGCGGTGGTGCCCGGACCAACCGGTGCGCACAACTGGCATCCCATGGCATTTAATCCCGACACCGGACTGGTTTATATCCCGGTCAATGAGATTCCTTTTTTCTACGACAAGACCCGGAACGTGGAAGAGAGTAAATCATTCTGGAATATCGGCTACGACGCGGCAGCAGGCTGGCCGGTTGAGTACCCCGCCGGAACCCTGGACGCAGTGGCGGGCCTCGATGGCGGGACTTTGCTTGCCTGGGATCCGGTCGCTGCTGAACCACGTTGGGCGGTGCCTTTTCCATTACCCCTTAATGGAGGGGTGTTGAGCACCCATGCTGGTCTGGTGTTCCAGGGCAACAAGTTTGGGGAGTTTGTCGCTTACGATGCCGAGACAGGCGAGCGCCTGTGGTCACACGCTTTGGTTGGCAATGCGGCGGCAGCACCCATGACCTACGAGATCGATGGCGAGCAATACCTCAGCGTGTTGTCTGGCTGGGGTAGCGTGTCTAACCTGATAGCCGGATTCACCTATGGTGAGGCGAAGAGCAAAGAGCCCGCTAGAGTGATTACCTTTAAGGTGGGAGGTGCAGAGGCAATGCCTGCGCCGTTGGCAAGTGGGGTCAGCGCCACACCGAAATCACCCATGTTTGGAGAACCCGAGCAGCATCAACTTGGTATGCAGCGTTTTGCAGAGAATTGCCACTTTTGTCATGGCGCTTTTGCCGTCAGTGGCGGTGTGATTCCTGATTTGCGCTGGTCAGCGATTTCGGCGAGCGAGGAGGCCTGGGATCAAGTGGTGCGCGAAGGGGCGCTGGAGAAACAGGGAATGGTCTCTTTCGCTGGACACCTGAGTAAAGAAGATACCGACGCAATCCGTGCTTACGTGATTCAGCAGGCGTGGCTGGCAGTGGCCAACGGTAACGCTGCAGCACCGGGCGGCAACTGAGGTTACCGATTCGTCGTTGCCGTAAGCTGGAAGGCCACCAATGCGGCGGTAACGGCAACGTTGAGAGACTCGACGTTGTTTGACATGGGGATGCGCACTTGCTGGTTTGACATAGCTTGGGCCGCTGGGCTAATGCCCTCGGTCTCACCTCCCAGCACAAATACAGCCCGCGCCGCCGGCTCGACGTCGTATAGCGATAACGAGCCCCGGGCATCGAGCGTGAGAATCTGAAAGCCATTTTCCGCGAGCATCTTTAATCCCTCGCTGAGGGTGGCGCACTGCAGAATGGGCGCTTTAAAAACGGTGCCGGCCGATGACTTGATGACGAGAGGCCCCAGTGCCGCCACACCGCGTTTGGGATAAAGAAGGCCGTCTATTCCTGCCGCAACGGCCGAGCGCACAATCATTCCCACGTTTTGTGGATTAGTGATGCCATCCAGGGCGAGTACCCTGGCTTGCGTCACATTTGACGTTGCCAGGTCTTCGACGCGTCTAAATCGTGGGCACAGCACATCCAGAGCGACGCCCTGGTCCTGTCGGGCGTTTTTGGAAATCCTCGAGAGGGCTTGTTTGTCATGATGGCGAATGGTTATCCCGCGTCGCTCCGCGAGGCGCGTGATTTCGGCGATAATGCCGCCTGGACGGTTGCTGCTCGCCAGATGTACGCAGTGCACGGCCAGCGAATGATCCGAGAGAGCCTCGAGCGCGGGTTTACGTCCATACAGCGTGAGCCCAAGATGGGGTTGCCACGAAGTCTGGGATGACTCAGATAAGTCGGTCATATTCAGGAGAGCGCATTGAAACCGCTGACGCTATACACCACCGCGGGTTGTCACCTTTGCCAGCATGCAGAAGCAATCCTGGAGGCGGCGCACTGTGACTACGAGACCGTCGACATCGCCGACGATCTGGCTCTGATGGAGCGCTACGGCGTGCGCATACCCGTGGTGCGGGAGGTGGGTGGGCGCGAGCTCGGTTGGCCCTTTGACGGCACGCAGCTAGCGGCATTTATGACAGAGTAGGTATCAAGGTTGGGTTATCGGAGCGCATTGGAGTGTGACGGTATTCAGGAATCGCCGTCGACCTTGACTGCGAGCACGTCGCACTCGGCGCTATGCATAACGCCATCTGTCGTTGAACCCAACAATAAAGCGAGCCCCCACCGCGCGTGGCTCCCAACAACAATCAGATCACAGTCGACCGCTTTGGCCTGGGTAGGAATTTCTGATTCGGGCCGACCTGTCACCAGATGCCGATTTTCGGCGGGGATGGACAGACCCTCGCACAGGCGGTCCAGCTGTTCCCGCGCTTGACTCTGAATCTCGTCCTGAATCGCGGAAAAGTCCATTGGAATATCTCCCCCGTAGGTGATGGCCAACGGTTCGATCACATGTAACAAATGGAGTTGCGCCTGATTCTGTTGTGCCAGCTTGGCGGCACGCGCAGCGACGGTGTCTGTGGTCGCACCCAAATCGACCGCCACCAAGATATTGCTGTAAGGCATACTTTGCTCGCTAATCAGCCTTGTATCGGTTAAATGTAGTCCAAAACCAGCACCGTGTCTTGCGGAGGGACGCCTTGGTATATGCGTTAATTTTTTTAGGGCTGGCAGTTGTGATCGCACCGCTGGTATCGGTGATGCCGAGCAAGGCGCAACGCCGAAAAGCCGCTCTGAGGGATAGGGCGAGAGAATTAGGATTACGCGTGTCGCTACGGCCGTTACCAGAGGTTCCTCCACGCTTCCGATTCGTCCCCGAGGGAGAGCTGGTCAGCTATGAGCGCCTGCTTCCGAAATCACTTCAACACAGCGCAAGGTGTGTGAGATATGTCAGGTGTGATGGCGAATGGCTGCGCACATCGGGAGAGACAGAAGCGCCGGACTGGTTGGCATCCCTGCCTGACGGTGTCGCATTGGTTGAGCTATCTGAGGCTGCCATCAGTATTTTCTGGAACGAGCAGGGCGCTATAGAAGACCTCGAATGCATATCTCAAGCTATTGAAATAATTAGCTAAATTGCTCCAATGGGCGCTTGGAGGCTGAAAGAGGTCCCACACTAGGGGGCCTTGACCCGGGGCGCAATCACCCTTATAGATGCCCACCTTTCGGGAATCGGGGGAGCCACCCGGCTCTGTCCATCATCTGGGTAACCGTCACTTATGGGAAAAGCACTGGTCATTGTTGAATCGCCAGCCAAGGCCAAAACCATCAATAAATACCTTGGCAAGGACTACATCGTAAAGTCCAGTGTGGGACACATTCGTGATCTCCCGACTTCGGGCAGTGCGAGCGCCAGTGATCCCAAGGAGCGCGCAGCGCAGGCGGCTATCACCCGCAAAATGGCGCCAGATGAGAAGGCGCGCTATCAAAAGCGCAAAAAGCGCGAACAATTGGTGCGCCGTATGGGCATCGACCCCGACAACGGTTGGGAGGCGCGTTACGAGATTCTGCCTGGTAAAGAGAAAGTCGTCAGCGAATTACAGCGCCTCGCCAAGGACAGTGATGCGATCTATCTCGCCACAGACTTGGATCGAGAGGGTGAGGCAATTGCGTGGCATCTTCAGCAGGCCATCGGTGGCGATACGGCCCGATACCACAGGGTCGTATTCAATGAGATTACTGAGAAAGCGATCAAGGAGGCGTTTAAGGAGCCGGGACAGCTCGACAATGCACGCGTGCATGCTCAGCAAGCGCGGCGTTTTCTCGATAGAGTGGTCGGATTCGAGGTCAGCCCGTTACTCTGGTCAAAAGTGGCGCGAGGCTTGTCGGCGGGTCGCGTACAGTCGGTAGCGGTGCGCCTCATCGTAGAGCGCGAGCGAGAGATTCGGGCGTTTGTGCCCGAGGAGTACTGGGAAGTTCATGCGCTACTAAAAGCGGGTGATATCGAGCCGGTCCGTTTCATGGTGACGCATCGTGGCGGCATAAAATTCGAGCCGAAGACTCAGGAGGAGGCCGAGTCTGCAGTTGCGGAGATGCGAGATGCGACCTTCTCGGTGTCAGAACTCGAATCCAGAAAAACCAGCTCAAAACCTTCCGCGCCTTTCATCACTTCGACACTACAACAGGCGGCCAGTACCCGCATGGGTTTCAGCGTCAAAAAGACGATGACCCTCGCGCAACGTCTCTATGAGGCGGGGTACATCACCTATATGCGGACGGATTCCACGAACCTCAGCGATGAGGCAGTAGCCCTCTGCCGCGAACTGATTAAAAAGGATTTTGCAGCAGACTATTTGCCGGCAGAACCCAATCGCTACGGATCCCGTGAGGGCGCGCAAGAAGCGCACGAGGCGATCCGGCCCTCGGATGCTCGCTTACGCAGTCATCAACTGACGGGGATGGAGCCGGATGCCGAACGACTCTACGATTTAATATGGCGCCAGTTTGTGGCGTGTCAAATGACGCCGGCTCGTTATCTTTCCACAACGCTTGCGGTAGCCGCGGGAGATTGTCGCTTGGTGGCCAAGGGGCGAGTGGTCGAATTTGACGGTTTCACAGCTGTCCAGCCGCCCGCCGCACGCAAGGGAGATGACGCAGTACTGCCGCCATTAGCCGTTGGCGATAGTTTGATTGCGGAAGGCTTTGATCCGAAGCAACACTTCACCAAGCCGCCGGCGCGTTTCGGAGAAGCGAGTCTGGTGCGTGAATTGGAAAAGCGCGGCATCGGACGACCCTCCACCTACGCTGCCATTATCTCCACGATTCAGGACCGGGGCTATGTCAGGTTGGAGAATCGTCGGTTCTACGCCGAAAAAATGGGAGATATTGTCACGGAGCGTTTGCAGGGCAGCTTCAGTGATTTGCTGGACTACGGTTTTACCGCGTTGATGGAAGAGCGCCTCGATGAGGTCGCGCAGGGAGCGCTGTCCTGGACAGATTTGCTGAACGACTTCTACGCCGACTTCAGCGGCAAATTGGTGCAGGCGGCTAACGACGGTCCGGATGGAATGCAACCCAATGATCCCACGCCAACTGGCATTCCTTGCGATGCCTGTGGGCGACCGCTGCAAATTCGGACAGCCAGCACCGGCGTATTTTTGGGCTGCTCAGGTTATAACCTGCCGCCGAAAGAGCGTTGTAAGGAAACCGTGAATCTGATCTCCGGCGATGAGGCTATTAGCGTCGATGCTGACGATGAAGCGGAGTCCCGCTTGCTGCTCAGTAAGCGGCGTTGCGGTGATTGTCACACGGCGATGGACAGTTATCTGATCGACGAGACACGTAAGCTCCACGTTTGCGGAAACAATCCCGATTGCTCTGGTTATGAGGTTGAGCAGGGACAATTCAGAATCAAGGGTTACGACGGCCCTGTGATTGAGTGCGACAAGTGTGGCGCTGACATGCAGCTTAAAACTGGCCGCTTCGGAAAGTATTTTGGATGCAGTGAATCTGCGTGCACCAATACCCGTAAGCTGCTTCGAAATGGCGAGGTCGCGCCGCCAAAAATGGACCCGGTCCCAATGCCCGAGTTGCGCTGTGTGAAGGTGGAAGACCACTACGTCTTGAGGGATGGGGCGTCTGGTATCTTCCTCGCGGCGAGCCAGTTTCCAAAGCATCGCGAGACCCGACCCCCGTTTGTCGATGAGCTACTTCCGCACGAGGCTGAGATTGACCCTAAATACCACTATTTATTCGACGCGCCGCGAGTGGATGATCAGGGAAATCGCACTCAAATCCGTTATAGCCGCAAGACAAAAGAGCAGTACGTGATGTCGGAGCGTGACGGCAAGCCCAGTGGTTGGAGGGCGATGTTTGTCGATGGCGGTTGGGTTGAAGAGGGTACTGCCAAAAAACCGCGAGCGAAGAAAAAAGCAAAGCCCAAAACAAAGGCCAAAGCAAAAGCCAAGCCCAAAGCCGCAACCGACGTTGAGGAAAGCGTCGGTTGAGTCACCCGCTCGCGTTTGCCAATCGCAGCCTTTATCAGAGTCGAATACTCATCGCGGGGTGGTCTGGCGTTTTGGTCTCAGGCCGAGAGTCCGAGCACCAAGTGGCACAGGCGTTTGCTCCTGTGATTCGAGAGCGATTGCTTGATACCTATGGTTGGCTGATGCTCGCCGCCTGCCGCGTTCGTCAATTACCCCTCCAGCCCCCTCATTCGGTTGCCGATCTGCCAAGCCTGCCGCCCGGTCTGGTGAAGCCTGCAGAAATAGAGGCCTTTGCCGAACTGGAGAGAGAGGGTTGGATCGCGAGCCTGATGGCGTTGCCGATTGACCGGCCGCCCCCGCGAGGGAATCAGCTCGCCTCGGACGCTGTTGCACTGAGCGTGGCGCAATTTGAGCGCTGGTATGCTGAATTAGTGGCGCTTGTAGCCCACGTTTCTGATGTGATTGATGAATCTTAGTAGCGCGAAGACCATGAGTGGCAGATGCCTTGTGAGAGTGTTACCGTGTCGGTGTTGCACGATTGGGTGCAATGTCCCATGCACTAGAGAGGTTATTGAGTGTCTACATCGTTACTTGAAATCGTAGATCTGGGCGACGGGGAAGTGGTGCTGCAGCGTGTCGATGGCGATTCGGAGCCGCTGGTCAGCATCCAGTTTTCTGATGAGGCGAATGCGTACCTCGTGGGGAACAACCTGGAAATTGCCAAGATCATGATTCAGGCTGGCATAGAGGCGGCGGCGCAGTTGGCGGAAGTAAATAGCCTGGAAGTCGATACCGCGGATATGGCAGAGAGCCGCACGCTGCACTAAGCAGTACTAGCGTACGTGCACAGCGGGGCGATTTGCCCCGTATGATTCCTTCAGAGGCTGGAAATGAACGCCTCCAACACCACTCCCTCGATCGAAACGGAAAACGACGCCCCCGGTTCCCGGTTGTCAGGCCGCAGCTGTTATAACTGCTGCCGAATAACGCCCACACTCACGCCCTCAATCGCGCACTCTGTCCGCCGCAAATCCACAACAATCGGCTCGAAGTCGGGGTTTTCCGGTAGCAGTTTCAGCGTGTGCTGTCCGGACCGCTTTAGCCGTTTTACCGTGACTTCGTCCTCGATTCGGGCAACGACAATCTGACCGTCGAGGGCCGTCTGAGTGCGATGCACAGCCAGCAGATCACCATCGAGAATGCCGATATCACGCATGCTGTCACCCGTTACCCTCAGCAGGTAGTCGGCGTTGGGGGAGAAAAACGACGGCGGCAGTTCGCAGTAATCCTCGATGTGTTCCGTCGCCAGCACGGGTGATCCGGCGGCGACGCGGCCCACAATCGGTAAGCCCGTGTTTTCGGTAAGTCGAATACCGCGAGAGGCACCCGCGATCATTTCGATTGCGCCTTTGCGCGCTAAGGCACGCAAGTGCTCCTCAGCGGCATTAGCAGATTTGAAGCCTAATTCGCGGGCGATGTCTGCGCGCGTGGGGGGGTAACCCGTATCCGACACGTACTGGCGGATGACTTCAAGCACCTGTTCCTGTCTGGCGGTGAGTTTCATGGATCGGTCTCCCTGAGATATCGGCTGATGATATATACAGTCTGTTTTTTTGTACAGTGCGGAGTGCGGCCGTGTCTGAAGCTGGGTTACGATTGGGGTAGCCCACTTTGGAAGTCAGATTGATGCAGTTTATTGAAGCGTTCTTGATGCCGGTGTCCGTCTCTCTCGGCGTGCCCATAGATCTCGTGGTTTTTACCGCATTGATGCTGGTAGGTAGCGCGGCGCATTACGGGATTTACCGGGCGGTGAAAGCCCTCACCTCGGCCGCCGACCGCACACAAACCCGGTGGGATGACGTATTTCTGTACGCGATTTTCCCCCCTATTCAGTGGGTGATGTGGGTAGTCATTGGTCTTTTGTCGTTGTCCCTGTTCAGTTCGCTGGATGGCATTAGAGAGGCCCTGATGCGATCGTCCGACACCGCTTTGCTGGCATTATTTGGTTGGTTGGCGCACCGGCTGAGCCGTGGTATCGAGGAGGAGCTGCTCGGTGAGCATAGAGGTGCCCTCGAATCGGGTGATCGCGCAACGATCAGTGCGGTGGCCCGACTCAGCCGTATCATTATTTGGGTCGTGGTCGGCATCATGGTGCTGCAGTCTTTGGGGGTCTCCGTTTCTGGACTGCTAGCCTTTGGAGGTGTGGGCGGTATCGCAGTCGGTTTTGCTGCCCGCGATTTACTCGCTAATTTTCTGGGGGGGTTGAGTATTTTTCTGGATCGCCCTTTTGCGGTGGGTGACTGGATACGTTCCCCCGATCGCGAGATAGAGGGCACTGTCGAGGATGTCGGGTGGCGGGTGACCCGTATTCGCACTTTCGATCAGAGGCCACTCTACGTGCCCAATTCAGTGTTCTCTACTGTTGCGATTGAGAACCCGTCGCGCATGCTCAACAGGAGAATCTATGAGACTGTGGGTATCCGGTATGACGATGCCGGCAGCATGTCAGACATTGTGTCAGACGTGGAGGCCATGCTGAGGTCGCATGAGGCCATCGACCAAACGCGCACGCTGATTGTCAATTTTGTGAGCTTCGGTCCGTCCTCTCTGGATTTCTTTATCTACACCTTTACTAAAACGACCGATTGGGTCACTTATCACGGTGTAAAACAGGACGTGCTGCTACAGATTTTGTCCATTATCGAGCGACGCGGCGCGGAGGTGGCGTTTCCCACACGAACATTGGTCATGAGCGCGGTAGCTCCGGAGCCGGGCGTCGCATAGCGGGTGTTACTGAGGCTGCGAGGCCAGGTGGGGTGGGTCAATGGCCGACGCGGCGGCGCCATCCTGCTGTGACGCGCTCTGCGTTGCCAATATCTTTGCACCCTCGTCAAATAGCTCATACCACGTGAGCTCACGCCAGATGGCAAGGACCTTGATCACGGGATGATCGTAATATCTCAGCCGATCGGCGGCGAGAGGCACCGTGTCTGCCACGTGAATCAGGTGCCGCCATGGCCAGTCAGGTGGTTGTGCCGGAGCCGTCACCTCCGCTGTCGAGACAGGCATTGCGCCGCCATCAAAGCTGACCGCAGGTGACTGCTGTGCAGCAGCGGCTTCAGGTGCCGGTAATGCCAGATTGGGAGCGGATGCGGAGGCGAACGAGCCAACCTGAGGCGCGGCCCTGTGCAGGACCGCGATCCGCTGCGGTGAAGGCGGCGGCGGTGGCATTTCAAATACGTCGGGTAGGTAATGTCCGGCAGTATTTACCCAGAAATTCAGGCCAAGCCGCCATTGATCGCCACTGGGGCGCAGTTGAATGAATCCCTGAGCGAGGGGAAAGCCTTGGTCGTTCTCCGGTTCGATCACGATAGGCAGGTTGCGACTATCTGGACCCTGTAGCCATGAAACCGAGGCAATAATGTCGTCTTCACTGGTTCGGCGGTAGCGAGCCAGGCCCGGCGCGAGCCGATCGAGTGACAGCTGCACAAAAGTTTCTGGCGTGGGAATGCGTGCGGCACTGACCGCTACCTCCTTGAGTTCAACGATTTGCGGACTTTTTGCGAAGGGCACATTTACTACCGACTCGTCTTCGCTCTCCACTCCGGTTATATCCAACGGATCAAGGGATATCAGCGACGGTGATGTCACGGCCGGCGTAATGGCCTCAAATGGAAGGAGCGGCCCAGCGGATTGCGTTTGCGTGGGCACCGAATCAGTCGGATCGGCTTGCTCGCGGGCCCGGGCTCGTGAATCCGTGCCCTTGCCGAGCTCAATAAGATCGTTGATGAGTACCAGGTCACCCTCGGTTAGCATCGAAGCGGGGGGCTCCCAGGAAGGCGGCAGGGGTGCCGCCTCGCGGACCAGGATGTGGCCCGACGCGCTACCCGCTACGCTCGCAGACAGGTGGGTCTGTTTCAGCAACGTGATCGTGTCGGGCTCACGCAGCCATCGCCATTGCGCGGGGTAATTCACTCTTGGCACAAGCGGCCAGGTTTCGCTCTCCAGTACCTCTGCGCGAGTATCGACCATCACAACGAGCTCGAACTGATACCAGCCTGAGTGATCAAAGCCCCCCGGCAGTGGAACGGCCCACAGGGGCCTTGATGCGATGCAGAGCCAGAGACACGCGAGGATTCTCACTGTCACGCCGCCACCTCCAGCCACGGGTGAATGAGTTGCTCTATAAATTGGGCTCTGGCGTCCAGCGTGGGTAGTGACTTTTTGATGCGCAATTTCCCGCTGCCGCTCATGCTGTAGCTTATGGGATCAGATTGAATGAGGCTCACGATGGCGGCGGGCTCGACTAGCGTAGAAGATTTAAAGTCGATGCTACCACCCTCATCGGTCATATCGATTTCACTGATCCCGAGCCGCTCCGCGGTCACCCTGAGCGCGGCGCAGGTAAATAAATTCTTGATGGGGTCGGACAGTAGCCCAAAACGGTCAATCATTTCGACCTGGATTTCCCGTAATTCGGTCTCGCTTTTAGCTTGAGCAATGCGCTTGTAAAGCACCAGCCGTGTGGTGATGTCTGGCAAATAGTTTTCGGGAATCAGTGCCGGTACGTGTAATTTGACCTCGGTGCCACTGTCCAACGGCTGATCGGTATTGGGAATTTCTCCTCTCCTGAGCGCGGCCACCGCGCTCTCCAGCATATCCAGGTAGAGGGAAAATCCCACCTGATTGATTTGGCCTGACTGCTCGGCCCCCAATAATTCTCCCGCCCCTCTGATTTCCATGTCGTGAGAGGCCAATTGATAGCCCGCGCCTAAATCGCCGGCGGCTTCAATCGCCTCGAGCCGTTTCTGCGCATCCGAGGTAATCACATTCCTCGGTGGGCTAAGCAGGTACGCGTATGCCTGATGATGGGACCGGCCCACGCGGCCGCGAAGCTGATGGAGTTGAGCGAGACCAAATTTGTCTGCGCGTTCGATGATAATGGTGTTGGCATTGGGAATATCGATGCCGGTTTCGATGATAGTGGAGCAAACAAGAATATGGTGATGGTGGTGGTAAAAGTCCGACATCACTCGCTCAAGGGCTTGCTCTCTCAGCTGTCCGTGAGCCACGCCGATCGATAGATCTGGTAACAGCTCCCCCAGCTTCCGAGCGGTTTCCTCGATCGTTTTGACTTCGTTATGCAGGTAGAAAACCTGTCCGCCCCGCAGCGTTTCCCTCAGCACCGCTTCCTTCACCAGCGCAATGCTGTGTTCCCGGATGAAGGTTTTGATCGAGAGCCTGCGGGCTGGTGGGGTGGCAATGATAGACAGGTCGCGAAGGCCTCCCAAGGCCATATTGAGCGTTCTGGGGATAGGCGTAGCGGTCATCGTGAGGATATCCACCTCTGCGCGAAGCGCTTTGATGGTCTCTTTTTGCTTCACACCAAATCGATGCTCTTCGTCGATGACCAGTAACCCCAGGTCCTCAAACGCGAAATCACCTTGCAATAATTTGTGAGTGCCGACCAGGATATCGATTTTACCGTTACGAACCCGCTCAATGATTTGCTGCAGATCTTTCGCAGACTGGAATCGAGACACCACCTCCACCGTGTAGGGCCAATCGGAAAAGCGGTCTTGAAAATTGGCGTAATGCTGGTTAGCCAGCAGTGTGGTGGGAACCAGCACGGCGGTTTGCCGACCGTTTTGTGCCGCGATGAAAGCAGCGCGCATGGCGACTTCGGTTTTACCAAACCCCACATCACCACAGACCAATCGATCCATCACTCTCGGGGCGCACATGTCTTGACGCACCGCTTGGATGGCCGCCGCTTGGTCTGGGGTCTCCTCAAAGGGAAACGCTTGGCAGAACCGTTGCCATTTTTCTTCATCGAGCGCATGAGCGTGCCCGGCTCTGGCCTCGCGTCTGGCATAGACCTCCAGTAGCTGCGCCGCCACGTCTGCGGCGCGCTCCTGCGCTCTCTTGCGTGCTTTGTCCCACTGCTCTGTGCCCAGACGATGCATCGGCGCGGTATCCGGGTCGCCCGCGGTATATCGGCTAATCAGATGCAGTGAGCCAACCGGCACATAGAGTTTATTGCCCTCCGCATATTCCAGAAGCAAGAACTCTGCGTCGTCCCCGTCTATTTCAAGCACCTGCAGTCCCAGGTACCGACCTACCCCATGCTCGATATGCACGACGGGCAGGCCGACCCGTAATTCTGTCAGGTCACGGATAATGGCTTCGGTATTCGTCTCTGCGTGGACTTTTCTGCGACGGCGTTGCGCGACTCGCTGGCCAAATAGCTGCGTCTCGCAGATCAGCGTCGGCTGCCCCGGCCCCCAGTAGAGACCTCTGTCAATCGGAGCAACGGTTATCGCGAAGTCGAGGCCACTGGCGACAAATTCTGACCAGTTGGCGACCGGTTGCGGCCGCAATTCGCTTTTAGCCAGATTCTCAAGGAGAATTTCCCGGCGGCCGGGCGTCTCGGCGCAGAGTAGAACAGGCCCCTTGTGATCCGAAAGAAAGCGTTTTAGTTGTTCTTGATAGGGCGCCGCGTCGGCTCCCTCGTTTAGTAAGGGAGGAGCCCTAAAGGGTGCCTGGACATGAGATGGCGACTTCGCATCCGCTTTTAATTCCAACACTGCGTAGTGCCCCAGCCGCGAGTAGAACTCTTCTACCGGTAAGAATCCCCGCTGAGGTGGGAGTAGGGGGCGCCGCGGGTCAATGCCGTATTCTTCGAATCGACCATTGATTTCTTCCCAGTACCGCTGTGCGGCGGCATGGTGCTCACCCCACAAAACGATGGCGGCAGCGTCGGGCAGGTAGTCGAAAACGGTGCCGCAGTCGTCGAAGAACAGCGGCAGGTAATACTCGGCGCCTCCCGGAATTCGGCCATTGGATATTTCCGTGAAGGTAGGGCAGCTCTCGGCATCGCCATCAAAGGTCTCGTACCAAGCCATTTGAAAGCGCTCAACGGCCTGGCTGCTCACTGGAAACTCTCGAGCCGGCATCAGCTTGATGCTGTCGACCTGACTCACGGTTCGCTGGGTTTCGGGATCAAAAATACGAAGCGTTTCGACTTCATCGTCCAAGAGATCAATTCGGTACGGTGTGTTGCTGCCCATGGGAAAAACATCGAGCAAGGAGCCTCTTACCGCGAACTCGCCATGCTCCATTACAGTGTCCACGGCTCGGTAGCCGTTGAGGGCGAGACCCTGCGTGAATCGCTCGGTGTCAAACTGATCGCCGATGCTGAGGTCGAGTGTGTTCGCTTCAACAAAGTGCTGAGGCGGGGTTCGCAGCATGGCCGTTGTCACGGGAAGTATGACGACTCCTCTCTCGAGGTGAGGCAGCTCAAAAAATGTTCTCAAGCGCTGCGAAATGATGTCCTGGTGCGGTGAAAAGTGATCGTAGGGCAACGTCTCCCAGTCTGGGAGCGTGAGGATGGGAATCTCATCGGCTAAAAAAAGCGGGAGCTCGCGCTCCAAAGTAAGCGCCTCAGCAGAGCTCGCCACCAGGGCGATCAGAGGTCCGCTCGCGGCTGCAAGCTCCGCGATGGCCGCGGTGCTCGCGGCACCGGTCATGGGACCCATCGCGGTGCGGGTGCCGGCCTTAGTCGGCCAAGGTGTGTCGGACAGCAGGTCTTTAAACATGGTTAGCGCGTGTACTATTCGACGCCATTGTAGGGCGCGGCGTAGCGCTGAACCATGGAAATAGTGCGTTTAAGGTTGCCTACTGGTCGCTGCCAAAAGGATAATATCGACAGAGCCCGAATGTGATCTTGTCTCACCCCGCGTTAGCTTGGTTTAACCGGTGGTGGGAGGACTCGCTTTTGGGCCGATTCAGCAATTTAACCGAGGAAATGCTGTGACTGAACAACGCAAGCGACCCCGCCCCGATGATTATTTTTCAGATTGGAAAGAGCGCGAGGCGCTAGCTGAGGCAATGATCCCCGTCGTGGGGAGCTTATCCAGAGAGCGAAACGTTAAGAGCTATATTTATGGCCGATCTCTGGTCAACCAATCTGTGCTCGACATCATGAAAAGTCATCGCTGGGTGAGGCAGATGGAAGACAATGAGCTGTCTGAATTCGAGACCTCTCCGGTGCTCAAGGCGGTCAATCAGCTGGATCTTGGGCCTTGTCATCTGGATATAGGCAGGCTTGCTGTTGCTTACTACGACAAAGGTGCTGGCGAGGGATTATCTGTCGAGGAATATGTGGCTCAGGAACTCGAGTTCCTGGTGGGATCCACACATCGACCTGTAGACAAGCCCGTTGACGTCGTGTTGTACGGATTCGGGCGCATTGGCCGGTTGATGGCTCGTATTCTCATTGCAAAAACCGACGGCGGTGACAGTTTGCGGCTGCGCGCGGTAGTCGTGCGTCGAGGGCAGTCGGAGGACGACCTGCAAAAGCGCGCGAGCCTCCTGCGCAGAGATTCGGTTCACGGGGTCTTTCAGGGCACCATCAGGGTAGATGAGGAGAGACAGTCCTTCGTCGCCAACGGCAATGAAGTGAAGGTTATCTATGCAGATTCCCCTGAAGAAATCGACTACACGCAATACGGAATCGAAGACTGCATTATCGTAGACAACACAGGTGTATGGCGCGACGAGGCTGGGCTGTCGAGACATCTCAAAGCGAAAGGCGTTGCCAAGGTGATCCTCACCGCGCCAGGCAAAGGTAATATCAAAAACATTGTTGCGGGCATCAACGACGATGACATCGCGAGCGACGACAGGATTCTCTCGGCAGCTTCGTGCACTACCAACGCGATTGTGCCGGCGCTCAAGGCAATCGATGACGAGTACGGGATTGTCGCGGGGCACGTGGAAACAGTGCACGCCTACACCAATGATCAGAATCTGATCGACAACTACCACAAAGCAGAGCGGCGGGGTCGCAGTGCGGCCCTGAATATGGTCCTGACAGAGACCGGTGCAGCAAAAGCGGTGGCTAGAGTCTTGCCGCAGCTTGAGGGCAAGCTCACCGGTAATGCGATCAGAGTTCCGATACCCAACGTCTCCATGGCGATCCTTTATCTGACGCTGGAGGGTGAAACGACCCGCGAGTCGCTCAACGAGTTCATGCGTGAGACCGCGTTGCACTCGAGCATGAAGAAACAGATTGACTACTCGAACTCCTCGGAGGTGGTATCAAGCGATTTCGTCGGTTCGCGTTCAGCGTGCATATTTGATGCCAAGGCCACAATCGCCAATGGCAATCAGGCGGTCTTGTACCTCTGGTATGACAACGAGTACGGCTACAGCTGTCAGGTTTATCGCGTTTTGGAGCGAATGGCGGGCATTCGCTACCAGACCTATCCCGCCAAGGGGCCCTATCCGCTATAGCCAAAACGGCACTGTGGTTGGGTTGGCCTTGTTAGACCAAGTCGAATAGAATACGCGCGACCGAATAGAGCCCCACGGGGCCGGCCCACAGAAGGCCCCGGTCGACAGCACATGCACTGCAGTCTGGGGGGGCATTACCCCGAACGCATAAGTGTCCAGCGCTGTGCCAAATCTGGCACGACAGGCGCTGCCGGAATGAGTGTGTGCGAGACCCACTGACGGTAATGCGAACGAGCATCGACATGATAAAAATCAAACGCGGCTTAGATATTCCCCTGGCGGGCGCGCCAATTGGTGAGATCGACGATTCGCTCCCCGTGCGGGCAGTAGCCTTGATTGGGCCGGATTATCACGGCATGAAGCCGACGATGGCGGTGCAGGTCGGTGATTCGGTCAAGCGCGGCGAGCTCCTGTTTACCGATAAAAAGTGCGAGGGCGTCCGCTATACCTCGCCAGCGGGCGGCCGCGTTGCGGCGATAAACCGGGGCGCCAGAAGGGCGTTTCAATCTATCGTCATTGACATCGATGGTGACGAGGCGGTCGAATTCCCGAGCTACTCCGTCGCTGAGGCGGAGGCGCTATTACCCGATGCGATTCAGTCCCAGCTGATTGAGTCGGGCCAGTGGACCGCCCTGCGCGCGCGTCCATTTGGTCGGGTCGCCGACCCCGCCACCAAGCCGGCAGGGCTTTTTATCACGGCAATTGATACTCACCCGCATGCGCCTGATCCCGCGCAGGTGACTGCTCTAGATTCTGAAGCGTTCCTGCTTGGACAGAAACTGCTCGCAACGATGGTGAGCTGCCCCGTTTATCTGTGTGCTGCGCCGGGCGCTGACATCCCTCAGTGCGACCACGAGCGGATTAGTCGCCACGATTTTTCCGGGCCACATCCCGCAGGGCTTGCGGGCACGCACATTCACTTTTTGATGGGTGCCACCGTCGACCGGATTGCCTGGTCCATTGGTTATCAGGACGTGATTGCAATAGGGCGCTTGTTTCTCGACGGAAAAATGTTCACGGACCGTATTATCGCTCTGGCCGGCCCGGCGGCTTCGCGTCCGCGTCTGGTTTCCAGCCGAGTGGGGGCCGATTTGCAGGCCATGGTTGCGGGAGAGCGGGACGGTGAAGAGGCTCGGCTGATCTCTGGATCGGTGCTGGGAGGTAGAGGCGTTCAGAGTGATACAGCTTATCTTGGGCGCTACCACAATCAGGTATCGCTCCTTCCCGAGGGGCGAGACCGTGCCTTCATGGGCTGGTTGTCACCGGGACTGAACAAACACTCGGTGCTCGGAATCTATCTCTCCAGTTGGTTTGGTAGCAAACCGCTGCGTATGACCACCAATACCAACGGCTCGGAACGAGCGATGGTGCCCGTAGGTGCCTACGAGCGGATCATGCCGCTGGATATCCTGCCCACACAGTTGCTCCGCGCGCTGCTGGTGGGCGACACAGAGACAGCGCAGGCGCTGGGCTGCCTTGAGTTGGATGAGGAAGACCTTGCGCTATGCACCTATGTTTGCCCCGGCAAATACGAATATGGCGGCATTCTGCGAGACAACTTGTCCCGCATCGAGAAGGAAGGCTGATTTATGGGATTGCGACAACAACTGGATGCGATTGAGCCTCATTTCAAGCCGGGTGGGCGGTTTGAAAACTGGTACGCGCTTTACGAGGCCGTAGACACTATTTTCTACTCTCCCGGAAGTGTGACCAGAGCCAATGCGCATGTGCGCGATGGCATTGACCTTAAGCGCATCATGATCACCGTTTGGCTCGCGACGTTCCCAGCCATGTTCTACGGTATGTACAACCTCGGGCTTCAGGCCAACGAAGTGTTAGCCGTCTCGGGCGGGCTGTTGGACGGATGGCGCGGGGGAGTGGTTGCCGCTTTGGGCGGGCACGATCCTGCCAATGTCTGGCATAACATGTTGTACGGTTTGGTGCATTTTTTACCGCTATACCTGGTGACTTTTGTGGTTGGGGGTTTCTGGGAGGTGCTCTTTGCTATGCGCAGAGGCCACGAGGTCAATGAAGGGTTCTTTGTCACCTCGATCTTATTCACCTTGACCCTGCCGCCCGATTTGCCTCTCTGGCAGGCCGCCATGGGAATCAGTTTCGGAGTGGTTATCGGCAAAGAGGTTTTTGGTGGCACGGGCAAAAATTTCCTCAATCCCGCGCTAACCGGCCGTGCGTTCTTGTACTTTGCCTATCCGGCGCAGATATCAGGTGATGCGGTGTGGACAGCAGTTGATGGTTATTCAGGCGCAACGCCACTGGGCTTGGTTGCGGCCCAGGGGATGACTGGCCTGACCGAGGCATACACCTGGTGGGATGCGTTTATCGGAACGATACCGGGTTCAATCGGTGAGACCTCGACGCTGATGATAATGATCGGCGGTGCAATGCTCCTGATTCAGGGCATCGCATCGTGGCGGGTGGTAGCGGGATGCTTCATGGGCATGATCGCCTTCAGTTTGTTTCTCAATACGGTGGGATCCGACACCAACGCAGCTTTTGCCATGCCGTGGCACTGGCACATGGTCGTGGGTGGCTTTGCGTTTGGCGCTTTCTTTATGGCCACAGACCCCGTGTCTGCCGCCATGACTAATTCGGGTCGCTGGGCCTACGGCATTCTGATAGGCGTAATGTGCGTCATGATTCGCGTGGTAAATCCCGCTTTTCCAGAAGGGATGATGCTCGCCATTTTGTTTGCCAATTTGTTTGCACCGCTATTTGATCATTTCGCGGTGAGTGCAAATATGAAGAGGAGGGCGGCTCGTGTCAGCTAAGGGAGAAGGGCTGGGCCGGGTATTAACCGTTGCCCTCGGACTGTGTCTTGTCTGCTCGATTATCGTGTCGACCGCGGCGGTGGTACTCAAGCCGGCACAGCAGGCAAACAAGACGCTTGATCTCAAGCGAAATATACTGATGGCGGCCGGACTCCTGGACCCTGCTCGATCGGTGGAAGAGCAATTTGAGCAAGTCGAGACCCGCATTGTCGATTTAGACGAAGGCCGTTTTGTTGACGGCGTAGATCCTGCAACGTTTGATCAGAGAGAGGCGGCGAAAGATCCAGAGTCGTCTCGCGCTATCCCCAGCGAGCAGGATGTGGCCAAGCTGGTGCGGCGCGAAGATCAGGCGCTGGTCTATCTGGTGCGAAGTGAAAATGGCGACCTCGACAAGATTATCCTGCCCATTCGCGGATACGGCTTGTGGTCGACCCTTTATGGGTTCATGGCGCTTGAATCAGATGGCAACACGGTCGCCGGTCTCGGATTTTATGAGCATGGTGAAACCCCCGGATTGGGCGGTGAGGTTGATAACCCAAGATGGAAATCGCTTTGGCCTGGAAAGCAGGTATACCGCGGTGATCAGGTTTCAATTCAGGTATTGAAGGGATCTGTACCCGCTGGCTCAAATGACGCGGCATGGCAGGTGGACGGTTTGTCGGGAGCGACGCTGACCACCAAGGGCGTCGACAATCTGGTGCGTTACTGGTTAGGCGAGCAGGGCTTCAAGCCCCTCCTCGATAACCTCAGGCAGGGAGAAGCATCATGAGCATGCGAGACACACTGACTGACCCACTTTTCAAGAACAATCCCATTGCACTGCAGATTCTCGGCATCTGTTCCGCTCTCGCCGTGACGACCTCTCTGCGGGTCACCGTGGTGATGTGCATTGCGTTAACGTTGGTCACCGCGTTCTCGAGTTTCTTTATCTCGAGCATCCGGCAATTTATTCCGTCCAGCATTCGTATCATTGTGCAAATGACGATCATTGCCTCGCTGGTCATCGTGGTGGATCAGGTGCTCAAAGCCGTTGCCTATGACATTTCAAAGCAATTGTCAGTGTTTGTGGGATTGATCATCACTAACTGTATCGTGATGGGTCGAGCAGAAGCTTATGCGATGAAAAATCCACCGATACCCAGTTTCATGGATGGCATCGGCAACGGTTTGGGCTATTCCTTTGTCTTGTTGGTGCTGGCGACGGTCCGCGAATTATTTGGCACCGGTAAGTTGTTCGGAATAGAAATCCTGCCGCTGGTCACAGAGGGCGGGTGGTATCAGGCCAATGGTTTGTTGCTGTTGCCGCCCAGCGCATTTTTCCTGATAGGACTGCTGATCTGGGCGATCCGTTCAGTCAACACCGAGCAGGTTGAGGAGCCGGAGTTCAAAATCTCCCACCATAACCCGGCAGAGGAGAGCGCGTGATGGAGCACTATCTCAGCCTTTTCGTCAGGGCAATTTTCATTGAAAACATGGCGCTGTCTTTCTTCTTGGGTATGTGCACCTTCCTCGCAGTATCCAAAAAAATTCAGACTGCTGCTGGCTTGGGGGTGGCGGTCATTGTCGTGCTGTCTATCACGGTTCCCGTTAACAACCTCATTTATCAGAATCTACTTGCCGACGGGGCGCTGACTTGGCTCGGTTTGCCAGATGTGGATCTGAGCTTTCTGGGGCTGTTGAGCTATATCGCGGTGATTGCGGCCCTGGTACAAATTCTTGAGATGTTTCTCGATAAATATGTGCCGGCGCTCTATGCCACGTTGGGCGTTTTTCTGCCCCTGATTACGGTGAACTGCGCCATCCTGGGTGCCTCTCTGCTGATGGTGGAGAGAAGCCTCAATTTTGCTGAGAGCGCCGTGTACGGTGCCGGTTCCGGTGTGGGCTGGGCGTTGGCTATAGTGGCGCTGGCCGGAATACGTGAAAAGCTGAAGTACAGCGATGTTCCCGACGGCCTCCAGGGATTGGGAATTACTTTCATCACGGTTGGATTAATGTCATTGGGCTTCATGTCCTTTGGCGGGATCGATATTTAAAGCAACCTCAACAGCAGGGGATAGCAGCGGAAATGGATATAACGATCGTTTACGGCGCCGGGATGTTTACCGCGATCATTCTCGCGCTGGTTCTGGTGATTCTGGCAGCGCGTAGCCGCCTTGTTTCGGCCGGAAATATCAGCATCGAAATCAATGGTGAGCGCACCATCGAAGTGCCAGCGGGGGGCAAATTATTGCAGACGCTGGCGGACGCAAACCTGTTTCTGGCTAGTGCATGTGGTGGAGGCGGTACCTGTGCGCAATGCAAGTGCGTGGTGCAAGAGGGCGGCGGCGCTATGTTGCCTACCGAGGAGGGTCACTTCACGCGACGCGAAGCAGGTGAGGGTTGGCGCCTGTCTTGCCAGACTCCCGTAAAACAGGATCTGAAGATTCAGGTTCCCGAGGAAGTGTTTGGCGTTAAACAGTGGGAGTGCACCGTTTTATCAAACGAAAATGTCGCGACGTTCATCAAGGAGTTGGTGCTGGAGTTGCCAGCAGGCGAGAGTGTGGACTTCAGAGCGGGTGGTTATGTGCAGCTTGAATGCCCACCGCACGCTGTGAAATACAGCGAATTTGATGTCGAGGAAGAGTATCGCGGTGACTGGGAGCGATTCGGTTTCTTTAATCTCGAGTCCGCTTGTGATGACACAACGATCAGGGCCTACTCCATGGCCAACTATCCAGAGGAGAAAGGAATCGTAAAGTTCAATATTCGAATTGCGACTCCTCCGCCTGGGAGCGATGCGGGTATTCCGCCCGGCATCATGTCGAGTTGGGCGTTTAATCTGAAACCCGGAGACAAGGTGAATGTTTACGGGCCGTTTGGCGAGTTTTTTGCAAAAGAAACCGAAAACGAAATGGTGTTCATTGGGGGCGGAGCGGGCATGGCCCCCATGCGCTCACACCTGTTTGATCAGCTCAAGCGATTGAACTCCAAGCGCAAAATCAGTTTTTGGTACGGGGCGCGCTCTCTCAGAGAAATGTTTTACGTCGAGGATTACGATGGGCTCGACGCCGAAAATGATAATTTCGAGTGGCATGTGGCGTTGTCGGACCCCCAGCCAGAAGACAATTGGGATGGGCTGACGGGCTTCATACACAACGTCCTGTATGAGCAGTATCTCAAAGATCATCCGGCACCCGAGGATTGCGAATACTACATGTGCGGCCCGCCGATGATGAACGCTGCGGTGATCAATATGCTGCTGGATCTGGGAGTCGAGCGGGAGAACATCTTCCTGGATGACTTTGGTGGCTAATGTATAGCGCACGGTCGCGGTTACTTGGGCCAGCCTTTGTGCTGGCCTTTTGCTGTCTGGTCGGGTGTGGAGACGCGGACAGACCGATACAGTTGTCTGGCAATGTCTTTGGCACCAGTTGGTCACTCGTCTATCTGGGTGGCCCCGAAGCCGTTACTTCGGAGCAGGTTAAAGCAGATATCGAGGCGGCGTTCGAGCTCGTTAATGAGAGCATGAATCATTACGATGCCGACAGCCTGATCAGTCAATTCAACTCGGCCCCCTCGGGTATGCCGATTGAGGTGGACTGGGATTTCAGCTATGTGCTGACGGCTGCAATTGATGTCAATGCGGCTACTGACGGCGCTTACGATGTAACCGTGAGTGCGCTATCTGCTCTCTGGGGGTTCGGTCCGGGTGGGCCACGGCGTTTCCCTGAGCCTGCAGAGGTAGAAGAGGCGTTGTCCCGTGTCGGTCTGGCGCATCTGGACTGGCAATCCGATACGAGGATGCTTGCCAAGCAGGTGCCTGGCTTGGCGCTCGATTTTTCGTCTTTGGCAAAAGGCTATGCTGTCGATTTGGGCGCCGATGCGCTGGAGAATCTCAACATACCCCGTTTTATGCTGGAGGTTGGCGGGGAAGTTCGGGTTGAGGGCAGTAGCCCTCGCGGAGACGCCTGGCGCATAGCCATTGAGCGACCTGAACCCGGTTCCCGTGGATCCATGCAGGCAGCGCTGCTCGTGTCCGACACGGCAATCGCCACCTCTGGTGATTACCGCAATTTTTTTGAACAGGGTGGACGGCGGTATTCTCACCTGATTGACCCCAGGAACGGGTACCCCGTCCAGCACGATGTCGTATCCGTGACAGTGGTGCATGGCTCTGCGATGATGGCGGATGCGTGGGCGACGGCGCTGACGGTCCTGGGTTCCGAAGAGGCCATGGCCCTCGCCGAGTCTCGCCAGCTGGCGGTCTACCTGCTAAAACGATCTGGCGAGGATCTTGAGGTCATGACTACCACTGCGATGAGGCAGTGGCTTCAAGAGGACGTGTAGGTTTAGAAGCTCAGAGGGCGGACGTAACGATATGACGTTTTTACTCGCATTGGTTGTTTTTGTGGTCATTGTCGCGGTGATGGCGGTGGGCGTCATCTTTGGGCGACCCCCGATCAAAGGATCCTGCGGAGGGCTGGGTGCTATTGGGATTGATCAGGAATGCGAAATTTGCGGCGGCAACCCTCAGCGCTGCGAGAGCAACCTCGAACTCAATCCGGTCCGCGAATATGATCCGGATGCCTCCCGTCGCTGACCAGCTACCGCGCAAGGCGGACTGAGGGCGCTGGCCCTTAATTGGTCATCACTATGTCGCTTTCCTGGGCTTTGATTGTTCGATTCACGGTGGGTGGCGGCCAACGCGGATTTACCCGGGTGGTGGCGCTTGCTTCTCTCATTGGCATGATACTCGGCGTAGCGGCGCTTATTCTCGTGCTGTCGGTAATGAATGGATTTGCCGCTGAGCTGCAGAAGCGGCTGTTTTCGGTTACCCCGGATCTCATTGTGGAGCCAGCGGCACCTACCGAAGAAGTGCTCAACCAGTGGGCTGAGCGGTTGACGGCGTATCCAGTCATACAGGCCTCCTCGATTTTCCGTCAGGGGACTGTGCTCTTACAGCACGGGACGCGTAGCCGCGGCGTGAAGCTCTTGGCCATGGATGGGAAGGGTCTTCGGGAAGTCATCACGCTGTCGGACCACATCATTGCTGGGGATCTCGATCAGCTGTCCCATGCGCCGTTTACAGCAGTGTTGGGTGCGGATGTGGCAAGACTATTGGGGGTTACCGTGGGTGATGAGATCAGCGTTGTCCTGCCTCGCCTCACCGTGACGCCGCTGGGTATCTTTCCCAAGTCTCGTACTTTAGAGGTGGTCGGAGTATTCGAGGTGGGTGCTCAGCCCGATGCTTCCGTGGCGTACGTTTCTTTGGAGACTGGCGATCGCCTGATGGGGTCGATGGCGGGTTGGGGTGTGCAGGCGAAGCTAACGGAAAGAGCGCGCGTGGATGAGTTAACCGACCAGTTGCTGTCGCTGAATGAGTCTCAAGTGAAAATCACTGACTGGCGCGCGTCGCAAGGGTCGCTCTTTGCGGCAATAAAAATGGAAAAGCTGACGGTCGCGATCCTGCTGGCCTCAGTTGTATTGGTGGCCGCCTTTAATCTGGTATCGATGTTGACGATGTCAGTGACAGAAAAGCGCAGTGATATCGCTATTCTTCAGGTTCTGGGGCTGTCACCGAGTCGGCTGTTGGTTATTTTTCTGGGCCATGGGTTGTTATTGGCTCTGGCCGGTATTGCAATCGGGACTTTTCTGGGTGTGGCGTTGGCTGTGTCGATATCGGATTTGTCTTTGTGGTTTGAGCGGGTGCTCGGTTGGGTGCTATTCGACCCTGCTGTTTACTACATCGCGGGCTTACCCAGTGAGCTCATGTGGAACGACGTAACGATGGTAGCGGCTGGCGCGCTAATACTCAGTGTAATGGCGAGTCTATATCCTGCTTGGCGGGCGTCCAGTGTGCCGCCCGCGGAGGCGCTAAATTATGTCTGATACACCCGTTTTGGCTGCCCTAGCACTTTGCAAGCACTATACCGACGGGCGTTATGACGTCGAAGTGCTATCTCATCTCGATATGAGTGTCGCGGCCGGCGAGTGGGTTGCCGTGGTGGGAGCGTCGGGCTCTGGAAAGTCGACCCTCCTCAATCTTTTGGGAGGACTCGATACGCCCACTTCGGGCACGGTCTCGGTGTCGGGCAGACCAATATCGGCTATGTCAGAACGCGAACGCAGTGAATGGCGAAACCGCCGACTGGGTTTCGTTTTTCAGATGCACCATCTGTTGCCCGAATTTTCTGCATTGGAAAGTGTGGCGATGCCTGCGCGCATTGGCGGCGCATCGAAATCAGAGGCGGAGGCCCGGGCTCGGGAGTTGCTCGTTGACTTGGGGCTTGGTGAGCGGTTGGGCCACCGGCCCGCCGCCTTATCAGGAGGAGAGCGTCAGCGTGTGGCGATCGCCAGAGCGCTGGTGAATGAGCCCGCATGTGTGCTGATGGACGAACCAACGGGCAATCTCGACCCTGCCACCGCTGACCAAGTGCTTGTGACGATGGCTTCACTTAAGGGCCGCGAAACAGCCTTCGTTGTTGTGACACATGATCCGATGATTGCAGCGCAAATGGACAGGCAGTTGACGCTGGCGGCCGGGCGTTTGGAGGCCCGCTGATGCCCTGGCTGCTATGCCTCAATATCGCGCTGAGACAGACCTTGGACCCGGGTCCCGGGCTGTCCACGTTTCTGTCCCGGATTTCGATAGTCGGTATGGCTCTGGCAATTGCGCTCTTGTTGGCAGTGCAGTCGGTGATGAATGGTTTCGATAGGGAGATGCGCGAGCGGATACTATCCCTGGTGCCTCATGTGCAAATCGTGGGTTCGGGTACCGAGCAGGCCTGGTCGGATTTATCTGCACTGGTATCGCAGGAATCTGACGTCGTGCGCGCCAGCCGATTTGCTATGACGGACGCGCTTCTGATGCGGGGACAATCCGTTGCGGCCACCCGCCTGACGGCGATTGATGAGCCCGCGTTAACACCCTATCTCCCGTTGCTGGATCCGAGCCTGAATGAACTGACGAAAGATGATCTCATTCTGGGTGGGGCGTTGGCGTCTCGTCTGGGTCTTACCTTGGGGGACCGCGTCACGTTCATTCTCACTGCATCGGCTGATCGCCAATATCAGCCTGTAACCGTAACGTTGCGCGCAGTGCTGGAGTCGGGAACAGAGCTCGATGAAGCGTTGGCGCTGGTGCATCGTGATTTGCTTGCCGGGGGCGCATACGGCATCCGCAAAGCGGAGGGACTGTCTATCCAGCTGGCAGATGTGTTCAGCGCCTCTGCCCGGCGCTGGGATTTGATGCAGATGGTTCCTGCCTCTTTTCGTGTCACTGATTGGCGTGCCACCCATGGCAATCTTTACTCGGCCATTCAGCTCTCGAGGGATTTAATAGGGCTTATATTATTTGTCGTCATATTTGTGGCGGCTTTTAACATTGTGTCTTCTTTGATGTTGGTGGTGACGGACAGACGTAAGCTCGTTGCGATGTTGCTGACGACGGGGGCTCGCCCGAGAGATTTGGTGTCAATCTTCTTTATTCAAGGGGCGGTAATCGGTGCAGTAGGCATTGCGGCGGGTTCCGTACTGGGATGGGCACTGGCTTCCGCGGTGCCCGAGGCTGCTCTGATGCTGGAGCAATGGTTGGACTATCGTTTGTTGCAGACGGATGTCTATCCACTGTCTTTTGTTCCTGTGGACATTCGTTGGCAGGATTTCGTTTTTACGGGTGCGATCGCCTTTGCACTATCTCTTCTGGCGGCCACATTACCGGCCATCAGGGCATCTTCGCTACAGATAGCTGAGACGCTGGCTCACTGAAGGCGACGTTTTTTTCGTGCCCGCCACTGCTGTTTGATGGCGTTTCTCCACAGGCCGTCAACGAGTAAATAGCCCAGCACCGCGGATAGCACTCCGAGTATCTGTGAGCCCACGACCAGCGGCACCCAGATCTCATCGAGACTCTGGGTGAACCACGTCCATGAGGCCTCGAACTCCACGTGCGCCGGTGGCGTCCCCATAAGCCAAGCGCCGAGTTTGTAGGCGCCATAGAAAATGGCTGGCATGGTCAGTGGGTTGGTGATGAAAATCAGGGCGAAGCTGATGGGCAGATTGGCGGTAAAAATAATCGCCAGCGCCACTGATATGAACATTTGCCCCGGTATCGGCAGCATCGCGCAGTAAAGACCGATGGCAAATGCTTTTGCAGCACTGTGGCGACTTAACTGCCAAAGCCTGCTCTCTTCGGTCCACGCACCAAATACCTTGAGCGAGCGGTGCTGCCGCACTTTGCCCGGTGTTGGAATCCACTTTTTAAGCTTTTGCTTGAGCATGCGCGCCGTTTGTCGCACCAGTCATTTTGGTCACCGCAATCATAGTCTTTTGTTGGGCAGATTTGACCAGTGACGTCGCAGTGAAAAAACCAAATCGATGGACTGGGGTCTCAGCAAGCCTTGGACCCAGCAGTGATCTTTCAGCGTCAGGCCGAACGCAAGCAGTCGCCTTTGCAGATCAGAGATCAGGATCTGGTGGGGATTATTCTGGGCGTGGGCTTGAGTCTTGGCTTGCCGGCCCCACATTGGGGCCTGCTGATTCCCGGGGTGGCGCTGTTAATACCTCATAACGCCAGATGGCTCCCCGTAGGGCCCCTTCTCGGACTGATTTTGGGTAGTGCCAGTGCACTGTGGTGGCTTGAATCCCGGTTGCCGGATCACTGCTACGGAGAAGAGGTGGTGGTGACGGGGCGAGTTGACACACTTGCCCGCAAACAATGGACAGAGCGGGAGCGTTGGCGTGTCAGCGCTGTATTGGCGGTGACGGAGATTGCCCCAAGGCGGTGCCGGGGACCCAAACGTGTGGTGCTCAGCCAATACCTTGAGCAGTCAGAGTTGGGCCGAGCGCTCGACTACGGTGAAATCATTTCCACCGAAGTGCGGTTAAAGCCGCTGCCAAGCCAGCTCAATCCCGGCGTCCTGCCAGATCAAGCGCGCTCAGCGAGTCGTGGCTTGGGTGCAGCAGGTACTGTCGTGGCCCCGGTGGTAATACAGCGAGAAGCTGACTGGCTTGCACGATTTCGGAGTCGCGTGCTCGATGATTGGTCTGGCCGGAGTGGGCAGGGCTGGCAGGTGCTTAGAGCACTTCTCCTAGGTGATACTCAGGCGATCGATCGAGATCTGTGGCGCGACCTGCGCTATCTGGGGATTACACACGTGATGGTGATCAGCGGCCTTCACATTGGTCTCCTCGCAGCGCTTGTGAGTGCGCTCACCCAGCTGCCGCGCCGCTTTTTTCGGATTCCGGGTGATCGCGGCACTACCCGCTTGTCGGCGCTCATTGTTGTGCTGACTACTGGGCTCTACGTGCTGCTGGTCGGCGGGTCGTTGCCAACTCAGCGCGCTTACCTGATGCTGCTGGCGACCCAGTTGCCATTGCTTTGCGGGTGGAATACCGCGCCGAGTCGCGCGCTACTGCTCGCATTGGTGGGATTGGTGCTGTGGGATCCCAGGGTCATGCTGGGCAGCAGTTTCTGGCTCAGCGCGTCAGCAACCTGGTTATTAGTGGGGCAATCTCTGGATTCCATCAGGCTTGTCGGGCTATTAAGAGTTCAAGCGTTGTTGGTCTTTCTGCTGGCGCCCCTGTCGCTGTTCTGGTTCGAAGAGGCGAGTTGGCTTGGCGTGGGTGTGAACCTGTTGGTGGTGCCAGTGGTAACCCTAGCCATGGTCCCTTTGGGCTTTGCTGGGTTGGCGCTGACCGACCTTGCTCCCGAGGCGTCTTCATGGTTGCTGCAACTAAGCGCCTCTATTTGGGAATGGTTGGTGCGTCCCCTGCATGTGCTGTTGGATTGTTGCACCGAGATTGGAGTGCTCGCGGCGTCTCTGAACTTGGGCGGCTTGATACTGGCGTTGGCGACAATCTATTGGTGGCCAAACCGTCGACGTTACGCGGTGATTACCCTGTCCCTGATGACGGTGCTCCATACGGTTCCCCGATCAATCCCAGCAGGTGTCTCCGTGACCTTGTTGGATGTAGGGCAGGGATTGGCGCTGGTGGTAGAGGCAGCCGGTGAGACGCTCCTCTACGACACGGGAGACGGAGTCCCTGACGGGTTTACTCAGGCCGAGAAAACGGTCCTACCGTATTTGCGCAGTCGCGGCGTTGATGTGCTCAATACGCTCGTCATCAGCCACGCTGACCGCGATCATAGTGGCGGCGCTCATGCGATTCGCGCAAATCTCCCAGTGAAGCGGCAATTGGGGTTCGGTGGAGAGGCTTGTCGCAACGGTGAGCGATGGCGGTGGGGTGAACTCGAAATTGTGGTGCTTAATGGTCCGGGCTTCGAAGCGGAGGACAGTAACGATCAATCCTGCGGTCTGCTACTGGTAGCTGGAGAGGAGAGGATATTGGTAATGGGGGACGTTTCCAGCCGAAGGGAGCGCGAATGGGTGCGATATTGGCGAGAGGCACTGTCAGCAAACATTTTGGTGGTCGGGCACCACGGCAGTCGCTCCTCCAGTGGCCACACATTGCTGAAATGGGTGAGGCCCACGTGGGCTTTGATCAGTGCAGGCCGGGCTAACCCCTTTGGTCATCCGCATCCCGAGGTGGTCTATCGGCTGACTTCCGCTTGGCATTCCGCCGCGTTGATCACCTCCGAGCGCGGTGCGATCACGATTACAATCCAGCCAAGCGGCCCCTCAGTTGTTCGCGTGCAGCGAGATCAATGGTCACCATATTGGCTGAAATTGCCGTGAATACCTGCCAAAACGTTGCCTGTGGCTCGCAGAGGAGGGCCGGTATACTCGACGATCACAAAGAGTGCTCATTTTCGACAAAGGCAGTGTTCGTGAAGGTGTGACGAGCGTCCCGGCGTAATAGGCGTGGCGACTCCCGTCTCGAGCACAGAGATATCGGTGGGATCAGAACAGATAAAACAGAGTGACTGGGCATTGTATTCCCGCCTGCTGGGTTACGTAGCGGCCTTTTCGGGTTCGTTTCTGCTCAGCCTGTGCGGCTTCATCGTGTACTCACTTGCCAATGTCCTACTCGCCGACCTTACGCAGTTTTTGCTCGATTCGTTAGGTGAGACAACGCAGATTGGCATTGGATTCGTGGCGCGAACTGCCCATTGGTTCTGGCCCCCGGGAGATCTTGATCCGGTTCATTATGCGCGTATCGCCGTGCCCGTAGCAGCGGTTGTGTTGGCGTTAATTCGCGCCAGCGGTTATTTCTTTGGCAACTACTTTATGAATATCGTTGCGCGCGGTGTAGTGCACCGATTGCGCACGCAGGTCTTCGACGTGTTGATACGTGTGCCAAAAGCCGCGATAGACGCGTACACGCATGGGGAGTTGGTGTCCAAGCTGACCTTCAACGTGGAGCAGGTCAGTGGCGCTTCTTCTGAAGCGCTGAAAACCCTCCTTCGAGATGGTCTCACCGTGTTGGCTTTGATCAGTTATATGCTGTATCTCAACTGGAAATTGACGCTGGTGTTTTTTGCCATCGCCCCAGCCATCGCAGCAGTGGTGTTGGTGGTGGGGCGCCATTTCCGCCGGTACTCAAAGCGGATTCAGGAATCGATGGGGGAGGTCACTCAGCTCAGTAACGAGAGTGTCGCTGCATTCGATGAAATTCGGATGTTTGCGGCGGCAGAGCAACAGAGTGCGCGGTTCCACGAGGCGAGTCAGTTCAATCGTATTCAGAGCCTGAAGCTCGCTTTCGTGCAGGCGGTGTCAACACCCGTCGCGCAGGTATTCCTGTCGTTGGCGTTGGCCGCTTTATTTTGGTTTGCTTTGGATCCTGCCATCCTGGCGGGATTTACGCCCGGGTCCCTCGTTGCCTTTATCGCCGCCGCCACCCAGCTGGGAAAACCTATCCGCACTTTGACCAATGTGCAGAGCATCGTGCAGCGCGGATTGGCCGCAGCAGAAGACTTGTTTGCGCAAATCGATACCCCCTTGGAGAGAGATGAGGGTCAGATTTCAATCAGTCGAGCTGAGGGTTCGATCTCTATTCAGGGTGTCGACTTTACATATCCGGGCGCTGGCAGCCCAGCCCTGCGTGATCTCAGTCTCGAGATCCCCGCTGGGAGTATGGTTGCGTTTGTGGGCCGCTCTGGCGCGGGCAAGACCACCTTGATGCAACTTCTCTGCCGTTTTTACGCTCCCGACAACGGGCAGATATTATTGGATGGACAGCCAATAGAGCAGTTTCGTTTGGCTTCGTACCGACAGCAGATATCGGTTGTGTCTCAGCAGGTTGTGTTGTTCAGCGACACGATAAGGGCCAACGTGCTGTTTGGTCAGAGCGGTCACTGCGACGAGGAGGCTGTTCGCGCAGCGCTTGATGTGGCGCAAGCGTCCACTTTTATCGATTCGCTGCCAAACGGAATCGACACCCGGCTTGGCGATGGGGGAAGCGGGTTGTCCGGAGGGCAGCGGCAGCGCCTTGCGATTGCCAGAGCCGTACTCAAAAATGCGCCCATATTAATTTTGGATGAGGCCACCTCGGCGCTGGATACCGAGTCGGAGGCGGCCATTCGTGCCTCGCTGGAAGCGGCATCGGTGGGGCGAACCACGCTGGTCATTGCGCACCGCCTGTCGACAGTTGAGCGTGCCGACAGGATTGTGGTGATGGATCAGGGGCGGATTGTTGCTCAGGGTACCCATCAATCACTGCTTAAAGAGCAGGGTCTCTATGCGTCGCTTTATCAGCAGGGGTTCGATCCCTCATGACCGCATTGCGGGGTACGTTAGAGAGGGTTATGAATCATATCTGGTATGAGCAGAGCATTTTCTCCTACCTGCTCCTGCCGCTCGAGGCTATTGTTCGACTGATCGTTAGCCGGCGAAGAGTCAGCGCGTTACCTAAAGGCGCCACGCCGGAGGGAGTCAACGTCATTGTCGTGGGCGGTTTGACTGTTGGTGGAACCGGTAAAACGCCCATTGTAATCGCGCTGGGCCGCTGGCTGCAGCAGCGTGGTCTTCGCGTCGGCGTCCTGAGTCGTGGCTACCGCAGCGATGTGCGCGACATACCGAGGATGGTCTCATCGACGGATAATTCCTCGAGCGTGGGGGATGAGCCTTTGCTTATTTTTAAGGCGCTCGAGGTGCCGGTGGTCGTGTGTCGAGACCGCTTGCGGGGGCTTGAAGCCCTGATGAGTCAAGCCTCAGTAGATGTGGTGCTGTCAGACGATGGGTTGCAGCACTACTCACTCCCCCGAGACTTCGAAATACTGGTGCTGGATGCCGAGCGAGGTTTGGGCAACGGCAGGGTGATACCGGCCGGGCCTCTGCGGGAACCCTCGTCCCGCATCGGTTCGGTGGATTGGGTGCTGATTCGCAACAGCGACGATCCTGATCGCGCATTTACTTACCGTATTATCGGCGCCCGAGAATGGTCCTCAGGGCGTCTGCTCCCTTGGCCCGACTGCATCGAAAAGTGGCGAGGACGTTCGGTGACAGCAATGACGGGTCTTGGCCAGCCAACGCAGTTTTTTGAGATGCTGCGCAGGGAAGGGCTGACGGTAGAGAGCGTGGCGCTACCCGACCATGAACCGATCACAAGGGGGGATCTTGACCGCGCCAACTCTGATCTAGTGCTGATCACCGCGAAGGACGCAATTAAATTGAGCGATATTGAAGACACTCGGGCCGCTCATCACCTCTGGGTGGTGGAAATTGAAGCCGCCTTGCCATCATCATTACTCTCCTCTTTA
>JAYOEE010000016.1:39071-41014 GCA_038106565.1 Halieaceae bacterium
CCTCTGGGTGGTGGAAATTGAAGCCGCCTTGCCATCATCATTACTCTCCTCTTTAGAATCGGTGTTATCACCGAGTATGTAGGAAGATTTGAGTGAGCTTTTATATTGTTATTCCTGCTCGTTTCGCCTCGACGCGCTTGCCCGGCAAGGCGTTACTCCCCATTGGCGATAAACCCATGGTGGCATGGGTGTGGGAGAGGGCAATGCAGGCTGGCGCTGCGCGAGTGTTGATCGCGACGGACGATGATCGAATCGCGATGGAGATGACAGCGCGGGGGGCCGAGGTGGTCATGACCGACCCCGCCCACGCTTCCGGCACCGACCGTTTGGCAGAGGTAGTGGATAAGCTGGCTCTCCAGCCTGACGAAATTGTGGTGAATCTCCAAGGTGACGAGCCGCTGATGCCAGTAGCGAATATCCAGCGTGTGGCTGCCATGCTGTCTGAGCAAGACGGAGCCGACATGGCGACGTTGATGGAGCCATTGGATGCCGATGCCGCAGCGCCCCATTCTGTTGTTAAGGTGGTGGCAAGTCGCAGTGGGCGAGCGCTGTATTTTTCCCGATCACCTATACCCGCGCGGCGAGAAGGCAGCCCCGCTGCGGCCATGCACCGCCACGTGGGTCTGTATGCTTATCGAGCCGGTTTTCTCCAGCGTTTTGTTACCTGGGCGCCGAGTGTCTTGGAGGAAAGTGAATCACTGGAGCAGCTTCGGGCGCTGGCCAACGATGCGCATATACAAATTGAGCTTGCCCCAGAGCCCGTACCCGCGGGGGTAGATACCGAAGCAGACCTGGCTGCAATCCGGCAGCTACTGACTGCAAACACCTAGCGCGATGGCCAAGCACTCTAGTTTGGCGGAACTCAACACGCTCCGTCTCGAAGCCAGGGCCGAGGAGGTTGTGCGGGTCACCTCTCTGGAACAACTGTCCGGGTTGTTGGCTGGTAACAGAGATAAGCCCATCGAAGTATTGGGCGGTGGCAGCAACGTGATTTTGCAAGAGTGGCTGCCAGGTATGGTTCTGATCATGGACCTGAAAGGCCGCACTTTATGTGCAGATGATGGCCGGCGCGTTGTTCTCCGCGTGGGAGCGGGGGAGAATTGGCATGAGTTCGTTGTCTGGTGCCACCATCAAGGTCTGCACGGAATGGCAAATTTAGCCCTGATTCCCGGATCTGTAGGGGCAGCGCCCATCCAGAATATCGGTGCATACGGTGTTGAAGTGGCTGACAAGATTCGCGCGGTGCATGTTTTAGATCGAGGGTCGGGTGAGCGCACGGTGCTGAGCCCACAAGACTGTGAATTTGGCTATCGAGATAGCGTATTCAAAACCCCGCGGGGCGCTCAGTGGATCATTACAGAAGTAGAATTCGAGCTCGACCGGAATGCTGCAGTGGAAGCCAGCTATCCGTTGTTAAGCGACAGGCTTGCCAAGGCTGAGCTGACGCACGATGCGGTGTTAGCTGCGGTCATGTCCATCAGACGCGAGCGATTACCGGACCCTGTCATCACGCCAAACGTCGGGAGTTTCTTCAAAAACCCCGTCATCTCGGATAGCGCCTGCAAAGCTTTGCAGAACAAAGCACCTGACGTACCCGCGTTTCCCTCCGCGAGTGGCGGTTTCAAAATCTCGGCTGCCTGGCTGATTGACCAACTAGGGTGGCGCGGTGTGGAGAGGGAGGGTGTGAAAGTCTCCGATAATCATGCTCTGGTATTGATTGGTACGGGAGCCACAACTGCCGAGCCTTGGCTGACGCTGGCTGCTGAGATTGCTGCGAGCGTCACCGAGGCATTTGCGGTGAATCTCCAGATGGAGCCCCGCATTCTGGGCGCAGCCTCTGAGGCCCTGAGTTAAACATGGCGGAGTTTGATGCAGAGTCCTATCTCGCTCAGTTGACGACAAGGCCGGGCGTTTATCAGATGTTTGATGAGGGCGGCGCGCTC
>JAYOEE010000017.1:0-40802 GCA_038106565.1 Halieaceae bacterium
GCGAGAGGAAAACCGAGGCTCTCGCAGGCTTCACGTCCGCCCTGGACAACACGATTCGCAATGTCGGGCCCCAACTCGTTAACTGGCCAACCCAGAATCGCTACGGCGAGCAATGGCGTGCCTCCCATGGCATAGATATCGGAAATCGCATTGGTAGCGGCGATGCGACCGAAATCATAGGGGTCATCCACGATGGGCATGAAGAAATCTGTGGTGGAGAGGAGTGCACGATCGGGATCGATGGCGACGGCGGCGGCATCATCACGGGTCTGATGGCCGACCAGAAGCGAGGGAAATGACGCATCCCCGCTCGAACCTGCGCGACCTTTTAGAATTTCGGAGAGGATGTTGGGCGCGATTTTACAGCCGCATCCCGCGCCGTGGCTGTATTGCGTCAAGCGCACTGCTCGTGTAGTCATGGTGATAGAGTTTTCGATCGCTGTTAGGCAGATGCTAACGCGTTGTGATTGAAAAGCGGAGCTTTACGTACCATCCTTCGCCTTGTGGTAATGCTGTTGTATTGGAACGAAATGAGCCATTGGTGCCGCCGCCCCCTTGGGACACTGTTAATCGTTGTGTGCTGCGCCGCTTCCTATCGAGTGAGCGCCGAGGTGCTGCCTCCCTCGCCCGAAGTATGGAGCGAGCTGCGGGTCTCATATCAGAAGGCAGCCGCCGAACTCGACTCGGGTGCGGGTAGCCGCTACGAGGCGATCAGGGCAACCCTTGACGACTACCCATTGCGGCTGGATCTTGATTTTGCTGTCAAATTGGGTCAGCTCCATGACATGACTGCACCAGAGGCCGCTGCGTTTATGGATGAGGCGCGCGGTACGCCTTTGTCAGGGCGATTCTTGGTCGCGTATCTCAGGCACAAAGCACAGGACCGACGTTGGCGCGCCTTTTTGGACGTGTTGGATAGCCCGCCTGACATGCCTGAGCTGCAGTGCTATTACTACCGCGCGCTGTATGGGGTCGATGAAAAGGAGCGGGCCTTTGCCGGCGCAGCCTTGCTGTGGAACGTGGGTGTTTCGCAGGACGACGCTTGCGATCCTCTGTTCAAGGTGTGGATCAAACAAGGTGGTCTGGACGACAGTGTGATTTGGTCACGAGCGATCAAGGCTTTCACTGCAAAAAATGGGCACCTGATCCGATACGTCAAACGATTCGCCAGCAACGCGCTTCAGGCTGACCTCGACGAGTTGGCAGCCATTTATCGCAGGCCCTCGCGTGTCGAGGGAGATCATCATCCCGATTCGAGCAGGCACACTGATATTCTGGTCGCTGGCGTGAAGCGACTCGCGCAGCTCAATCCCTCCCGCGCCTACGAGGCCTTTGCGAGCCTGAGGGAGCATCACGCGTTCTCTGTTGCTCAACTGCGGGACATTTCGAGCGCCATTGTTCGCCACAGTCTGTTCGCGGAGCGCACAGCCGTCTCGCCCGATTGGGTAAGCGGACAGGTCTCTGAGCTACAGGATGACGAACTCACGCTCATTTGGTTGCGCAATGCCATTGCGGAAGGGGACTGGGCGGCCGTGCTGCGGGGCATTGGTCTGCTGTCAGGAACAGTCAGAGCGCAGGACCGATGGATTTACTGGCGCGCCCACAGTCTTGATGAATTGGGCGAGGAGGGTGCCACAGCAGAATGGACGAGGCTGGCTGGCTCCCGCAGTTTTCACGGGTTTATCGCGGCGGAGCGTCTTGGTCTGCCGTATCAGTTGAATTCAGTGGCTGGCGCGTCTGCTGCGCCGCCACTAGATGCCACCGTTTTGTTGGGGGTTGGGCGAACCCAGGAGTTACTTGCTCTCGGCAAAGCGCGCGACGCCAAAGAGCAATGGCGGCATACCTTGAATCAACAGCCCGTTAATCGAAGAAGCGCACTGGGGGACGTTGCCTTATCAAGAGACTGGCCGGATCTCGCTACAGATGCGGCCAATTCAGGCGTTGCCTGGGATCGATTGGACCTGAGGTTCCCGAAACGTTACTGGGCCGAATTTCAGAGCGCTGCGGAAATGGAGGACGTGGATGCGTATCAACTGATCGCTTTGGCGCGCCGCGAGAGCAGTTTATATCCGATGGCAAAATCGAAAGTAGGGGCCAGAGGGTTGATGCAAGTCATGCCCGCAACCGCAAGGGGGGTTGCCAAACGCCGAGGAGACACATACCGCGGCGCGAGCTCTCTCTATGATCCCCAGTTAAACATCGTGCTGGGCAGCGCCTATTACGCCGAATTGTTGCGGCGCTACGATGGCAATCGAATCAAGGCGCTGGCTGCCTATAATGCGGGCCCCAGTCGGGTTGATCGCTGGGCATCCGGTTCGCTTGCGCCTGACCAGTGGGTTGACTCGCTGCCTTTTGCTGAGACACGCGAATACGTGCAAGCCGTCCTGGCCTATACTGTGATTTATCGCGTGCTCTCGGGTGAGCCGGCACATCTCATGACGCAATCAGAAGCTGAGGCGACTTATTGATATCGCATCAGATGAGGTGGGCGTATCGACACCGCTCGGGTTTCGAGATAACAAGGTGACTGAGGTAGGAGAGGGGAATGAAGACACTGCAAATGCAATCCTGCGTGCACGAGAACGGTACAGTTGAATGTGCTCTTAAGGAGGTGGAGGTAACAGAGCCTTCTGGCGACGAGGTGCTCGTAGAAATTGATGCTGCGCCGATTAATCCGTCGGATCTCGGTCTTATGTTTGGCGCCGCGGACCCCTCCAGTGCACAAGAAACTGACAGAGATGGACAACCAGCGATTGTGCTGGAAGTCCCCCCCGCTGCGATGCGGGCCATGGCCCCCCGAATTGGACACTGGATGCCAGTGGGCAATGAGGGAAGCGGTAGAGTGATTGCCGCCGGTGAGGATGAGTCTGCTCAAGCACTCTTGGGTAAGCGTGTCGGGATGTTTGGCGGAGAGATGTATGCGGGGTATCGGTGCCTGCCATCCGGCCAATGCCTGGCTTTTCCCGATACCATCTCTGCGGAGCAGGCGGCGTCTTGTTTCGTTAACCCGATGACAGCCCTGGGTTTTTTGGAGACACGCGAGATGGAGGGGCAAAAAGGAATCGTGCACACGGCCGCTGCCTCCAATCTGGGCCAAATGTTGGTGCGCTTGTGTCAGGCGGATGACATACCGCTGGTGAATATCGTCCGGTCGGAAGAGCAGGTTCAGCTGCTCACCTCTATGGGTGCACAGTGGGTGCTCAATAGTCAGTCAGATGAATTCATGAAAGAGCTTGTCGACGCATTGGTGGCGACCGGTGCGACCCTGGCCTTTGATGCGATCGGAGGCGGGCGCCTTGTTAATCGTATCCTCACCGCAATGGAGCTCGCGGCTGCTCAAACGGGTCCCTGGTCAAGATATGGGTCTGAGGAGCCAAAGCAGGCTTACATTTATGGCCAGCTTGATTTAGGGGCTACTGAGCTCACCCGAGGCTATGGCTGGGTATGGTCTGTCAGTGGCTGGTTGCTGACACCTTTTATGAAGCGCGCTGGGCCGGACAGAGTGGGGCGGATGCGGGAGCGTGTGTTGCGCGAGATCGACACCACGTTCGAAAGCCGCTATTCCTCACGTATTAGCTTACAAAATGCGATGACTGCTGAAGCCGCAAAAGCTTACGGTGCTCGAAAAACGGGCCAAAAGACCCTGCTGCGAATGACCGAGTCAACCGCCTGATTGTTTTACGCTGTATCCGAGTGTTTCCAGATGCTGTTGGCACGGCCCGCGTTGATCGCCCTGAATTTCAAGGCGGTCCTGCTTTATCGCGCCGCCTACGCCGCAGCGTTGCTTTAGCTCTTTACACAGCGCCTTGAGTCTTTCCGGGCCGCAATCAAGGCCTTCGATGACCGTGACAGCTTTGCCGCCACGCCCTTTTGTCTCTCGTCTGATTCTGACGATGCCATCGCCAGTGGAGGCGGGTCTGCTGTCTCCGCACACGCAGCGCGTGAGCGGCCTCTGACACTGATTGCAGAGCCGACCGCCATCGGTGCTAAAGACCAGTCTGGATGAGGAATTCTTTGGCAATGGAATGCGCCGCGCTACGAGACAGCCGTTTATACTAGCACCCGCAGGTGGCGGGTCGGAGGCCTCATGGGCGATACAGCGAAACTGGAGTCGCAGCTGGCATTTCTCGAGGACGCAGTGCGCGCGCTGGATACGGCGCTGGCGGCGCAGCAGCAGCAGATATTGCGGTTGGAAGAGCGGGTGGAGGTAATGCGCCAACAACTGAAAGAGCAGGGCGCCCGGCTAGACGCCGCAACGGAAGCCGAGGCGGACACGCCCCCGCCCCATTACTGAGTGTCTTCACCGCACTGAATAGAGTCTACTTATGAATGTTCGCGTAACCTTACTGATATTTATAGCTTTATTGTCTGGGTTGGCGGTGGTGGTCGCGATTCTGATCAGGCCCACAGCCGTGCCGGTACACGAGCTTTACATCAATGGCACCGTGCTCACGATGGACGAGTCGGACTCGATCGCGGAGGCGATTAGCGTCAGGGAGGGACGCATCGAGGCAGTGGGTAGCTCCGAGGCAATGCTGGAGCTCGCGGCCGACAACACGCAAATTATCGATTTACGAGGTCGGACCCTGATGCCCGGATTTGTCGATGCTCATGGGCACTTCCCCGGATCAGGTCAGACCGTATTTTCCGCAGATTTAAACAGCCCCCCCATTGGTGACGTCACCGACATGGCGTCTCTGATTGAGCGCTTGTCTGACTTTGCGGCCCGCCGAAGCGATGGCTGGATTGTAGGGCATGGCTACGACGATACGTTGTTGGCTGAAAAACGCCATCCCACGAGAGACGACCTTGATCAGATTTCCAGCGACAGGCCTGTGGCGGTAGTCCATGTTTCGGGGCATCTGGCGGCTGTGAATAGTGTGGCATTGCAAACCTTGGGGATTACCGAGTCCACGCCTGATCCAGAGGGCGGGGTGATTGTTCGGGATCTGACTTCGGCGGACGGTCGCCGCCCGAACGGCGTGTTGGAAGAAACGGCCGCCAGAGCGGTGTGGGAGCACACTCTGGATCTGGGTGTTATGGATGCACTGCGGATGACCACGCAGGCCGCTGATGAGTACCTTCGTGTGGGGGTCACCACTGCATCTGCGGGTGGCATGCCTGTCGCTGTGGCGAAGCTGCTTGGGTCTTTGAGTGCGCTCAATCAATTTCCACAGCGCGTGGCGCTCTTTCCGCTGTTCGAAGAGATTGGCGAACAACTATTGTCGGGAGAGCTTGCGCTTGATGATTTTGCCGGTGCACGTGTCGCAGCGCCGCGCGTAAAAATCATCGCGGATGGCAGCATACAGGGTTATACCGGTTATCTGAGTGAGCCCTATTACGTGCCCTTCAAGGGTGACGCGACCTATAGGGGCTACCCCTCGGTCTCTCGGGAAGCGTTATTTCGTCAGGTTGCGGGCCTTTACGAGCGCCGGATTCAGGTGGCGATCCATTGCAATGGCGACGCGTCGATTGACGATGGACTCGATGCGATCGCTGCGGCAGAGCAGGCGCACCCCTGGCCCGATGCCAGGCCTCTGATCATCCACGCACAAATGACGAGGCGAGATCAGATTGCTCGAATGGCTGAATTGGGCGTGACACCCAGCTTTTTTTCTGCGCACACCTATTATTGGGGAGACCGGCACGCCGCGATTTTCATGGGGCCTGAGCGGGCGGCAAACATGAGTCCGGCGCGGTGGGCGCTGGAGCAAGGCGTTCGCTTCAGTTCCCATCTGGATACACCTGTGACCCCCATGTTGCCGCTCCAGGGCGTTTGGAGTCAGGTTGAGAGAGAGAGCACGGGCGGCGTGGTCATTGGTCCGGCCCAGCGCATAGAGAGGATGCCGGCATTACGGGCCGTCACCATTGACGCCGCGTGGCAGGTGTTTATGGATGAGGAAATCGGTTCGATCGAATCAGGTAAGCGTGCAGATCTGGTCGTACTGTCTGACAATCCGCTGACCGCCGCCGACATGAGAGATATCAAGGTCGATCGCACTATTATTGATGGTGCGACGGTTTATCTCCGCCCCTAGGCTCCGCTAGAGTCCAAACCCAAATTTCGCGCTGTCTACCCGCACGAAGATCGCCTCCGCCGTTGCGGTAATAATATCCCCGTGTTGCATCTGCGCACGCACCTCGGTGCGGCGATCGTCCAGCTCAGAGGCTTCTGCGCTGATTGCAATAGGTGTGTTGAGTGGCGTGGGTTTAAGGTAGCGCACTGATAACCCCCCAGTCATACCCGGATGCCCGGTTCGGACATGGGTCATGCCCATAATGTGGTCCAGAATACCCGCGACCCATCCGCCGTGGGTGTGCCCCGGTGGGCCTTCAAATGCTTGCCCAAAGATGACCGTGCCACGGATTTTGTTGGCCTCTTCTGTCCACTCCAGCTCGGGCGCGCAGGGATGACTTCTCCCCGCCATAGCGACCAACTCTCCCATCACATTGTCAATGGTGCCCCGATTCTCAATTCGGCCCATGCCCACTAGCCCGTCTACCTGAGGCAGTGAGGAGAGTATTTCGGCGTTTTCGCGCAGCAGCGCGGCCAATGCCGTAGCAGTCTCCGCGGGGATATCAGTACTCATCAGTTTTTCGTTGAGTAGCCTAGCGGCGGCTGCGAGCTCCTGTCTGGCGCTCCAATAACGAAGCGCAACTGACTCCGGTTCATAGGGGAGGCGTGTCGCTGTCATTTAGATCAGATCCTTCGCTGTTAATCTAATATGCCACTCGCGCAAATCATCGATAAGCGCGTTGGGTTGCTCCATAGCGGCAAAGTGGCCGCCTGCCTGATGCGTATCGTTGAAAAAAACGAGTTGTTGGTATCGCGTTGCCGCTAATCGTTCACTGCAGAGAAAAAGTTCTTTTGGAAATAGAGAGATACCTATTGGCGCCTGAATGGGCCGCATATCCGTCTGGGTGAAGCTCTCCCAATACAGCCGTGCGCTACTGCCCGCGGTATTGGTCATCCAGTAGTGAGTCACCACATCCAACAGGGTGTCTCTGTCGATGGCATGCTCTGGGTGTCGGACGTTGTTGCGAACACAATCAGTCCACTGCGCAAACTTTTCGACGATCCAGGCCATTTGTCCGGCGGGGGAATCGGCGAGCCCATAGGCCAGCGTCTGGGGTCGGGTACTTTGCTGCTTTGAGTACCCGGACTCGTGCTCTTGATAGTGCATCGCGGCGGCGAGGGTGGCCTGCTCTGAGGGGTCCTCCGATGCCATGGTCGTTTCATCGGGCATCAGTAGGGGTAAATTGATGTGCCCCGCGGCGCAATGCCCGCCCTCGAGGAGGAGTAGTGCATGGGTCACCAGTGACCCCCAGTCTCCGCCTTGGGCAACGTAGTGCGTGTAACCCATCCTGATCATCAGTTCGTCCCACATCATAGCGATACGCTCGACACCAAAGCCAGGTGTGGTGGGCCTCTCGGAAAACCCGAATCCTGGCAGGCTGGGAATTACCAAATGAAACGCATCAGCTGCGCTGCCACCATGTTGTGTGGGGTCGGTGAGCGGGCCCACTAGTGCGGTGAATTCGAGCACGGACCCCGGCCAACCATGCGTAATAAGCAGCGGCCGGGCATTCGTGTGCGGACTTCTGATATGGAGGAAGTGAACGCTGAGCCCTTCAATTTCCGTCGTCAAGTTTTCAAACTGTGACAGGCTCTCGGGGACGCGAGCCCAGTCGTAGTCGTCAAGCCAATAGCGCGCGAGTTCCTGGCAGTAGTGAAGCGGTAGGCCCTGTTGCCAATCGTCGACGGTCTCTGCATCGGGATAACGCGTAGCGCTGAGTCGCCGGCGCGCGTCCTGAATAGCTGAGTCGCTGAACTCGGGTGAAAAAGCCAGGATGGGGTGGCTCATATTGTCTTCCTCCGGTGGGGCAACGAGACACTACTCTGAGAAAGAGGGGCACTCAAGTGTCCCGCGTGATTGCGAGACCAGCGACGGTTTGCTCAAGCCAGGGAATGAGCTGTGATCGCGCTTCTGGCGATTCGATGGTGTTCTTGCGCAAATGGGTGGTGCGTGGCTCGCGATCGAGAAAGAGCTTCCCAGTCATTTGATCTGCCTCGCGCGCACGCGCGAGCCACACGATAGTGTCGGCACCTTCCTCAGCGTTGCGCAGCACTTTACGGGTAATGCGTCTGAACAGCGGTAGCGCAGACTGCACGCCGGGCGTGTCCGCCCACCCCGGGTGCATGCTGTTTACGACAATCCGGTCGCCCGCCCATCGCTCGGCCCAGTGTTCAGTCAGCACCGTTAGCGCTCGTTTCGCTCTGGCATAGGCAACGGAGCCATTGTAATGATCAGCGCCCATCACCAAGTGTTTGACGCTGAGCTTTTGGGTATACATCCCACCCGACACAACGTTAATGACTCGGGCTTTTGTCGTGTGGTCGCGAAGTAGCGGATGCAACTGCTCGGTTAACTGCCAGGGCGATAAAAGCAGCAGCGCCACGCTTTGCTCGATGCCTTCCTGAGTTTCGCCGAAATCATTGAACAAGGCGCCGGCGTTATTGATCAGCACATCGATGGGCCTGCCCTCGGCTAACAACTTTTCGCTCAGCGCATTCACGTCACGTAACAGGCTCAAGTCAGCCAACTCGACACGATTGGCCCGCCGGCCTGTTTCCCTTTCCAGCACAGCCTGCATGCTGTCGATTTTTGTGACATCGCGGATGACAAGCGTGAGATCGGCGCAAGCCTCCAGAAGAGACACCGCGGTAGCGAGCCCAAGTCCCGAGCTGGCACCAGTCAGCACGACGTGCTTGCCAGTCATGTCGGTGCTCATTGGCAACCAGCGACGCCTACCCTTTTGATATCCGTGGCGGGTAAAACAGGCCAGCGCAGAAGCGACATTGCGGTCCTTTCTTTCGGTGTCCGCGTGAGCGGCTGGGGGCGGGTTGTTATCCGCCAGAGCCACCCGGAGGCCCTCGACGCTGTTTCTGCCCATGGTTTCCAGAGACTTTTCGTATCGGCGGGCATATTTCTCCAAGCCAAAACGATAGCTGAAGTCCGCCGAATAATGGATGCGTGTCACACCGCTTTGCAGGGTCTCAAAGCTAATGGTGTCCCTGACACTGAACCAGCGGCATGAGCCCTCTAGCACCAGACACTGCCACGGCGTGTACTCGAGGATTTCGTAGCGCAGGTCAATCTTGGAGGGGCCCGCTTTGCAAGTCACGGAAAATCGCGTTCCCGCGGCAATGGCTCCCGCCGTTGTTTTTACCGCTGCCAGAACGGTGGGATCCCACTCCAGTGTGTTTCTGAAGTCGGCCACATATCGAAAACAGGATTCAAGCGGCCTTTCGACCTCAACCACCTCGTTGAGCGATATCATTGATGCATGCCCTTGGAATACGGTAACCGTACGAATCCTGCGCTTGCTCAGTTCACCGCCGTAGCGTCTCAATGGGGTGGTTAGCCAATTCCTATTCTTCTATCCAGGTGACTCTGAGCGGTTCCCCGAAATCATCATAGATAACTTGACGGCGTCGTTTGGGGGCCCGTTTCCGCACCACTTTTGTTCGAGTCCGCTTGGCTGCCCGGCGTGCCTCTAGCGCCGCAATGACGTCAGTCAGGGGCGTGCGGGTTGTCTTGCTGGGTTCGAAAAGCGGCGCATGCGTAGGCGGCGGGCTGTTTCGGTCATAGGCAGTTTCGCCTGACTGAACCTCTTGTACCTTCCCTCCCGCCGAGAGAAAGTCCGCCGTTTGTCTTTGCAGGCGTTCACGGAGATCGGTCTTGGAGGGCGGTTTTTTCAAAATGGTTCTCCAGCCCGCCATTATAGGCTGAGCTGGGGTAGAGCAAAAAGGTATCAGAGGATCCAGCTTGCAGTTTCTGGTTTAATGCGCCCCTCGAGAGAGCACTTCTGTTGGTAAAGGCTGACGTCAGGTCGTTTTATCGGCGGTTAATTGGCGGTAGCAAGGCGAGAACGCATGGGCCCTATTCGCTCGATACTGGTTTTTTTCTGGATGGCGGTTACCGTCATTCCAGCCGCCTCTTTGGTCATCTTATTGTCTCCGTTGGTCAGTCCCGACGCGCGCTGGTGGTACATTGCCAGACCCTGGTTACGCGGGGCAGTGGGTGCGGCTCGCCTTGTTGGCGGAGTGGATTACCGCGTTGAGGGAGAGGAATTTCTGCCTGCATTTGAGGACAACCAGCGCATCATTCTGTGTCCTAAACATCAATCAACTTGGGAGACGTTTTTTTTCGCGAGCACCATGCCACATCCGCTGGCCTACGTCTTCAAGCGAGAGTTGCTCCTTATCCCTTTCTTTGGTTGGGCTATGGCCTGCCTCAATATGATTCACATTGACCGTAGCGCCAGGGGAGATGCCTGGAACAAAGTCGCTACGATGGGCGAGAAACTGATGGATGCGGGTAAGTGGGTCATCATGTTTCCCGAGGGGACGCGCTCAGAGCGAGGCAAACAGGGGGTCTATAAGACCGGCGCGGCGCGCCTCGCTATTGCGACAGAGGCTAGGATAGTGCCGATAGCGGTCGCTTCGGCTCGTTGTTGGCCTCGAAAGAGCTTCACTTTTATACCGGGCCATGTTGCGGTATCAATAGGTCGACCCATTGCGGCTCAACCGGGTGAGAGTGCCGCAGAGTTGATGGAAAAAGTGGAGGAGTGGGTCGAGAACGAAATGAGGCGCATTGATCCGGAGGCCTACCCGCCTGCTGAGCGTCAAGTGGATGCGGCAGAGCAGGAAGCGGCGCTGCAGGCCGCATTGGAAGCCAGGGCTGCCGCCGCACGTTCAGCGGCGGGCGGCGCCACCGATGAACATTCATAGGAATGACTCAAGATTGAACATCAGCGCAGTATCGGTATTGAGGGGGAGAAGAGGATAAATGGGCTTTTACAGTGAAAAAATCGTTCCCAGATTGGTGACGTGCGCCTGCGGAACCAAGCCAATACTCAAACAGCGAGAAAAAGTGGTGCCCCTTGTCTCTGGTGCGGTGCTTGAAATCGGAATGGGCGCTGGGCACAACCTGCCTTATTACGATACGCAAAGAGTGAGTTCGGTAGTCGGGATTGATCCGTGTCGAACCAGCTGGGGTTTGGCACAGCCCCGTGCGCAGGGACTCGGCGTGCCGCTCGATTTTGTTGAGGGGTCAGCGGAGGATATGCCGTTGGAGGATGCTCAGTTTGATAGCGTGTTGATGACGTTTAGCCTGTGCACTATTCCCAACGCGCAGGCGGCGCTGGCAGAGATCCACCGCGTGCTGAAGCCCGGCGGGCAATTAGTGTTCTGTGAACACGGTCAGGCACCGGATGACACGGTGGTGAAATGGCAAAACAGGATCAACCCGCTTTGGCGTCGGCTACTGGGTGGATGCAATTTGAACCGACCGATACTCGATTGGATCAAGGGATCCGGTTTCATGTTGCAGTCCGTGGATCAAATGTATTTGCCGGGTACGCCGAGGATTGCGGGATTCAATGTGTGGGGCACTGCGCAACGCTGATCGTTCGCCGCCAAACCGCCATAGCGCGCGCCACCCATGATTTCTGATACGCCTGTCCATGCCATCCAGTGTTTAAGGGCGCTGTCGCTCGGTACCTTTGTTTGCTTGTTTGTTGGCTTGTTGCTGCTGGGATGTCGAGCCTCGCCTCAACCGGTGGTTGACTCTGCGCGCCCTACGTCTGATTTTTCCGGTCACTGGGAGGTGGATTACGCTCGCAGTGACAGCGTGGACAACCAGCTCAACAGTACGTTCAGAGAGATTCAAAGGGAGCTGAGGCGACGAAATGAGGCCGCAGAGCGCGGCGCACCCTATCCGGGATCCCCCATCGGAGACGTAGATTCCTTATTGGCTTTGGCAAAAATGGCTGAATTGGTGACTGAGCCAGCTTTACTGGAGGTCAAGCAAGACGATCGCGCTATTTGGATAGAGCGGGAAAACAGTTTCGCGCTGACATGTCGCTTTGAAGCGTTCCAGCCAGCTGCCTCACTGCTTGGCCAAGAGACCTGCTGGTGGGACGGTGTGCAATGGCATTTTTTGATTGAATTGCCCGACGGTCTCGTCATTAAGCATCAGTTCTCTCGTTCAGATGACGGCTTGTCGTTGGCGCAGCGCACAAGATTGAGTAATCCGCGCAGTGGAAGTGACTTCACCATCAGCCGCATATTTTCCCGCTACGACCCCTCTGGCCGGGGCTATGTTTGCCGGGAGACGCTTTCGAAGGGGAAAGTCTGCACAACCGAGGGGGTTCAGTGACCGCAGAGTCGAGTCGAACCTGGTTCTGGGTGCTACTCGCGGTGGTGTTGCACGGTTGCGTCACAGAGAGCCCTCCCTCAACGGATTCCCCAGTCGCCCCCGATACATCCAGAGAGCTGGCGATTCTGATCTCGCAGCCCCTCGCGGTGGCTGAGTCGCCCCGCCTGCCAGTATTGGATATAGGGGTCTTGCTGTTCGATCCGGGCGTCGCACCGGATGACGCCAGCCCTGCGGCTGCGGTGAGACGATTGGAGTCGAAACTGCTAGCTGGCCAACTACGAGACACGTTGGTAGCCAGCAATCAATGGGGAGCGGTAAGGCTGTTGCCGGAACGATCTCCGCTGGTCCCGATTACGATCGAGACGCGGATTGTTCATTCTGACGGTCGTGACCTGATTCTCGATGTGCGCGCCAAAGACGCGTTGGAGGACACTTGGTTCCAGCGACGTCTGGTTCATTCCCCCAAGGCTGAGCTGGAGTCGTCCAACGGCTTGGGGGAGCTATTTAACGGTGTCAGCAATATGTTGTCTGATAGCTGGGCTGCTCGCTCAGCAGGGCAAAGGGAGTCCTTGTTGGCGGCGGCCGATGTGAGATACGCGCAACAATTAGCGCCACAGGCGTTTGATGGATATCTGGTCTACGACCAGGGGCAGCTCACGCTGAACAGATTGCCCGCGCAAGATGATCCGATGCTCAGGCGGGTGGCGCGGATAAAAAATCAGGAATATTTGTTCTGCGATACCATCGATGAGCAATACGTCGAGCTTGCCGAGCGGACTGGGCCTACTTATGAGCTGTGGCGACAGGCGGCGGTGGAGCAGGCCGAATGGCTCGAGCGATACGAGGCGCGTGTCGCTAGCAGGGGGGCTAACGCGGGTGATGGCGCGTTTGCCAGAATGCAGGCTTCCTATGCAGCGTATCGTTCATATCGCATACAGGAGCAGGCCCTCACAGAATTAGCGGAGGCGCTGGACAGTGAGAGCCGCCCAATGGTGATCAATGCGGTCGATCGAGCTGTAACACTCGAGGGCACGCTCGAGGCGCAGTACGCCACCTGGCGGCGGTTACTCAAGGAAATCTATGCCCTGGAGCAGGGGGATGCGCCATGAGTTCCTATGAGTTTCTCGCCACCTGTCCCACCGGCGTCGGTGTTTACCTGGCGGAGGAATTGCAAGCGCTGGGAGCTCAGCAAATTGTTGAGCGCCCGGTCGGCGTGGCTTTTACCGGTGGTTTGGCGGTTGCATATCGCGTTTGCCTGTGGAGCCGCATGGCTAACCGGTTAGTGGTGCAATTGGCTAGCAGTGAGGTTGACAGTGCCGACTCGCTGTATGAGGCGGTAGGGGCCGTAGACTGGTTAGCGCAAATGTCAGCTAAAGGTTCTCTGTCAGTCGATTTTTCTGGGCGAGCCAGCTGGATGCGCAACGCCCAGTTTGGTGCGCAACGGGTCAAAGACGGCATTGTCGATCAATTCAGAAATGCGGGTTTAGGACGCCCCTCCGTAGATATCAAACAACCCGATGTCAGGGTAGTGGCCCGGCTCTCTAAGGGAAAGTTGGCCCTTGGCATTGATCTGTCGGGAGACAGCTTACACCGCCGCGGATACCGGCTCGATGGTGGTCTGGCACCACTTAAAGAGAATATTGCTGCCGCTGCACTTTGGGCGTCTGGTTGGCATTGGCGTAGCCGCGACGGTGAGTCTCTGGTGGATCCCATGTGTGGCTCGGCGACGCTATTGTTGGAGGGGGCCATGATGGCGCTGGATCTCGCACCTGGTCGCTACCGCCAGCGATTCGGGTTCGAGCACTGGAAAGGCCACAATCCAGAGCAATGGTTAGCTGTGAGAGGTGACGCCGAGTCAAAAGGTCAATTGCGGCGCGCTCCGATCGAAATACGAGGCTACGATGGCGATATCAGCGCTGTCCGTCGCGCCCAGGAAAACATTGCCAGATTGGGACTTGAGGACATCGTCAGAATTCGATGCAAGAGTCTGGCCGATGTAAAAAAACCCACGCACCGCCCGATGCCGGCAGGGCTAGTGGTCATGAACCCGCCTTGGGGCGAACGAATGGGTGAGAAAACGGCGCTACCGCACCTGTATTCCACCATAGGCCACGTTATGAGCAGAGAGTTCGATGGCTGGAGGGGTGTGGTATTGACCTCCGAAATTGAGCTCGGGAAGGCGGTAGGGTTGCGGGCAGACAAACGCCATCGGTTTCAAAACGGGCCTCTCGAACTGCATTGCTTGCAGTTTGGGCTAGATGATTCGAACCAGTACCGGCCGTTAAGGCCATCGAGTGATGCGGCAGTCAAAGGTGATGAGCAAGGATCAACTCTAGCAGCTCCGGTGCTCTCTGCTCATGCCCAGACACTGGCCAATCGCCTGCGAAAAAACCTGCGCAAACTGAAGCCGTGGTTGGCCAGAGAACAGGTGTCCTGTTTCCGGGTCTACGACGCGGATATCCCCGAATACTCTGTAGCCATCGACTGCTACGAGGGAAGCGTGCACGTTGCAGAGTATGTGGCGCCGCGCGAAATCCCCGAAGCAAAAGCGGCTGAGCGGCTTGAGGTGGTGTTAGATGCCGTGCAAGCAGTCTTTGAGATAAGCGATCGTTCTGCGATCGCACTCAAGCAGCGGAAGCGGCAAAAAGGGAAATCCCAATATGGTCGCCTTGATGATCTCAGCGAGCGCATGATAGTGCACGAAGGACCGGTAAAGGCGCTGGTCAATCTGCATGATTATCTCGATACCGGATTGTTTTTAGATCATCGGCCGCTGCGCACATGGATTCGTCGTGAGGCCAAGGGCGGGCATTTTTTAAACCTTTTCAGCTACACGGGAGTGGCGACCCTGCACGCTGCCCTGGGTGGGGCAATAACCAGCACTAGCGTGGATGCCTCTTCGACGTACCTGAAATGGTTTCAAGCCAATTTGGCGCTAAATGGATTATCGGAGCGTCAACATCGGTCCGAGAGAGCCGATGTCCGCGATTGGTTGGCCTCTGATAAACGTTTCTATGACTTGATCATGCTCGATCCACCGTCTTTTTCTAACTCAAAGGATCAAGCGGATTTCGATATTCAGTCAGATCATACGTCGTTGTTAGCGCTGGCAATGGCCCGTCTCAATGAGAACGGGGCACTGTATTTTTCGACTAACCGAAGACGGTTCAAGCTTGACCCGGCGATATCGGAGCGCTGGGTCGTCGTAGATGTGACCAGAGATTCTATTCCACCCGATTTCTCGCGGCCGTCGCCCATCCATCTCTGCTGGCGATTGACGCATCGTTGATTTAACGGTGCATTGGGCAGGGCGCAATACCACCGCCATCGGGCCTTTGGCAGTGGGCGATGAGGGGCGGTTTTGGAATGATCGGTGCTATACTCCGCGCCTTTTTTGGCGTTGTCTCCCCAGCAAGCACGGCGAACCTGCTCCGGCGGAGATGTATAGGAAGTATGCTCATGGCTCAAACCCTCTACGATAAATTATGGGACGCCCACCTTGTAGAAGAGCGGGAAGATGGCACGGCGATCATTTACATCGACCGGCACCTCCTGCATGAGGTGACTTCAGCGCAGGCATTTGAGGGCTTGAAGCTGGCTGACCGGCCACTTTGGCGCAAAAGCGCTAACTTGGCAGTACCTGACCATAATGTGTCCACGTTGCCCGCGGAGCGAAAGGGCGGGCTTTCGGCCCTGCCTGATCCGGTGTCGCGCATCCAATTGCAAGCTTTGGACGACAATTGCCTCGCATTCGATGTGGCCGAGATCCCATTAAATGACGTCAGGCAAGGGATCGTGCATGTCATGGGTCCGGAGCAGGGGGCAGTGCTTCCCGGGATGACCGTAGTATGCGGGGATTCGCATACGTCAACCCATGGGGCTGCTGGTGCGCTGGCTCATGGAATAGGAACCTCAGAGGTCGAGCATGTGCTGGCGACGCAGTGCCTGATTCAACGAAAAATGAAGAACTTCAAAATTGCGGTGAATGGGCAGCTTCGCTCGGGTGTCACTGCGAAGGACGTGGCGCTGGCGATTATCGGTCGTATTGGCACGGCGGGAGGAACGGGATACGCGCTGGAGTTCATGGGTACCGCCATAGAGGGTTTGACCATGGAAGGGCGCATGACGCTCTGCAATATGGCGATCGAAGCTGGTGCGCGGTGTGGTTTGGTTGCCGTGGACGACACCACGATTGAATACTTTCGCGACAAGCCTCTGGCACCGAAAGGAGCACAGTGGGAGCAGGCCGAAGCGTGGTGGCGAACCCTCCGAAGCGATGCGGACGCCGCCTTTGACGAGAGCATCGAAATTGACGGCAGTGCCATTTTGCCTCACGTGACATGGGGAACTTCTCCCGAGATGGTGACCTCGGTTGATGGGCACGTGCCGCGACTTGCCGATATGCCGGACGGCACCGCGCGAGAAGGATTGGCCAGAGCACTGGATTACATGGGGCTGAGTGAGGGGATGCCCATCGGAGAGATCCGCCCCAACGCGATCTTTATCGGCTCATGTACGAATTCTCGAATCGAGGATTTGAGAGAGGCTGCGGCAGTACTGCGAGGTCGACGTATCGCGCCGAGCATCGATAAAGCGCTGGTGGTTCCCGGATCTGGACTGGTCAAGGCTCAGGCTGAGGCAGAAGGGCTGGATCAGATTTTTCTTGATGCCGGCATGGAGTGGCGAGAGCCCGGCTGTTCGATGTGCCTTGCTATGAATGCAGACCGGCTGCTACCGGGAGAGCGCTGTGCCAGTACGTCAAACCGCAATTTTGAAGGCAGGCAAGGGAGTGGAGGAAGAACTCACCTCGTGAGTCCTGCTATGGCGGCCGCGGCCGCCGTGACAGGACACTTTGTTGCGGTGCACGAGGTTCTAGGATCCACAGAAGTGCTGGAAGGAGCGGTCTAATGCGCGCATTTACTCAGCTCGATGGCCTGGTGGCACCTATGGATCGGGCGAATGTCGATACCGACCTGATGGTACCAAAGCAGTTTTTGAAATCGATCCGGCGCTCTGGTTTCGGTCCTAATCTGTTTGACGAGCTCCGTTACCTTGATGAGGGCGAGGCGGATGCCGACAACAGCCAGCGTCCAATTAATCCCGATTTTCCATTGAATTTTCCGCGCTATCAGGGGGCTTCGATACTGCTTGCCCGAGAGAATTTTGGTTGTGGCTCCAGCCGTGAGCACGCTGCTTGGGCTATGGAGGATTTCGGGTTCCGCTGTGTTATCGCGCCAAGCTTTGCTGACATCTTTCGCTCGAATGCGCTGAAAAACGGCATCCTGCCAATCACCCTCTCCACTGATGAAGTGAATACGCTCTTCGCCCGTCTCTATGAAGAGGAGGGGTTTCGACTCCTGATCGATCTTGAGGCTAAGACCATCGCGTTACCCGAGGGCGAGCGGTGGTCATTTGATATCGACGCTTTTCGAAGAGATTGTCTCTTGAAGGGGTTGGACGATATCGGTATTACGCTCGAGCGAGCAGAAGTTATAAAAACCTTTGAGGCGCGACATCAGGAAAAATTTCCCTGGCTGTTTGAGGAAATCAAGTTGTGACCCATCGGGTTTTATTGTTGCCGGGCGATGGAATCGGCCCCGATGTGATAGAGCAGGCCAAGCGGGTACTGTCGCGAGTAGCCGACATTCATGGCCTTGATATTGCCTTTGAGGAAGCTCTGATTGGGGGAAAAGCGATTGACCTGGAAGGGCAGCCCTACCCGGAGAGTACCAGAGCGCTTGCTCGGGCAGCGGATGCCGTGCTACTGGGCGCGGTTGGCGGCCCGCAGTGGGACGGACTGCCTGCTGGCGATCGACCCGAGCGCGGTTTGCTCGCTATTCGCGCCGACTTGGATTTGTTCTGCAATCTCAGGCCTGCGATCTTATTCCCCGAGCTGGCCAGTGCATCGAGCCTTCACTCGCACCTCGTCGCTGGACTCGACATATTGATTGTCCGCGAGCTGACAGGAGGCATTTATTTCGGCGAGCCACGAGGGATTCATGTGCGCGAGGATGGCATTCGCGAGGGCCTGAATACCGACCGGTATGACGAATCGGAAATCCGGCGTATCGGGAAGCTGGCTTTCGAGGCGGCCCGCAAACGCGATGGTCGCCTGTGCTCGGTAGACAAAGCCAATGTGCTCGAGGTAACCATGTTGTGGCGAGAGGTGATGCAGGATCTCAGCTTGGATTATCCCGACGTCGAGTTATCACATCTGTATGTCGACAATGCGGCAATGCAATTGGTGAGGGAGCCCAAACAGTTTGACGTGTTGGTAACCGGTAATCTTTTTGGAGACATTCTCTCGGACATCGCTGCCATGCTTACTGGCTCCATTGGGATGTTGCCCTCCGCCTCGTTAAACGCCCAATCAAAGGGCCTGTATGAACCTGTTCACGGGTCCGCTCCTGATATTGCGGGGCAGGACCTTGCCAATCCGTTGGCAACGATTTTGTCGGCAGCAATGCTGTGTCGGTATTCGCTGCAGCACGGCGCTGCGGCAGATCAGATTGAGCGAGCCGTCGCATCGGTTTTATCCCATGGTCATCGCACCGGCGATATTGCTGGCGGGAATTTCACGGGTGCCACGCTCGGTACTGCGGCAATGGGTGATGCGGTGATTGCTGCGCTAGATGAAGCATGATGAGGAAGGAGCGATGCAACCAGTAAATGTGGCGGTGGTGGGGGCGACTGGCGCCGTTGGTGAGGCGATGATAGAGATCCTCGAGGCGCGTGATTTCCCGGTAGACACGCTTTACCCGCTCGCTTCGAGTCGTTCGGTGGGACGCACGGTCCAATTCAGAGGAAAGCGACATAGCATTCTGGATTTGGCCGAATTTGATTTTTCCCAGACGCCCATCGCGCTATTTTCAGCGGGTGGCGACGTGAGTGCCGAGTATGCGCCTGCTGCGGCAGCCGCAGGTTGCGTCGTCATTGACAATACCTCCCACTTTCGTCGGGACGACGATATTCCTCTTGTGGTGGCCGAAGTGAATCCCGAGGCGTTGAAAGGCTTCCGTCAACGCGGCATTGTGGCAAACCCCAATTGTTCAACCATGCAGATGCTGGTGGCTTTAAAGCCCATATACGACGCGGTGGGAATAGAGCGAATCAATGTCGCGACGTATCAGGCGGTCAGTGGCACAGGTAAGGCCGCTATTGAGGAATTGGCTGGTCAAACTGCACGCTTGCTCAATGGTAAAGCGGCAGAACCCGAGGTATATCCGCGCCAAATCGCGTTCAATGTGATTCCGCACATTGATAGCTTTCAGGAAAATGGCTACACCCGTGAAGAGATGAAAATGGTTTGGGAGACGCAGAAGATATTTGGCGATGCGTCTATTCAGGTCAATCCCACTTGCGTGAGAGTCCCCGTATTTTATGGGCATGCCGAGGCGGTGCATATTGAGACTCGTGAATTTATCTCTGCCGAAGCGGCGAGAGCGTTGTTGGAGGATGCGCCCGGTGTGGTAGTTGTGGATGCCCAAGAGCCGGGCGGTTATCCTACCCCCGTGTCTGAAGCAGCGGGCACAGACCCGGTATTCGTTGGCAGGATCCGCAACGATATCTCACACCCAAGGGGCCTGAATCTATGGATCGTAGCGGACAATGTGCGCAAGGGAGCCGCATTGAACAGCGTGCAAATCGCGGAGTTGCTACTTTCCGATCACTTAGGCTAGGGGGTGGATTACGGTGTTCGGCGCGCTTGGACCGTAGTGTGCGAACAAGGCCTGGAGTGAGTCCGATCATTCGATCCCTCATACAGCGGCCCTTTATCAGCCTGTTACTCGCACTTGCTTTCGCGCTACCTCTGCCCGCATGGTCTGTTGGGCTGGAAGCGCTCACGGTTTATTCGGGTGTTGGAGAGCCGCTTCGCGCTGAGGTAATGCTGTCGGATGTCGGGGAGTTAAGTGTCGAGGACCTCAGAATTGGTCTGGCATCGCAGGCGGAGTTTGCTCGATTCGGAATTGACCGAGATCGCATACCCTCGGACTTCGAGTTTGCCCTGCGCGCCGATGCTTCGGGCTGGCGCGTGCAGATATCGACCGACACACCCATCCAATCGACCCAACTGGGGCTCGTGGTAGAAGTCGTCTGGCCCGAGGGGAGGCTGCTCCGAGAGTACGTGGTGAGCGTTGAGCCGCTATCGGTTCTGGATCAGATGCAGGATGGTGCGGAGCCGCTTGAATCCGAACCGCGCCTCTTCGGTGGGCCTGAGAATTCTGGTGTGAGGCAAGCATACGATAACGATGCCGGACCCCGGCCCGGAGGCCGGTATCTGGTGACGGGGAGGGATACGCTTTGGCGCATTGCTACCGAGGGCCGACCGTCGGGCGCCTCGATTGAGCAATTCATGATCGAAACGCTGAGGTTTAATCCCGCCGCGTTTAGCGATGCCAATATCAATGGCTTGAAGGCCGGCTATATTCTCGTCCTGCCGAGGCTTGAGGATATTGTTATCAGTGTCTCGGCGGCTTTTTTGGCGGTGGCTGAGCAAAATCAAGTGTGGTTGCAGCGTGGTCGTGAAGACTTCGCAGAAAGTGCGAAACCCGGAAAAGCGCAGAGCTCTGGCTATCGGTCGGATTGGGCTACTGAAGGGGATGTCGGTGTTGAGAAAGGTGCCGCCGGTCGGGATTCACTCAGCGGGAGGGACACAGATGACGTGCCAGCAGACTCTGGATCTCAGAGTGGCTTGTTGGCGTTGGAGCTGGGTCCGCTGATTGAGAAAGTGACGCTGATCGAATCCAGTCTCAGGCAGATCGAGGTTCGCCTGTTAGAACAGGAGAGGGTCTTAGCAGTACTCGCTGAGGAATTTGACCGTCAACGCCTGGCACCAAAGCAGGTAGTCGGCAATGCCGGTCTGAGGGGAGCGAGCACGCCGTTCAGCGGTCCTGGCTGGTTGCTGGCGGCCGCCCTCGCTGGACTGAACCTCGGTGTTCTGGGGATGTTCCTTTTCACCCGGCGCATGCGGAAGCCGGAAGATGGGACCTACGTGGATGAACGTGGCGAAGATTCCTCGGGCCGCCAAGCAGAAGGTTCAGGATCTATCTATGGAGCGGAGACAGACCCCGTAGACAGCAAGCTGGATTTGGCCAGGGCCTATCTCGATATGCGCGATGCAAATGGCGCTCGACCCGTTTTAATGGAGGTCATCGCTGAGGGGAGCTCGGTTCAGCAGGCCGAAGCGCGCGAACTATTGGGACGTCTTGAGACAGACTGAGGCACTGAAGATGCTGTCAGACGTGCCTTTCCATTCAGGTCAGAGAGTCGCCGCTCGTGTGGAGTATCACGGGGGCCACTTTCACGGGTGGCAAGCACAAACCAAACTCTCATGCCCCACTGTACAGGGGGCGGTTGAAGAAGCGCTGGGCCAAATTGCCTGCGAGCAGGTCGCGACCGTTTGCGCGGGGCGCACTGATACGGGGGTTCACGGTCATGGGCAGATTATCCACTTTGAAGACCCCGTTGGGCGTAGCCCCAAGGCCTGGGTGATGGGCGCCAATCGCCACCTGCCCGACACCGTACGGTTGCATTGGGCGGTGCCTGTTGTCGACGAGTTCCATGCCCGCTTTAGCGCCCAGTCACGTCGGTATCGCTATGTCGTGTTAAATACCCCCGTGCGCTCAAGTTTGCTGAGCGGGTTGGTGACTTGGCATCGGCACGACCTGAATATTGCAGACATGAACCAAGCCACCAGCGCGCTTTTGGGTGAACGCGACTTTAGTGCTTTCCGGGCGGCGGGTTGCCAGGCTTCCACCTCCATGCGCTGCGTTATGAGTTGCTCAGTCGAGCGAATGGGGGATTTCGTTGTCCTTGAAATTGAAGCCAACGCCTTTTTGCTTCACATGGTGAGGAACATCGCCGGATCATTATTGGCGGTAGGGTCAGGCGCGCGCTCGGTGGATTGGATCGCTGAACTGATGGACGCACGTGATCGCACGCTGGCGGCCGAAACTGCTCCGCCCGATGGGCTGTACCTGACAGAGGTGTGCTATCCCCCGATGTTTGGATTGCCCGAAACCCCACCAGGCCCGGGCATACTCAGTGGTTGGCTATAGCGGAGAGGACACCGTGATCTGCTAAACTTGGCGTTTGGACACGGGAAGGCGGTTGTGCGCATCAAAATTTGCGGCATTACTCGCCGCGTCGATGCCGAACAGGCAATCGCGCTGGGTGCAGACGCAGTAGGGTGCGTTTTTTACCAGGGTAGTGCGCGCGCGGTGACGATCGAGCAGGCGAGGGATGTGGCCCGCGGTGTATCGGGGTTAGGGATGCTGGTGGGCCTATTCGTGAATCCGAGCAGAGAAGAGGTGGAGCAAGTCCTGGCTTCGGTGCCGCTGCATTGCCTGCAGTTTCACGGTGCCGAAACGCCCGATTTTTGCAGGCAATTTGCGCGACCGTTTATTAAGGCGATACCCATGCGTCAAGGCCTCGACTTGGTCGCCATTGACGAAGCGTTTGATGGGGCGAGCGCGTTGCTGTTGGACAGTGATGGGAGCGGGCAGTTCGGCGGCTCGGGTGAGGCGTTTGATTGGAGTTGGGTGGATCAGCGTATCAGCCACAGAGTGATATTGGCGGGTGGTCTGACTGCGGATAACGTGGCGGCCGGTATAGGGTCTGTGCGCCCGGCGGCTGTTGATGTCAGTAGCGGTGTCGAGAGCGCAAAGGGCATAAAAGATCCCGACAAAATGCGGGCATTTATAGAGTCAGCGCGGGCTGCGCTCGAGGATTGAATTGATGACAGTTGAAGTAACCCCGGAACTTTTTGCTTCCATGCCAGACCGTCATGGAAGGTTCGGCCAGTTTGGAGGCAAGTTTGTTGCCGAAACGCTGATGTCTGCGTTGGCTGATCTGGAGCAGCTTTATCACGAGCTGAAGCAGGATGCGGCGTTTCAGCGGGAATTTGATTTGGATATGGCCCACTATGTGGGGCGTCCTTCGCCTCTCTATGAGGCGTCTCGGTTGTCCGATCAGATTGGAGGGGCCCGAATCCTGCTTAAGCGTGAGGACTTGAATCATACGGGCGCACACAAGGTGAATAACACGATTGGCCAGGCGCTTCTGGCTAAATACATGGGTAAACGCCGGGTGATTGCCGAGACCGGTGCTGGTCAGCACGGTGTCGCGAGTGCCACCGTCGCCGCGCGACTCGGTCTGGAATGCCATGTATTTATGGGAGAGGAGGATATCCGTCGGCAGTCACTTAACGTTTATCGCATGAAGCTCTTGGGGGCTGAGGTTGTTCCGGTCACCTCTGGATCTCGCACGCTGAAGGATGCGATGAACGAGGCCATGAGGGATTGGGTAACCAATGTAGAGGATACTTTTTACATTATCGGCACGGTCGCAGGGCCCCATCCCTATCCAATGTTAGTGCGAGATTTTCAGAGCGTTATTGGCCGAGAAGCACGGGCTCAGTCGCTGGCGCAGTTCGGTAAGCTGCCAGATGCGCTGGTGGCCTGTGTTGGCGGAGGCTCCAACGCAATCGGCTTGTTTCATCCGTTCCTCGCCGATGCAGAGGTGGCCATGTACGGTGTTGAGGCAGGTGGTAAAGGTCTGGATACGGGTTTACACGCCGCACCACTGTCCGTCGGGACGCCTGGCGTCTTGCATGGCAATCGAACTTACCTCATGCAGAATGAGGACGGTCAGATCATGGAGACCCACTCCGTGTCTGCGGGTCTTGATTACCCCGGAGTCGGTCCGGAGCACGCATGGTTGAAGGATCTTGGCCGCGTCCACTATGTGGCTGCCAATGACGATGAGACGCTTGCTGCCTTTCATCGGCTGACCCGAATAGAGGGAATTATGCCTGCGCTCGAGACTGCTCACGCCGTGGCATACGCCGAAAAACTGGCCGCCCAGATGTCGCCAGAACAACACATTATTGTGAATCTCTCCGGCAGAGGCGATAAAGATATTCTCACCGTGGCCGCGCTCGACGGTATTGAGGTATAGCTGCCTATGAGCCGCCTCGAGGGCGTTTTTTCGCAATTGAAGGCCAACCAGCGAAAAGCGCTGGTGTCCTACGTTGTCGCGGGTGACCCCAGTCCGGAGGGAACTGTGGAGTTGCTGCATCAGTTGGTTGCGGCTGGGGCGGATGTCCTGGAGGTGGGTGTGCCTTTTTCGGACCCAATGTCCGAAGGTGTTGTGATTCAGCAAGGCCATGAGCGTGCGCTCGCCAACGGAATGACGCTCCGCGGGGTTTTGCAGATCGTGGCTGAATTTCGTGAGCAAGATCAGAGCACGCCGATTGTGATGATGGGTTACGCGAACCCCATTGAGCGCTTTGGTTATGAGCGTTTCGCTGCTGCGGGCGCTGAGGCGGGTGTGGACGGGCTGATCACAGTGGACCTTCCCCCGGAAGAGGTTGAAAGGCTCGAATCGGCTCTGCGCGAACATGAGCTGGATAATATTTTTCTGATATCACCCACGACTCCCGAAGACCGCATCCGAACCATTGTTGATCGAGCCAGCGGGTTCATTTACTACGTGGCAGTTAAAGGTGTCACGGGTTCGGGGCAGCTCAACGTGACAGAAGTCGCGGACAGGGTTTCCCTCATTAGAAACATGACAGCGCTACCGATCGCGGTGGGGTTTGGTATCAAGGACGCGGACAGCGCTCGAGCCGTTGCGGGCGTGGCGGATGCCGTGGTGGTCGGTAGCGCGCTCATTGATCAGATGGTCCGAGCTGGCTCCACAGATTCCTCCTTGGATGAGATCCAGATACACCAGGCGGCGGTAAAACTACTGCAGAGTATTCGCGAGGGTGTGGACTCTTCACGTTCCTAGGGTCGATATCCGCTCGTATACTTCCCCGACCTGCCCGATGGAGATTGCGATGAGTTGGATTGACAAGATCCTTCCTTCCGGCGTGACAAAAGACGAGAGCGCGAACCGCACCAGTGTGCCCGAGGGCCTCTGGAAGAAATGCGTCAAGTGCGAAGCGATTCTGTATAAGCCCGATCTCGAGCGAAATGCCGAGGTGTGTCCGAAATGTGATCACCATATGAGGATCGGAGCCCGACGCCGCCTGGAGCTGTGTCTCGATCGCGGTGCGAGTGAGTTGTTCTCCGAGCTCGAACCCGTCGATCATCTCAAGTTCAAAGACAAGCGAAAGTATCGTGACCGACTGACCGCCGCTCAGCGCAGTACGGGAGAAAAAGATGCGCTGGTTGCCATGCGGGGCAGTATCTGTGCTGTAAAAGTCGTGGCATTGGCGTTTGAATTCGATTTTCACGGTGGGTCGATGGGTTACGCCGTAGGGGAGAAATTTGCGCGCGCAGCTACCATTGCCCTTGATGAAAATATTCCGCTGGTTTGTTTTTCCGCGTCAGGTGGCGCGCGAATGCAAGAAGCCCTGATCTCCCTTATGCAAATGGCCAAGACTTCTGCAGTCATTGAGCGCTTGAAGGTGCAGGGCACGCCCTATATCTCCGTACTCACCGATCCGATCTATGGCGGCGTTTCGGCGTCCTTGGCTCTGCTAGGAGATATCAATATTGCTGAGCCTGATGCCCGCGCGGGATTTGCCGGGCCCAATATCATTGAACAGACCATTCGTCAGAAGTTGCCGAAAGGCTTCCAGCGTAGCGAGTTTTTGCTAGAGCATGGCGCGATCGATATGATCGTCCATCGGAACGATATGAGGAATACGCTAGGCCGAGTGTTAGCGAAGCTGACTCATCAAGCGTTGCCGGATATGCCGGATCGGGCCCTGGAGGGAGAGTTGATTCAGGGTACGGGAAGCAGCCTGTGAAGTGAGCAGGCCTGTGCTCTCTCTACCTGAGTGGCTTGAACGCCTCGAGTCGCAGCATCCTACAGAAATTGATCTAGGCCTTGAGCGCGTCTCTGCAGTCGCGGGGGCTATGGGGTTGCTCGATCACAAAATTCACACCTTTAGCGTTGCGGGCACCAATGGCAAGGGAAGCGTGGTGTGCGTGCTGGACCACGCACTGCGGCATGCAGGCTTTAATGTTGGCGTATATACGTCACCGCACTTTCACCGTTTTAATGAGCGAATCTGCCTCAACGGGCGTGAGGCCGAAGACTCGGAGCTGGTAATGGCCTTTGAGGCAGTGGAGCGGTATCGGGGTTCGGTCAGCTTGACCTACTTCGAATTTTCCACATTGGCTGCTTTATGGCTTTTCAGAGAATGGTCAGTTGATCATCAGGTCCTCGAAGTAGGCTTGGGGGGACGGTTGGATGCGGTCAACATTGTTGACGCGGATGTCAGCGTGGTGACGAGTATCGGTCTGGACCACATGGACTGGTTGGGCAGCGACCGTGCACAAATAGCGATTGAAAAAGCAGGTATCGCCAGATCGAACAAGTTCTGTGTTGTTGCCGAAGCGGATCCACCGACCACCTTAGTTGACACATTACGTACAGTGGGTGCCAAAGGACTATTTATTAACGATGACTGGCATGTTCATAAAGGCTTGCTGACGACAGCCGGTAAGCGAGCAGTCGAGCTGCCGAAAATGAAAGGGTTGCGAGCGTCAAATATCGCTGCGGCGTTGCAGTCACTGGAAGTCGCGGGGTTGCTCAGCGCGGATGAGGAAGTTCTCGGTCAGCTCGAGACCGCTTATCTCCCCGGTAGATTAGATAGCCAAGACGTGGGTGGGCTCAATGTCGTCCTCGACGTTGCTCACAATACGGAGTCTGTCTTGGCGCTTGCCGAATTTCTTAAGGCCAATCCGGCGCCGGGGGCGACGCGAGCGATTTTCGGTGTCATGGGCGACAAGCCCATCCATGATATGCTTCGCGCCTGTGAGGGCTTGTTCAAAGAGTGGAATGTCGTTGAACTGAAAGACGTTCCGAGGGCTGCGCTGCCGAGCCGCCTTATAGCCATGATTGGCGACGAAAAAGTTGTCAGCAGTGGCGAGATCGTCGACGTTTGGGCTGACGTTGCCAAACGGAGTCGGACGGGTGACAGGGTGGTGATTTTTGGATCTTTTCTGACCGTCGCGGAGGGCTACACCGTTTTGGCGAACCAGGCTTCCTTTGGGGAGAGCGCGTAGTTGGATTCCCTCCTGAAACAGCGCTTGGTGGGGGCGTCGGTGCTGGTCGCATTAGGCGTTGTGTTTTGGCCTCTCATCTTTACCCAGCCGGATATTCGTGACCCGTTGGTACTCAGCGAGATGCCAGCGAGACCGGTAATTGATCAGTCACCTATTCAGCCACCATCTGATCCAAGCGAGCAGGTCACGGCACAGTTGCCCATTGTCGAGGTGGTGCCCGAGGCCCTTCAGGAGAGTGCCGACAACAGAACCGTTGTAGGCGATGAGGGCGATGGATTGCGGGAGTTGGAGCCTGAAACCTCACCATTAGAGGTGCCGATTCGAGAAGATCTCGATGGGGGGCAACCATTAATTGACGACAGCGGATTGCCGATATTCTGGGTGCTACAAGTAGCCACAGTAGGACGGGAGAGCCGCGCCGAAGAGATCGTCACCGCGCTCCGAGAGCGGGGATACAAGGCATTTTACAGCCGCTTCATGCGGGTTGATCAGGAGCTTTTCAGGGTGCAAGTGGGCCCAAATTCGGATCAGGCTTATTTGCGTTCCATCAAAGAATCAATCGACACGGCTTTGCAAGTGGATTCACAGCTTTTGAGATACGTGCAATAGCATGGGCCCACTGGTCGAAGAGGTGGGCGCGCTGGTGGCGCAGTTCAACGCGTTTGACTGGTTAATTCTGCTGGTCTGGGTGGTCTCCTGTGGCTATGGCCTGACCCGGGGTTTTGCCAGAGAGGCAGTGTCGTTATTGGGCTGGATTGCCGCCTTCTTTATCGCGAATGTTGTTGCGCAGCCCGTCGCAGCGTTGCTTGATGGTGCAATAGATGACTCGACATCGCGGTATGTGCTGGCTTGGGCGGCAACGTTTACCGCCGTGCTGCTGACTTTCGGCGCGATTGGTACATTACTCTCGGAGCAGATGCGGCAACCGGGTTTTAATCTTGGTAATCGGCTGCTCGGCGGTGTTTTTGGGTTAATTCGAGGCATCATCATTATTGCCGGTATTAGCATCTTGTTGCGCTATTGGTTACCCAGTGACAACCAGCAATGGCTCGAAACTGCGGTGCTGATGGAGCCGGTAGAGTTGGTCGCGGAATGGATAGGCGCAAATTTTGACCGAGTTATAGACTCGGAGCCCACAGAAGCCGTAAAAGACGGCATCGACGCAACAGAAATGTTGTGAACGCAGGGGAAGACATATGTGCGGACTCGTAGGCATGGTGGCTGGCAGAGATGTCGCTGCCGATATTTATGATGCGCTGACCATGCTCCAGCATCGAGGTCAGGATGCTGCAGGCATTATGACGTGCGACGACGGTAAGCTCATGCAGCGTAAAGGCGAGGGGTTGGTGAGAGACGTCTTTCGCTCCAGTCATATGGAGCAATTGCTGGGTCGGTTTGGTATTGGTCATGTGAGGTACCCCACCCAAGGCAGTTCCGGCACCGCGCTCGCGCAGCCTTTTTACGTCAACTCTCCCTATGGCATCGCGCTGGCGCACAATGGCAATCTAACTAACTCAAAGTTTCTCTCCGACGAGTTGTTCAAGTCTGACCTGCGTCACCTCAATACCGATTCGGATTCGGAGGTGCTGCTTAACGTATTTGCGCACGAATTGAATCGCCTGGGTAAGCTCGAACCTCAGCCAGCGGATATTTTTCAGGCAGTGAGCACCCTGCATAAGCGCTGTGAGGGAGGCTATGCAGCGGTAGCATTAATTGCGGGTTTTGGGTTGGTTGCCTTCAGGGATCCGTTCGGAATTCGTCCGCTTGTTGTCGGTCAGCGCACCCCGGCGAGCGGCGAGCCCGAATACATGGTGGCGTCTGAGAGCGTCGCCCTCGATGTAGCGGGTTACGAGCTGATTGGCGATGTACTTCCCGGAGAAGCAATCTGTGTGACGCAGTCGGGGGTGCTTCATCGGCAACAGTGCGCAGAGAATCCAAAACTGATGCCCTGTATATTTGAGCATGTTTACTTCGCGCGACCGGACTCTCTGTTGGACAGCATCTCGGTTTATAAAACCCGAATGAGGCAGGGTGCTGCGCTCGCAAAGAAAATTCTGAGAGAGCGTCCGGAGCACGATATTGACGTGGTGATCCCCATTCCCGACACCAGCCGGGTGGCAGGTCAGTCACTCGCGTACGAGTTAGGCGTCAAGTTTCGTGAGGGCTTCATGAAAAACCGGTATATCGGGCGGACATTTATTATGCCGGGCCAAAGTGAACGTAAAAAATCGGTTCGTCAGAAGCTGAACCCCGTGCCGCTGGAGTTTCAGGATAAAACCGTATGCCTGGTGGACGATTCGATTGTCAGGGGCACCACCTGCGGACAAATCATACAGATGGCTCGCGAGGCGGGTGCGAAACAGGTTTATTTTGCTTCCGCGGCGCCACCGGTCCGCTATCCCAATGTGTATGGCATCGACATGCCCGCCGCGAACGAGCTCATTGCCCATGGTCGTTCTGTAGAGGAGGTGCGGCAGGAAATTGGTGCCGACTGGTTGGTGTATCAAGACCTCGAAGATTTGATCGAGTGCTCCCGCGAGGGTAATCCGGAGGTCGATGGCTTTGAGTCTTCAGTGTTCGACGGCAAGTACCTGGCCGGTAATATCGATGATTCCTACTTGCAGTCCATTGAGGCGGCCAGGTCTGATGGTGCCAGAGTGCGACGCTCAATCGCGGTAAGTGATGGGGCAGTAGTAGGGCTGCACAACGATGGCTAGGCGAGATGCAGCTGAGTGCAGGAGCCGCTCGAGATGACGACAGATAAAGGGCCCTGGCTGGATGAAGCGGGCCCTCGCACTCGAGCCATCCGTGCGGGTATCGACCGGACTCCAGAAGGAGAGCACGGCGAGCCCATATTCACGACATCGAGCTTTATCTTCGATTCTGCGGAGGCTGCTGCAGAGAGGTTTTCGGGAGAGCGCGATGGAAATGTGTACTCCCGCTACACGAACCCCACCGTGCGCAGTTTCGAGCAGCGACTCGCCAGTCTGGAGCAGGGCGAGGCGGCAGTTGCGACGGCCTCTGGTATGTCTGCGATCCTGGCGTTGTGCATGACGCATCTGCGCGCCGGAGATCACGTGCTGTGTTCTCAGGATGTTTTTGGCGCGACGGTTGGCCTGTTCCAAAACACGCTCATGAAGTTTGGCGTCGAGATAACCTTCGTACCGCTCACGGATCTCGAGGCTTGGCGGGAGGCAGCCCGCCCCACCACACGGCTATTATTTCTCGAAACGCCATCAAACCCGCTTAACGCTGTAGCCGACTTGACTGCTCTGTCTGAAATTAGTCGGGGTCTTGGTGCGTTGCTGGCGGTGGACAACTGTTTTTGCACACCGGTACTGCAAACCCCCCTCTCACTGGGGGCGGATCTTGTCACGCATTCGGCAACGAAGTATCTCGACGGACAGGGCAGGGTGTTGGGTGGGGCAGTCGTCGGACGCCACGATTTAATCGAACCTATTGTCGCGTTTAACCGCTCTTGCGGTCCAACGATGAGTGCATTCAACGCGTGGGTGATGCTGAAGGGGCTGGAAACATTGGATTTGAGGATGGCGGCACACTGCCAGAATGCAGAGCGCTTGGCGCAGTGGCTACTTCAGCAAAATGACGTGACGGCTGTGCACTACTGCGGACTGCCCGATCATCCCGGCCACAGTCTGGCCGTGCGGCAGCAGTCGGGCTTCGGCGCAGTGCTCGCGTTTGAGCTGGCAGGTGGGAGGCAAGCGGCGTGGCGGTTCATCAACCATACTCAGATGATGTCGCTCACGGCCAATCTCGGTGATACCAAAACGACAATTGTTCACCCCGCTTCAACGACCCACGGCCGCCTCAGCGACGCCCAACGACAAGCGGCTGGGATCAGCGAGGGTTTGGTCAGAATAGCAGTCGGATTAGAAAACTTTGAGGATCTGCAATTAGACTGCGAAAGGGGTTTTTCGGCGCTGTGAATCCCAGCCCGCCGTCGCGACATGATTGTTCGCTACGGCAGGTGGGATCCAAGGGCGCGTGCTAGGCGACCTCGTCTATTATGGTGGCTGCGATTTTTTGCCCGTCTTCTGCCAGCTTTTGGAAGGAGACAACCTGATCGAAGTTCATGTAGCGGTAGATATGTTCTGCCATGGAGTCGATTTTCATCGCGTACTCCCGGTATTCCTCCGGGGTGGGTAGCTTGCCCAGTAACGCGCCAACCGCAGCCAGTTCAGCCGAGGTCAGGTAGACATTCGCTCCTTCTCCCAAGCGATTGGGGAAGTTGCGGGTTGAGGTGGACAGGACTGTCGATTTCGGCGCCACGCGAGCCTGATTCCCCATGCACAGCGAGCATCCGGGCATTTCAGTCCGCGCGCCCGCGCGCCCAAATATCGCGTAATAACCTTCTTCCATAAGCTGATGCTCATCCATGCGCGTTGGCGGACAGATCCACATTCGGGTTGATACCGGTGCTCCATGCGCTTCTAGCAGCTCTCCCGCGGCCCGAAAATGGCCGATGTTAGTCATACAACTCCCTATGAAGACTTCGTCGACCTGATCTCCCTGCACATCTGAGAGTAATCTGGCATCGTCAGGGTCATTGGGGGCGCAAACAATCGGTTGATCAATCTCGTTGAGGTCTATTTCGATGATGGCTGCATACTCTGCGTCGCCGTCGGCCTCCAACAGCTCGGGTTGCTTGAGCCAGGCCTCCATATTGCGTGCACGACGCTCAAGGGTCCGAGCATCTCCATATCCCTCGGCAATCATCGCGCGGAGCAAGACAATGTTGGAGCGCAAATACTCTGCGATCGTTTCCTCTCCCAGCTTGATAGTGCAGCCGGCGGCGGACCGTTCAGCAGATGCGTCGGACAGCTCAAATGCCTGCTCGACAGTCAGTGAATCTAAACCTTCTATCTCAAGAATCCGTCCTGAGAATATGTTTTTCTTGCCTTTTTTCTCTACCGTGAGCAAGCCCTGTTGGATTGCATAGTAGGGAATTGCGTGTACCAGATCCCGTAACGTTACGCCGGGCTGCATGTCACCTTTGAACCGCACCAATACGGACTCCGGCATATCCAGCGGCATGACGCCTGTGGCAGCTGCAAATGCCACCAGACCGGAGCCTGCGGGAAAAGAGATGCCTATGGGAAAGCGCGTGTGCGAATCGCCCCCCGTACCGACCGTATCAGGCAGTAGCATGCGATTGAGCCAACTATGGATGATTCCATCCCCGGGGCGAAGCGATACGCCGCCTCGATTCATGATGAAGTCAGGTAGCGTGTGCTGTGTATTGATGTCGACGGGCTTTGGGTATGCAGCAGTGTGGCAGAAAGATTGCATCGTCAAATCTGCAGAGAACCCAAGGCACGCCAGATCCTGCAGTTCATCACGGGTCATCGGCCCGGTGGTATCCTGCGAGCCCACTGTTGTCATCCGCGGTTCGCAATAGGTTCCCGGGCGAATTCCCTCCACACCACATGCGCGTCCGACCATTTTTTGTGCCAGCGTATAACCGGCTCCGGAATCAATTGGTTGCTCGGGTTTTCTGAACAATTGGCTTTCCGGAAGCCCCAGCGCTTCACGCGCCTTCGTGGTTAATCCCCGGCCGATGATCAGATTGATTCGCCCGCCAGCGCGCACTTCATCTAAAAGCACCTCAGACCGCAAAGAAAACTCGGAGAGTACCTCTCCCGACTCGGAAAGAATCGTTCCTTCATAGGGCCTGATCTCGATCACGTCCCCCATGTTCAGGCGGTCCACAGGCGCCTCGAAGACGAGTGCCCCCGCATCTTCCATGGTGTTATAAAAAATGGGTGCCACTTTGCCGCCAATACACACCCCGCCAGCTCGTTTGTTGGGGATCCCAGGCGTGTCCTCTCCAAAGAACCACAGCACTGAGTTGGTGGCGGATTTGCGTGAGGAGCCCGTGCCGACGACGTCCCCCACAAACGCCACGGGCAGGCCCTTAGACTTGATTGCCTCGATTTGTTTTAGCGGCCCCGTCTTGCCAGGCTCATCTGGCTCGATGCCTTCACGTGCCATTTTGAACATGGCCAGAGCATGAAGCGGTATGTCTGGTCGCGACCAAGCGTCGGGAGCAGGGGACAGGTCGTCGGTATTCGTCTCGCCGGTTACCTTAAATACCACCATCTTAAGGGACTCAGGCACGTCGTCTCGCGAGGTGAACCACTCTCCCTCCGCCCAGCTCTCCATCACCGATTGAGCATTTTTGGAACCATTTCGCGCCAGTTCCGCTACGTCGTGGAAGGCATCAAATACGAGGAGCGTGTTCTTCAGTTCCCTGGCTGCGTGCTCGCCGAAATCAGTGTCCTCCAGCAGCTCGATCAGCGTTTCGATGTTGTAGCCGCCATGCATGTCTCCCAGTAAGCGAATTGCGCTTTCTCGATCGATCAGATCGCATGTCGACTCACCTTTCGCGATGGCGCAAAGAAATCCCGCCTTGACATATGCGGCTTCATCGACGCCGGGGGGCACGCGCTCAGTGAGTAATTCGATGAGAAAAGCCTCCTCGCCCGCGGGCGGCGCCTTAATCAACTCGATCAGGTCCGCAACCTGTTCCGGGGACAGGGGTGCAGGGGGGATATGATTCGCGGCGCGGTCGGCAACATGTTGTCGGTACGCTTCCAGCATGACAGTTTCCTCATTGGGGCGACGATAAATCGGGCGCGATTATAGCTTGGTAGCCCTCGGTGAGGTTAAACAAGTTGCAAATATCCCCCATTCACAGGGGGCATGGCTAACGTTGGAGTCGTCCATCAGGGGTGTCTTAGAAGCTGTTAAAATACGGCATCGGGAGGTCCAGTGTCCTATCTCACACCCATTAAAACGCCTTGCATCGGCGTGTGCTCGACCGGCATAGGCGATACGGTATGCCGAGGCTGCAAGCGCTTTGCTCACGAAGTGATCGACTGGAATGGATACTCCCGTGAGGAGAAAGGGGTTATTGATCAGCGATTGGCTTCGTTTCTCTCCATGTGTGTGGCCAACCGTTTCCGGATTGTGGACCACAAGCTGTTGAACTGGCAGCTAGAGGTGCAAAAGATCCGTTATCAGCCGCATCATGATCCCTATTGCCATGTATTTGCGATGCTGAAAGCAGGCGCCAGTCAAATCACGGATCCCGAGCAGTTTGGCTTCGAGATCATGCCCGGTTTCCGTCATTTGCCGTTGTCGGTTTTGCGGGACGAGATCGACGAGGAGTTTTGGATCCTTTCCAGCGCCCACTACGACCGTTATATCGCCACATCAGATCTATTTGCCGGGCAGGCTCAGTTGGATTCAGGCTCATGAGGCTACAAGGGGAGTTAGATGCCGTTCGCGGATTCTTGCCTTGCGAGACGCCCGCCGCCTGGCTGGAGACGGCAGTGCGGCACGATTACGAGGCGGTGCTGTTGATCGATCATGCAAACTGCGAGAAGAAGGCCGCGGCGACAGCTTTGAGCCTGATGCATCGCTATACCGACGATCCCGTGCTGTTAAACAAGATGTCTCGCCTGGCGCGTGAGGAGTTGCGGCATTTTGAGCAGGTCCTCAAGATCATGGTGGAGCGAGGTATTGAGTATCGACCTCTTAGCGCGTCCCGATACGCTCAGGGCTTGCATAAAGGTGTGCGAAGCAATGAGCCGGGTCGTTTGGTTGACACATTGATTGTCGGAGCGCTAATAGAAGCGAGATCTTGCGAGCGTTTCGCGCGGTTGTATCCCAACTTGGACCCGCAGCTCGGCGATTTTTATGAATCGCTTCTCAAGAGTGAGGCGCGCCATTTTATGGATTACCTCGCGCTTGCAGAGCGGCACTGTAGTGTCTCGGAGTTGGATGAGCGGACTGCCTATTTCAGATCGTTAGAAATCGACCTGATCAAAGGCCCGGATAACTGCTTCCGGTTTCACAGTGGGCCACCAGCGATGGCGGCTTAGCCGATCGGAAACTCTTCTAGCGACAGCGCGCCGTCGCGTTCTCTGAGGAGCCATCCTCGATGATCTGTCCAGTCACCCAGCACGATGCGCTCCTGCCCAGATGGCAATTCGTGCCGAGCGGGGCGGTGAGTGTGTCCGTGAATAAGGCGGACTACGCCATTACGCTTCATGGCCTCAAGCACAGCGGATGAGTTCACATCCATAATATCCTCAGGCTTGTTGCTCGCCGCATCGATACTCATCTCGCGAAGTTGCCGCGCGAGCTCTCTACGGGCCTCCAGATCACGAGTCATCATCTCAGCCTGCCAGTCAGGGGCGCGAACCATTTCTCTGAACTGCTGGTATGCGGTGTCGTCTGTGCACAGCGTATCCCCGTGCATCAGAAGGCAGGGTTCGTTGCACACCTCCATAACGGTTTCATCACCGAGTAATGTGGCGCCTACCTGTTCTGCGAACGCGCTCCCGAGCATGAAGTCGCGGTTGCCCCTTGCCAGCAGCACCTCTGTGCCTGCGTCAGTTATCGCGCAAAAGAGATCCCTCACTCGGTTCGCCAGCGGCGCATCATCGTCATCACCAACCCAGGCTTCAAACAGATCTCCGAGAATCACCAAGCTGTCGATAGCCGATTCGCGCTGAAGGATTTCTCGCTGCACCACGGAGTAGAGCGCCTCTTCGGCGGGGAGGCTGTCGTCGCTCAGATGCAGGTCGCTGATAAAGAGTCGGTGCAAGCTGAAAGGGCTCGTCAGTCGATGACAGTCAGGCTTTCTATGATAATGGGCTCTAGGGGCACGTCCTGATGGCCCGCAGCGCCACCCGTATCCACGGCGCGAATTTTGTCGAGCACCTCTTCACCCTCAGTGACTCGCCCAAATACCGCGTACCCCCAGCCTTGCATGTTCTCGCCGGTATGGTTGAGAAAGTCGTTGTCCTGCACATTGATGAAGAATTGCGCGGTAGCGGAGTGGGGGTCTTGTGTCCGCGCCATGGCAATAGCACCGCGATCGTTTTTCAAGCCATTATTGGCCTCGTTTTCAATGGGTGCCCGCGTTTCTTTTTGCTCCATCTCTGCGGTGAATCCACCGCCTTGGATCATGAAGTTATCGATAACACGATGGAAGATGGTTCCATCGTAGAAACCGTCTTCAATATATGTGAGGAAGTTCTCTACGGTTTTTGGTGCGCTTTCAGAGTCGAGCTCTAGCGTCAGAGAGCCGACCGTTGTTTGCATCAATACGTTTGTTGTGGACATGAAATCCTCGGGAGCTAGGGTGGGAAAGCGCGCATCCTACTAGACTTGGCCGATGGTTGCGATCCCACTTTTCAGGCGGCTCGGTTTACTATGGCGTCCTCGCAGTTGGTATAGTACGCGCCACTTTTTTGACCGATTTCATCAGGATTCAGGATGTCCGCAGATCTGCGAAGTAACTTTTTGCGAACGCAAATACAAAGCGACCTTGCAGAGGGCCGCGCCTCGGAGCTGGTCACCCGTTTTCCGCCCGAGCCCAATGGATTCCTGCATATCGGTCACGCAAAATCCATCACCGTCAATTTCGGGCTGGCCAGACAATTCGAAGGGCGTTGCCACCTGCGTTTCGATGACACCAATCCAGAGGCGGAGAGCCAAGAATTCATCGATTCAATACAGGAAGATGTGCGCTGGCTGGGTTTTGAATGGTCGGGAGAAGTGCGTTTTGCCTCCAGTTATTTTCAGCAGCTCTATGACTGGGCGCATTATTTGATTGAGCAGGGGCTAGCCTACGTGTGCGATCTCTCGCCGGAGGAAGCGAGGGCGTATCGGGGTTCGCTCACCGAACCAGGGCAAAATAGTCCGTTTCGAGAGCGAAGTATTGCGGAAAACCGAGACCTCTTTGAGAAGATGCGCGCCGGCGAGTTTGCTGACGGGGAGCGGGTTTTACGCGCCAAGATCGACATGGCGTCTCCCAACATGAATCTGCGCGATCCCATCCTCTACCGAATCCGACACGCGGCGCACCATCAAACCGGAGACGAGTGGCCCATTTACCCTACCTACGATTATGCGCACGGCCAGGAAGATGCGATTGAGGGCATAACCCACTCTATTTGCACATTGGAGTTCGAGGATCACCGACCGCTTTACGATTGGTTCATAGACCATTTGCCCGTGCCGCACAGGCCGCGGCAAATTGAGTTCGCCCGGTTGAATACCAGCTACACCGTGACCAGTAAGCGCAAGCTAAAGCAATTGGTGGATGAGGGTGTCGTGGCGGGGTGGGACGACCCGCGCATGCCGACAATCGCGGGGTTGCGGCGACGAGGATATCCTGCCGCCGCTATCCGGCATTTCTGTGAGGAGGTTGGCACCTCTCGGTCTGATGGAACGGTCGACGTGGCGATGCTTGAAAGTGCGGTGAGGGATCATCTCAATCAGCACGCCCCTCGAGCGATGTGTGTCATGGCGCCGTTGCGACTGACTTTAACTAACCTCTCTGAGCCGATGGTATTGACGGTGCCCAACCATCCAGCTGATCCGGAGTTTGGTAGTCGGGAATTGGTGATGGGCAGTGAGCTCTATATCGATCAGGCAGATTTTCGTGAAGAGGCCAACAAGCAGTTCAAGCGCTTGGTGTTGGGTAAGCGGGTCAGATTGCGCGGTGGACTGGTGATTGAGGCACAGAGCTGCGAGAAAGATGAGGCGGGCAACGTCACACGCGTTTTGGCCACTTGTGTGACGTCGGAGCCCGGTACCGATCCCGAAGACGGCGTGAAACCCAAGGGTGTGATCCAGTGGGTCTCTGCCGAGCAAGGCTTACCAGCGACGATCAGGCGCTATGACCGGCTGTTTACCGTGCCTGAACCCAGTCGTGAGGACGATATGCTGGTTGCGGTGAATCTCCAGAGCCTCGAGGTAATTGACGGGGCGATGGTAGAGCCTGGCTTGAGTGAAGCGAATCCCGAGCAGGCTTTTCAATTTGAACGAGAAGGTTATTTCGTGGCAGATCGCTATGATCACACTGCAGAGCGTCCCGTGTTCAATATGACGATTGGCCTCCGTGACACGTGGTCGGCATCCCATGCCTGATCTCCGGCTATACAACACATTATCCGGTGCCAAAGACGTTTTTCATCCACGGGATCCACAGCGTGTGACCATGTATGTTTGCGGACCCACTGTCTACAACTACGTTCACATTGGCAATGCGCGCCCGGTAGTGGTGTTTGATTGTCTCTATCGGCTATTGAGCGCGCTTTATCCGAAGGTGGTTTACGCGCGGAACATCACAGATATTGACGACAAGATCATAGACGCCGCGTCCCAGCGCGGTAGTGATATCGGCGCGGTCAGTGCGGAATTCACCGAAAAGTATCGCGAAGATATGGCTGCGCTCAATGCGCTCTCGCCTACCATTGAGCCGATGGCCACAGAGCACATCGACGACATGATTGCGCTGACCGAGAGACTGATCGCCGAGGGCCATGCGTATGAGGCTGAGGGCCATGCTTTATTCTCGGTTGAGTCCATGCCGGGCTATGGCGCGCTCAGTGGCCGAAAGCTTGAGGACATGCTGGCGGGAGCCCGAGTGGAGGTCGCCAGCTATAAGCGCCATCCGGGAGATTTTGTTCTGTGGAAGCCCTCTGGCAGTGACGAGCCCGGATGGGCGAGCCCCTGGGGCAGGGGAAGACCCGGCTGGCATCTAGAATGCTCGGCCATGATCAGGGCGCATCTGGGCGAGTCCATCGATATTCACGGTGGGGGCCGCGATCTCATCTTCCCCCACCATGAGAATGAGCGCGCCCAGAGTTGCTGCGCCTACGGCGGTGATTTTGTTCGCTATTGGATTCACAACGCCTTTATCGACATGGATGGCGAGAAGATGTCTAAATCCTTGGGCAATGTGCGCACGGTGCGCGAACTTCTCGAGCTTTATCCCGGCGAAGTGCTGCGCTTTGCGTTGCTCTCGGCACACTATCGCTCGGCGCTGAACTTCTCCGGCGAGCTTTTGAGTAGTGCAAGAGGCACGCTGGACACGTTTTATGGCGCGCTTCGTCGCCATATTGATGTCGAGCCTGCTACGCTGAGCGTGGCAGACAGTCGGGTGTTCCTGGCCTTGCTGGACGACATGAATACCCCTGAGGCCATTGCAGCGCTGCACGGTGCGGCCAGCACCCTGAACAAGTCCGATGATCCTCAGGAAATTGCTCTGGCCAAGGCAGAGCTCACCGTAGGGGGCAGTCTCCTAGGGTTACTAGAGGCGAATCCCGAGGCATGGTTTACCGCTTCGGCAGGGAAGGGCGGGCCCACTGCAGAAGAAATCGATTTACTGATCGAGCAGCGTATTACTGCGAGAGATAACCGTGACTTCCAGCGCGCGGATCAGATTCGAGATGATCTCGAGGCTCAGGGCGTAGTGTTGGAGGACGGTCCCGACGGTACCCGGTGGCGCCGTCAAGGTTAAAGGCTCAACTCAGCGCTTTTTCGCCTGATTCGACGGTCTGCTGAATCAGCGTATTGATGGTCATCGGGCCCACGCCACCCGGTACTGGTGTGATCGCGCTGGCCCGCTCAGCGAGCGGTCCCAGCTCAATATCTCCCACGCCGCCGGGGTGGTAACCCGCATCTACTACAACAGCCCCATCTTTTATCCAGTCGGCGCGGATGAACTCGGGCCTGCCGACGGCACCCACCACCACGTCTGCTTGCCGGATATGGTTTTCCAAGCCTTGGGTCCTGGAGTGGCAGATGGTCACAGTGGCATTCGCTTCGAGCATCATCATTGCCATGGGTTTGCCGAGGATCGGGCTTCGACCGACCACTACGGCATGCAGGCCTTCCAGAGGGATCTCGTAGTGTGCGAGTAGGCGCATAATGCCCTGCGGCGTTGCGCATCCATATGCTGTTTCACCCATTGCCATACGGCCGAATCCCAGGCAGGTGACACCGTCAACATCTTTTTCCAGGGCGATCATGTCAAAGCAAGCACGCTCATCAATGTGTGAGGGCACTGGATGCTGAAGCAAAATGCCATGCACATCGGGATTCATATTGAGCTCTTCGATCTCCCGAAGGAGCTCATTGGTTTTGGTTGACGCGGGAAGTTCGATGGCCAGCGACTCCATTCCGACCCGCCGGCAAGCATTACCTTTCATTTTGACGTACGTGGCGGAGGCGGGGTCATCGCCCACGAGAATCGTCGCCAGCACCGGTGTGCGGCCACTAGATCGATCCTTCAGCGCTGCGACACGTGCGGACAGCTCGGCTTCTGTGAGTTCGGCGACATGTTTCCCGTCGAGAATTTGCGCAGTCATGTGATTCCCCCAAATCAAACCGCGCCGATTCTTTCAGAGATCAGGCATCGAGGGAAGCCGTTTTGTTGCGCATTGCTCCCCCCTCGCAATGCCGGTACACTGCGCGCCGCGCGAGGGCGGTGCCCTCCGTAGTCGGGGTGTAGCGCAGTCTGGTAGCGCGCCTGCTTTGGGAGCAGGATGTCGGGGGTTCGAATCCCTCCACCCCGACCACTACCTCTCGTCATTGCCACAGAGAGGAGTAAGCCTTCGGGTATGCTGTCTGAACGCGCGACAGCTTCTTGATGGTGGCTGTAGCTCACCAGGTAGAGCACCGGATTGTGGCTCCGGAGGTAGCGGGTTCGAGACCCGTCAGCCACCCCATT
>JAYOEE010000084.1:0-7954 GCA_038106565.1 Halieaceae bacterium
GTGCTCCTGAGCATAGAGAATACTGACTACCTTGCTGCGGTAGATGAACGCTTTGCCCGGCTGGCTGCGGCGAAGGTTGATCTGGAGCAGGCAGTGGCCGATGCGGATGTAGCGAGAAAGCAATTGGCCGGGCAGAAGAACCCTTCGCCACTGGCACTGAAGCAGCCTCAGGTGGCGCGTGCAGAGGCCGCGGTCAAGGCCGCCGAGACGGCGCTCTCATTGGCGCAGACGAACCTGGAACGCACTCAAATCAGCTTGCCATTTCGCGGGCGGGTGCAAAGCCAATCAGCGGATCTTGGGCAGTTTGTCAGCCCCGGTAAAGTGCTCGGCACTGTGTTTGGTACCGATGTTGCCGAAGTGCGACTGGCACTGACCGATAGGCAGCTCGCCTCGCTTGGCATCCCCATCGGTTTCTCTGGCGATACAGACGGCGCATTGCCTGTCGTGTTGTCGGGCGAAATCGGCGGCGTTACCTATCGCTGGCAGGCCGCTCTGGTGCGGCTGGACGCGGCAATCGATCCCACCACGAGAACGGTTTACGGTACCGTCCGCGTGCAGGATCCCTATGGCGATGCCTCGATTCAGGGCATGCCTCTTGCGGTGGGGCTGTATGTGGATGCCGAAATCGAGGGTCGCCCCATTATTGACGCCATTCAGATCGCAGCCGAGGGCCTGAGGGCGGGAAACGAAGTGTTTGTGTTGAACGGCGAGGGATTGCTGGATATTCGTCAGGTTGAGGTGGTTCATCGCAACCGCGATACCGTGCTGTTGGGTGCCGGGGTTGAAGCCGGTGAGCAAGTGATCATATCTGCGATCCGCAACCCGGTCAGAGGCATGCGACTCGAGGCGATGGACTCAACGGCGGTCGTTGGGAACCCCACACCCAAGAGCAGTTCACAAGACAACGAAGCTTGAGAAATACCCTATGGAAAGCCTGATTCGTTGGTGGGTGCGCAATCCGGTTGCTGCCAATCTCGTCATGCTCATTATCGTGACTGCGGGTTGGTTGGGCCTGAGAGACATCGAGAAAGAAGCGTTTCCCTCTGTCCAGCCGGACATTGTGCAGGTAGAGCTGATCTGGCCCGGCGCGTCGCCCAAAGAGGTCGAGCAACAGGTCATACAGCGGGTAGAGGAGGCGCTCAAGAATGTCTCCAATGTTTATCGCATCACCTCTGAATCCCGGGAGAGCTTTGGTTCTCTCACTGTGCAAACTTTTCCGGGAGTGGATCTCAATACATTCCTCAATGACGTCAAGAATGCGGTCGACTCAATCACGTCGTTCCCCAGAGACCTCGAAAATCCCAGAGTAAGGCGCTTCGAATGGCGTCAGGAAATGATTCGCGTTGCGGTTGTAGGCGAGGTCGGGGAGCGGGCGCTCACACGGTTGGCGAATCGGTTGCGCAATGAAATGGCGGCGCTGCCCTACCTCTCGCAGGTTGACGTGTTCGGATCGCGTCGAGAGGAAGTCACTATTGAGCTCTCAGAACGAGCGCTACGCACTTATGGTTTGGGTTTTTCCGATGTCGCAACGGCGATTCGTCGCGACTCGATGAATGTGTCGGTGGGGGAGGTGCGCACCCAAACCGGCGATGTACAGCTTCGCGCTGAAAATTTAGCCGACACTCAGGAAGACTTTGAGCAAATCGTCATTCGTCAGACCGCAGATGGCGGCAAAGTTCGAGTGATCGATGTGGCGACGGTGATTGATGGCTTCGAGCAGAATGAAATTCTCGCAACGCTCAACGGTAAGCCGGCTGTCCTGCTTCAGGCGAAATCCACAGACGACATGCAGGTTGTCAGGGCAAGCGAGACGGTCCGCGAGTGGATTGATGAAACTCGCCCGTCATTGCCGGTGGGAGTTGAACTCGAGCTGTGGTCAGACACCGCTGATATCTACAAGAGCCGTATGGAGCTCATTGCGGAGTCATCCATTCTAGGGTTGTTGCTGGTGTTCGTTGTCTTGATCCTCACGCTCGAGCCCAAGGTGGCCCTGTGGGTGACTGTCGGGATTGGCGTGAGCTTTCTCGGGGCGTTTGCGTTATTGCCGGCAAACGACGTGTCCCTCAACTTGTTATCGACGTTTGCCTTCCTGCTAGTGTTGGGAATCGTGGTGGATGACGCCATTGTGGTTGGGGAGAGTATCCACCATCACGTTCATCAGCGGGGGATGAGCGGCGATGAAGCGGCGGTGGCGGGGGCTTTTGCCGTGAGTCGGCCGGTGATTTTTGCAGTGCTCACCACGATGGTTGCTTTTGCACCTTGGCTGTTTGTGTCGGGCGTTACCGCGCAGTTTACGAGGCAGCTGTCAGTCGTGATTTCGCTGGCGTTGCTTTTTTCGCTGATTGAGGCGTTCCTGATTCTGCCGAGTCACTTACGCCGACTCCAAACCGAGCTGCCCACGAGCGGTTGGCGTTTGCGTCAGCAGCGGATCGCCGACGGCATTGTCCATTTTGCAGTCACGGTATACCGCCCCTTTCTGGAAACCTGTCTGGCCCGGCGGTACACCACGGCAGCGGTGTTCTTTTCCCTTTTTCTGGTATCGCTGGGCTTGTTCACCAGTGGTTGGGTCAAATTCTTTTTCTCGCCTCAGGTGGAAAGCGAGGAAGTCTATATCAATGTACGTTTGCCTCCCGGCACGCCCTACAACCGATCGATGGAGGTGCTTGCACAGCTTCAGCGCGCTGAGAAAAAGCTGGCGGAGGAGGTGAATGCAGAGGCCGACGCGGGTGTGGGTACAGGTGAGTTGATAGAGAGCTGGTATACCCGTGCCCGGCGAGGGGATGTCATTGCCATCGTTCAGTTGGCTCCCCCAGGGCAACGGCACCTCAGCGCCAAGGAAACCGCCGAGCGCTTTTCGGATCTGGTTGGGGATATACCCGACGCCGATGAGGTTAAAGTGAACTACACCCTGAGCGACAGTGAAGCCAGTATCACGCTTTTGTTGCAGCATGAGGATCTGGATACGCTGAATGCGGCGAGCCGAACCTTGCAACAACACCTTGCCAGTTACGACAAAACCTATTTTATCCGCGATGACCAATGGGGCTCCCTGCCCGAACTGCGTTTTCATCTGAAGCCCGGCGCAGAGAAGCTGGGAGTGACCTTGGGTGATGTGTCGATGCAGGTTCGTCAGGCGTTTTACGGCGAGGAAGTGCAACGGTTACCGCGAGAGAATGGCGACGTCAGAGTCATGGTTCGTTACCCTGAGGCGGCGCGGGGTTCGCTCGGCTCGTTTGAGGATGTTCGCATCCGGACGCCTGACGGCAGGCTGCTGCCTTTACTGTCGGTGGCTGACGTAGAAGTGGGGCAAGCAACGCGTCGTATTACCCGACGCAATGGAGCGCGGGTGGTTACTGTGAGAGCGACAGTGGAGCCCGAGTCGCTTGGCGAGATCAATCGGGCGGTGAGAGAGGAGTATCTGCCCACCTTGGCCGCGGCTTACCCCGGGCTGAAGATCCTGAAAGGCGGGTCGCAGGAGGCCGAGGCCGAGTTCTTCAGCGAGATAGCAGCGCTCTATACCATTGCACTGTTTGTGATTTACGCGCTAATTGCAGTGGCGTTTCGATCTTATAGTCTGCCGTTACTGATCATGACCGCGATGCCCTTTGGTTTTATGGGGGCCGTGTTTGGGCATTTGATTTTTAATGAACCGATGGCCATGTTTTCTTATTTTGGTATCGGCGCAGCGGCCGGCGTGGTGATTAACGACAATCTCGTGCTGATCGATTATGTGCGCCGACTCGAGCAGGAGGGTACCTCCCCTCCCGATGCCGTATTGGAGTCCGCGGTCAGTCGTTTCCGGCCTATTTTTCTGACGACGGTGACCACATTCGTGGGACTCATCCCTATCATGGCCGAGCAATCCACCAGCGCGCAGTTCCTCAAGCCAGCCGTGTTGTCTCTGGCTTTTGGCGTGTTCTTCGCGCTTTTTGTGAGTTTGCTTCTGGTGCCAGCGATGTATCTGATTGGATACGACTGGCGACAGCGCCGCGAGGCACGCAAGGCGCGGAGCCAGCCCATACCGGAGGCGGCGCCAGCCTAGCTAGCGAATACCGTGCATCATGCGCTTGAGTATTGGTGACAGCACAAACAACACTGCCGCACCAACCAGTCCAATGTTGAGCAACTGGTCAAACAAATCGGTATAAGCAGACAGCGCTTCGCTTACGTTCGAGCCCAATTCGTCACCGGGTCCAGCCGCTAGCGCTGCGATCTGCGCTGCGACGTAGGACGAGTAGGCTGAAGCAAGAAACCAGGTTCCCATCATCACGCCAACGACGCTGGGAACCGCGAGTTTGGTGACTGCCGAGAGTCCTACCGGGCTGAGACACAGCTCTCCCATGGTGTGTAGTAAATAAGCCAGAACCAGCCACCAGGCGGACACCATTCCCGCTTCGTCAGGAAACTGTGCCCCATAAATCAGTGCGCCAAATCCGAGTCCCGCCTGAGCGATGCCAAGAGAGAATTTTATGGGTGTGCTGGGTTCCAGGCCCCTGCTGTTTAGCCGGGTCCACAGCAGTGCGAAAAGGGGCGCGAGCAGAAAAATAAAAAACGCATTCGCTGCACCAAACTGCGCCGCAGTCAGAGACACACCAAACAGCGTTTTGTCGGTGACGCGATCGGCATACAGTGTCATTGAGCCTGCGGCCTGCTCAAACAGAGCCCAAAAAACCACCGTAGACAGTGTCAGGACTATGAGCACGAACATTCGCTCGCGCTCCACTTTATTGCACCGTACCAGCAGAAACCAGGCGAGACCCACGAGTACCATCAGCGACGCTGCATCGAGCAGATCTCCCACTACATCGGTCCACTGAACCAGCTGCCAGACGACCCCAACCATTGACAGGCTGCCGACATAAATCGCTCGCTCTACAGTCAGTCCCGGCAAGCCCAGTGTGCCCAGCAATCTTTCGGGGTTTGCCGGCTCACCATGACCCTCGAGGAAACTTTGCCCCCACTGAAACATGATCAAACCAATTAACATGCCGATTCCCGCGGCACCGAAGCCCCAGGACCAACCGTAAACCTCTCCCAGCCATCCGCACAGCAAGGTGGCCGTGAAGGCGCCCACGTTGATACCCATATAGAAAATCGTGAAGCCGGAATCTCTTCGCGGGTCGTCATCGGGATAGAGCTTGCCAACCACAGTGGAGATATTGGGCTTGAGAAACCCTACGCCCACAATGATCAGCGCCAGGGACAGATAAAACACTGACAGCGCGGCCTCGTCACGCACGATGCCCGCGGCGGTTTGTCGGGCCGCTTCTCCCTCGTAGGCCATCCCCAGGTGCCCCGCGACAAGGAGAAGGCCTCCAAAGGTGACCGCCTTACGCATACCGATAAAACGGTCTGCAATCAGGCCACCCAAAACCGGCATCGCGTAAACGAGTGACGCGTAGCTGCCCAGTACGCCAAGTCCGGCCGCGTCCGAGAACAGGTGATACTTGGTGAGGTAGAGGAGTAGGAGGTATTTCATACCGTAAAAGGAGAAACGCTCCCACAACTCGGTAGCGAAGCAAATATATAAGCCCTTGGGGTGTCCCCAGAGATCGTTTGGCGGGGTGGTCGGGTTGCTCATCTCTGGTGGTCCTCATTGAGTGGACATAGTGGCGCGGCTATTGTCGAGCCATCGATCGGAAGCTTTTGCTTGGCCGCTGGGAATACATCTTTATGACCGCGATACGGCATTAGGCAGCCCGGGCGTATTGATTCGCGCCCAGCGCGACCATCATGTCCTCGGTCGTGGTGATACGTTTGACCCGACTGAATAAGGCCGCCGCCTGGGGGTAATAGACTTTAAGGTACACCAGCCATTGCTTGACCGGGTTAACGGCATATCGCGCATCGTACGTTTGTTGATTGCGCTCCATAAAGTGAATCAGTAGTTCGCGCGCCTGATCCCAGCCAAACGGGACGGGCTCGGCGCCTTGATAATGATGTTGAATCGCGGCACCGAGGTCGGGCCGACAAAGCGCGCCTCTCGCGAGCATAAAAGCGTCACAACCACTCGTTTGCCAGCAGCGATCGACATCGGACACGCTCCAGAGTTCCCCATTTGCGATCACTGGATAGGGCAGGAACGCTCTTGCGTCGGCCAGTCTTGACCAGTGAGCTGGTGGGCGATATCCCTGCCTGCGGGTACGCGCGTGAATGGTGAGCTCTGACAGCGAAACTTGCAGAAGCGAATCGAGAATATCCTCAAACTGACTGTCGTCGTCATACCCCAGACGTATCTTGGCGGTAACGGGGACCGAAATGGGCACCGCATCTCTGACCTGCTCGCAGATGGATCTGATCAGTTTGGGGGTTCGTAACAATGACGCACCGCCTCGCGAGCGATTCACTGTTTTCGCGGGGCAGCCAAAATTAAGGTCAACGCCAGGGGCGCCGAGTTGTGCCGCCCTGCGCGCGTTAGCGGCCATGAGGCCGGGGTCAGAGCCCAGCAATTGAATGTAGACGGGCGTGCCCGAGGCAGTGACGCCGCCATCAAGGAGCTCAGGTGCGTAGCGGTAAAATACTCTCTTTGGGAGGACTGTTTGAGAGACTCTGACAAACTCCGTCACACATCGCTCGTAACCGCCGATGGCGGTCAATTGCTCGCGCATGATGGCATCCATCACGCCCTCCATGGGCGCGAGAATCAAACGGGGTGGGGTTTTCGTGTTCTGCAGCATGCGCGGCAGGGTAACCAGATAATGGGCTTTTTAACAGAGGGCGTGACCTTGAGGGTTTGCCTTTGTAGACTTGGCGCCTCGCATTTTCCCGCACCAACCGGCGGGTGTGGATAGGCTATATGAACCCTAATTATCTCGACTTTGAGCAGCCCATAGCAGAGCTCGAAATGAAAATCGAAGAGCTGCAGGGCGTCAGTGACGATGCAGAGCTCAATCTCGGTGAGGAAATCGCCCGGCTACGTGAGAAATCCACCGCACTGACAGAGAAGATTTATGCGGACTTGAGTGCTTGGGACATCGTGCGCGTGGCGCGTCACCCGCAGCGACCCTACTCGCTGGATTACATTCCAGAGATCTTTACCGAGTTCGACGAGCTTCACGGCGATCGCCATTTTGCAGATGACAAGGCCATTGTTGGTGGGGTCGCCCGCCTCGACGGGAAGCCGGTCATGGTCATCGGACAGGAGAAAGGTAGGGCCGTCAAGGATAAGGTCTATCGCAATTTCGGGATGCCCAAGCCGGAGGGTTACCGCAAGGCAATGCGCTTGATGGAGATGGCGGAGCGATTTCGGATGCCCGTGATCACCTTGATCGATACGCCCGGTGCATATCCCGGCATAGATTCCGAGGAGCGCGGTATTTCTGAAGCGATTGCCCAGAATCTTGCCGTGATGTCTCGCCTGAAAACGCCCATCATCTGTATCGTGATCGGAGAGGGGTCATCCGGGGGAGCGCTTGGGATCGGCGTCGGAGATCACCTGGCCATGCTGCAGTACTCTACTTACTTCGTCATTTCTCCAGAGGGTTGCGCCAACATTATCTGGAAGAGCTCTGAGTACGCACCTGATGCGGCCGCTGCCATGGGCGTGACGTCCTCCAAACTCGAGGAGCTGGGTATTGTGGATGCCACTATCCCCGAGCCACTAGGAGGTGCGCATCGAGATCCGCAGGAGATGGCCAGCCGGGTGAAGCAGCACCTGTTGAATCAGGTAGACCGGCTATCTTCCATGGAGACGGAGGCGATGCTTGAGGCGCGCTACCGTCGGCTGATGTCATACGGGAACTGAACGCGGTTACGCCAAGCGTGCGTGATCTGATCAGTGAATTGCCCGAAGCAGTGACCTCTGCTCCTGCTTGGTGGGTGGCATTGTCTGGCGGTGCCGATAGTGTCGCGCTGCTCCATGCGCTTTCTGCGCTCCGCAATACGCAAGGTGGTCCGCCTATCCGGGCGATTCATGTGAATCACGGGCTGCACCCAGATGCCATGGAATGGGCGG
>JAYOEE010000018.1:0-1496 GCA_038106565.1 Halieaceae bacterium
AAGGAGGATCGCTGGCGCTACCGCACCCCGAGTCTGCGCAACGTAGCGCTGACCGCTCCCTACATGCACGACGGGTCACTGGCGACACTGGAGCAGGTTGTGGCTTTTTATGGCGCCGGCGGGGGCGAAGATCCGGCCCGAGACCCCCGAGTCCGTGAACTCAGCTTGTCTCAGGATGAACAGCGAGCACTGGTTGAATTTCTGCAGTCGTTGACATCAGTTCATGTGGATGCTTTGGTTTCTGACGCCCGCAGTGTTCTGATTGGAGAGCGTTCTGCAAGTGGGCAGCAATGATCGCCGTGATAGGGTGGTGGAGTCTTTATTCGAAGGGGATTTGTGATGAAAGTAATCGTCCGGTGGATCAGCTTTGTGGCGCTCGCGGGTCTCTTGGGCTGCACCACTGACGAGGGGCAGGTTGCCAACGAACAAGGAGAAAAGCCTCTAGCGCAGCGCGCCGGTGCCCCGTTGTTTGACGGAATGGGCGATTTTCATATGCCCATTACTACCTTAGACCCAGATGCCCAGCGCTACTTTGACCAGGGCATGGTGCTCGCCTTCGGGTTCAATCATGCAGAGTCCATCCGCAGTTTTCGTGCTGCTCAAACACTCGATCCGCTGTGTGCGATGTGTTACTGGGGTGAGGCGCTCGCGACCGGCCCGAACATTAACGTGACCAGTAATGGCAAGGCCATCATGTCACCGGCGGAGCGTGTCAGGGCGAGAGCTGCCATAGACAGGGCGCTGGCATTACAAGACGGCATCTCGGCGAAAGAGCGGGACTGGATCACTGCGCTGGACAGTCGCTACGACGGCCAGGCAGATACACCCCGTGATCCGCTTGATCGGGCTTGGGCAGATTCACTGGCTGTTATGACACAGCGTTACCCCGATGACACCACCGTTGCATCGATTTATGCCGAAGCGCTGATGAACACGATGCCCTGGGATTACTGGGGTCCGGCGGGTGAGGCTAAGCCCGACACCCAGTCCGTCATTGCCAGCTTGGAGCGGGTGATGGAAAGCCATCCAGATCATCCGCTTGCACTGCATCTTTACATACACGCATTGGAGGCATCCTCCAATGCGGCAAAGGCCGAGGCGGCAGCGGATCGCTTGTCCACGCTCGTGCCCGGCTCTGGGCATTTGGTTCACATGCCAAGTCATATTTACTTTCGCATCGGCCGCTATCAGGATTCCGCGCTGGCCAATATTCGGGCTGCAGAGGTAGATGAAGCCTATATCGCGCAGTGCAATGCGCAGGGTTTTTATCCAGCCCTGTACTACCCGCACAACATTCACTTCTTGTGGGCATCAGCCACGATGCAAGGCCAAAGCCAGCTGTCATTGGATAGTGCGCGAAGAGTGGTCGCCAACGTACGGATCGAGCAGGTTGAGCAGTTTCCCACTATCCAGTTCTTCCGAACCGTGCCGGTGTTGTCACTCGTCCGGTTTGCGCGTTGGGAGGAAATGCTCGCCGAACCAGAACCCCATGAGCC
>JAYOEE010000018.1:1596-40601 GCA_038106565.1 Halieaceae bacterium
TACAAGACGCACTTCCGTATACCGAGCCGCCATTTTGGTATTACCCGACCCGTCAGTCGCTTGGCGCCGCTTTGCTCGCTGCAGGCCGAAACAGGGAGGCGAGAGAGGTATTTGAGGACGACCTTGCGCAGTACCCGATGAATGGCTGGTCAATGTTCGGGCTTGCGCGGGCAATGCGCGCAGAGGGAAATGACGCTGAGGCCAATGAGGTGCTCTCAAAATTCAATGCGGTGTGGCAGTTTGCCGACATAGAGCTAGACACTTCGATACTCTGATATCTATCTGGGATATCTATCTGGCCGTCGCCTTGGCGGCTGTCAGTTACCAACAGAAGAGCAGATGACATGATCAAACTTGTAACCTTGCTGTCGAAAAAGCCCGGTATGTCGCGCGAGGATTTTATCTCTCACTATGAGACTCATCACAGAAAGATAGGAGAGAAATACCTTGGCGGTCATGCCGTCAAGTACTTCCGCCGCTACCTTTCTGCGTCTGACGCAGGGCAATACGGTAGTGAAGACCTGCCATTCGACGTGTTGATGGAAATTTGGTTCCCGGATCAGGCTGCTATGGATGAGGCCATGGCATTAATTATGACCGAGGAGGCGCAAACAGAAATTGTGGCCGACGAGGAGCGGCTCTTCGATCGAGCCAAGATCCGCAGTTTCGTCGTTGAGGAGTATGAATCAGCGCTGCCCTAGCAGCTTCTACTCATTGTAGATGGCTGTGACCGCTCGGTAGCGGCGTGAGCGCTCCCCCGGGAATGGATCAATCAAACCAGTAAAGCCCAATGGTTCCAGCTTCAGCCGATTCTCTGGCGAGTCTTTCAGCCTTCTCTCCAAACTTATTTTCGATTTGCTCCCGACGAATTTTCATCGTTGGGGTCAAAATTTCGTTCTCTATCGTCCACGGCTTTTGGCTGAAAATGACAGCGCCAATGCGGGCATGTTTTTCGATTTGCGCATTGATGCTTTCCACCGTTGCCACAGCCGCTGCTTCAATCTCTTCTTTCGGGAGCTGGCGTGCCGGCTCGTTCAGTACGGTGATCATGACGGTTTTGGAGTATCCGCGTCCCAATAGGCACTGCTGTTCCGAGTGCGGGTTTTCCGCAAACAGCCCCTCTATCGGCGGCGGAGCAACAAATTTTCCCTGAATGGTTTTGAAGTAATCCTTCACTCGACCGGTGATGAATATAAAGCCATCCTGATCTATTCGAACCTTATCTCCCGTGTGCAGCCAGCCGTCTTGCCACAGTTCGGCAGTTTTTTCTGGGCGGTTGTAATAGCCCGGAGTGCAGCCTTCGGCTTTGATTAGCATCTCGTCGTTATCACCGATTTTCACCTCGACTTCTCCGGCTGGCTTGCCGATGGAGCCGATTCTTCGATCCGCTGGATCGGTAATGATGAGTCCCATTGCCTCGGTTTGCCCGAAGCCCTCGCAAAGTCGCACACCGACGTCGTCCCACCATTGAATCAGCGGTGGCGGCGTTGGTGCTGCCGCGGTGAGACAATATTCCACCTGATCAAGTCCCAGTGCGGTTGTAACCAGCGTCTGCACGCCTGCAGGGTCGTTTGCAAGCGCTTGGGCGAGTGCCTCAGCGCCACCAAATTTGGCTGTCACCGATTGGCGCAATTGCTCCCATACCCGAGGCGGTCCGAAGAATATATGAGGCCGGCATCGCGGCAGGTCTCTCGCGAGCGTCTCCAGCGATTCGTTAAACCAGATTTCTCCACCGGTATTGACGGAAGAGAATTCGACGATTTGACGCTCTGCGATATGTGATAAAGGGAGATAACTGAACCATCGTGGTTGCTCTCGCTGCGTGAAGAGGTATTGACAGCGACGCATAGGGATCAGATTCGTGGCATGGGTTTGTATGACGCCTTTTGGTAACCCCGTGGTACCCGAGGTAAAAACCAACGAGATAATGTCGTCCGGGTGTGGCTCGTATTTCGATTGTTCCGACGGGGCATCCGCTACGAGTTCTTCCCATTTTTTATGAGGCAGGTCGCAAGCGACTCCCGGTAGGGTCACCAGCAGGCAGCCTTCGGGAAGCACGGTTTTGACGCTCGACCAGTTCTCTGTCTCACCGAGAAAGAGCACCTTCGCCTCTGTGAAGCTCAAGATATATTCAGCGGTGGCCTGCGCGTGAGTCGTAAAAAGCGGAACCGCCACGTTCCCAGAGTTGATGACCGCCAAATCAGCCATAATCCAGTGCGCGCGATTTTTGGATAACAGCGCCATTCGCTCGCCTTGTCCGAATGCCAATTCAAGCCACGACGCGACGCGATCAATTTCAGCCACAGTAGCGCCCCATGGATAATCGACGGAGCTCGATTCCACGAGGTCTCGCATCCAAATTTGGTCCGGCTGGGTGCTCGCCCAATGGCGGGCTTGCTCGGTTAGTGTGCTGTATTGCATGTTTCGCCTCTCTGAGATCCCAATTCGCGGCTCAATCTGTTTCGCATGACGTTTTATCAGGTGGCTCACCCGGCATGAATCGCGCGGTCGGTCATCGCTCGTCTTGATCAATAGGGCAATGCCGATTACTGGCCACAATAGAGCCTGTATCGAATGAACGCCAGCCGATTCTCGATCACCACGGCTTTAATTGGGTCAACGTGTATAGTGATAAGGGAGCGTTGAATCGCGAGTCAGTTATCAAGAGGACAGCATATGACCCCACTTCTGGAAATCACCGTTTATTTTGCGATCTGGACATTTATCGCCGTTGTTGCTGGAGCGGCTATTCGTAATCAGGAATGGACCAAAGCAGGCCGAGAGATCGGACTGGGAAATCGCGACAACTTGCCGGCAGCCACTCCTGCGGGTGGCCGAGCAGAGAGGGCGGCAGCCAACTCTATCGAGGCCGCTGTTTTCTTTACGCCTATTGCGCTGGTGGCGCACGCTGCGGGCCTTGACGCCGAAGTCCTGCTGGGTGCTCAGATCGCGTTTTGGGCCCGGGTGCTTTACGTGCCAATTTACATCGCGGGCATCAAGTACGTAAGAAGCCTCGTGTGGATTGTGGGCGCCATAGGTTACGGCATGATGGTGGCGGCGTTGATCTAAGGGGTGCTGTAGATGAAACCTCAAGTCGCGATCTACGGAGCGGGCCAATATGCGCTGGAGTCAGTGCGGATCATGCATCGCAAGGGATGGGATATTGTTGCGGCGTATAACCGGGCCGGTGAGAAAGTTGGCAGGGATATCGGTGAATTGGCGGGCATCGAACCATTAGGTGTTCTGGTGGAGGACTGCGAGGAGGCCCACTACGGTTCCAGCGGCGCAAATATCGCCATTCACAGCGTAGCGGACCGTCTTGACTATAACTGGCCCGGGCACCGGCGCTTGTTGGGAGCGGGGATCAATGTGATCTGTCACGGGGGGGAGAGTAACTTTCCATGGGGGTCACGGCCCGAGCTAGCGGGACGACTCGACGAACTCGCCAAAGCGCATGGCGTGACGTTCACGGGTACCGGAATCTGGGACTACTCGCGGATCTGGTCAGGCCTGCTCGCAGCGGGTTCAGCGAGTGAACTCACTGGGTTGGTCCATCGAACGCTCACCAATGGTGAGGCAGCGGGGCTCGAGTTGCTCAAGGTCTGCGGAGGAACCCTGACGCTGGAGGAATTTTCTGAACTCAACGAGGGATTGCTGGCAGGTATCTACAAGACCGTCCCTCATCAGGTGTTGTGGGCTCTCGGGTTTGAGGTCACAGATGTAAGCGAGGAGCGCGAACCGATTTTAGATTCAGAGCCTGTTTTTAGTAACGCTTTGGGCGCCAATATCGAGCCAGGAATATGCCTTGGGACCCGTATCACCACCCGGGTCAGGACTCGAGAAGGAGTCAATGCCACGTCCATCAATGAACTGAGAGTGCTCAAACCAGGAGAAAAAGAGCATATGGTGTGGGAGGTGCAGGGCCGCCCCGAGACGGTGATAAGGGTTGACCGGACCGATTCCATGCATAGTTCAGCCGCGTGCATGGTAAATCGCGTTCCGGACGTTCTCAATGCAGAGCCCGGGATTCAAGTGATCTCTCAGTTGGGCCCGATTCGGCCCCAGCTATCCTAGGAGATAGTGATGGCATCGCTTCCCTTTAGTGCCAGTCAAATGCTGACGCTGGCCCAACAAGAAACCGGCATTGACTATGACGATGGCGCGATACTGCCGGCGCTTCAGAAGTTGGTGGATTCCTTTAATGCTGACGGCAACCCACACGAGCAGGGTGCCCAAATGCTCCATCAGCGGGTGTTGCGGTCGCTGAAAAACCGGGTACGCATGGGCAGAGATTTCAAAGCGCATCCGGAAATTTTTGATCAGCGTATTGCTCGACCTATCTTTATTTGTGGCATGGCGCGAACCAGTTCAACCAAGACCCAAAAACTGCTGGCGGCTTCAGGGGACTTCAATTTTTTAACCTACTGGAAGGCGCTGAATCCCGCGTTGTACAGCGGCGACCCAACTGAGTCACCGCAAGCCCGAATCGAGGACGCTGAGCAATACGCTAAGTGGTTCGATGAGCAATCTCCGGACACGAAATATGGCCATAGCTTTGAGGCGCATGAGCCCGAGGAAGATAGCGATATTTTAGGTCACAGCATGGTATCTCCGGTTTGGTTTGGATGGGCGCCGTTGGGTGGTTACCTTGAGTGGCTTGGGGAGATTGGCCTGAGTGAGCAGTTCGAAACCTTGCGCAACACCCTGAAGTATCTGCAATGGCAAGGCCTCGCTACGCAGGACAAGCGCTGGATCCTCAAGTGCCCGCTGTACAGTGGCCTTGAGCCGCTTCTACTCGAAGTATTTCCTGATGCCACGCTCATCATGACTCACCGAACTAATGTGCAGACGATTGGTTCGGGACTGCGATTATTAGAATGTTTTTATCAGCCGTTCACAGATTTACGGCCCGAGCCTGACTCATATGTGGAAGGTGTAAAGGGGGCAACAGATCTGCATATGAAATGGCGGGCGGAACAGCCGGGCGACCGATTTCTAGACATACCTTTCTCAGCGAGCATTAAGGATCCTGATCGGTGCGTAAGGGAAATGTACCGCTACGCAGGCGAACCGCTCTCAGAGGCTTCTTTTGAGAGGATGCGTTTGTGGACGCAATCCAACCCGCAAAATAAATATGGCAAGCATCAGTATTCTCTGGCGCAATATGGCCTAACCGAGTCAGGCATTCGTGAAGCCTTTGCGGAGTACGAGGCGTTTAATGATGGTCTGGAGGCTGCCTGGGGGTACTAATTGGCGAGTATCTCCGCCGGGTGTCCGGCTACACGCGTTGGATTTCTCGATCGAAACAGACCTTCTGGAGATAGCAGTCGGTCGTTAGCCCACGTCGAAAAAAAACCGCCAACTGGCGGTTTTTTCTTTATTGGCGGTGGGCCAGGGATTCGAACCCCGGGAACCTCTCGGTTCAACGGTTTTCAAGACCGCCGCTTTCGACCACTCAGCCAGCCCACCTTAACTATTTGCCCCAACGCTTCCGGGCGAAGAGCGCGCATTATATCGCCGCGCTTTTTGCAATCAAGCTATTACCCCCGCGATAGTGCGGCTCGCGGGCCGCGGGGATCGTTGCTGGCCCTAGGCACGTCACGGTGAATTACCGATACCGGGGGTGCCTCAGGCATCGCAAACAGCTGTCGCTGCTCGGTGTGCACGATTGTCTCTGATACCGGCTTAGGCATGATGCGCGGGTCGTTGACGGCCCGCCCAGTCTCGGTCAGGCCACTAGTATTAGCCACGAGCGCTCCAATTGCGTCACCGAACTTCTCGGCGCTGGAGCGCTGTTCCTGCTCGGATTGCTCATCGGGCGAGTCTCCTGCGGGAATATTCTCAATGGCATCGTTGGGCATAGAAGGGGCTGTCTCATCAGATTCACCCGCGTCCGCTGCAACAGTTTCGCTTTCTGAAGTGGCCTCCGATGTTTGCCGCTCTATTGCGTCCTCGGGAGATTCTCCAAAAGCAGCCGACAGCGCCTCTGAGGAGGCGACCTCTGCGGTGACCGCTTGCTGCGCTACCGCAACGGGTTCTGCGGAGGTCTCGGAACTACTGATTGCATCAGCGGCTACATCGTCAGCGAGGCCTTCATCTTGACTGGCGCTTACACGCTCTCTGCGACGTCGCCCCTCGTTTCGTTTTTCTGGGGGTCTTCTGCGAGGCGCGGTCTCGCTAGTATCGTTAGTATCGGTAGTGTCTTCTTCGGCGTCAGTAACAGCTTCGACTTCTGTCGCGTCTGCCGGTCTATTTTCTGCTCGGCGTTGCCCGCCCCGACGACCCCGTCGGCGTCGGGAACGTTTGGGCTGATCTTCACCAGTCTTGTCACCGGCTTCAGCGCTTAGTTGGGGGTCTGTGGCCTCTCCGCTACTGCGCGAATCGTCTCGCGGCGCTTGTTGTTTGTCCTGCCCGCGACGACCTCCTCGATCACCGCGGCGATTCTGATCTTCGTTGCCTTTTTGATGCTGGCGTCTACGATCACCGGTTCGCGAGCGGGACCGATTGCGATTTTGCTCGCCTCCACGCCGTCCCCGCTGCTTGGGCTTGGATTCAGGCTCGCTCGACCCGAACAACATTGCCCAGATTCGAGCCAATAGTCCTGGTGAGCTGTCTTTGCGTCGACCACCAGCGTCTCGCTTGGTGCGCGGTTTTTTTGCCGCAGCCGTCTCTGACTTGGCAGGCGCCTCAGGCGCTGGGGCATCAGGTGTCACACCTCTTACCAGCGCCTCTGGCGCGCTGGGGGGGGCATCACTTGTCATCGCAGTTGCCGGCTCCGACGGCGATGGCATTTCGATATCAAAACTCAGGCGAGCAGCCTGATCCACTTCATCATCACGTAGTCGGCGAACCTCAAAGTGGGGCGTGTCCAGATAGGGGCTGGCGACAATGACAATCCGCACGCGGCTTCTCGACTCGATCTCGTTAATGTCGGCACGTTTCTCATTCAGTAGGAATGCCGATACCGATACAGGCACGATGGCCTGCACTTCGCCCGTGCGCTCTTTGGAAGCTTCTTCCTGAATCAATCGTAAGATAGCGAGAGCAAGTGACTTGGTATCCCGAATGGTTCCCTGTCCGGTGCATCGAGGGCAGACCATGCCGCTGGTTTCCCCGAGCGACGGCCTCAACCGCTGGCGAGACATTTCCAGTAATCCAAAGCGAGAAATGCGACCGATCTGCACCCGAGCGCGATCGAGCTCGAGCGCTTCTCTGATGCGATTTTCGACTGCCCTTTGATTGCGGTTCGAGGACATGTCGATAAAGTCGATTACGATCAGTCCTCCCATATCGCGTAATCGGAGCTGTCTCGCGATTTCCTCAGCCGCCTCGAGGTTGGTTTGGAGCGCCGTTTGCTCGATATCTCCGCCTTTTGTGGCGCGCGCTGAGTTGATATCTATCGAGACTAGGGCCTCGGTGGGGTCAATGACGATAGAGCCGCCCGAGGGTAATCGCACCTCTCGTTGAAACGCTGTCTCAATCTGGCCTTCTATCTGGAAGCGGTTGAAGAGGGCGAGTGAGTCCTCGTAGCGCTTCAAACGGTTTTTGTACTGCGGCATGACCATGCCGACAAATTCAGCAGCGCGCTGGTAGGCAGTAGCGTCGTCTATCAGAACTTGATCAATATCGTCGCGCAAATAATCTCTGACCGCGCGAATGATGACATCGCTCTCCTGATAGATCAGAACCGGTGCCTTGCTCTCGGAGTTTGCCTGCGAGATCGAATCCCAGAGTTGCAGGAGATAGTCGAGGTCCCATTGTAGCTCTTCGGTGCTGCGACCTACGCCTGCCGTTCTGATGATCACGCCCATACCGTCAGGCAAGGCTAATTGGGCGAGCGAGTCCTTGAGATCGGTCCGGTCTTCGCCTTCTATCCGGCGGGAAATGCCGCCAGCCTTCGGGTTATTCGGCATCAAAACCATGTACCTGCCAGCGAGGCTGATAAAGGTAGTCAGCGCGGCGCCCTTCGTGCCTCGCTCCTCTTTATCCACTTGTACAATGACCTCTGTCCCTTCTTTCAGCACATCCTTGATACGGACTTTGCCCTCGCTTTCCGGAGCTCGACTACGAAAATACTGGGGAGAAATTTCCTTGAGGGGTAAAAACCCATGTCGCTCAGTCCCGAAGTCGACGAATGCGGCCTCGAGGCTGGGCTCTACGCGGGTGACTTTGGCCTTGTATACGTTCGCTTTGGTTTGGATCCGCTGGCGATTCTCTATGTCGAGGTCGTAGAGTCTCTGGCCATCAACCATCGCCACCCTGACCTCCTCGGGCTGGGTAGCATTAATCAGCATCTTTTTCATGATTACTTCCAGTTGGCGACGCAACTGGGCGGTGCGAGGGTGTATTTGCCCTCTGTACATGCGTTCCCGCCGGATAAGACGGGTGAACCTCTCCGGGGGCTATCGCCGCACCCGGTATCTGGTCACAAACAACCACCTACAATTCATGGGTGGTTTTATCGCAATTCGCACCGCGCCATCGTGTGTCGCGGGTTATAAACTGTCCACCTTGCGCCTCTCGGGCGGATATTGGGTCCGGGGAGGCCGCAGGGTAGACTCGCAATTCTAGTGTCGGTTAAGCGTCAGCTTAAAAAGCGTGGCCTGCAACAGCGTTCGTTGGCTGAAGAGGGGCTTTGGCCGGACGTATCATTGGCTATTTCTGCCAACGCACTGGTCCAAACGTCAGGGCCCACCGCGCCGACCGCCGCAAGGTAGCACCAAGGGGCATCTTATTCAATGAATAGATTTTGGGTAGTTTTACGGTGAAAGGTTCCGATTCATGAGTCATGACTCTTCGTCAAAGGCGCGGCTGCACGCCGTAACGGCGGCAGAGGCGGGCCAGCGCCTGGATAATTATTTACTGAGACAGATTCCAGGCGTCCCAAAAACCCGTTTGTATAGGGCGATTCGAAAGGGCGAGGTGCGGGTTAACAAGGGGCGCGCCAAGCCGGAGTATCGGGTTCAGGAGGCGGATCAAATTCGCATTCCGCCACTTTCGATAGAGCACACCTCGGCGCCAGCGACGCCGTCTAGGTTCTGGCAGTCACAGATACAGGACGCCATCGTGATGAACTCAGCTGATCTGCTGGTCATCAATAAACCCTCGGGACTGGCGGTGCATGGTGGGAGTGGGATAGCCCTCGGTCTCATCGAATCACTGAGGAGCATGTTCCCGGAGGAGAGATATCTGGAGCTTGTTCACCGGTTAGACAGGGATACCTCAGGCTTGGTACTCGTTGCCAAGAATGCCCGTACCCTGCGCGACCTGCATGCGCAATTGCGCGAAGACAAAGTCGACAAACGGTATTGGGCCCTAGTCGAGGGGCGGTGGCCCGCATACCAACGCAAGGTGTCTGCGCCTTTGGCCAAACGACATACGCCCTCCGGCGAGAGAATTGTCAGAGTGGACGCAGAGGGGAAGGCCGCGCTAACCGAGTTTCGCGTATTAGAGCGATTTCAAGGTGCCACGTTGATAGAAGCCAAGCCGATTTCAGGAAGAACCCATCAGATCCGGGTACATTGCCAGCACGGTGGTCATACGATTCTGGGGGATAGCAAGTACGAGAACGACCGCGCGCGCGCGCTCGGAGAGGCTCTCGGACTCAAGCGATTGTTTCTCCATGCCAAGGCAATCTCTTTTCAGTTAGAAGGGCAGCGCGTCTCTCTGGAGTGCCCTCTAAGTCATGATCTACAGTTGCCGCTCAACGCTTTGGGATCCAAGGGGCAGCGATAAGCCGGCCTCCCGGAGCAATTCGCATAGCGCGATCAGGGGCAATCCTTGCAGCGCCGTGGGGTCGTTGCCCCGCATTTCCTTGAATAGCGTGATCCCGAGCGCCTCCCATTTGAAGCTGCCCGCACAATCGAGGGGCGCGTCTAGCTCCACATAGCGCTCTATTTCCTCCAACAACAGATCCCTGAAAGTGACCTCGTAAGTCACCAGCCGCTCGCCCCGCCAGGCGGGATCCGCGCTCATCACACATACCGCGGTGAAAAAAGTCACCGTCTGGCCCGAACACAGCTTCAATTGTGAGACAGCAACGTCCGGGGTCACCGGTTTGTGGAGGATTTGTCCATTCAGGCTGGCAACTTGGTCCGATCCAATCACCAGGCCAGAAAGTGCTCCCGGCGCCGTAGCTTTCAATTTGGCCAGCCGCAGTGCACGTTCGGCTGCGGACTCATCGGGATCCAAGGATTCATCAACCCCGGGGTCTATGACCTCAAACGGCATTCCCAGGCGCTGCAGCAACTCTGCGCGATAAGGGGAGGTGGACGCGAGCACGAGTTTCACGGGAGTGACATTAAGTTTTGGTGAAAATACATGTCTTCTTACCGGTGGGCCGTTTCGCACTGGGATCGCTTTGACAGCGTACCACCTCACCCGTATGATCCGCCGCCATGAAAAATGGGCCGTTACCGACTGATTTGGACATACGCGGCTTGGCAGCCCGAGGCGTTTCCATTGAAGGTACCGCATCGGCAAAGAATTTGCCCCGTTTGGCGCAGGCGGATTGCGAGCTGGTCGGTGAGTTGTCGGCGGCATTTGTGTTTGAACGAGACGAGGAAGGTCGTTACACGGTGAACTCCCAAGTTCAGGCTCAGGTATTGGTGACCTGTCAGCGTTGTTTGAGGCCTGTGGAGATTGCTCTATCAAGCGGGTCGACCATGGCCTGCGTTTGGGATGACGGAGAAGCGGCGGGGCTGCCCGCGATGTACGAGCCACTGGTAATTGGGCAGACCGCTAACCTCAACGAGATAGCCGAAGAGGAGATTTTACTGGCGATGCCGGTCACCGCCGTTCATGAAGAGGACTGCCGGTCTGCGGAACAAAAGGCTGCGCTGGGTATGGAGATGGATATCCCAGACGCCAAACCCGCCAGAGAGAATCCGTTCGCTGTGTTGGAGAAGCTGAAAACCTAAAAAGGTTTCTCCTCGTATTGACAGATAGTTTGGTGCCCCGGTAGCGCGTTCGCTGGGGCTGAGTGCATAAAAAGGAGGCCAGAGCATGGCTGTTCAGCAAAATAGAAAAACCCGCTCTCGGCGGGGCATGAGGCGGTCCCATGACGCCATAGGTGGGCCCACGCTAACTGTTGATGAAACCTCGGGAGAAACCCGTCGTCGACATCACGTCAGTGCCGACGGCTTTTACCGTGGAAAGAAGGTGATAGAAACCGGCGACGAAGAGTAAGCTTACTTGGCTGGGTTGGCGTTTCTATTTCCCGGGCAGGGCTCTCAGTCAGTTGGTATGTTGGGAGCGGCGCACGAGGCCTACTCGGTTGTCCGTGACACCTTCGAAGAGTCCAGCGAGGCACTGGGATACGACCTCTGGAAGCTCGTCTCCGAGGGTCCTGAAGAGCAACTGACGCTCACTGAATTCACCCAGCCCGCTATTCTCACTGCCAGTGTTGCCCTTTATCGCTGCTGGCAGGCAGAGCAAGGCGCACTGCCCGAGTTTGTTGCAGGGCATAGTCTGGGCGAATACTCCGCCCTTGTCGTTGCGGAATCATTGTCTTTGGCTGACGCGTCGCGTTTGGTGCAAACCAGAGGTAGGGCGATGCAGTCGGCCGTGCCCGCTGGTGAGGGTGCCATGGCTGCGGTGCTTGGATTAAGCGATGCGGTGATCGATGAAATCTGTGTCACTCATTGCGACGACGATGCCTATGTTGGAGCGGTGAACTACAACTCTCCGGGGCAGGTGGTTATCGCCGGACACGCTAAAGCGGTCAATGCGGCATCGGAGTTTATGAAGGAAGCTGGGGCGAGGCGAGTATTGCCCCTGCCCGTCAGCGCCCCATTTCACACGCCTCTGATGCAACCCGCTGCGGCAGTCATGGCGGAAGCTTTTCAGACTATTCAGCTGAACGACGCAAAGATACCGGTTATCAGCAACGTCAATGCGCAACCGCACCGGAAAGCGGTGGATATTCGTCGATTGCTGGTCAGACAAGTGGCGGAACCGGTTATGTGGACTCAATGCGTCATTACTTTGCTCCAAGCTGGATGTGGGCGATTTGTGGAGTGTGGTCCCGGTAAAGTGCTGACCGGGCTGTTGAAACGGATTGACAAGGAAGCAGTGTGTGCGGCTTTGGAGGATCCAGAGGCGCTGCGTGCTGCAGCTAAGTGGAACGAGTAAAGGATGATGACCGATACAGCCCGAAAGATAGCCCTGGTAACCGGCGCGAGTCGGGGGATTGGAGCGGCGATTGCCGCGGCGCTGGCTGAGCAGGGGCTACTGGTGGTGGGCACTGCGACCAGCCAGTTGGGAGCTGACGCGATCGGCGCTGCGCTGGCGGAACACGGCGGAGTGGGTCGGGTGCTCAATGTCACTGACGCACACAGCGTAGAGACTTTGTTCAACGGGATCCGCGAGGATCTGGGCGATCCCCTCGTATTGGTGAATAACGCAGGAATCACACAAGACAATCTCTTGATGCGTATGAAGGAAGAGGAATGGCATCAAGTTATTGATACCAACCTAAACGCGCTGTTTCGCCTCAGTAAAATATGCCTGCGCGGCATGACGAAGGCTCGATGGGGAAGAATAGTGAATGTCACGTCGGTGGTAGGCTCTATGGGGAATGCGGGGCAGAGCAATTACGCGGCGACGAAGGCCGGTGCAGAAGGTATGGCGCGGTCTTTGGCTCGAGAGTTGGGGTCGCGATCGATCACGGTGAATTGTGTTGCTCCAGGTTTTATCGATACCGACATGACCCGAGCGCTTGGGGATGATCAGCGTGGCGCTTTGAGCGCCCAGATACCACTGGCGCGCTTGGGAGCCCCTGAAGATGTTGCCGCCACGGTGGCATTTTTGGTCAGCGAGGCCGCGGGGTACATCACCGGTGAGACCGTTCACGTCAATGGGGGCCTCTACATGGCCTGAATCTCTCCCGCAAGCGGCTTTTTGCGGTGAAAAAGGGTTTTTCTTGCTGGAAAAGCTTGTAAAATCCACCCCGTTTGGGCCCTGAGCCCGACGATCAATCTGGGAGCGTAAACCACGTCATGAGCAATATCGAAGACCGAGTGAGAAAAATTGTCGCCGAGCAACTGGGCGTCAAGGAAGAGGAAGTTAAGGCAGAGGCATCGTTCGTAGACGATTTGGGTGCCGACTCTCTGGACACCGTGGAGCTGGTAATGGCCCTCGAAGAGGAATTTGAGACAGAAATTCCCGACGAAGAGGCCGAAAAGATCACGACGGTTCAGCTCGCAATTAATTACATCAACGATAATCTCTCCTGATTAGAAAACGTTGAGATCATGGGGGCCGCCCTGTTAAGCAGCGCGGCCCTTTCTATTTTGGTTAGTGCGTAAACTCCAGATAGACTGGCGCTAACTGATAAGTCGCGGGGCGCCGCTCTCGCGATGGATATTTCGCTAAGACGGGATGCGTTCTTCACGGGGCAGAAGGAGCACAGAATGAAAGGCTGCAGAGTAGTCGTTACCGGCATGGGAGCAGTGACGCCACTCGGACTGGATGTCGCCAGTAGCTGGGAGGGTATTTGCGCCGGTCGAAGCGGCGCCGCCGCGATCGAGCATTTCGATGCCACCGCTTTCTCCACTCGATTCAGTGCAAGCGTCAAAGGGTTCAGCATTGAAGGCTATCTCGACAGCCGCGACGCGAGGCGAATGGATCCCTTCATTCAGTATGGAATGGTTGCCGGCATACAGGCTTTTCGAGACTCGGGTCTCGAAGTATCAGACCGCAATGCTGGGAGAATTGGGTGTGCGATTGGTTCAGGCATAGGCGGAATAGGCTCTATAGAGGAGACTGCCTTATTGGTCGAGCACAAGGGACCCAAGCGGATTTCACCCTTCTTTGTTCCCGGAGCGATCATCAATATGATCGCTGGGAATCTCTCCATTATGTACAACCTGCAGGGTCCGAACCTAGCCGTTGTCACGGCGTGCACCACTGGCACGCACAATATTGGGCTAGGTGCGAGGCTGATCGCCTCGGGAGACGTGGACGCCATGTTGGTTGGTGGGGCTGAGATGGCTACGACGCCCGTTGGGCTTGGGGGCTTTGCCGCCGCGCGTGCGCTATCTACCCGAAACGATGATCCCGAAAGTGCCTCGCGCCCCTGGGACCAGGACCGGGATGGTTTTGTGCTCGGTGACGGCGCAGGGATGCTTGTTCTGGAGTCTTACGACCATGCGACAGCCCGGGGCGCACACATCTATTGCGAGCTGTCAGGATTCGGTATGAGTGGCGACGCGTACCATATGACCTCTCCGCCCGAGGACGGGCGCGGTGCGGCTCAGGCCATGGCCAATGCGCTGACCGATGCGAGCCTTTCCCCGGGAGATATCGGCTACATTAACGCTCACGGCACTTCAACCGAGGCCGGTGATCTGGCGGAATCACGGGCGATTCAATCGGTGTTCGGGCATCAAGCCTCCAGGCTCGCGGTCAGCTCGACGAAATCGATGATTGGACACCTGTTGGGTGCTGCAGGTTCGGTGGAGGCGATATTCTCTGTTCTGGCCCTGCGTGACGGGGTTGCACCGCCGACAATCAATCTCGATGCGCCCAGCCCGGGCTGTGACCTGAATTACGTGCCTCACACGGCTCAGGAAAGGGAGATACGACACGTGTTGTCCAATTCTTTTGGGTTTGGAGGCACCAACGGCTCTCTTATTTTTAGCCAACTCACATAACAGGCGGCCGGTCTGCGATGTCTCGTTGTTGGGTCGACGGAATCGAGATAGACGCGGTAATGGCAGATGATCGGGGGCTGAACTACGCAGATGGCGCTTTCGAAACATTGCGCTGCGAGCAGGGTCGCATAGAGTGCTATTCGTTGCATAGGGATCGGCTGACGAAGGCGTTGCAAGCATTGCGCTTTGCAGGGGCCGCTTCGATAGCAGAGCAGATATTTGAGGCGGTGAGGGGTCATCTCGCCGGCGTCAAGCATAGCGGGCCTGCCCGACTCACTGTGACTCGGGGGTCGGGCCCGCGGGGCTACTGCCCGCCAAACAATTCTAGCCCGCGTTATGTGCTGAGTACTGCGGCGGCACCCGAGGCACCTGACATACCCGTGCGCTGTGGCGTGTCGACCGTTTTCTGGGCGGAGCAACCGCAGCTTGCCGGGCTTAAATTGCTTGCGCGAACAGAACAAGTGTTGGCAGCCCACGAGGCAATGGAAAAAGGCTGGGACGATGCGATGATGTTGGACAGCAACGGCCTGGTGATTTCCTCAAGCAGAGGGAATGTTTTCGCGTTGTGTGAAAACGAGTTCGTTACCCCTTCGCTCTCTCGATGCGGCATTGCGGGTACGCGCCGGCAACTCCTGATGGAGCGGGTCCTGCCAGAGCTTGGCTTCGGCGTGAACGAACGGGACATCAGTTTGCAGGAGATGCTGAGCGCACAAGGGGTAGTGATCAGCAATGCGATACGGGGCATTCAGCCAGTGCTGGCGCTCAACGACAGAACATACCACCTAAGCGCCCTACCTATTGAGGCGATCAAAGCCGCACTTCAGGAGCATGTCGACGCTTGCGTAGATTAATTTTGATCATCGGAGCCGGCCTCCTCGCTGCCATAGTATGGAGCGCTGTGTGGTTGTCGGGAGTTTGGCAGCAGTCTTTACAAGTGCCCGAGAGCGGGGCAACGGTAGAGGTAGTGCAGGGTGAGAGCTTACGGGGCGTACTGAAAAAGATCGAGGGATACGGTTGGCTCAGAAATGCGCTGTGGGTAGGACGCATAGCGAGTTGGAGGGGCCTTGATCAGCGCATCAGTGCAGGAGAGTTTTCTCTGCTAGCCAGCATGGATGCGGGAGATCTCATCGAACACCTCTCGAGTGGGCGCGTCATTCAATATCGCATCACCATACCAGAGGGGGTGACCTTATCTGAGGCGATCTCGATCCTTTCAGCTCATCCAAAATTAGCTCACCCCACAGACGACACGCTTGAAAAGCAGTTGATGGACTGGGTGGCGCCCGCTCGATCTGCCGAGGGTTGGTTTCTTCCGGAGACCTGGGTTTTTACCGCAGGAGACGACTTGCTCGACATCTTGCAGCGGTCACATACCGCAATGCGAGAGCTGCTCGCTGAGCTTTGGGAGACTCGTCAACAAGACTTGCCACTGGCCACGCCCTACGAGGCGCTCATTCTCGCCTCGATTGTCGAGCGTGAAACCGGAAAGCCTGACGAGAGAAGTCAGATAGCGGGCGTCTTTTTGAGACGTCTAGAGCGCGGCATGCGATTGCAGACAGACCCCACAGTCATTTATGGTCTGGCGGACCAATATGATGGCAATTTGAAGCGGCGACACTTGAGAGACACTTCGAATCCCTACAACACCTATGCAATCAAAGGGTTGCCACCCACCCCAATTGCGCTACCGGGGAAAGAGGCCCTGCGTGCTGTTTTCGAGCCAGATGAGAGCGATCATCTATATTTCGTTGCCAAGGGGGATGGGGCGCATGCTTTCAGTAGCACGCTCGAACAGCATGAGCAAAATGTTAGAAAGTATCAGTTAAATCGACGTAAAGACTATCGTTCGGCACCGCTTACCGGCGACGCGACTCACCAATGAGCGGGCGCTTCGTTACGATAGAAGGGGGGGAGGGCGCTGGCAAATCGACGGCGCAGGCGTTTTTAGCAGCCCGCCTTGAGGCTTCAGGCCACGTTGTAAAGCAAACCCGTGAGCCCGGAGGCACACCGCTCGCCGAGGAAATACGCAGATCGCTACTGAGCGCAGAAGGGGAAGCGCCCGTTGCGCTTACCGAGCTGCTGCTGGTATTCGCTGCAAGGGCGCAGCACCTCTCCAAAGTGATTGAGCCCGCGTTAAACCGTCAGGAGTGGGTCATTTGTGACCGCTTCACCGAGGCAACATACGCATATCAGGGTGCGGCGCGCGGCATGTCTAGGGCAACCATCGCTCAACTTGAGGCGCTCGTTCAAGGTGCCCGCCGTCCGGACACGGTTCTGTTAATGGATCTGCCTCCAGAAGTTGGGCTAGAGAGGGCGCGAGCACGGGGAGAGTTGGATCGTTTCGAGCAAGAAGATCTCGCGTTCTATCACCGTGTTCGCGAGGGGTATCTTGATCGGGCAAGGCAAATGCCGGATCAATATCGCGTGATCGACGCGTCACAAGATCTTCAAGGCGTTCAGCGGCAGCTGGTAAGCGTACTGGATGGGTGGTTGGATGAGGGTTGAAGAGGAGCCCGCGCCCGAGCGTACCCTGCCACCTGCGCCGCCCTGGCTTACGGCCGTTATTGAGGCAAGTTGGGCCTCGTCAGATGCGCAGTCTTTGATGGGACACGCTTACATTATTAGCTCGGAAGATCGCTACGAGGCGGCGCTGCTCGGCGAGATGATCGCCTCGCTAAAACTTTGCGCGCACCCAGTGTTGCAACGGCCGTGTCAGACATGTCTCGGTTGCCGCAGTTTTCTCCAGGGTTCGCATGGCGACTTGCTAGAAGTGAGACGCGAAGCAGGCAAGGTCGCCATCGGTATCGATCAGATACGTGCAGCCGTATCCTTTCTGCAGCAAACTGCATTGTATGGTGACATTAAAATTTTGCATGTGGTCGACGCCGACAAAATGACCAGCGCTGCCGCCAACAGTCTGCTCAAAACGCTGGAGGAACCCGCTGGCCGCACATTGATCCTTCTGAGCACTGCTGAGCCCTGGAGGTTGCCGGCGACAGTTCGGTCTCGCTGTCAGCTGCAACGGATTTTGACTCCAGATCCAGATGTGTCGCTCGATTGGCTCAAGACATCGCATGATTGGGACGAGGCGAATGCTGCTTCTGCATTGCGCTTAACTGGGGGACACAGCGTGGAGGCCTGGATGAGGCGTGATGCGCTCGATGTCGCCACATTTAACGAGTTGAGGGAGTCCTTCAGCAGTATCTTTTCCGGCGCCGCTGCTACAGCTCACGTGCCTGAGTGCTGGACGCGGGTCGAACCGGAGTTCCTGCTGAGGCAACTTTTGGTTTGGTGCGAGCAGAACGTGACTGATACCGACATCGCCGCACTGCGAAGCCGGGGGTCCGACCTGCTGACGCTTCATAAAGGGATAGCGGAGTTATGGCAGCGGGTTCGTGGGGGCGCTGTTCCAGCGAAGGACGTACTGGTAAGCGAGTTGTTCAGATTGTGCCGTAGCCTTACGCATCCTGAATTTCAAAGCATTGCGGCGCAATTTTTGGCGACGTTTGGCCGGACCGGCGGCGTGGCTTAGGGTAGGGTGGTGTAATGAATGAACGTTCACAAAGGGTTTTGTCGCTAAACATTCCGGATGTCGCCACATTACACGAGGCTTACATGTCTTTTGTCGACGGGGGAGGGCTATTTGTCTCTACCAATGAGGATTTTAGTCTCGGAGATGAGGTGCAGCTGTCACTGTCACTCCCTGGAGAGGAGGATCAGCAAATGATTACTGGCAAGGTAGTCTGGCTGACTCCGCGCGGAGCGCAGAGTGGTGGGCCTGCGGGTGTGGGGATGCAATTTACGGGAGAAAGCGCAGCGCTCAGCGCGCTTATAGAAGAGCAGCTTGCGGGGCTCATCGACTCGGACAGGCCCACGCATACCCTTTAATGAGTTTGGGCGCCCTCTGCGTGCCGATGACTCGTTTTCGTCAATGATTGGCGCTGGTTACTCGTGTGCAGGCTCTTGGGTTGCACTAACTGGCCAGTCGAGCGCGACAATGTGGCTGGGAGTTGGGTACAGGCGAGGTCACGGCGAATTTCCAGCCAATCCGCGGTGATTCCCACTGTGTGCGTCGCGCAATAAATAACAATAAATAAAAAGCGGGCCCCGAAGGGCCCGAGTCATAGACTTTTAGGAGTGGTGTGGCCGCGGGCACATCTGCGACCACACTATCGGGCACTTGGGATACCCGAGTCGTCAGGCTTCTTGAGGGGCACTGCGACACCTTCATTATGACTGAAGCCCAAAATTTATCTACTGCTGGGCGATGAATTCTTAGACTGATGCGGCATATTACCCGCATCTCTGCTAATTAAAAAGGTTTTTACTTGAATATATTGTTTTAAGTATTTGATTTTGTTGTTTATAAAATTATTTACCAAATTCGAGTGATTTCGAGCTTTGTATAGGTGTCTCGTGCTCTAGCGCTACTAGCGCAAGTTAAGGCGTCGGCCCCATCGAACATTGAAACAGTGTACATTCTATGCCACCATCGCGCGCCTCGTTGGTACGCGCTTTGGCAGGCCAAGCGTTGGCATGTGCGGAAGTGGCGAAATTGGTAGACGCGCTGGATTTAGGTTCCAGTGTCTTACGACGTGAGAGTTCGAGTCTCTCCTTCCGCACCATTTCACGCTTTCACCGCGTCAGGACTCTTAAAATAGCATCCTGAGCGGCTCAGCGCAGAGTAGTTGCTAGACCATTTAAGATTGATCAGAGAGAAATCAGGAGCAAGACCATGAGGGTCTCCGTAGAAACCACCTCAGGGCTTGAGCGGCGCTTGACCGTTGGAGTCCCCGCCGATCGCGTAGATGTCGCGGTAGACAAGCGACTTCAAGATGCGGCGAAAAATGTTCGGTTACCCGGATTCAGGCCCGGTAAGGTGCCTATGCGGGTCATGCAGCAGCGTTTTGGTGCGGGCGTTAGGCAGGAAGTCCTGGGTGAGGTTATCAGTCAGTCGTTTCAGGAGGCAGTGCTTGCAGAGAATCTGCGGCCTGCAGGTCAGCCCAATATCGAAGCGCGCAAATTGGATGCGGGGCAGGACGTCGAATACACGGCGACTTTTGAGATTTTTCCGACCGTAGAAGTGCAAAGTATTGAAGATTTGTCTGTGGAGAAGCCCGTAGCGGAGGTCACAGACGGCGATATTGACGAAATCATCGAGGTTTTTCGGAAGCAGCAGGGGCAACTTGTCGCTTCAGAGAAAGCCGCTGAGGAGGGCGATACTGTCGTCATTGATTTCGTTGGCACCCGCGATGGAGAGGCCTTCGAGGGCGGATCTGCAGACGGTACGTCTCTGGAGCTAGGCTCCGGCCGAATGATCCCCGGGTTTGAGGAAGGGCTAATTGGGGCTGCTGCTGGGGAGGATAGAGTCCTCGATCTAACCTTCCCGGAGGATTACCAGAAAGAAGAGCTGGCTGGTGCAGCGGTGCAATTTGCGGTGAAGGTGCAAGAGGTCAAAGTGCTTGAGCTGGCGCCGGTAGATGACGCGCTGTTCAAAAAGTACGGCTTGGAAGACGGAACCGAAGAAGAGTTTCGAGCCGAAGTGAAGCAGAATATGGAACGTGAGCTCCGCAATGCCGTAGAAGCCTCTGTGAAGACCCAGGTGATGGACGCGATCTTGGAGGCACATTCGAGTCTGGAACTGCCAGCCTCGTTAATCGCTCAGGAAGTCAACGCGATGCGTCAACAAATGTTCCAGCAGTTTGGTGGCGCCGCCCCACAGGATATGGATCTGTCCTCGGTGTTACCGGATGAAATGTTCGCCGAGCAGGCCGAGCGTCGCGTAAAACTTGGCCTCGTCGTGGCCGAGATGATCAGCGAATATGATCTGACTGCGGATCCCGCTAAAATTCGGGAAGCCATAGAAGATATCGCCTCCACCTACCAGGATCCGGAGGAGGTCATCAATTGGTATTATTCGGAGAATCAGCAGCTTGCGGGTATCGAGTCTCGGGTACTGGAAGATGCGGTGGTCGAGCGACTGCTGTCGCAAGCCGCGGTAGCCGAGGTTGAGTGTAGCTATCAGGACGCGCTGGCAAAGGCGCGTCCAGCTGCCCAAGCATAACCAGTAACTTTAGGGGAGTAGCATGAGTCGCGAAGAAGCAGCTCTGGATCCACAAGGCCTGGGTTTGGTGCCCATGGTTATCGAGCAGACGTCCCGAGGGGAGCGTTCTTTCGACATATATTCCCGGCTACTAAAAGAGCGTGTCATCTTCATAGTGGGACCCATTGAAGATCACATGGCCAATTTGGTGGTGGCGCAACTGCTGTTTCTGGAGTCAGAAAACCCCGACAAGGATGTACATCTTTACATCAACAGCCCTGGCGGTTCCGTTACCGCGGGATTGTCGATTTATGACACCATGCGATTCATCAAGCCTGATGTGAGTACGATGTGTATCGGCCAGGCGGCTTCAATGGGGGCCTTTTTGCTCAGCGGCGGAACAAAAGGTAAGCGGTTCATTCTTCCCAATGCGCGCACAATGATCCATCAGCCCAGTGGCGGCGCTCAAGGGCAAGCCACTGACATAGAAATCCAGGCTAAGGAAATTCTCTTTCTGCGTGAGAGATTAAATGGTTTGCTGTCAGAGCACACCGGTCAGTCCATGGAGGTGATAGAGCGGGATACTGAGCGCGATCGCTTTATGAGTGCTGAACAGAGCGTAGAATATGGATTGGTGGACGAAGTCATCAGCAGTCGTTAACCATTTCGCGACTTGCAAAGTCCGGTGAAACGTATCAAGGTTATGAAGATCCAGTTGCAAGACCAAATGGGGCTCTAGATGGCAGACGACAATAGTTCTGGCGACAGCGGCAAGCTGCTCTACTGCTCATTTTGCGGTAAAAGCCAAAACGAGGTCCGGAAGCTCATTGCGGGTCCCTCTGTCTTTATTTGCGACGAGTGCGTCGATCTCTGCAACGACATCATCCGAGAAGAAATTCAGGAGTCCGGAAGCGAGGGTGAATCCACCAAATTGCCCATCCCGGAAGAGATCAACGACATCCTGAATCAGTATGTTATTGGTCAGCAGCAGGCGAAGCGGGTGCTCGCTGTCGCCGTCTACAACCATTACAAACGGCTTCGCAACGCTGAGCCGTCCGGAAAAGGCGGCGAAGAAGTAGAGCTGAGCAAGTCCAATATCCTGCTTGTTGGGCCGACAGGATCTGGCAAGACATTACTGGCCGAGACTTTGGCGCGGCTACTCGACGTTCCTTTCACTATTGCCGACGCAACCACGCTAACGGAAGCGGGCTATGTGGGGGAGGATGTTGAAAATATTATTCAAAAACTGCTCCAAAAATGCGATTACGATGTCGATCGTGCTCAGATGGGTATTGTTTATATTGATGAAATCGACAAGATTTCACGCAAGTCGGACAACCCCTCCATCACGAGAGATGTGTCTGGAGAGGGCGTACAACAGGCGCTACTAAAGCTTATCGAGGGAACCGTTGCATCGGTGCCACCTCAGGGCGGCCGCAAGCATCCCCAGCAAGAATTTCTGCAGGTCGATACGAGCAATATCCTTTTCATTTGCGGCGGGGCTTTTGCCGGTCTGGATAAAGTCATCCGAAATCGTTCTGAAAAGGGTGGTATTGGTTTCGGCGCAGAGGTGAAGAGTAAGGACGAAACGCGTAACTTTGGCCAGACGTTGACGGATCTTCAGCCTGAAGATCTGGTTCAATATGGACTGATACCCGAGTTCGTTGGCAGATTGCCCATTGTCGCCACCCTGGAAGAGCTCGATGCGGAGGCTTTGATCCGTATCCTGACAGAGCCCAGAAATGCGCTGACCAAGCAATACGCGAAAATGTTCGAGATGGAAGGCGTCGAGATTGATTTCAGAGATGACGGCTTGCAAGCCGTGGCCGAGCGAGCCATGGAGAGAAAGACTGGAGCACGGGGCCTGCGGTCGATATTGGAGGCGATCCTGCTGGAATCGATGTACACCATTCCCTCTACCCCTAACGTCGCCAAAATTGTGATCGATGAGTCCGTCGTCAAAGGTGATTCAGAGCCGCTTTTAGTCTACGAGACCCCCAGTCCTGCTGCTGCGGGAGCAGAGGAGTAAGCAGGCGCAAGCCCCTTTCGCCAACAAACCCCTTTCGTCGAGAGGGGGCTTCGATCCAGTTCGCCGTCCCAATGGTATGAACATAAGGGCGAAAGGCCTTTAAATTCATCAATCCGGCCCCCATATCTTCTCTTATCGGCGAAGGAGAACACCATGACGGATCAAGATCAGCAGTTACCGCTACTCCCACTGCGCGACGTGGTGGTGTACCCCCATATGGTCTTGCCACTCTTCGTGGGGCGAGAGCGTTCAATAGAGGCGCTAGAGCATGCGATGCTCGACAACAAGCAGGTGCTACTGGTTGCCCAGAGAAATGCCGCCGACGATGAGCCGGGTGCGGATGATTTATATCAGGTGGGCACCGTCTCCAATATCCTTCAACTGCTTAAGTTGCCAGATGGCACGATAAAAGTACTCGTCGAGGGCTGTTACCGCGCAGCCCTGGTGGCCGTAGATGAAGAAGAAGATTTCGCCGTGGCATCGGTGCGCCAAATCGAAGCAGATCGGGTCGCCGAATCTGATGCCGCCGCGCTGGTAAAGGCCACTGTAGAGCAGTTTGAAAAATATGTTGGGTTGAGCAAAAAGGTTCCCGCCGAAGTGTTGACCTCGCTGTCAGGCATTGACGATCCGGGCAGACTTGGCGACACCATTGCTGCGCATATGAGCGTTGATTTGGAGGAAAAGCAGCGGATTTTGGAGATTGCTGACATCCGCAAGCGCTTGGAACATCTTCGGTCGCTAATGGATGCGGAAATCGACCTGTTTCAGGTCGAGAAACGGATTCGCGGCCGAGTCAAAAAGCAGATGGAAAAGAGCCAGCGAGAGTACTACCTGAATGAGCAGATGAAAGCGATACAACGAGAACTGGGTGAAATGGACGACACCCCCAACGAAATCGACGATCTGCAAAATAAAATCAATGACGCGAAGATGCCCGAAGAAGCGCTCGAAAAAGCCAATGCTGAATTGGGCAAGCTCAAGATGATGTCGCCAATGTCTGCGGAGGCGTCTGTTGTGCGTGGCTATTTGGATTGGATGGTCAGCATTCCCTGGGCCAAGCGTAGTAAGGTCCGGCACGATTTGCGGCGCGCCCAGCAGGTGCTCGACGAAGACCATTTCGGGCTCGAGGAGGTCAAGGAGCGCATTCTGGAATACCTCGCAGTGCAGAAGCGCGTCCGCAAACTAAAGGGGCCCGTGCTGTGCTTGGTGGGACCGCCTGGTGTGGGTAAAACCTCCTTGGGCGAATCGATCGCCCGATCCACTAATCGAAAATTTATCCGCATGGCGCTGGGTGGTGTGAGGGACGAGGCAGAAATTCGCGGGCACAGAAGAACCTACATCGGGTCTATGCCCGGTAAGCTGCTGCAAAAAATGGCCAAGGCTGGCGTACGTAACCCGCTATTTTTGCTCGATGAAATCGACAAAATGGGGATGGATCATCGAGGCGACCCGGCGTCCGCGATGCTTGAGGTCCTAGATCCAGAACAGAATCATGCTTTCAACGATCACTATCTGGAGGTGGATTACGACCTCTCGGACATCATGTTTATCTGTACCTCAAATACCATGAATATCCCCGGGCCGTTACTGGACCGTATGGAAGTCATCCGCATACCGGGCTATACCGAGGATGAAAAGCTCAATATCGCCCAGCGCTACCTTATCCCCAAACAAACCAAAGTAAATGGCCTGAAACCCGCGGAAATATCGATCTCGGAAGCCGCTTGCCTCGACATTATTCGCTACTACACGCGTGAGGCCGGCGTGCGGGCCCTGGAGCGGCAAATTGCAAAAGTGTGCCGCAAGATGGTGAAAGCTTTTGCGCTAGGAGAGAGGGAGGCGGGACAGGAAGTGACTCCCGATATGCTCAGTGACGTCTTGGGCGTGCGCAAGTTCAACTTTGGCACCGCAGAAAAAGAGAGCAAAGTAGGACAGGTCACTGGGCTGGCATGGACCTCTGTGGGTGGCGAGCTTCTCACCATTGAAGTCGCCTCCACCATGGGTAAAGGCCGCATCGTCAAAACCGGTTCGCTGGGGGACGTTATGCAGGAGTCCATCCAGGCTGCTTTGACGGTTGTTCGGGCAAAGTCTCAGAGTCTGGGAATCCCCGCTCGAATGCATGACTCTCGCGATATGCATATTCACGTGCCAGAGGGGGCTACCCCCAAGGACGGCCCCAGTGCAGGTATTGCCATGTGCACCGCTCTCGTCAGCAGCTTTACCGAAATCCCTGTTCGAGCCGACGTGGCCATGACAGGAGAAATCACGCTGCGCGGTGAGGTACTGCCGATTGGAGGCCTTAAGGAGAAACTGCTTGCGGCCCGGCGTGGAGGGATAGACATTGTTATCATCCCGCATGAGAACGAGAGGGACTTGCAAGAAGTACCCGACAACATCAAGGAAAATCTGGATATCCGACCGGTTAAGTGGATCGATGAGGTGCTGTCGATTGCACTGGAGCGGCTGCCAGAACCACTCGCCGATCAAGACTATCTAGCCGGAATGAGCACGCAAAGCCCGCCGGATGATGCGGATGGCGCTGATAACGAGGCAAATCGGCCCAGATCGCATTGATTTCCGGGGTCTGGCGTTGACCCTAGTTGGCGTCAGGAGTAGGCTACTTGAAGGCTCTGAGTTAGGCGCCTTTGATTGATATAAGTGAATAGACTCGAGGGATATAACGTGAACAAAAATGACTTGATTGATGCGATTGCCGCCGAGGCGGACCTGTCAAAGGCTTCAGCTGGGCGAGCGCTCGACGCAGCGATAGGTGCGATTACCGGCGCTTTGGCCAAGGGTGGCAGTGTTTCGTTGGTTGGCTTTGGCACTTTCTCCGTAAAAGCACGCGCGGCTCGTCAGGGGCGCAATCCTCGCACCGGAGAGACAATTCAAATCGCTGCTTCCAATACACCTGGATTCAAGGCGGGCAAGGCACTCAAGGATGCCGTTAACAAGTAAACTCAAACCTTGTGTTGCCGGTGACGGTAACCTCGAGAAGGCGCTCTAGAGCGCCTTCTTTACGTATTGATCCTGTAAAATCCCGGCGGTCTCGACCAGCAGTCTCCGCTGATTAACTCACCTGGCTCGGAGAGTTCACACATCATGCTTCAAACTATGCGACAAAGCGCGCAGGGCACGACAGCGAAAATCATTATTGGTCTAATCGTTTTGTCCTTCGCCGCCTTTGGTCTGGAAACGCTGCTACCCGGCGGGTCAGGGAGTGCCGTTGCGGAGGTGAACGGAGAAGAAATCAGCCCGTTCGCGCTCCAGGAAGCGGTAACGCAGCAAAAGCGTCAGTTGGTGAGTATTCTTGGCGACAATGTCGACCCAGCCATGCTGGACGACGACCGCCTTCGCCCCAGGGCAATTGAATCACTGATTCAGCGGATGCTCCTGTTGCAGCAGGCTGCAACGCTAGAATTAGCCGCGTCTGATAAACAGATAGGCGCCTCAATAACCAGTAGCGAAGTGTTCCAGTTGAATGGCACGTTCTCGCCGGATGCTTATAAGAGTGTGCTTGCTAACGCGGGGTATACGCCGGAGCGGTTCAAGCGAGCGCAAGGCGAGGACATTGTGCTGACCCAGTTGCAGGCGGCGCTGAGGGAGTCTGAGTTTGCAACCCCGACTGAACTCGCGGCTGCTGCTGATGTGTTAGCCGAAGAGCGGGACGTGAGATACCTCTCGATACCGGCAGATACTTTGGTAGATGAATCGGATCTCTCTCTGGCCTCCCTGCGAACATATTACGAGAACAACGAGGCTGATTTCCTGTACCCGGAGCAGTTGGTAGCGGACTTTATTGTGCTGAGTCCTGAAGACTTTCCCGTTGAAATCGCACAGGAGGCTGTGCGGGAGCAGTTTGAACTGGTCAAGGATGAATACGCCGTTACGGAGCAATCGCGAGTGTCGCACATTCTGCTGATTCCGCAGGACGATGAAGAGTCGACGGCGTTTGCGGCAAGAGTCGGAGCAGTATCCGAGAGACTGTCACTCGGCGAGGACTTTGCCACTCTGGCCGCGGAAGTATCCGATGATCTTGGATCAGCGAGTTTGGGAGGCGAGCTGGGTTTCACGGATGGGACTGCCTTTCCAGAGAAAATGGAGGCAGCCATCGCAAAGTTGGCTCAGGTGGGCGAGGTTTCGCCGGCGGTGGTGACAGATGCAGGCACGCACTTCATTCGTCTAGAGGAGCGTATCGCGGCAGAGTCGATCGACACAGAAGCCATTCTCGCGGAGCTGGAGGTGTCCATGGCCGCTGCTGAGTCCGAGCGGGCGTTGCTGCTCGCGGTCGAGGAACTCAGAGATCTCGTGTTCAATGCGGCCGACCTTGACGGACCTGCATCGCAACTCAAAAGCACAGTGCAACGCTCAACACCGTTTTCTGCCGAATCTGGAGAAGGCTTATTTTCAGATCAGCGACTTCGGGATACCGCGTTTTCCGAGGACGTTTTGGAGCGTGGCAATAACAGCGAAGTACTGGAGCTGTCAGGCAAGCGGTTTGTCGTTGTCAGGGTACATGAACGAAGGCCGCCACAAGTAGCTCCTTTTGCCGATGTCGAGACGGATATCAGGCGGCGGGTCCGCACTGAGATTGAGGCTGAGTCACTAATCACCTTGCAGACTCAGGTCGAGCAGTCCTTGCGTGACGGGGGCACTATCGAATCTGTGGCGAATGAACTGAATCTGGAATGGCGGGTCGAGTTGGCGTCTACCCGTCTCTCCAGTCAATTGCCCCGTTCCGTTTTGGAGGCCGCTTTTTCAATGCCCGCCGGGCGACCCGACGTGCTGGAGATGGTTGCAATCCCAGATCAAGGTTACGCGCTGGTTCAACTCGCGCGGGTGTCTGCCGGGGATATCAGCTCGCTGGGAAGTCGCGAGGCGTCAGCCATAAGGGGCAGGCGATATTCAGAGCAGCAGGAGCTGAGCTTCGGCGAGTATTTGGTTCATCAACGAAATACCGCAGATATCATTATCCGATAGCCAGATGAGTGGAAATGAGATCAAAGAGCAACAGCACCGGGGCATCGGAGGAGGGCGGTCAGCGCCTGTATGATCTGCTCGGCAGCGTACCCGACAGGGCGCACAGCCGATTGAGTGATTCCGTCGCCTCGATTAACGGCAGGAAACCGCCGCCTTTGGATACGTGGCATCCTGAGTATTGCGGTGAAATCGACATGGCTATTTCGGCAGACGGCACCTGGTACCACGAAGGCGTGCCGATTCGCCGCCCCGAGCTCTGGCAGCTATTCGCAGGGATTCTTCGTCGTGAGGAAGACGAGCAGTACTATCTCGTGACGCCGGTAGAAAAGTGTCGCGTGTCAGTTGCCTTGCACCCCCTGATCATCACGGATATCGAGGCGCAAGAAACCCCCGACGGCGCGATTCTGGTAGCCACACTCAATGCAGGCGGGTTCTTCCCCATTTCCGCGTCGCATCCTATCCGTCCGGAGCCCAGAGCAAGCGGCGCCGCATATATTGCCTTACCCCATGGCCTGTCCGGGCTATGCTCACGCGCTGCCTGGTATCGGCTCGTAGAGCTGGCAGATAGCGACCACAGTGTAGAGAGTGCCGGCGTGCGCTTTCCCCTGGGTTAGGTGCCAGTCCTACATGTTGGGGTAGTTGGGTCCGCCAAAGCCCTCGGGAGTTATCCAGGTAATATTCTGGGAGGGGTCTTTGATGTCGCAGGTCTTACAATGCACACAGTTCTGCGCATTAATCTGAAAACGCGGCCCCTCTGCTTCATCCACGATCTCGTAAACACCGGCAGGGCAATATCGTTGAGCTGGCTCTGCGTAAAGAGGCAGGTTTACTGATATGGGCACCGAACTGTCTTTCAGCGTGAGGTGACACGGCTGGTCCTCCTCGTGATTAGTGTTGGATAGGAATACAGAAGACAGTCGGTCAAAGGTAATCACATTGTCGGGTTTGGGATAGACAATGCGCTTCGCTGAGGCGGCTTCCTCCAAACAGGCATGGTCCGGCTTGCTGTCATGCAAAGTAAACGGCAGGCGGCCGGCGAACAGGTTCTGATCTATCCACACCAATGCCGCACCAATCAGCGTTCCGAATTTGTGCATGAAACCCGAGAAGTTTCTGGAACTGTTCAACTCCTTTCCAAGCCATGAGGTTTTGACTCGCTCGGCGAAGTCAGACAAGAGAGGTTGAACTGAGTCGGACTGCAGAGCAGCCATGATACTTTCGGCTGCGAGCATGCCGCTCTTCATCGCGGTGTGGTTACCCTTGATTTTGACGCTGTTGAGGGTGCCTGCGTCGCAGCCGATCAGCACGCCGCCGGGGAAGGCCATTTCAGGCAGAGAATTGAGGCCTCCTTTTGCCAGCGCGCGAGCGCCATAGGCTATCCGCTCGCCACCTTCCAACACCTCGCGGGTCTTGGGGTGGGTTTTCCACCTTTGAAACTCTTCAAACGGGCTTAAGTGCGGATTACTGTAGTTGAGATCAGCAATCAAACCCAGGTAAACCTCGTGATTCTCTGCATGGTAGAGAAAGGCGCCACCACTGGACCCGGACTCTGACAATGGCCAGCCGATACCATGAACAACGAGCCCCTCCTGATGCTTTTCCGGATCGACCTTCCAAACCTCTTTGATGCCAATACCATAATGTTGCGGATCCTTGCCCTCATCTAGCGCGTAGTGTGTGATGAGTTGCTTACCTAGATGGCCGCGGCACCCCTCTGCGAAAACCGTATAGCGCGCATGCAATTCCATGCTGGGCACGTAACTGTCTTTTTGCTCACCGTTTGCGCCAACACCCATCTCGCCGGTAGCGATTCCCTTCACACTTCCCGTTTCGTCAAAAAGCACTTCCGCTGCGGTGAAGCCTGGATAGATCTCCACTCCGAGTCCTTCAGCCTGCTCGGCCAGCCAGCGGCAAACGTTGCCCATTGAGACAATGTAATTTCCATGGTTATGAGTGGGTCTCGGAATGGCAAATCCGGGCAGTTTGATGGCACTGCTATCGCTGGTGTAAAAATAGAAGGTATCGCCCGTTACCGGTGTATTGAGTGGCGCCGCGCGATCCTGCCAGTCAGGCAAGAGCTCTTGCAGTGCGCGAGGCTCGAGCACCGCACCGGAGAGAATATGAGCTCCCACTTCTGAGCCTTTTTCAACAACGCAAACAGTGGTTTCCCGCCCTTCGCTCTCAGCGAGCTGCATCAATCTAATCGCCGCCGACAGGCCCGCCGGGCCGGCTCCAACGATGACCACATCAAATTCCATCGATTCTCTTTCCACACCGCACCCCACAACGTTATATGGCCAGACTTCAGACGCATCCCGGGCCGCCGAAATGCATTAAAATGCGGGCGTGCCGGGTGATTTCAATTCGGGCGGCATGATACACTATGCGCGCCGTGTTCACAGGTAAACGAGGGCCGCGCAAACGGCATGAAAGCGTGTCTTTCCCTCGGCCACCAACCGGAGCAAGGCAATCAGACAATCTGCATTCTGTTCCAACATTCATTTGGAGAAACCATGAAAGTATTGGTCGCGGTGAAACGCGTGGTTGATTACAACGTTAAGGTGCGGGCAAAAGCGGACGGCACCGACGTCGACCTGAATAATGTAAAGATGGCGATCAATCCCTTTTGCGAGATCGCGGTTGAAGAGGCGGTCAGACTCAAGGAGGCTGGTACGGCGACAGAAATCGTTGCTGTATCAGTGGGCGAGAGCAGTTGTCAGGAACAGATCCGTACGGCGCTCGCTTTGGGAGCCGACAGGGGCATCCACGTAGAAGTGGACGGCAAGCCGGAGCCGCTTGCAGTGGCCAAATTATTGAAGGCTGTTGTTGCTCAGGAGAGCCCTGATCTCGTGATTTTAGGGAAGCAGTCCATCGATGGAGACAACAACCAGACCGGTCAGATGCTGGGTGCACTGACGGGCATGGGCCAGGGCACTTTCGCTTCCGAGGTGAAGATCAATGACGGTGCAGTGGAGGTGGTGCGCGAGGTCGACGGTGGCCTGCAGACCCTCTCTTTGACACTTCCCGCTATCATCACCACCGATTTGCGGCTGAATGAGCCTCGATACGCCTCACTGCCCAATATTATGAAGGCGAAGAAAAAGCCCTTGGAGACCCTGACGCCCGATCAGTTGTCAGTCTCCGTTCAATCCCATGTCAACCAGATCGGGGTAACACCGCCCCCCGAGCGTGCTGCCGGAATCAAGGTGGAAGATGTGGCGCAACTGGTGGATAAACTGAAAAACGAAGCGAAGGTGATCTGATGAAGACATTAGTCGTTGCTGAACACGATAACGCGACCCTCAAGACGGCGACACTCAATGCTGTGGCTGCGGCCGGCGCACTGGGAGGGGAGGTGGACATATTGGTTGCTGGGTCGCAGTGCGGCGCGGCAGCAGAGGCAGCTGCGCGGGTTCCCGGAATCGCTAAAGTGATTTGTGCAGACAACGCCGTCTATGAGCACCAGCTTGCCGAGAACATTAGCTTATTGGTAGCCGAGTTGGGTGCGGATTACGATAATGTGCTTGCTCCCTCAACGGCCAATGGAAAAAACTTCATGCCTCGGGTTGCGGCATTATTAGATGTGGGGCAGATCTCCGACATCTTGTCCGTAGAAAGTCCGGATACCTTCAAGCGCCCAATCTATGCCGGCAATGTGATTGCAACGGTTCAATCCAATGACCCCAAAAAGGTCATTACCGTGCGAACTACTGCCTTCGATGCTGTGCCAGATGAAGGCGGCAGCGCTTCAGTAGAGGCTTGCTCGGCGGTGCATGACGCCGGTGTTTCGAAGTTCATTCGAGAGGAGGTCGCAGTATCTGATCGGCCAGAACTCACGTCAGCATCGATTGTCATCTCTGGCGGGCGCGGCATGCAGAATGGCGATAACTTTAGCCTGCTCGAGGGTATCGCAGATAAATTAAATGCTGCCATCGGCGCGTCTCGTGCAGCGGTGGATGCGGGTTTCGTCCCGAATGACTATCAAGTGGGGCAGACGGGTAAAATTGTGGCACCTGACTTGTATATTGCGGTGGGTATCTCCGGTGCCATTCAGCATCTCGCCGGCATGAAAGACAGCAAAGTGATTGTTGCGATCAACAAGGACGAAGATGCACCAATCTTTCAAGTCGCCGATTACGGGCTTGTCGCGGACTTATTCGAGGCCCTCCCAGAGCTAGAAGCGGCCATCTAGGCCACTCGCCCGCATGACGTGACCGTCATGCGGGCGTGCTAATCGCGCCTTAAATCCTCCCTGATCGCGATGGGATTCGGAAGGGTCACCACTACCAAATAAGAAGACACCAACAGGGTGAGGATTGTGGTCGCCTGAATCAGGGTTGCCGCCGGCACACTGAGTACTCCTTTTGACAATCCCAGAAAGGCAATCAGAAGCGCGAATTCGCTGCACTGACCCAGCCGCAGACCCAGATTCCAGGCCAATTTTGGCTCATCAAATACGCCTCTTACCAAAAGCTGAAAGACGATTGGCTTCAGAATCAGGAAGAGGCCTGCGATGATGCCTGCGGGGAGGGCCACCGCCGGCAGAATCGCCATGTCCAGCCCACTCCCAACAGAAAAGAAAAAGACCACGAGAAAAAAATCTCGCAGAGGCTTGAGACTAATCGCGATGTATTGCGCAATGGGGCTACTGGCAATGCTTATGCCGGCGATGAACGCGCCAATTTCGGCGGATAAGCCCATCCAAATCCCGAGTTCAGCCATACCGAGACACCAGCCAATTGACAGCAAAAATATGTACTCGTGAAACCGATCGAATTTCTGAATCAAGGGGAGCAAGAGCACCTTGACGCTGATCCAGCAAAGCCCACCCAGAACAGGGAGGCTCAGCAGCGGCTTGAGTAGCGTCTGCCACGTGATGTTACTCGCGCCAATGCTGTCCATCATGACCAGAACGATGATGGCGAGTAAGTCCTGAAAGAGCAGTAGGGCAATCATGAGCTCACCGAGGTGTCGATGATGCAGTACTGTAGTCGGCAGCAGTTTGATCCCGATTATCGTCGATGAGAACACTAACGCCGCAGCAATCAACAGTGCATCGAGGCCCGCAAAGCCAAACATTCGACTCAGGCCATAGCCGCTGACAGCAAAACACAATGCGCTCAGCATCGCGACCAGTGTGGACTGCCGGAGACTGTTCCAGAGGGCAGAGGGCTTCATATCGAGACCCAGCAGAAACAAAAGCAAGATAATCCCAACATGTCCCGCACCAGAGACGAGATCCATGTCGGAGACAATTCCCATTCCGTGCGGGCCAAGCGCCATACCGAGCGCGATATAGGCGATGATGATCGGCTGACGCGCGTACAGGGCTACGGAAGACAGCACTGCTGCGCCCAAAAAGATGGCTGCAAAAGTGAAAGTAATGCCCGTTTCCATGCAGAATCCTGTGGAATCTAGGAGGCGGCCAGTGCCCCAGGCGCCACTCTTTTGGTTTCAAGAGATGTCATCGTGCGTCTCGCACGGCATTGTGGCATATCCGCGGGCAACTTTTGTGCTCCCCACTGATGACATGCGGTAGTGGCGCGGGCTACCTGCAAACGGGTAGAATGCCGCCGCCTCGGTGTTCGAGAGCACAAAACTGGATTTGTCTTGGCGCGCCCGATGGTGCTTGCAGAGAGAGTAAGATGTCAAAAAGTAACATGGAAGATGGAATTGCCGATGCGGTTGCCGCTACCGCATTAATCAGCGTGGTTCTCGTCACACTGATTGTGTGGCTGAGTGGTTTGCCTAGCTAAACGCATGGCGGTAGCGAATTTATCGCTATCGACGTTACTGCCCGTAAGGGTGACCAGCACGCGCTGCCCCCAAAATGTCTCGGGGTGACTGAGCAGGCTGGCAACCGCCACCGCTCCGCTCGGCTCTAGGCAGATACCCAGGCCGTCCCTCACCAGCTTCATCGCATCAAAAATAGCATCGTCACCGGCACTGAGACCGGTGGCGCTATTCGCCTGGTTAATTGCGAACGTGAGCTCTCCCGGTATGGGGGCCAGCAACCCGTCACACCAGTCAGATCCGTCAGCCGGTGCCTCGGCTCTACTGCCCGCTAGTAGCGAAATCCGATGGTCATCCCACCCATGCGGTTCGGCGGTGTAGATCTGCGTTGAATCATGCTTGGAGCGCAAGTAGGTACCCATCCCGGCGGAAAGTCCGCCACCCCCTGTACAAATAATCGCGCTGTCAAAGTCTCGCCCGACCTGCTCGAGCGCCTCGAGAGCGCAGGTCCCCTGGCCGGCAATGGTATGCCAATCGTCATAGGGCTTCACGAGGGCACATGACAGAGACTGCTGCAAATCGAGCGCTAGCGCTTCTCGACTCTCTTGGTATCGATCGTAGAAGACGATCTCAGCCCCCAATTCTCGGATTCGAGATACCTTGGCCGGAGGCGCGTCGTGAGGCACCACGACAGTAGCTTTTATTCCAAGGCACCTCCCAGCATAGGCGACACCGATCCCATGATTGCCTGAAGAAAAGGCGACTACGTGATCGGTTCGCTGCTGTTCGCGCAACCTGGACATGACATTTAGAGCGCCCCTAATCTTAAAAGACCCTGTCGCCTGCAAACACTCTGCCTTGAGGAACACCTGACCATGGATCAGACTGTTGAGCATCGGGAGCTTCAATATTGGGGTGGACGGCGCAAAGCGCTGGACGCGCCTTGAGGCGAGCTCAACATCGCCGGCCAATTGCGCAAGGGAGGAGTCGCTGATCAACCTCCTATGGTCCTCACAATGGCAACCAAAGTCAGGACAAAGAGGGTAGTCAGCGCCAGCCCCGCGATGACAAAGCTTTTAACGGATCCCCCATTGAAGTCGCGCTCGCGACGGCTCCCGCTCTGTACGCCAAAGCCTGCAGAGAGTGTCGACAGCATAATCTGAGACCACTTAAGCGGTTTGCCCGACCGCTCATCACTTGCCCGCTCCAGGGAAGCGTCGTGGGGCGCTGAATCTCTGTCTGGCACGTTGCTTTCTCCACATTACAACTGGGAGGCAGTCTAGGCGTAGAGGCTGACATCTAAAAGAGCCAATCGATGTCTACGGGTAATAATTCGCTACTTAGGTGGATCTGAACGGCCACGATTGGCTCGCCCTGCCCATGCCGGTATCATTGGGTTCGAATCGTTAACGCTTAGCGGGGCAATCGCAGCATGATTACCATCACGGAATCAGCACAAGAGTATCTGGCAGAACTGCTTTCTAAGCAGGAGGATGCACTGGGCGTGCGCGTGTTCATCAATGACCCTGGCACTCCGCGTGCTGAAACCTGCATCGCTTACTGCAGGGAGGGAGATGTGCAAGAGGGCGATGTAGAGCAGGCCTTTGACAGCTTCAAAGCCTGGTTTCAGGGTAGAAGTATCCCCTTCTTGGAGGACGCATTGGTGGATTATTCAGCTGATCGCATGGGAGGTCAGCTAACCATCAAGGCGCCAAACGCAAAGATGCCACGCGTGTCTGATGATAGCCCGCTGGAGGATCGCATCAATTACGTTTTATATAACGAAGTGAATCCCTCACTGGCCGCCCACGGGGGCGAAGTGTCTCTTATTGAAGTCACCGAGGATCAATTTGCTGTGCTTCGGTTTGGAGGAGGCTGCCAAGGCTGTAGCGCTGTAGATATGACGCTCAAAGGCGGGGTAGAAAAGACCCTGCTGGAGCAGATTCCACAGTTAGCCGGTGTGCGTGACAGCACCGATCACAGTGATCGCAGCCAAGCCTATTACTGACAATTGCTTGCCAGACCACGCGGTTAGAACAGGAACCCGGGATACAGTCATTGAGGCCATCTGGCTTTTCAGGTCGTGGGTATTGCCGCGATAAGGCCTGATTGGCTTCCCTCTGCGCATCGATTGCTCTGAGAATTTACTTTTTTTGTGCCATCGGTGGTTTGGCATCGGGCGTCGTGAGTTAGTCTAGGGTATGCGTGCCGCTGTTGAACTTGAGCCATTTCTCCCTTTTCTGGAAACCGGTCAACTTATCCTCACACCCGGGAAACGCCTTGCCCGTGAGATTGTCAGCGCGTGGACAAGCCGTTGCTCTACCCATACCCAAGTAGTCGTTGCTCCAGCGGTAGAGACTGTAGATAGCTGGCTGGAGCGGAGTTGGCACGAGGCGGTTGAAATTGGCACGTTACCGGCTCAGCGGCTGCTCACAAGCCAACAGGAGCAGGCACTATGGCAACAGGTCATCCGGGATGACCTTGCCGGACGAGACGAGTTCACGCTGACCCATCCCCGGGCGGCCGCGAATCGTGCACGAACGGCATGGAACAAGCTCCTCATGCACAGGGGCGCTGACGTAGCTGATCTGTGGTCATATTTTCAATACGATGACGACTGTCAGGTTTTCGCGGATTGGGCGCGCCGATTCGAGGATCGTCTGACGACGCTTCAAGCGGTTACCCGCTACGGCGCGTACCGGCAGCTATTGGGTATCGAGACAAATAAACGCCCACCCGCGGGGCTGTACGCGAACCCAACGGTCCCACCTATGACACTCAGTTGCCTCGAGCACCTCGCGGATATCCAATTGATTGATTCAGCAAAACGTCCGTCGAGCGCGCCCGAGTTCATGGCATTCGCGAGCAGGGACGACGAACTCGCCGCTGTAGCAAGGTGGGCGCGAGAGAGTAGCGCACAGCGTGAGACGCGCATCGGCATCGTGCTGCTCGACATGGCTAATGATAGACGCCGGCTAGAGTACTTTTTGCGCCAAGAATTTGATTGCCTTGATGCACGGTACAACGACTTGCCGGTCAATTTCTCTACCGGCATGCCGCTATCAGATACGCCGCTGTATCGAGATGCTCTGACAGCACTTCAGTGGGAATTACAGCCCCTGAGTCGATCGGACTGGATCGCTCTGATGCGCTCTCCCTACTTACCCGCACACCTTGAGGGCAGGGCGTTACTGGACCTCATCGCCGCGCAATTTCGAGTTGGTTCAAGTGAGGTGTCAATACAAAGCACGCTCCATCTGGCAGCAAAGACTATGCCCGACGCAGACATCACCAGGATTCTGCGGGCAATTCGATCCAAACGCGATCATCGAGGCGTGAAAAACCTGCTGGCATGGTCGGAGGTGATCCGACACCGACTGGTACTGTGGCATTGGCCCAGCAGGCGCAATCTGGACTCGGTTGAATATCAACAACTACAGCGCCTGGAGGCGAGCTTGGACGCGCTGGCTGAGTTGTCAAACATTGTCCCGCATCAGACCTTTGAGGGGGCGCTGGGTTTATGGCGCGACTGTTTGCAAACGACAGCCTTTCAACCCAAGACCCCTTTTGACAGCATACAAGTGCTGGGCCCTCTGGAGGCACTGGGGGGGCAATTCGATTCGCTCTGGATTTCTGGTGCCCAGGAGGGCGTTTTCCCAAGTAAAGTGTCGGTCGAACCCTTTTTGCCCTTGTCGCTGCAACGAAAGCTGGGTTTCGTGGACCTGAGCCTTGAGCAGTTGACGGCACAAGCCCGCACGTATTTATCGGCTTGGAATAAGGCGAGTTCTGAGTCCATCGTGAGCTTTCACTTGATGGATCAAGATTTACCCGCCACTCCCAGTCCTTTGATTCCTCCAGCGACAGCCGCTCACAGAACCACGCGTTTCCCGCCAGCAAGTTGGCTGGGGGAAAACGGTAGCGAAGCTATGCCGATTGATCGTGCGGTGCCGATTGCAAGTACCACTCATACGGGCGGCGCAACCCTCATTCGTGATCAAGCCGCGTGCCCATTTCGCGCATTTGTTAAGCATCGACTGAAGCCTGCCGTGCTGTCCCCAACGATAGCCGGCTTCTCCCCTGCAGAGAGAGGAGGGCTCCTGCATGATGTCATGTATCGCATATGGGTCGCGCTGGAAACTCAGGATAAGTTGCTAGCCCTCGATTCGAATGATGAGGCATTGCTTATCGACGAGTCCGCCTCGAGTGCGCTGGAGTTTTTGGAGCAGCGCAGTGAATCGCAGGGCTATAGCCTGCGTGGACGGGTCGGAGAGGCATGCTGGGATCTGGAAAAAGAAGCGTGTGTTCGCGTGACAAAGGCTTGGTTGTCCCAAGAGCGGCAGCGCACAAGTGCTTTTCGGGTCGCGGAGCTGGAGCAACAGCACTCCCTTAACCTCAATGGCTTGAAGCTCGCGGTGCGTCCGGATCGCATTGATGAGCTCAAAGACGGCCGTCGGTTGGTGATTGACTATAAGACCCAAGCGCCAGCAAAAACCCGGTGGACTGAGACGCGAGTCGGAGAACCGCAGCTTCCGCTTTATGCCTTGCTCGATAACACGATAGAAGGGATCGCTTTTGGAGCGCTCTCAGGAGAGGAGGTCGCCAAATTTATTGCTCTGGGCGAGAACTTCGGCCTCCCCGGCGAATCAGGCCACGACCTAGAAAAACAGACTCGCGGGCTGGCAAAGAATTGGCAGGACATGGTTTCGCATTGGCAAACTGTGCTGTATCAGCTTGCAGATGAGTTTTTAGCCGGAGCTGCTGAGGTAAATCCTGCCCCGGGGGCATGTCGCCATTGCGATTACGAAGCTGTCTGCAGGGTACGGGAACTCAGGGCGGGCCCCATTGATGCCCCGGAGAGCGCAGAAGAATGATTAGCGATCAACGCTCCCGCGAGGAGGCCATTGACCCAACCAGGAGCTTCTGTGTCAGTGCGCCGGCAGGCTCGGGTAAGACTGAACTGCTCACGCAAAGATTGCTGGCATTGCTGGCAAGGGTAGACCGCCCCGAGCAGGTTCTTGCCATCACGTTCACTCGCAAGGCGGCAAGTGAAATGGCACATCGGGTCATGCACAGATTGGAGCAGGCGCAAAAAGAGGTGCCGGTAACTGCCGATCACGACAAGGTCACGCGGCGACTCGCCCAAAACCTACTCGAGCACGCCGCACAGCGGCAGTGGCAGCTAAACGAAAGTAGCTTAAACCTTCGAACGATTGACAGTTTTTGCCACGAACTCACACGACAAATGCCCGTTCTGAGCGGAATCGGGGGCATGGTCGAGCCGGTGGACAACGCGGTTCCGCTATATGAGGACGCTGTGAGGGGCTTTCTGAACGAGGCGAATAATGGCTCATCGCGTCTAGAAATAAGGCAGTTATTGGAGGCATTTGATAACCGCTGGAGCAAAGTCGGCGAGCTACTGGTGGCCATTTTGGGGCGCCGCGGGGATTGGGGTGGGCTGGTTGGCCAACATCACGACCCTGAGGCTGCAGAAGCCAGCATTACAGCCACGTTAGATGATTTGATCAGCCATAGATTGACGTTTTTGCGTGACAGATTGGACGCGCAT